>CAWIHA010000032.1:0-115769 GCA_963835855.1 Bryobacterales bacterium | reverse complement strand
AAGGGCGGAGTAAAACTAGACCACTGTGGGGCGGGCAAGTAGACCAGTTCACGGGCAGTTAGGGTTTTGCTTTGAAGGACTTGCGGGGCGGCTAGAGCGAAGCCCGGCGAGGCCGTAGGCCGAGCGCTTCGGGCGCAGCGAAGGCCGCCCTTGCAAGTCGGCGTACGATTCGCGGGGCAGGCCAGCTAAGAACGAGGCTTCGGTGCCCGCTTGCGCTTGCTGTCCTTGAGCCGGTAACTTTCCCCGTTCATCTCCAGGATGTGGACGTGATGCGTGAGCCGGTCCAGCAGGGCTCCCGTCAGCCGCTCGCTTCCGAAAGCCTCGGTCCATTCGTTGAACGGCAGGTTGCTGGTAACCAGCGTGGCGCTGCGTTCGTAGCGCCGGCTGAAGACCTCGAACATCAGTTCGGCTCCGGTCTTGGACAGCGGCACGAAGCCCAGTTCATCCACGATCAGCAGCTCGAAGCTGGAGAGCGCTTTCTGGAAGCGCATCAGCCGCCGTTCATCCTTGGCTTCGATCAGCTCATGCGCCAGCGACGCCGCGGTGGTGAACCGGACGGGGAAACCCTTCTGGCAAGCGGCCAGACCCAGGGCCAGTGCGAGGTGTGTTTTCCCGGTGCCCGAGTTCCCTAACGCCAGGACGTTTTCCTTGCGCTCGATGAACTCGCAGCGGGCCAGATCCAGCACCAGCGACTTATTTAAGGAGGGGATCGCCAGGAAGTCGAAGGTGTCCAGACTCTTGACCACGTCAAACTTGGCTTGGCGGATGCGGCGCTCGGTGGCCCGTCGTTCGCGGTCCAGCAGTTCCAGTTCGGCAAGCCGCAGCAGGTAACGCGGAAAATCTACGCCCTCGGCGGCACACTGCCGGGCGACCTTGTCATATTCGCGCAGGAACGTCGGCAAGCGCAGCGTCTTCAGATGGTGTTCCAGCAAGACCTGGGGCGTGTCCATCAGCGGGCTCCCTGGCTCAACAGCGCAAGGTAGTCCGCGGCCGCGGTGGTCGCCACTTGCGCTGCCGGCAGGTGTGGATAGTTCTCCAGATCCAACCGCGCCGGCCGCTGCTCGATACGGCACAGCAGCAGATGCTTGACCGCATCCAACGAGATCGCACCCAGCCGCAGAGCATCGTCGATGGCCCGCGCCACCTCCGGCAACGGGAACGTCTCCAGCAGCCGCAGTGTCTGCACGTACTCGCGTTTGCCCTTTTTACCCAGACGCGCTTCCATCAAACGGCGCAGTTGTGCGAAGCCTTCCGGCAGATCCCAGCCAGACAATGGCGCGGCCTGGTCCAGCGCATTCGGCTTCCGCTCCAACAGCGCCAGGTAGTGCAGCGGATCGAAGATCATGTCTTCGCGTTCATAGCTCCGGGGGTGGCGCGCGATCACCTCGCTCGCCGCGCAGATCACGACTTCATGCACAAACCCTTTCACCAACACTTCGCGGTGTCCCCACTGAACCGGCACCGAGTAGTCGTTGGCGCGATAGCGCACCAGCGCCATCGAAGTCACCCGCGTCAAACGCTTGTCGCAGGCTTCGTACGGCGCTGTCGGCAAGGGCAGCAGCTGCTCCTGGTCCTTTTGGAAACGCTCGCCGATGGTCTGCTGGTATCCGCGCAGTTTGCGTTCGCGCCGCTTTTGGCATTGGACCAGCAGATGCGCGTTGAACTTCTCCCAGCTGGCGTATCGCGGAACCGGCACCATGAAGTTCCGCCGCGCGTAGCCCACCAGCCCTTCCACCTTCCCCTTGTCGTTGCCCTTGCCGGGACGTCCGAACTTCTCCGCGAACAGGTAATGGCTTTCGAGTTCGGTGAACGCTCGGGTTTTCATCCGCGTCCCATCGCCCAGAATCCGCGCCACCGCCAGCTTGGTGTTGTCGTACAGGATCGTGCGCGGGACTCCGCCGAAGTAAGCGAAGGCGTGGTTATGGCCTTCCAGAAATGCTTCCGTCGTCTCGGCCGGGAAGGCCATCACGAAGCAGTCATCGGACTGCGGCAGGTCCATCGCCAAGTAGTGCGCTTTGCGCTCCACGCCGCCGATTACGGCCAGCGCTTCGCCGAAGTCGGCCTGAGCATCCCCGGGTGGATGCTCCAAGGGTACAAACATCTCGCGCTGGCTCAGCTTCCGCAGCCGCACGTAGTCCTTCACGATCGTGTAGCCGCCCGTGTAGCCGTGCTCGTCGCGTAGCCGTTCGAAGATCCGCTTGGCTGTGTGGCGCTGTTTTTTGTCGCGGATCTTGTCGTCTTCCAGGATCTGGTCGATGGTTCCCACCCAGGCGTCCAGCTTGGGCCGGCGTGCCGGCTGCTGCCGCCGGTAGCCGGGTGGCACTGCGTACCGCAGCATCTTCCGCACTGTTTCGCGAGCCAGCCCGAACTTCCGGGCCGCCTCCCGTTCGCTCATCTGGTCGACGACGACCGCCCGCCGGACCCGTGCATATAGCTCCACTGTGTACACCTCTCCGGTATTCCACAAAACAAAACCCTATGGGAATGTTCGATGGAACCAGTTTCCCGGCGGTCTACTTTCCTTCCGCCGAAACGCCGCTTACGCGGCGTTTACTGGTCTATTTTGCATCCAGCGCTTATAGCCTGCACTTCAACGTGACCGCGCACCTGACTGCCGATTGGGTGGTCCAGCAGCTTCGAGGGACGTTCTCGGACTCCGCTCGTCACCGCTACGTCATCCTGGACCGCGACGCCAAGTTCAGTCGGGAGGTGCTCGACCTCCTGGACTCGTCCGGCATCAAGGCTGTACGAACAAGCGTGCGCAGTCCCTGGCAAAACGGCGTCGCGGAGCGCTGGGTGGGCAGCGCGCGCCGGGATTGTTTCGATCACGTGATCGCGCTGGACGAAGCGCACGTCCGGCGCCTGGCCCGCGAGTACATGGCCCACTACCACGCGGACCGCACCCACGATGGGTTGGGCAAGGATACTCCGAGCGGCCGGGCGATTGAGCCGAAGCCGGCCGGAGCCGAGTTGATTTCGCTGCCGCGCGTTGGCGGTCTCCACCATCGATACGTGTGGAAGGCTGTGGCTAGGCTGAAGGCGACAGAGTCGAGGGCCGGCCGCGGCGAGCAGCCGACGTGTCGCCCGTTATGTCTACTTGCCCCCTTCATGCACTCTCCCGCCTGGCCGAACACGCCCCGCGCGCCTCTCGCACCCGAGGCGACCACATCATCTGCGAGACCCGCGCGCTTAACATGGCCCAGAACCTCCCGGACTTCTCCGGATTCGATTGTGGCAACCGACAAAGGTCCGTCCAGACCGCAACCAGCTTCACTACCGCAAAAAACTCCGTAGAATAAGGACTGCTGTGGCTTGCACAAGTGGACGCCCCCGCGTGACTGGTTGCTCATTCAAACTGGATGGGCGGAACATTCATGTGTGGTCCGTCCGCACCGAGGCGTCAAGGGCTGTTGTCATGCAGTTTGAGCGACTCCTGGCACCTGACGAGAAAGAGCGTGCCGCCCGATTCCGCTTTGACCACTTGCGGCGTTCGTTTGTCCTTGCACGTGGTGCGTTAAGGACCTTGCTCGGAGGCTATCTGCAAACCTCCCCGGTCAGTATTGAATTTGAGTACGGCTCCAAAGGAAAGCCTGCTTTGGTGGCGCCGGCACCTATTCACTTCAATGCATCGCATTCGGGTGGTCTTGCCGTGTTTGCATTTACGTGCGGCTGTGAAATCGGCGTTGATGTGGAGAAGATTCGCCCAATAGAGGAGATGCGAAATATCGCAGACCACTTCTTCTGTCCTGAAGAGGCCGCAGAACTGATGTCACTCGCGGCGGAGCAGCGCGAGTATGCATTTTTCCTTTGTTGGACTCGCAAGGAAGCATATATCAAAGCCTTGGGCGATGGCTTATCGGCACCGCTGAACCGTTTTCGCGTAACCATGCAGCCCAACCAGCCCGCACGATTCCTTCATCTTCAGGGCGACGCGAACGCCGCGAGGGACTGGACGCTACACGATCTTCATCTGGTCTCCGACTACGCAGCGGCGCTCGCCTACCGTGATGCGGAACGCCCGGTAACGGCGTTGCCGCTCACGGATCCAGCCAGGCTGTTAAGCATCTCGTAATCCAGTGATTAGGGCGTCGCAGCTCCTGCAATTTCTTGGCCGGGTTCAGAACGAGCGCTGCGAACAAGGCATGCGGCTCCGCCCAGTTCGGGTTCAGTGCTATGGCCTTTTCGAGCGCCGCGATCGCTTTGGTCTTCTCGGGCTCGATCCAGCGATCCTCTGCCCGCGCGAGCACGAAATCGATAGAAGCGCCCCGAGCGCCAGGAATCTCGGCATTTCTAAAACATGATAGCGCCTGGCGCTTTGGCGGGTGTGCGCAAAACTCCCGAACGCCGCGCTCGCGGTTCAGTGCCGAAGACACAGCACCACCGGCAGGAGGTGGATCAGCCAAGTCACCTCCGGGAACCTATCCGCCGAAGCGGGCTCTATTCGAAGGCAAATCTGTCACGCGTGGCGGCAACTTTCTTGCGGGTAGCGACGCGAATAAGACAGACGGGCGCAAAAGTGTTCTTGCTGAAACTTAATTCTTGGCCGCTTCCATGCTCTCTTCGACGATACGGCCGTCGAACAGGTGAATTGTGCGATCCGCGAACTCGGCGTAACGGGGGTCGTGGGTGACCATGCAGATGGTGGAGCCGGCCTGGTGGAGTTCGCCAAGCAGGTTCATGACCGCCTCCCCGTTAGCGGAATCCAGGTTTCCGGTAGGCTCGTCGGCCAGCAGGATGAGCGGATCGCCGCTCAGGGCGCGCGCCACCGCGACACGCTGTTGCTGGCCTCCGGAAAGCTGCGAGGGATAGTGCCTCATGCGGTGCGACATGCCCACGCGTTGCAGCGCCTCCTGGACACGCCGCTTGCGCTCCGCCGAGGGCATGCCCCGATAGGTGAGCGGCAGTTCCACATTCTCGTAGACGGTGAGATCTCCAATCAGGTTGAATGCCTGGAAAATGAAACCGATCTCTCTGTTACGAATGTGCGCACGCTCCGACAGCTTCAATCCGTTGACAGGCTTGCCGTCCAAGTAGTAGTTGCCGCCAGTGGGTGTGTCCAGCAGCCCGAGGATCGCAAGCAGGGTCGATTTTCCGCAGCCGGAAGGCCCTGCTATCGACAGGTATTCTCCCTTGTTCACATGAAAGTGAATGGACGACAGAGCGTGTGTTTCCACTTCATCCGTCACGAAGACCTTGCTCACGCCATCCAGGCGAATCAGCGGTTGTGAGCCATTTTCCATGATCGTTTACCCCTAAACGCGAATCACTCCTGCCTAGTTCAACTTGATTCGATCGACACTGTCAAAGCCCGACATGTCCGAAAGAATCACGGTGTCCCCGACCTTCAGTCCGTCTTTCACTTCAATTGTGTTGACTGAAGTGCGGCCCAGCATCACCTTAACCTTATTTGCATACCTCGCGTCCGGATCCACTTTGAAGATCTGGATGGCGGCGTTTTCCTGCCCGAATACCGGACGTCCCATATAAACCACGTCACTCAAGCGTTCCAGTTCGATGGTCCCGTCGATGCTCAGGTCCGGACGGGCACCTGGTGGAAGTCCTTCTTTCCCAATGTCCAATGCCACGTCGACGGTCACGGTCCCGTTCAGAATGGAAGGATCGATCCGGGATACGTGACCCTGAATCAGACCATTATGCGTGTCGATGGCCGCCCGCTGCCCGATCGTGACATCCTTTACTTGTGTTTCGGCGATCTTCAATTCGGCCTTCAGCTTTGCGGGCTGGGCAACCTTGCCCAACGGAGTGCCGGTGACCACCTTCTGGCCCTCTTCCACGGGGGTCAAAGGTGGCGGAAGTGCCTGCAGCATTCCGCTGAAGCCGGCCCTCACTTTGAGCTGGTCCACGAGACTTTTCTTCAAATTGTATTGCCCGCGAAGCTGTTCCACCTTGACCTTCTGAGCAGCCAATTGGGCCTCCTCGGCATCGGCGTTGATAGAGAGGCGCTTCTGCTCGAGTTGATACCTGCTGGAGAGTTGCTGCGCCTTGACGGCGGAGATCTTCGCGTCGATATGGGGGAACAGGCCCTCTTTGGCCAGGGCCTCGTCGCGGTCGGCCTGCAGCTTGGCAATGTTGAAGTCCGCCCCTACCTGGGCCACGGTGGACTGTATGTCGAGCTTGGCCTTCTCCAGCGTGACTTTCAGATTGGCAAGATCGGCCTCGGCAGCCTTCAGGGCATATTCGGCGTCCAAAAGTTGGGTTTCCAGCTCGGGGCTGGTGAGAATCATGACAACCGAATCGGCCTTGACCGGAGTGCCCGGCCGAATCAGAATGCGCTCCACACGGCCATCGGATGAGGCGGTGATAAGCATGGCGTCTTCGGGTACCAGGCTTCCGGTCCCGTGGACTTCGCGCACCATCGGGCCGCGCTTAACCGTGTCATGCCAAGCCGTTGCATACTCAAAGGGCGGCGCCGCCGGCTGCAACCGGTAAACGCCGGCCGTGATTCCAAGCAGAGCAGCCACAACCACAGATCCAGTGAGGGTACGCCTGATGAGCCTCTTCTTGCCGCTGTCCTCACGCGGTATATCCATTTCGACTACCCGCTGGGTAGGAGCACGTCTTGTGCCAATTCCTGTATAGACTAACATGCCGGCGGGGGCGATAGCCCGCGCGCATTTGTGTTTCCGGTTCTTGAACGACGGAATCGGGACGGTGGGAAGTGGATAGCCTAATTTTGGTTTTCCAGTCGCCCTCGTCGCCGGAGCCGTGGGAATGTGAAATCTCGCCTGCCTTTTGGCGAGATTCCCGGAAGGCTTGTGGAAAAACGTGGGATGCCTGCTCTTGGCTTTCCAGGCTCTCTACAGCCCCGACATTTCCACAGACCTCTAGTTGTCCAACGTCAGCTCTGCCACCAAGTGCTTCAGCTTACGGTTCTCCTCCCAGCCACAACAACTAACATTCTACGTAGTTTAGATCGCGGGGATCAGGCCATTGTGCGCCAGTTGGCGCCAGCCGACCAGCCTTACTCCTCGTTGACGAAGCAGACCTCGGAATTCCTTGCTGGAGAGGACGGCCAGATCTCGTTGGCGCCAGGCCGCATTCCACGCGTAGTGCCCGGCAGTAATCGCCTGCAACTCAGGCTCATCGAGACCTAGGTGGACCGTGAGCTGGTATATGCCGTTTGAGGCGGATGCCACCGCATCCGTGTAGAAATCGCTCCACTGGTCGGGACGAACCGCCGCGTTAATCATGAGCGTCGCCGGGGTTGTGCCAATAACCCAATGCGCTCCTGTATTTTGTTCGGACTCGGACGAGGTGGCTGCGGAATTGAGCGCGATGTAAGGGAGGCGGTACTCGCTGGCGACCTCGACGAACGCGCGATAGAGGAGAGGCGCCGCCGCGACAGCGTACATATGACAGTCAAGATGCGTCGGGTGCAGACCAGCGCCAATCGCGGCCTCAATCTGCGCTCGCATTTCGATTTTGACCTCCGAAGGCTCCGCAGCGCTGGCAAACGAATGCAGGTCACGGTAGAAGTAGCCGCTCGAATCGATAAGGCTCGACACCTCCCGCCGATTAGCCACAGGCCCCCAACGATGATATTGCCACTCGCTCGTGAGCGTGATATGAACTCCAAGATCCCATTCTGGATGGCTCCGTGCTAAACGAGCTGCTTGAGCAAAGGACGAACAAGGTACCATGATGCTGCCGGACGTGACGAACCCCTGAGCTAGAGCGGTGAAGGACGCAGTGTTAACTGATTTGCACAGGCCCACATCGTCCGCGTGAATGATTAACAATGCAGAGGTTTGCAATGTCTCCATAGGGAGGGTTGTATGGGCGCGCCGCTACAGTGAAGATTATCACGCCACCGTAGCGAGTGCGAGGAGTTCGGGGAGCGGCTGGCTACCGAAACTCCGAAATCTCGGTGCCCCATCTGTACAACCTGCGCCGGAGCGCAGTAAAAAGTTGTAAAACCTTGCTTTCGAGAAGAAACTATTGAAGAAGGAGAGAGTATTGCGCTTAAGATGACAGAAATTGCTTCCATCGCGCGGCAGCCGCGCAGGCAGGCATCTCTACCAGGCCCGTTACATCTGCCCGTAACAGGCTGGCTGCGGCTGTGGGCCTCCGCGTGCCTGCTTGATCAACTGGCTAGCGCTAACGTCGAGGAGCAGGCTCCATGAGCAAGCGTAAAATACTGAGCCTGGTTCTAGCAACACGAAACCGGGCACGCTCGTTACAGTCCACGCTGAGCGCGTTAATGGGTGCGCAGCCTAGAGAGGACTGGGAGGTGATTGTGGTTGACAACAGTAGTGCCGACAACACACAGGCAGTTTTGCTGGAGATGCAGAGATACTTGCCTATCATGAGCGTCAGTGAACCGTTGCCGAGCAAAGCTAAATCGATCAACCGAGCCCTTGAGTTGGCCCAAGGCGATTTCATAGTCTTTACGGATGACGATGTCTTACCGGCGAGGCAATGGCTATCCGAAATGTTGCGTGCCTTCCGTAGATACACGAACGCCAGCGTGTTCTGCGGCCCTATCACCCCCTTGTTCCCGGATGGCACACCCAACTGGATGCGCGACCACCCCTACGCAGGGCCGGCTTTCGGCAGATTCACACCCAGTCTACCCGAAGGTCCCCTTGGTCCATTCACCCTTCCGTTCGGAGGCAACTTTGCCGTCCGCTCTAGGTCGCTGCACGGTCTGCGTATGGACGAGAACCTGGGTCCCTCAGCGGAGAACTTGATGGGTGAGGATATGCAGTTCATTCGCACGCTGCGTGACAGAACAGGGGAGATCATCTTCATTCCGTCTGCATACGTCCGGCATTGCATCCGCCCGGAACAGGTAACGCTTCCTTGGCTATTCGACCGGGCGTTCGCCTGGGGCCGCAGTACCATCCTCGATACTGCTCAAGTCGTCGTGTTTCCCATGCCACCGAATGAACAGCTCGCACATTCAGCACGACGTTCATTTGAGCTCGGGGTGCTGCTGAATTTCTACCTCGGCCAACTTTATCAGTTGTCGCTAAAGGGAGACGAAAGTCAATGTTTGATCGTCCGCAAGGCAATCTCGGCCCTCCAGTGTTCTGGCGACCCAACGATACTGGGACGCTCTGCGGCGCAATTCCTTGCCACAGACCCGCAGCATGCCTCGAATTGAAGGCCGCGGTAGGGACGGCCCTTGCGGACCGCCGCCCGCGCAGATCCGTACGTGTGGCGTTACCGTATACGGCTCTTGCCCAGGGTTTGGATGCAACGCGAAGAAGCGCTCCTCCTGCCGCGCTTGGCGATATGCACCACTGCGGCGGAGCCAACGTGCCCGAAGGAACTGGGAACATTTCCGGCGCTTGCTTCACCGCTACACACCAACCGGCGCTCGGCGCCTGGCCACATCGCCCGTTACCACACGATTTCCGCAAACCTGATGCGTCTGGAGGGGTTCCGCAGCGAAGTCCCGTCAGGCGTATCACTTGGTGACACCCTTTCGGTCCTTTCCACAGCAATGCGTAAAGCCAAGGAAGGGAAATCAAAGAATGGGATTGACATAGAGTCGGTCATGCGGTAATTTCTTCTCTTCAAGGTGTAATAAGGAACTGCATCCGCTAGGACAGTTCGAAGCGATCCTCGGTGCGATCTGGGTATTTGACTGCACGAGGGGCGTCAGTCCGTCGCACAACTCCGGAGGCATTCCGTGCACGCGGCAGCCACTCTCAACACGGCGCTTCGCATTCTGATGAATCATGCGTGCAGTCATAAACAGGGAATACTGAGTATTGCTGATTCATTTGACGCCGCCCGTCAGGGACTTCAGGCCAATTGCGCGGCATTTTTCATCGTAGAGCATGCGACAAGATCGGTCCGGCTCCGCACGGTGCGCAGTCGAGGGTTCTCCAGCCGGCAATTGAGTGCAGCCGAATGTGGCGAGGAGGTGGACCAAACCGGTCTCGCAGCGGTGTGGCGGGAGGCTCTGGACGGTCTCAGTGTTGCCCCAACGCGCAGTGTGGCGGCACCGCACGTTGGGAACGGCGCAAGCGCGGCTTTGGAACAGCGGATTATCTGCCACGCGATCCGTGATGCCGTCATTGATCGGGTTTGCGGCGTACTCTATTTCGAGCGTACCGGGAACGGAGCGCCCGCCTTCGACGACGCTGAGCGGATGTGGGCAGTCGATTACGCCACGGTGGCAGGCTACGCCTTTGCGTGCTCGACCCATGAGGAGAATCGAGATTCCGCCGTTTCGCCGGGGGAGTGCGCCTGCGACGACAACGCTCCGCAACTGGTCGGTGATTCTTTACAAACACAGGCTTTGCGCAGTGAATTGCGCGACATATACATACCTGCTTGTGGCACCCGCGATCCCGAGCCGATCCTCGTCCTAGGTGAAAAAGGGACGGGGAAAGACCTTGTTGCGCGCTATATCTATGCACGCAGTCAACGGCAAACGCAGCCGTTTATAGCCGTGAACTGCGCCGAGATTACCGATGAGCTCGCAGCCGCCAGGTTTTTCGGCCACAAAAAGGGAGCGTTCACGGGATCCGTCGCCAGCGAGCCGGGTCTGTTCCGTGCGGCGGATCGCGGCGTTCTGCTTCTCGATGAGATCGGCCAATTGTCGCTGCGGGCGCAGGCGACACTGCTGCGGGTGCTCGAAAACCGGACGGTTGTTCCGGTTGGTGAAACGAAGGAAACGCGCGTCGATGTGCAGGTGATTCTTGCAACGAACTGCGATTTGCCGTCAGCCATCGCCCAGGGCATCGTCCGTTCCGATTTCTACGATCGATTCGGGACGGTTGCGATCCGGCTTCCGCCGTTACGAGAGCGCCCGCTGGATATCCCCGCGCTGAGCAGACATTTCATTGCCTATCACGAAGCAAGGGCGCAGAAAGAAACACTCGGGTTCGATTTGGATGCACTGCGCGCCATGGTTCGGTACTCATGGCCCGGCAATGTCCGTGAACTGGCGCGCGTTTGCTCTCTCCTGGTCACCCGGGCCCGGGCCGGCGCGCTCATAGACACTGCGCTGCTGGACAAATGCGTTCCGTACCTCCGTACCGGATGCTGCAACCCTCTGGCGGAGTTGGTCCTAATGAAGGACGCTCCGATGCGCAAGGCCGTGAAAGCATTTGAACACGATCTGATTTACAACAGGTTGCGGCTGCACAACTGGGATATTCCATCAGCGCGCCACAGTCTCAGGCTGCCGAAAACCACGTTTCATCGCTATCTCCACAAGCTGGGGATCAGCGATTCTCGTCCGGTGCCCGCCTCCTCGTAGTTGCTGAGCTTCACGCTGGAGCGGCGGCGAATCGACTTTGACCGGAGGGGAACCGGTCGGCAGTTTGCGACACCGTCGTTTCCGCACCGGCAATGCGCACCAGTGGATCAACGATGCCATACCAACGTGTTGCGTTCGCGACTTGATCTGACAACCAGCGGGTTAGCGTGCCATCCGGCGTCAGGACCAGCCCTGCGGCCGCTTCCGTCAAGACGCGGTCGGCTGAGAGCCGCCGGCGCATTCGCAGTGCCGCCAGTGGGTCTTCCAGGCTGAAGGCGCCGCAGACCAGCGCGGCTTGAACAACTCCGGACTCTACTTCAGTTTCCGCCTGGCGCAAGGCGTGCATCGCGGCATATCTTGAATGGCTGAAGACGAAGTGCGGACCCATGACGCCAAGCAGAATGCCTACAGTTGCGACCGGCATGTTCGGGACTTCGCGCAGGAATCGCTTCGCCGATCGAACCGCCTTCCAAACCGTTGCGAACTGCTCGAGCGAGACATGGGCGGCATGCGCATAGGCGTCGTGATCCGGCGTTCGCTCGATCACGCCGTAAATGCCGACCTTACTGGGGTCGGTCTGCAGGAACGGGGCCAGCACTTCGAGGCTCCGCAGTCCGACGGAGGCAAGCAACAGCCCGGCACGGCCGAGGACCTGATATGTGCGCTCCTCCGGGAGTTTCACCAGATCCACATCATCCTCATTGAAGAATGCCGCGCGCTCGATGCAGATTTCACGATACACGCTGTAGGCTCGTGTGCCCGCCGGCTCCGCTTCCTGCGGAACTCGCGCGTGCCGCCAAAGGATCTTGCTCAAATCTGCCTCCGCGCCGGTCGAAAAGCGACGAGCATGGTGCGTTAGTTACAGGGCAGCTGCCTCCCTCTCACATCCAAGAGCCCTGCGTATTTCGCGAAGCAGGTCGCGCCTGCGCGTTTGCAACAAAAAGTGACTGCCTTCCAGAACTCTGACGCTGCATTTCGACCGCGTGTGCTCTTTCCAACCCTCAAGTTCGTCGACGGTGACTTCGGGATCGTGGTCGCCTCCGATCGCCACGATAGGGCAAGACAGAGGAGGACCATCGTTGTAAACATACGTCTGCGTAAGTTCGAAATCGCAGCGGAGGACAGGCAAGTAGAAATCAAGCAACTCGGGGTCCGCCACCACACCCTCCGGAGTGCCGCCGAGCCGTCTGAGTTCGGCCAGAAATTTGGTGTCAGGCAGGTTGAACGTAGGCGCTTGCGTAGGTGGCATGTGCGGTGCCCGGCGGGCCGCAACAATCAGCAGCTCGGGCTGGGGTCCGTGCGTTGCTTCGAGCGCTCGCGCCAGTTCGAAAGCGAGCAACGCACCCATGCTATAGCCGAACAAAGCGAACGGCCGATCGAACAGCGGACGGAGCCCTTCGTGCAACTCGAGTACGAGAGGGCCGATGCGGCGATGCAGGCGCTCGTGGATACGTCGTGCTCGGCCAGGCAAATGAACGGGACAGACCTGAACCAATGGGGGGAGCTCAGCGTCCCATCCGAAAAATGCGGATGCACTGCCACCGGCGTATGGAAAACAGATCAAACGCAGGGCGCCGGAACCGCGAAGCAAGTTCGGATCGAACCACTGGCAACCTTGCGTACGCATACTTGGGTTGCGCAACAGCGCACGTTTCCCACAAGCACGCAGATCGCCTGAACGCGACGGCGATGGCGAACCTCGTTTTGATCTATCTTCCCCGTCTAAACTCACCGAGCCAGACAATCTTCAGGCGGCTTTAACCGGTAGTGTTTTAGAAACGCAATAGTCACCGAACTCCGACGGGTGCAAACCAAAATTGGAACCGGATTGCGGGGTGGCCGCGCCGTCACTGGAACGGAGGGACCCGCCGCGCGTCAGTTACAATTCTTCTCGCAGAACCAAGCCGTCGAAGGGCGCTGTGGCAATCGCCTTGCCAGAGATGTGGCGACCGTTGCCGGAGCGGAATGTGATTGGACCGAACGCAATTCGGAGGCACTACCGGGTTTTCGGAGCGCTTTCGAAGCGGCGAATCGGTCGGACCGGGCCATTGCAACGAGTGTGAAAAGAGCGGCCGCGCGGCCTCTTGCGCGCGCCGCAGGAGGGGAGCATGGACGAGCACAGGGCACAGGAAACCGAAACAACCCTATATAAGGTGGTGAGGAACGAGGAAGAACAGTATTCGCTCTGGCCAGCCCAGCGCGATTGTCCAGCGGGGTGGCAGGAAGCGGGTCGGATCGGTAGCCGACAGGAGTGTCTCAAGTTTATTGAACACGTTTGGGTGGACATGCGGCCGCTCAGCGTACGTATCCGCGCCGAGAAACAGAAAAGCAAGCTGGCTGCCCGCCTTCCGCAGGCGTAAAGGCGTCCGATGATCAGGATCGCGCGGATGCCGTGATGTTCCCTTTCACGGCCTCGGTTGCCATGCCGTCGCGCATGGCGCTGATCGGATCGAGACTGGCGGCGCGGCGCGCCGGCACATAACAGGCGGCCAGGGCAACACAAAATAGCAGAACGGTGACTGTGAGATAAGTCACCGGGTCCATCGGCGTGATGCCAAAAAGCGCGCTGGCGAGTGCCCGGCTAATCGCCAATGATGCTGCCAGGCCGATGGCGAGCCCGAGCAGCGCAGTGCCCCCCCCCTGGCGAAGAATCATAGACAGGATGTCGGCACGTTGAGCGCCAATGGCCATGCGGACGCCAATCTCGAACATCCGCCTGCGAGTGCTGTATGCAAGCATTCCGAATAACCCGATCGCAGCAAGAGCGAGCGCGAGCACACCGAAAGCTCCGGCAAAGGTCCCAGCCAGCCGCTGATCGGTGGTGCTCATCTGAATGTGCGCCGCCAGCGTATTCACATCGAACACGGCCAGATCAGACCGGAGATCGTGGATGGCTCTCTCCACCGGTGCAGCATACGCGAGGGGGGCACCCGATACCCGCATGTGTACGATACCGCCAGGCGCAGACTTCTGCAGCAGTGGGAAGTAGACGAATGGAGTCGGCCGCTCGTTGAGTCTCGCGATAACAGGTGGTTTGCGCAATCGCGATCACGGTGAAGCGTTCGCCCTCAGCCTGCAGCATTTTGCCAAGCGGATCCTGACCGGGCCAGAAGCGGTCGGCAAAAGCCCGATTGACGATCGCAACCAGCTGCTTCGCTTCGGTATCTTCAAAGCGAAAGTCCGATCCAGAGATAAGCGGAATCTGGAGGGTGCGGAAATAATTGGGTGAGACGCGGGCGTCCATAACGACCATCGCTTCGTCCGGCTTTGGCGTGTAACCCTCAGGACGCACCTCCGTCGCGCGGGTGGTGAAGCCAAACGGCGCCCAGTTCGAAAGTGCTACCGATTGTACTCCGGGAAGAGAACGCAGTTTCATGAGGAGTTGCTCATCGAACTGCGTCCAGCGCTCCTTCGCGTCTTCCGGACCGAACGCCGCATACCTGGTAAGAAGAACGCCACGCGGATTGAACCCCGGATTAGAGTCCTGGGCGATCCGGAAGCTGCGGATGAAGAGCCCGGCACAGATTAGAAGCACAAACGAAAGTGCAACCTGGACGACCACGAGCGCCCCGGACAATCGGTTTTTCCCGATCCCGCCGGCGATGCCTCCTGATTCGTCTTTGAGCACCGAGCTTGGTTCGACCCGGGACGCTCGAATGGCAGGCAGCAAGCCGAACAGGACCTGAGTGGCGAGCGCCACGGCGAACGTCGCAATGATAACCTTGTGGTCCAAAGTGAAGTTGATCCAGATGGGGATGGAACTCGGTGGAATGAATCGCGATAGTCCGCCCGAGGTCCAGCAGGTTAGGACCACTGCTCCAAGTCCTCCGCCCAGAGCGAGAAGAAGGCTTTCGGCGAGGAGCTGGCGCACCAGCTGGCCCCGGGTGGCCCCCAGCGAAAGTCTGATGGCGAGTTCCCGGCGCCGCGCAAGCGACCGGGCGAGCAAAAGATTCGCCACGTTGGTGCAGCTGAACAGAAGAACGATTCCCGCAATGGCCTGCAGCATGAAAAGGATCGTATGCAGGTAATAGTTCGCGCCCCAGGGACTGCGCCACAGTGGGTATAGCTTGACGGAGTTGTCGCCGCGATGAGTATCCGGGTATTGGTGCGCAATTCTGTTCATCAGAGCGTTCAGTTCGGCTTCCGCCTGAGCGCTGGTCACACCGGCTTTGAGGCGCCCCATAGTGACCAGCCACCCGGAGCCGCGCGCGTTCAGCCAATCGCCTCCCTGAATAATGTCCTGCGCCATCGTCAGTGGGAGCCAGATATCGGAACGCAAACCGGTTTGTGCACCCTGGAATGCAGGCGGAGCAACCCCAATAATCGTGTAGACGTTCTGATTGATTCTGATGAGCCGCCCGGCAATCGAGCGGTCACGACCCATGCGCGAGATCCAGAAACCGTAGCTGATGACAACGACGCGGGCGCTTCCCGCAACGGCGCCTTCTGGGGGGTAGAAGCCGCGTCCCACAATCGGATGCACGCCCAATACATCGAAGTAATTGGCCGAAACGAGGCTGCCCCAGACACGCTCGGGCTTGCCGGCTGCGCTGGTGGATACGCCCATGTCCTGGATGTCGTAAGCAATAAAACCGCTGAGACTTCGGACTGCAGCCGCCAGGTCTTCGTAATCGGGTCGGGACAGCGGAACGTGGGGCGGCGCACCGAAGTTCACCGAGACAAATTGCGCGGTCTTGCGGACACCTGGGACGGGGTTCAGAAGAGTCGAACTGATCCAGCTGAAAACCGTGCTGTTGGCGCCAATACCAAGCGAGAGGCTCATCACTGCAACGGCGGTAAAGCCCCGGGCCCTTCGCAATTGCCGCAACGCGATTCGCAATTCCCGCAATAACGTATTCATAGGTGACTCTCCGTTGGCCTGACGAACAATCCGTACACCCTAAACCCTAGAGCCCCCAAAGTGGGGCACCAGCCGCACGGGCGGTCGCCGTTTCTAAAGGTTTTCAAAAGGGAAGGCAAGCTCCGCGCCAATCGACCATGGTGAGAAGGGCCTCACACGACGGTCGCACGACGGCGTTGGGTTCCCCGAGTCATCCCGCCAATGGGCCGACCATTTTCGGCAGGTGTTCCGAAACTGGTTCGATTCGATTCTCTCTCATCCACAAAGATAATCGGTGCCATACCACAGCGCCTCGGGCGTGCATCCGTCGACCGTGCCGCCGTGGCACTCCTGTTGCTCATCCAGGCATATCAGGCGGATTCGCAAATACGCAATGCTGGCCAAAGGTCGGGCAGAAGCAGATTCCGTGCAGTTGACTCGAGCGTATTCCCAGGAGCGCTTGCCGTGAGCAGGATTATCTGGCGGCAGACTCTCGCTCCACTACCGGGCCAGTTGCCGGCGTGCCGCGTGTATGAGTTCCCGGGCACGCTGTTCCGCGTGCCTCGGACTGCGGCCTTTGCCGACGCGGATGAGGAACTGGTGGCTCTGCCGGAACCGCGGGCTTATAACGTATTGAACCGGGCGGGACTGCTGCTGGCCGCCGTCGGTCTCGGCAGCCGCTCGGCTCTCGCGCCATTCCTGGAAGCCGATCCCTACAGCGTCGGCCTGTATTGCGCAATATCTCGTGGCCCCAACGATTACCACTCCGCCAGCCAGATGAAGCAGGCGCACAAAGACGAATTCGCCGCGACATACAAACTTCTGCGCTCGCCCAAGTGGGTGTTCCGCGAAATGACAAATATTCCCGCGGCACAGTTGGGCATTTTTCTCGGCATTCGCGGGCCGATGCTTGTTTTCAACGATTCGCAGTGGGCGTGCTTGCATGCTATAGAGCAAGCGGAATCCGATGTGCAAGCTGGTTCCGTGCAAGCGGCGCTGGTCTGCAGCGCATTCAGCCTCGAAGACCCACTCACATGCATGCGGCTGCGGCGCGGCCTTCCTCCGGGATGCGTGCTGAGCGAGGCAGCAGCAGCGGTGGTTTTGGTCCGCGGCGGCGAGCGGAACTGGCGGCGGGCGGTTGATGCAGGTGAAATGTGCTGTTTCGGGACAGCGCAGGATCTGACGCTGCTAACGCAAGGAGCGAACTCAAATATGACAACCGAAGAGCGTGATGTTCTGGCATGTGTTACGACGGCTATCCGTGTAGCGTTGCGCACCGGCGAAAAGGCTCTGTTGCCTGAAACACGGCTGATTACGGAGCTCGGGGCTGAATCAATCGACATCCTTGATGTCGCCTTAGAGCTGGAAAAGCAGCTGCGCGTCGAGGTCGATCTGCACGAACTTATTGAGCAACGGAACGTGACGTCCGGATCCACGAACGCGGATATCACTATTGGGGAGATCGCCGACTTTCTGTCCGCGAAAATCGATCGAAGCTCGATGCCCAGAGTTGGGACAGCTTAGAGGGCAACAAGAAGGGCGTGCAGAGACGCACCGAGGGGAAAGGAGGAGACCAGGCGACGCTATGAAACGCCACGAGGTGGTCGTGACGGGCGCTGGCATTGTGTCACCGATCGGCGTTGGCGTGTGCGAGTTTGCCAAGCGGATGTTCGCTGGAGACTCGGGCGTAGTGGACATCCGAGGCTCGGTGGTGCCGGACTCGTTCCCCGTACGCGCGGTCGGGCGCATCCCGCGTACGGGAGCTCAGCGTTCCCTCCATTCTGCGCGAGGCTGAGCCCGGCCGAATGCTGGACGGTTGGCGATTCACCGCCATCGCGGCGGAGGAAGCTATCGCGTCGTTGCCGCCGGATGCCGGCGTGGAAGGGATCGTTTACGGCACCGAGGACGGCAACGGTTTCGAGATCGCTCAAGAGGTCTTGCGCGCGTTCGACCCGGACGAGTTCGACTGGGATCGAACCTGCGCCGAGACCGGCGCGGAACTGATTCGGCGCGCGCTCGAACAGCAGGGGAAGGGGTGCGTGTCGGATACGGACGTAATCACTATCAGCAATGCTTGTGTGAGCAGCAACCAGGCAATCGGTCTTGCCTTCCAGCGCGTGCGCAATGGCACGTGGAAGCGCGCGCTTGCCGGCGGGGTGTGGGCCGGCTGCAATCCTCACGATCTAATGAACTTCCACATTCTAGGGGCACTCACGGTGGCCGATGTGCCCGCGAGGGAAGCAAGTCGCCCATTCTCGAAGGATCGCTCCGGGTTCGTGCTGGCTGAGGGCTCGGCATGTCTCATCCTCGAGACCCGCGAGGAAGCCGAGGCGCGCAATGCTCCAATCCTTGGCGTCGTAATCGGATACGCGAGTACATCGGACGCGTATCGCATCACCGATGGGCGGCCCGACGGCAGCGCCGCCGCGGCGGCCATGGAACGCGCCATTCACGATGCGGGGCGTGTGCCGTCCCAGGTGGACGCTATCAGCGCTCACGGAACCTCCACGCCGATGAATGACCGCCTCGAAACGCTGGCGATCAAGCACGTCTTCGGAAAAAAGGCTTACGACATCCCTGTCGTATCACTAAAGTCCCAGACCGGCCATCCGCTCGTCGCGGCTGGCGCTTTCGAAGCGGTCGCGTGCCTGGCAATGCTCGCCGAGCAGCGTGTGGCGCCGACGATCAATTATCGGGAGTTCGATCCGGAGTGTGATCTCGATTACGTGCCAAATGTATCAAGGCCCGCAAAGCTCGACGTGATCTTGAGCAATAACCTCGGTTTCGGTGGTCAGAACGCCTGCGTTGTTTTCCAACGCGTGTGATCGGCCATGCCCATGACTTCTCGTCCTCAGGATTCGGAAGCGTTGATGAGGCTGGCAGTCCCGGAAGTTCTCCAGGCTCGAGCGGAAAGCCAGCCAGGCAAATGGGCATTCACCTTCCTGCCCGATGACGACGGACTGCCGCGGCACATTACATACGCGGATCTGTATCGCAGAGCTCGTGCCGTCGCCGCGGCCCTAGCCGACGCTCTCAAACCCGGCGATCGCGCACTCCTACTGTTTCCCGCAGGGCTGGAATTCATCGAGGCGTTTCTGGGTTCAATGTATGCCGGTGTAATCGCCGTGCCTGCCTATCCCCCGCTGGCCATGCGTGTGAACGCGAGGTTCGAGCGGCTCCGTACGATCGCTGCCGACGCGGGCGCGGCCGCGGTGATAACCGTCAGCGAATGGATGGATCGTTGCCGCGCCGGATTCGGCGATGCCGCACTGCACTGGATTACCGCGGATCTGTGCGCGGATGCGCCGTCAAGGACCGTCACTCGCGCCGCCCGCGCGCGAGACATCGCGTTTCTCCAGTACACCTCCGGATCCACCTCCGAACCGAAGGGCGCGACGATCACCCACGGCAACATCGTTCATAATGCCGGCGCCATCGCGGAGATGTTCCCGGACAGCGATACCAGCGTCTCGGTCAGTTGGCTCCCGGTATACCACGACATGGGACTAATGGCTTCGGTCATCGTTCCGATCTATCGGGGCACGCCATCGGTGCTGATGTCGCCCGTCTCGTTTCTGCAATGGCCCGCGCGCTGGCTTCGGGCAATCTCCGACTATCGCGGAACTCACAGCGGCGGACCGAATTTTGCCTACGATTTGTGCGTCGAGCGGATCCCGCGCGCGGTTCGCGAGGGACTCGACCTCAGCAGCTGGCGCGTGGCTTTCAGCGGCGCAGAGACGGTTCGTTGGGAGACTCTTGAGCGCTTTGCGCGGGAGTTCGGACACAATGGTTTCGACGCCCGGTCATTTTATCCGTGCTACGGTCTGGCCGAAGCGACCGTTGCCGTCAGCGGCGGGAAAGACCGCCCGGACGTTGTGGTTTGCGACTTCGATGGCAGCGCTCTGGCCAGCGGCCATGCAGTTCCCGCAGCAAGTGAAACTCGCGGTGCGCGCCGCCTCGTGAGTTCAGGGCGTATCCACACCGGGCATCGCGTGGTGATCGCCCAGCCCGGCACTCTGGCCGAGTGCGAGCCCGGCGAGGTGGGTGAGATCTGCGTCTCCGGCGACAGCGTGGCCATCGGATACCGGAACAAACCGGAATTGACCGAGGCTGTTTTTGTTCGAACGCTGCCGGGCCAGCCGGGACAACGCTTCCTCCGCACCGGCGATCTCGGGTTCCTGCTCAACGGCCACCTCTTCATAACGGGCCGGATGAAGGATCTCCTGAAGATTAACGGCGCAAATCATTACCCGCAGGATCTGGAGCGCACCGTGCAGCGGGAATGTCCCGAAGCGCGCATCGGCACGGCCACGGCCTTCTCCATCGATCTGGAAGGCCGTGAGAGCGCGGTCGTCATCGCGGAAACCGGCAACCGCGCACTGTGGGATCGCGAACCGTACCGCAATGGCGATCTGGTACGGCGGATGCAAGCGGCCGCCGCAGCCGCAATCGTCGATGAGCACGGCATACCCTGTCACGCCGTCCTCTTCGTAAAGCCGGGGATCATCCCGCGCACGCCGAACGGGAAAGCGCAACGATACCGGTGCCGTGAGGCATTCCTCGCGGGCGAGTTCAGCTCACACGCTCAGGAGTTGCACGCCCATGCGCGTTAAAGCCAGTGACATCGAAGAGTGGCTGGCGGCCCGTATTGCGGAGCGCGCCGGCATCGCTGTTTGCGACGTCGATCGCAGCGTGCCATTTGCCTCGTACGGCCTCACGTCGGTGGACGCAGTATCTCTTGCCGGAGAGCTACAGGAATGGCTGGGGCGGACTCTGCCAGCGACACTCGCATACGATTACCCGACCATTCATTCCCTGACGTTGTATCTTGCCGATCCGCACGCTCGCTCTACGCCGGGCCATGAGGCCGCCGCGGCGCGGCCGCGCGAGCCGGTCGCCATCGTTGGAATCGGTTGCAGGTTTCCGAAGGCGTCCAGACCCGCCGAATTCTGGTCGCTGCTGCGCTCAGGAATTGACGCGATTGGGGAGGTCCCACGCGACCGCTGGGATATTGAAGCGCTGTACGATCCGGACCCAAAAAAGCCTGGCAAGATGAGCACCCGATTCGGCGGCTTCCTCGACGACATCGCCGGGTTCGATTGTCAGGCCTTCGGCATTTCCCCCCGCGAAGCCGCGCTGATGGATCCGCAGCACCGGCTGCTGCTCGAAGTTACCGCGGAAGCCATCGATGACGCCGGTTTGAGGGCCGATACACTGGCGGGAAGCCGATCCGGGGTTTTTATCGGCATTTCGACCAATGACTACGCTCTGCTTCAGACCCATCCGGAGCAGATACGGGACGCGTACGGCGGGACCGGCAACGCATTCAGCATCGCTGCGAACCGGATTTCCTTCTTCTGGGATCTGCGCGGACCAAGCCTCGCTATCGACACAGCGTGTTCTTCCTCGCTAGCAGCCGTTCACCTCGCCTGCCGCAGCATCTGGAGCGGTGAATCCGACATGGCGATAGCTGGCGGCGTAAACCTCATGATTTCGCCGCTGGTCACTATGAGTTTTTCGAAGGCGGGGATGATGGCGCCTGACGGACGATGCAAGACGTTTGACGCCAGAGCGAACGGATATGTCCGAGGCGAGGGCGCCGGCGTGGTGATCCTGAAGTCGTTATCGCGTGCGCGACGAGACGGCGATCGTGTTTATGCAGTTGTCATGGGCAGCGCTGTAACGCAGGACGGCCGCACGAACGGCCTGACCGCGCCGAATCAGCTCGCACAGGAAGAGGTCCTTCGCTGCGCGTACGCGGACGCTCGCGTCGATCCCGCGGCGGTCACCTGCGTCGAGGTGCACGGTACGGGGACGGCGCTCGGCGATCCTATCGAGGTGCGAGCGCTCGCGGCGGTTATGTCGCCAGGTCGGCCGGCAGGTCGACCGTGTCTGGTTGGATCAGTGAAAACCAACATCGGACACTTAGAGGCTTCGGCAGGTATTGCAGGCCTGATTAAGGCGGCTCTCAGTGCCTGGTTCGGCGAAATCCCTCCCAGCCTTCACTTTGAGAGTCCCAACCCGAACATCCCGTTCGATTCGATTCCGATCCGAGTGCAGACGCAGCTCACGGAATGGACTTCAGAGGCGCCCGGGTATGTGGGCGTTAGCTCGTTCGGATTCGGCGGCACCAACGCACATGTGGTCCTGCGCCGTGAGCACCGTCCGCTTGAAACGGCCGAGACTGACAACGCTGCGGGGCCGTTCCTGCTGCCGGTATCTGCCCGATGTGCTGAGGCGCTCAGTGCTACGATCGCTGCATTCCGCACCGCGGCATTTGCCGCCGAAAGCCGCTTGTACGACTTCTGTTACACAGCTGCGGTACGCCGAACACATTACCCGTATCGGGCCGCGTTTTACGGCCAGACCGCGGCTGATCTGCTCCGCGCTCTGAACGACCGCAGTCCGGGGGCGTGGATCGGAAGTGGGCGTCCCGCGATCCGTGTGCCTCGCATGGCAGTGTTGTTTGGCGGAGATCCTCTCGCCAACCTAGGTCTGACGCGTTATTTGTGTGAAACTTGGACTCCTTTCCGCGACGCACTACAGAACGTTGCGTCGTCTTTCGTCCCCGACGGGAACGACGCCTCGTCACATCCCGATGCATGGAGCCATCTGAGACCGCCGCTGCTGCTGGTGGCCGTTCATCTTGCCTGGGTCGAACTCCTTCGCAGCTGGGGGATCACCGCCGAAACTGTCTGCGGCTGGAACACCGGTTCGCTGTCCGCTGCGTGCGCCGAGGGATCACTCGAGACGCACGAGATCGGCGTGCAGGGTGGCGGGCTCATGCCGTTATCGAAGCCGACGCTGAAGGCGGATTGCGACGATGTTCTGATGCTCGCCACCGAGCAAGAACGGGCTGCTCTCCTTGCGTCCAAACCGGACTGCCGGGTTCTGTTCATCTCGCCCGCAGGCGATGGTGCCGATGTGCTGCGGCTCATTTCCGAGCTCTGGGTCTCCGGCTACGATCTGTGCTGGGATTCTGTGTGCCCGCGGCCTGGTCGCCACGTGTCGCTGCCATTGTATCCGTGGCAACGGAGCCGGCACTGGATTCCCCTGAATGACGGATCGAGCGGCGCGTCCGCGGACGAAGCGGAACCCGAAAGCGCCGCGACAGCCCTGACGGCCGAAGCCGTCCTCCGGGAATTGATCAACGAAATAGCGCGAACGCTGGGTCAGGCACCCGAACGAATCGACCCGGGCTGGCCGGTGACGAGCCTCGGATTCGATTCGTTAATGGCCGTCGAGTTCCGTCACAAGGCTCGAAAACGGTTCCGTGTCGAAATTCCACTGGCTCGTCTTCTTGAGGGACCGACGCTCCTGCAGCTGAGTGAACTCATCGTCAGCTTGCGGGCAGAACTAGACGGAGCGGGTGACGCACGAGCAACTAGCCTTCGAGAGCTGGCTCTCAATCGGCCGGAGGAGTTGCTGGCCAGGCTGGATCAACTGTCGGGGGAGGAGATCGAGACACTGGTCGCTCAACTCTGACTCGAGGAGGCGCACGATGACGCCAATCACACAGCCGCAAGCCTTGAATGACACCGACAGCAGGCTTCTCCTCGCGCACAAGCTTCGAGAACGCTTAGCCGGCCTGACGCGGCAGTTCGGCCTTTCGCATGGCCAATGCGCGCTCTGGATGACGCACCAGTTGAGCCCGGACCCAGGGATTCTGAATGTGCCGTTCGCGGCGCGGCTGCGTCGCGCCATGAATCTGCGGCGCCTGGAGGGGGCGTTGCGGGCGGCGCTTGCCCGTCACCCATCGTTGCGGACACGCTACTACGTCGAGGACGGCGCCCCTCTGCAGGCAGTACTGACACCCGATTCCGTAACCACGACTGTGGAGGTGGTCGAAGCCGCTTCATGGAGCGAAGCCGAGCTGCAGCGGCGGCTCACATCGGACGCATATGCGCCTTTTGACCTCTCCTCCGGTTCTCTGCTGCGCTGCATTCTGTACTCCCGCACTCACGAAAATGATGTACTCCTGATTACCGGGCACCACATCGCCCTCGATTTCTGGTCGCTCGGCATTCTGGTGCGCGAACTTATCGCATCCTGCGCGGGAGTAGAACCTGTTTCCGAAATGAGCGCCCCTTCGCCGGGGCCGCCTTATTCAGAATTCGTCCGATGGCAGGCCGAAATGCTAAGCGGCCCAACCGGTGAGGAACACTGGAAGTACTGGCAATTTGTGTTGGATGGCGCGCCGCTCCGCTCCGGGTTTCCGGTCTCCGGTACCGACTATGTACGTACGCAGAGCAGCGCGTCATTTCCGTTTTTCATCGAAGCGGATGTCATCGCCCGACTGAAGGAGGTCGCGCGCGAGGAGGGCGCTAGCCTCTACTGTGTCCTGCTCGCCGCCTTCCAGGTGCTCCTGTACCGGTACAGCCACCAGGAGGATATCTGCATCGGCTCATTCGCACACGGGCGAGCGGATTCCAGGTTTCAGAATACGGTCGGATATTTCGTCAATCCACTGGTGATGCGCGCCCACGTACGTCCAGCGCAGACATTCAGACAATTCGTGCAAGTCGGGAAAGAGGGAGTTCATGGAGCGCTCGCACATCAGGACTTTCCATTCCCGCTGTTAGTCGAGCGGCTCCAGCCTGACCGGCATGATGGTGCGTGGCCTTGGTTCCAGGCCGTGTTTGTTTTCGAACAGTCTCACCTGTCTGAGCAGCGCGGAATTGCACGATTTGCCATGGGTTCGCCAGACGCCTGCATCGCTGCCGGCGCGTTGGTGCTTGAAGGTTTCCGAATCGAAGAGAAGCGGACGCAGTTTCCGTTAACGTGGCTTGCCGAAGAGGTCGACGGTATACTGTACTGCTCATTCGAGTACCAGCACCGGTTTTTCTCCCGGTCAGCCGTGGAGCGGCTCGCCGGAAATCTGACCGCGCTGCTAACGGCCATTGCTGCCGGCCCAGACCAAAGGATCGATCGAATCCCATGCATCACGCTCGCTGAGCGGCAGCGGTTGCTCGACTGGAGCGGTTCCGAGCCGCAGCCCGGCGCCGAAGCGGCTGTGGACTGTCTGGAACGCCACGCCCGCGAGGTTCCCCACGGGCCCGCTCTGGTGTGCGATGAACAGGTATTTTCGTGGAAGACTCTGAACGCAGCGGCAAATCAACTGGCCCGCCACCTTCAGGCATCCGGCACACGTCCGGGGGACATTGTGGGCGTATACCTGGAGCGATCGGCAGCCGCGGTTGTAAGCTTCCTGGCGATTCAAAAGGCGTCGGCGACGTACCTGCCGCTCGACCCCTCCTATCCACATTCTCGTCTTGAATACATGGTGGCGTGTACCGACGTCCGGCTGGTGATAACGACGTTGGCGTGCCGGGAGGCGGCGAGACTCGGGTGCGCAATGGTGGCCCTCGACAAGGAAGCCGCCGCCATCGCTGAACGAGGCGAGGATGATTTCGATTTTCAGGATGTCGGACAACCCGCTTACATAATCTTCACGTCGGGTTCGACCGGTTTACCCAAAGGGGTAGCAATCGAACAGCTCGGACTTGCCAACCTCATCGCGTCACAACGTGATCTGTTCGGGTTCACACCCCACGATCGTGTGCTTCATGCTGCGTCTTTGAATTTTGACGCTTCTATTTTCGAGACCGGTCTCATGCTGGGCAGCGGAGCGGCTCTCCACGTTGCAACGGCGGACCGCGCTCTTCCGGGCCCAACACTGGAGCAATTTATCCGGGAAAACTCGATCACGGCGGTGGTCCTCACGCCTGCTGTGCTGGCCCTTCTCCGGCCGGAAGACGCTCGCCCGATCACAACGGTGATTGCGGCGGGCGAAGACTGTCCTGCGGAGCTCGTGACACGATGGCATCCGTACGCTCGCGTGTTCAATGCGTACGGCCCCACGGAGGTGACGGTCTGGGCGAGTGCGGGCTTGTGCAATGACGATGGCAGGCATCCGGGAATCGGTGAAGCTGTCCGCAATGCCTGGGTGTTCGTCCTCGACGGGAATCTGGAGCCGGTACCAATCGGCGCGGCAGGGGAGTTGTACGTCGCGGGGGCCGGTTTGGCACGGGGCTATACCGGGCAGCCGGCGTTGACGGCGGAGAGGTTCATTCCGAACCCATTCGGACCTGCGGGATCGAGGCTGTACAACACCGGAGACGTGGCCCGGTTTCGCGAGGACGGCGAACTCGAGTTCTTGGGCCGCATGGACCGTCAACTGAAGATCCGCGGCCATCGGATCGAGCCGACCGAAGTGGAATCTGCCCTCCTGCAGCACACCGCGGTTCGTGCAGCGGTGGTCTTGCCACACGCGAATGACCGTGGGCGCCTGCAACTGTGTGCATTCGCGACCGCACAGACTCAGGGCGTTACACCATCGAGCGCGAGTCTCCGGCAATTCCTGCTCGAGCGATTGCCGCGCTGGGCTGTTCCGGATGTGATCCGGGTTGTACCTAATCTGCCTTTTACTCCGGGTGGGAAGATTGACTCCGCTGCCCTCCTGACCATGATTACGCAGGATGAATATCCCCAGCCACCCGCTTCAGTCCCGCCACGGACGGACACGGAACGGAGCATTGCCGCAGTCTGGGCTGAAGTACTCGGAATTGCCGGGAACTCTTTCGGCGTGTACGACAGCTTCTACGATCTGGGTGGCGACTCCCTCCTTGGAATGCAGGCGGTGGCAAAAATCCGGTCTCAGCTCGACTGCGATTTGTCGGTCAGCAGCTTCTTCGAGGAACCGACGATCGCCGCGATTTCAGTTCGACTCAGTCCAGCCACCGGCAACCAAAACATTCCAACGGTCTGCCGGGCTGGAGGAGTTCAAACAACGTCGTTTGGCCAGCGGCGGCTCTATTTTCTGCAGCAGCTTGATCCATCGAGCTCCGCATACCATATTGCGGGTGGAGTACGGCTTTCTGGCGATGTGCGGGCGGATGCGCTGGAGCGGAGCATCAACGAACTGGTGCAGCGGCATGAGGCGCTGCGGACGCGATTCATAGCGATCAATGGGGAGCCGCACCAGGTAATCGATGAGCAGGTGCGCATTCCTCTGCCGGTGGAGGATCTGAGTGGACTAGACGAAGAAGCGCGGCGGCAGCAGCTCGAGCGGCGGGCCGGAGAAGAAGCGCGCGCGCCGTTCGATCTGACCCGTGGCCCGCTGCTGCGCGTGCGATGGCTACGGCTGGCTGAGCGCGAATCGGCATTGCTGGTGACCATGCACCATATCGTTTCCGATGGCTGGTCGCTGGGCGTGTTCGTGCGCGAGCTGTCGGAGTTGTATCAGGCCGCCTGCGACGGGCGCGCCGCGGCGCTGCCGGAGCTTCCGATTCAGTATGCCGATTACGCGGTGTGGCAGCGGGAACGGCTGCAGGGCAAGCGGCTCGATACGCTGCTGCACTACTGGAAAAAACAACTGGAAGGCGTGCCGGTCCTGGAGTTGCCCGGCAGCCGGCCGCGTCCGGCGGTGCGGCGGTACCGCGGGGCGCGCCATGTCTTTGCCATCCCAGAGCACCTGACGCAGCAACTGGAGCGGTTCTCGCGCACTCACAATGCCACGCTGTTCATGACCCTGCTGGCGGGCTTTCAACTGCTGCTGCACCGCTATACCGGGCAGACCGACATTGCCGTGGGCACCCCCATCGCCAACCGGACTCACGCGCAGACCGAAGGGCTGATCGGGTTCTTTGTCAACACCCTGGTGCTGCGCACCGATCTGTCGGGAGATCCCGATTTCCAGCAACTGGTGGGACGTGTGCGCCGCGTGGCCCTGGACGCCTATACCCACCAGGAACTGCCATTCGAAAGACTCGTCGATGAACTCCACCCGGAACGCAGCCTCTCCACTTCCCCCCTGTTCCAGGTAATGTTCAACATGTTGAACGGCCCCGATCCACGGCCAGACTTGTTCGAACGTCAGAACAGAACTGATTGCGCCGGCTCAGGTCGATTCCAAATTCGATCTTACTCTGTACGCGGAGCAGCGCGACGGCAGCATCACATTCGAGTGCTGTTACGATCCCGACCTGTTCGACCGGGCCTGGATCGGGGAGTTCGGTACCGAGTATTGCGCTGTGCTGGCTCAGGCCACGAGTTTACCTCACGCGGCGCTCACATCGTTATCGCTGGTAACGGATAACGCGCGTGCTATCCTCCCGTCTCCCGTGGCGCCGTTGGCGGGCGGCTATGAGAACGACATCCTCGCCGCGATCCGGCGCGCCAGTGCGGATTGTCCGCATGAGTGGGCTGTCATCCCGCCCGAGGGCGCTCCCTGGTCCCGCTCGCAGCTGCTCGAACGAGCGGAGTCCATCTCGCAGATGCTTGCCACCGCCGGTAGCACGGCTGGAGATCTGGTAGCGGTATACGCGACGCGCTGTCCCGAACTCGCTGCCGTGCTCCTGGGCGTGCAGATTGCCGGTTGCGGCATTCTCATTCTGGACGCGGCCTGGCCAGCAAGTCGTATTCGTGCCTGCATCCGCGCAGCGCGTCCTTCCGTCTGGCTCGACTGTACCGGATGCGCTGAGAGTTTCCTTTCCACGGAGCAAACGCACCTCGCCGATTGCACCATCCAGGCCGCTTTTCGCCTTGTCCACGGCAGATGGCTGGCCGACGGATCTGCTCGCACAAGCCAACGCGGGCGCCGATGTTCTGGCTATGTGACGTTTACCTCTGGAACATCGGGTGCCCCACAGGGTCTAGCCGGAGGTTGGGCCGCGGTTGCACACTTTTTAGATTGGTATGGACGGCAGTTCGGATTCCGGGCAACGGATCGTTTCAGCTGCATGGCAGGGTTGTCCCACGATCCGCTCTTACGCGAGATCCTCATGCCGCTCCGCGCTGGCGCACAGTTGTGCATCCCCGCTCATGACCGGTCGCCGCAGTACCTTGTCGCCTGGCTCAGAGCAAATGCGATCACGGTAGTTCACGTCACTCCGGGGATTGCCCGAGCCATGCTGGCCGCGCGGGGCGCTCTTCCCGACATCCGTTACGTCTTCTTCGGGGGAGAAAAACTCGATTACGCTCTCGTTCGCCAGGTCCGTCGTTTAGTCCCCAACGCAAAGCTGGTGAATCTCTATGGAACTACCGAAACGCCACAAGGCATCGCCTGGTTCGCGATCGACGACGCAGATTCGGGCGAGGGCGTGGTTCCGGTCGGGCGCGGCATCGCGAACGCACAACTGCTGGTTTTGAATGAAGCCAACGGGCTTGCGGGTATAGGTGAGCTGGGTGAGATCTACGTCCGGACGCCGTACCTGACCGAAGGCTATCTCGACGACGATGAACTGACGCGCGCCAAATTCATCGCGAACCCCCTCGCCAACTTACACCCTGATCTGATTTACAGGACCGGCGATTTAGGACGTTACCGGGCCGATGGCGTAGTGGAGATTGCGGGGCGGCGTGACCGGCAACTCAAAATCCGCGGATTCCGCGTTGAGCCATCGGAAGTGGAATCGGCGTTGTGCAGCCATCCGGGAGTGTCCTCCGCGGCCGTGCTCTCCATTAACGGCCGGAACGGGATTCTGCTGGCCGCCTTCGTCGTTCCGAAAGGCGGTGGGTTGCCGAACATCGAAGAACTGCGGGGGTATTTGGTCGAGCGGTTACCGAACGCCGCTGTTCCGGATCGGTTTGTAGCCGTTCCGGAGATCCCACTTACACCGAATGGCAAGGTCGACACGCGAGCGCTCGAACACGCGCTCGTAACGGCGGACCACGACGAGACTGCGTTCGTGACACCTACGGCAGGACTCGAGAGCACGGTCGCCGCAATCTGGCGAGAGGTTCTCGGGCGCGACCGCATTGGAGCCGAAGATAACTTCTTCGACGCAGGCGGGCACTCACTGCTACTGCTGCAAGTGCAGGAGCGCATTGCGGCAGCAACAGGAAAATGGCTGTCACTCGTGACGTTTTTCAAATACCCGACAATCCGCGCTCTTGCCCGTCATCTGGGCGCGAATCAGTGCCAGGCTCACACTGCGACAGAGGATCGGCAACGTGCAGCGCGCCGTCGGAGCGCAATGGCGGCACGGAGCAGACCGAAATCCCCTGAGAGGTGAAATCTATGGACAACATTCGCGCTTCGCGACTGGCAGGCAACGACGGCGGAGCGCCGGCTATCGCCGTCATCGGCATGAGCGGGCGCTTCCCAGGCGCCGCAAACGTCGAGCAATTCTGGGCCAACCTCCGCAACGGTGTGGAATCAATCCAGCATCTGTCCGAGCGCGAGTTGCTGGATGCCGGGACTCCACCCGAGCTGGTCCACGATCCGAACTACGTCCCGGCGGCCGCCGTGCTCTCCGATATCGATCTGTTCGATGCCGAGTACTTCGGAATAGTGCCACGCGAGGCGGAGTTCATGGACCCGCAACACCGTATCCTTCTCGAGCTTTCCGTGGAGGCGCTGGAGAACGCCGGTTGCGACTCATTTCGATTTGATGGGCGCATCGGGATGTTCGCCGGCGTCGGAATCAGCTCGTACCTGCTTTCCCAGGGCGCGATTCAGCCGCTGCTGCATCACAGTCCCAGTGCTCTGGCCGCGTCGCTCCACGGCAACGATAAGGATCATGCCGTCACCCGCGTTGCTTACAAACTGGGCTTCCGCGGTCCGTGTCTCACCGTTCAGACCGCCTGCTCCACCTCGCTGGTAGCCGTCCATCTCGCTTGCCAAAGCCTGTTGAACGGCGAAGCGGATCTCTGTCTTGCCGGCGGAGCCTTCATTCGAACGCCGCAGACGGGCTACCTGTACGAACCGAATAGCATCTGCTCATCTGACGGACACTGCCGCCCCTTTGACGCGCGAGCGAACGGCACCATCTTCGGCAGCGGCGCGGGCCTGGTCGTTCTGAAACGTCTCACCGAGGCGGTTGCCGGCCGGGACCACATCCTCGCCGTGATTCTTGGGTCGGCGATGAACAACGACGGCGCCACGCGCGCTGGTTACACCGCGCCGGGTGTGGACGGGCAGGCCGAAGTGATCGCGGAGGCCCTCGCCGTTGCCGGCGTGCGTCCGGAATCAGTTTCGTATGTGGAGACGCATGGAACCGCAACCGCCCTTGGCGACGCGATCGAGATGCAAGCCTTGCGCGAAGCCTTCCGGGACGTTCCAGACAGCCATAGTTGTGCGATCGGCTCGGTGAAATCGAATGTCGGTCATCTGAACACGGCGGCCGGAGTTGCCGGCCTGATCAAAACGGTCCAGGCGCTTGTGCATCAAGAGATTCCAGCGTCACTCCATTTCAATGAGCCCAATCCGAACCTCGAACTCGACCACAGCCCGTTCCACGTGAATACCGCGACGCGGCCGTGGAAGTCGTCGGGACCTCGGCGCGCCGGCGTGAGCTCGTTCGGCATTGGCGGAACGAATGTGCACGTTGTGCTTGAGGAGGCGCCACCTCTCCACCGCGGCATCGCCCGGCAGAGCCACATCTTCCCGTTTTCCGCCCGCACACTGTCGGCTCTCCGGACCACAGTGGAGCAACACCTGCGGTATTGGCAGTCGCAGCCAGACGTGCCGCCTGAAGACATTGCCTGCACGCTGCAATGCGGCCGGCGTCAGTTCGACTGGCGGTATGTCGCGACAGGCTCTGACCGGGATTCGCTCCAGGATGAAATGAGCCAACTGTTGGAAGCGGCGGTGCTCCCTAACCAAATTTCCGGACCGCCCCGGATCGCGTTTCTGTTCCCCGGTCAGGGAACTGCGTACCCCGGCATGGGGACCGAAATCTACCGTGCCGAGCCGATCTTTTGCGAGCGGTTGGACGAGGGGTTGAGAATCGCGTCGCGATACCTCGGGTCTGAACTTCGGTCGCTGATTTATCCCGAGGACACCTCTTCCGCCGAGGCGCTAGCCGCGCTGAACGAGACCGCCTACGTCCAACCCGCGCTGTTCATCTTCGAATGCGCGCTCGCTGCGCTGTTGCAGCACTGGGGTATTCAACCGGATGTCATGATCGGGCATAGCCTCGGCGAATATGTGGCAGCAAGTTTGGCCGGAGTCATGCGGTTCGAGGATGCTGTTGCAGTCGTCTGCGCGCGCGGACGCCTCATGGGCAGTCAGCCTCGTGGAACGATGCTGGCCGTGCAGGCCGCTGAGGACGCGATAAAGCCACTGCTTTCGCCCGGTCTCGCCATCGCCGCAATCAATGCACCGAGTTCCTGCGTTGTTTCCGGTGCGACGGCGGAAGTCGAGGAACTCGAACAGAGACTCTCCGCCGCCGATATCGCCAATCGACGCTTGCGCACATCGCACGCGCTGCACAGCCCGATGATCGATTCGGTCCTAGCGCCCTTTGCTCAGGCGGTCGCGTCAGTGCCGCTGAACCCGCCGAGCATTCCGTACCTGTCGAACGTAACCGGCAACTGGATCAACAGCGCCGAGTGCACGTCACCCGAATACTGGGCCCGCCACATCCGGAACGCGGTCCGCTTTGCGGATGGCATCCGGCTTTTGGCCGAGCCTGGCACGCTTCTGATCGAGGTGGGACCGGGCCGCACGCTCACGTCGCTCGCCCGGCAGAATGTTCCGGGTTGCGATGCCGTCTATACGATTCCCGGATCCCCTTCCCTTTCCGACGCTGCCGAGCTTTGCCGCGCTGTTGGTCACCTCTGGCTCCACGGCGTAGCAATTGACTGGCAGGCATCCCAGGCGGCCACGCCCGGTCTGCGGGCGCCGCTGCCCACCTACCCATTCGAGAGGAAACGGTACTGGCTGACCGCACAGACTGACCCCGAAGCCGTAAGGCCCGCCGGAGCACCTGCCGGCGGCTCCTATGAACGGCCGGCCATCGCCGAAGCGTACGCCGGGCCGCGCAACGAACTGGAGCATGAGATCGCCGAGATCTGGCAGGAAGTACTGGGCATTCAAAACGTCGGGATCCACGACGATTTCCTCGCGCTCGGCGGCCACTCTTTGATGGTGACGCAGATCATGTCGCGTTTGCAGCAAAAGTTCCACACGGAGATCCCGATCGAGCGCGTATTCGAGAATCCAACCATCGCGACCCTGGCCGAAGTAATCAGTGACGAACTTTTGAACCGGCTCAAGAAGCTGGAAGACGAGCAAGCGGCACTTCTCTCCACTGCGAGCGAGAGCGCAACAGGATCGAAATGAACGGATCGAGTTCGTACGGTAATTCGCCGACGCGTATCTCCAGCGAGCAGCGCCGTCTGCTCTCGCGGCTGGCGGGTTCGCTGCCGGCCCAAGAAACAATTCCGCGACATGGCCGCACCGGTCCCCTCCCCGTTTCATTCGCTCAGAGCCGGCTCTGGTTGATTGAGCAGTTCGCGCTCGGGCCTGCATACAATATGTCCGCCGCGCATCGAATGGATTTCGATGTGCGGGCGGATGCGCTGGAGCGGAGCATCAACGAACTGGTGCAGCGGCATGAGGCGCTGCGGACGCGATTCATAGCGATCAATGGGGAGCCGCACCAGGTAATCGATGAGCAGGTGCGCATTCCTCTGCCGGTGGAGGATCTGAGTGGACTAGACGAAGAAGCGCGGCGGCAGCAGCTCGAGCGGCGGGCCGGAGAAGAAGCGCGCGCGCCGTTCGATCTGACCCGTGGCCCGCTGCTGCGCGTGCGATGGCTACGGCTGGCTGAGCGCGAATCGGCATTGCTGGTGACCATGCACCATATCGTTTCCGATGGCTGGTCGCTGGGCGTGTTCGTGCGCGAGCTGTCGGAGTTGTATCAGGCCGCCTGCGACGGGCGCGCCGCGGCGCTGCCGGAGCTTCCGATTCAGTATGCCGATTACGCGGTGTGGCAGCGGGAACGGCTGCAGGGCAAGCGGCTCGATACGCTGCTGCACTACTGGAAAAAACAACTGGAAGGCGTGCCGGTCCTGGAGTTGCCCGGCAGCCGGCCGCGTCCGGCGGTGCGGCGGTACCGCGGGGCGCGCCATGTCTTTGCCATCCCAGAGCACCTGACGCAGCAACTGGAGCGGTTCTCGCGCACTCACAATGCCACGCTGTTCATGACCCTGCTGGCGGGCTTTCAACTGCTGCTGCACCGCTATACCGGGCAGACCGACATTGCCGTGGGCACCCCCATCGCCAACCGGACTCACGCGCAGACCGAAGGGCTGATCGGGTTCTTTGTCAACACCCTGGTGCTGCGCACCGATCTGTCGGGAGATCCCGATTTCCAGCAACTGGTGGGACGTGTGCGCCGCGTGGCCCTGGACGCCTATACCCACCAGGAACTGCCATTCGAAAGACTCGTCGATGAACTCCACCCGGAACGCAGCCTCTCCACTTCCCCCCTGTTCCAGGTGATGTTCGTACTCCAAAACACTCCTATGGACGAGCTGATCGAAGCCGGAGGAGTGTTCAACAACACGTCCAAGTTCGACCTGACTGTGTCCTTGAGGCGAAACGCACAGGGCATTGAAGTGGCGTTCGAGTACGACTCGGATTTGTACGACGCGCCGACGATGGAGCGCATGGGGCAGCACTTCGTCCACCTGCTTGAGAACGTGGCGGCAAACCCCGACCACCGCATCTCGACCGTCGCCATCCTGCTGCCTAGCGAGATCGAACAGCTCGCTGCGGCACGCGCCGATGCGGTTCAGACTGCCGTACACGGTACGCTTCCTGAACGATTCGCCGCGCGTGCACGGACATCCGCCGATGCCACTGCGGTGATCTGCGGTGAGCAGACCATGAGCTACCGCGAGCTGAACGCCCGCGCCAACCGTTTGGCTCACTACCTGCGCCGCCTCGGCGTCGGGCCCGATCAGCTTGTGGCGATCTGTCTCGACCGTTCTCTCGACATGGTCGTCGGCATTCTCGGCATCCTGAAGTCCGGCGGGGCATATGTCCCGCTCGATCCAGCATACCCGAAAGAACGTCTCCGCTTCATCTGCGAAGACGCGCACTTCCCTGTACTGCTCACGACAGCGAACCTGTCCGGCAGCATTCCGCAGCAGGACGCGACTGTAGTTTGCCTGGATCGCGACTGGCCCAGCATCGAGCGGGAGTCGCCCGCGGATCCGGCGCCGAATGGGGTGCCGGATCATCTCGCCTACGTCATTTACACGTCCGGGTCGACCGGCCGGCCGAAAGGCGTAATGATCGAACACCGCAATGTTCTACGGCTGTTCGATCGCACCGAGCACTGGTTTCATTTCAGCGAAACTGACGTATGGACACTGTTCCACTCGTTCGCGTTCGACTTTTCCGTCTGGGAGCTTTGGGGCGCCCTGCTGTACGGCGGCAGGCTGGTGATCGTCCCATACCTCGTCAGCCGCTCGCCTTCTGATATGTGGGACCTGCTGCTTCGCGAACGGGTGACCGTCCTCAATCAAACCCCCTCTGCGTTTCGTCAGTTGATGCAGGCCGAACCTCTGCCAGAAACCGCCGCGGCAATCCCATGCCTCCGCTTTGTGATCTTTGGCGGTGAAGCGCTCGACTTCGCCGCGCTTAGGCCCTGGTTCCAACGGCACGGCGGCCAGCACCCACAGCTCATCAATATGTACGGGATCACGGAGACCACAGTGCATGTAAGCTGGCTGCCGATCCGGGCCGAGCAACTGGATTTGCCGCACCGCAGTCCCATCGGCGTGCCCATTGACGACCTGACCATTCACCTGCTCGACACGCATGGCGAACCCGTTCCAATCGGCATTCCCGGAGAGATCCATGTTGGAGGCCCCGGCGTGTGTCGTGGGTATCTGAACGACCCAGTGCTCACCGCGCAGAAGTTCGTGCCAGACGTGCACAGCCATGTCCCCGGCGCGCGGCTTTACCGCACCGGCGATCTCGCCCGCCAGCTCCCAGACGGTGGCTTCGACTACCTCGGCCGGCTCGATGATCAGGTTAAGGTGCGCGGTTTTCGCATTGAACTGGGCGACATCGAGGCGGCCCTCCGGCAACACCCGCGCGTGGAAGACGCCGCTGCCGCTGTCCGGGAAGACACTCCTGGAGACCGCCGCATCGTCGCATACGCCGTCCCGCGCCGCGAACATTCTCCAGGCTTTCGGGATGAAGTTTCGCAACGCATGGTTACGAACTGGGAAGCCGTGTTCAGCAAGACCTACTCGCAGCCGGCAGAGAACGGAGACGACACACTGAACATTGCGGGATGGAACAGCAGCTACACGGATCAGCCGATCCCTGAGCCGGAGATGAGGCAATGGCTCGATGCGACAACGCGCCGCATCATTGCATTGCAACCCCGTTCGGTGCTGGAAATCGGATGTGGTTCTGGAATGCTGGTCTGCCGCATTGCCCCGCTCACGGACAGCTACTTCGCCACCGATGTATCCGAACAGGCCGTGGCTCTGGTTCGTTCGCTTGCCGCCACACGCGGGCTTTGGCAGGTGCGAGTCCGGCGGGCGGCCGCCGATCAGATTGCGGACCTCGCGCCGGCAAGCGTTGACACGGTCGTCCTCAACTCGGTGGTGCAGTATTTCCCGAGTGCTGAATATCTGACAAGCATTCTCCAAAAGGTCCTGCCGGCGATCCGGCCCGGCGGCCACATCTTCATCGGGGACGTTCGGGACCTGCGGCTGCTCGAGGCATTTCATGCATCCGTCCAGGCGTTTCGCACAGCCCCCGATCTTCCGGCCGAACAACTGGCTCGCAACGTCCGAGCGGCGATAAGCCGCGAGGTTGAGCTGCTCATTGATCCCCGATTCTTTTTCGCTTTGAAGGCAGCGCTGCCACGCTTGTCTCGCGTGGCTATTCAGCCGAAACGCGGTGCCTTCGATAACGAGATGACCCGCTTCCGCTACGACGCAGTGCTCTACCTTGACGACGACACCGAAGCGCATAACAGCGTTCGCTGGTTGGACTGGAGTGAAGATGTAGGGTCCTTCGAGCGCCTCGCCGGCGTTGTGGAGCGCACGCCGGTCGTGGGCATCTGCGGCATTCCGAATCGGCGTACTGCCGTTGATCTCGCGCTCGTTGACATCCTTGCGGACGCTCCCGCCTGTACAGCGGGGGAGGCTCGCAAGGCGGCACTGAGCGTCCAAGACAGTGCCCTCGATCCGGAGCAGTTCTGCCAATGGTGCGAAGCGCGCGGCCTTGACGTTCAACTTTGCTGTCCGGAGCGCGGCGGCGGTCATTTCGACGCGATCGTGGGGGAGCACGGTGTCAATACGCAGGCGCTGGCGCCACGAAACCATCCAGAGCCGGAAGACCACTGGAGCATGTACGCGAGCAGCCCGTGGCTGGTGGGTGCGCGGCAGTCGCTCGGACCCGAGTTGATCTCGTACCTAAAATCGCGTCTGCCACAGTGCATGGTTCCTTCCTCGGTCTCGTTGATCGAGCGCATCCCGTTGACGAGCCACGGAAAAGTAGATCGGCGTGCGTTGCCGCCACCGTGTGTCGATGCTCGGACACCTCAGGAGCAGCCCGCGAACGACACCGAGCGGAAGATCGCGGAAGTGTGGCGTCAGGTTCTTGGTGCGCCAGTCGGCATGGAGGATGACTTCTTCGACTCCGGCGGCCACTCGCTACTGGCCGCGCAGGTGGTCTATCAACTCCGCGAATCGCTTGGCATCAATGTGTCCATCGCAGCGTTCTTCCAATACCCGACCATTCGCTCGCTCGCGGCAAGGGTGATTGAGCAATCGAGCGGTGCCGGGAGTGTCAGACCATCCGCGCCGGACTTGCCTGGCGATGTACGTCTCGCTGATTCCTTCACCATCGATGATGCGTCCGAGTCGAACTTCGACACAGGTACAGTGTTCCTCACCGGTGCGTCCGGATTTTTCGGATCCGCACTCCTGTCCACTCTTCTCGCGGAGACCCGTTCGAGAATTGTATGCCTCGTTCGCGCCGAAGATGATCACAGCGCCGGGCGTAAGATTCGGGCCGCGCTGGACCGCTACGGCGACCGCAGAGAGTATGACCACGAACGCATCGTCGCTGTCCGCGGTGACCTTGCTCGTCCCTCGTTCGGGCTCTCCGAGACTGACTTCGCCTGCCTGGCGCGGGACACCGACGCGGTCTTTCATTGCGGCGCCGAGGCGAACCTCTCGCTGCCGTACTCCGAGCTCGTGCACGCAAACGTCGACGGGACACGCGAAATGGTGAGACTGGCCGCCCAGGGCCGACCGAAACCCCTTCACTATGTGTCCACCATAGGCGTGTTTTCGCCGGGTGATTTCGCCCGGTGCGGAACCGTCCGCGAGTGCGATGAACCTCGGCAGTGGCGCGAGTTGACAAGCGGCTACGCGCAGAGCAAGTGGGTGGCAGAGGCCATCGTGCGGATGGCCGCATCGCGCGGACTGCGGTGTACTATTTATCGGCCGGGACGTATCGCCGGCCACACGCGCACGGGCGCCTGCCGCGAGGATGACGCGTTCTGGCTTCTCATTCAGGCTTCTGTTCAAGTCGGTGCTTTGCCCCTACTGGATGCGGCCGTGGACATCATTCCCGTGGATTACGCCGCCCGCGCGCTGCTTCACATTGCGCGGCATCGGCCAGCTCGGGGCGACGCCTATCACCTGGTGCATCCCCGGCCGATCCATATGGCCGACTTCGCGGCGATCATGGCACATCTGGGCTACCCGCTAGACCATATGCCGCCGTCCGCATGGGTCGGGGTCGTCGAACGGATGTCAGTGGGACACGGCGGCCTCGCGCGCGAACTGATCGGAGCTTGGCTCACGGACACCGACCAAGCGCGCGTCCGGGAAACCGGAGTGGACGGTCGCGCCACACTCGATGTGCTTTACGGCTCGGATATCTGCTGTCCCGATATCGACGAGCGCCTCGTCGCAACGTATCTGAACTATTTCATCGCGGAAGGGTTCATCGAACCGCGCGGAGCCAAAGCCAGCGCCGGATGACGGCGCGCCGGGCGGCCCAAGCGGCCGGCAGCTCACACGCGCTTTGAGAAGACATGAGGATGAACACGTGGCACACTTCGGCATATTGACTCTCGCTTCTACCGGACACCTCAACGCGATGATTGCTCTCGGACGGGCGGTCGAGCGGCGCGGCCATCGCATTACTTTTTTTCAGATCGCCGCGGCAGAGTCAGTGGTGCGCGCTGGCGGCCTCGGTTTCTGCACCATTCCGTGCAGCCCTGCCGAGTTCCAGAGACGCCAGGAGTTCTTGGACGAACTGAGCCGGTTGCGCGGCATCGCGACCGTACGCCTATGTACAAAGTGGTTTCAATGGGAAGCCGAATTGTTTTTCCGTGAAGCACCAGATCGGATCGCAGTGGCTGGCATTGACGGGCTCATCGTTGATCAGGTCACCTTTCATGGCGTTGTGATCGCGAAGAAGCTCGGCATTCCCTATTTGATCGCGTCCAATGCACTGCCCCTCAACACCGAAAGTGGTGTTCCACCCTCGCATCTCGGCTGGCAATACTCGGACACTCCGGCCGCCCGGAAGCAGAACGAAATGGCACACGCTGCGTTCAGTCTCATGACGCTGCCATTGCAGGAGGCTGTGCTCGGGCAAGCCCGCGCGTGGAACCTCAACCTGGCTGAAGACGAAGGCCGCATTCCCCACATCGCACAACTGCCGGAGTGCCTGGATTTTCCCCGCACCGAGCTGCCCCGTCACTTCCACTACACCGGACCTTTCGTCGAGCCGGCCCTGCTCTCCTCGGTCCCCTTCGCCTGGGAGCGGCTCGACGGCCGCCCGCTTATCTATGCTTCGCTGGGAACGCTTGTGAACGGCTCCGGCCTGCTGTTCCGAACCCTGCTCGAGGCATGTGACGGTCTGCCCGCGCAAGTGGTCATTACGCTCGGCGGCGGACGTGTCGCACCCGAGAGCCTGGGAGAGACGCCCTCAAACGTAATCGCGGTTCCCTATGTGCCGCAGTGGGCCATTCTTGACCGCGCAACAATGGCCATCACGCACGCGGGGCTGAATACGGCACTGCACACTCTCATGCACGGCTTACCGATGGTCGCCATCCCCATCGCCAGCGAGGAGCCGGGGATTGCCGCGCGTCTCGCCTGGCGTGGTGTCGCGGAGATTCTCCCCGTCGATCGCTTGTCGGCGCCACGCTTGCAATCCGCGATCTTGCGTGTGCTGAACGAGCCAGCGTACCGCGACTCGGCTCTCGAACTACAGGCGCGGATCGAGGCGGCGAAGGGGCTGGAAACCGCCGCCGCTCTGGTTGAACATTACCTCTGCGACACAACCAGGACCGCTGTTTCGGCGGTTTGACACCCCGGTATTGCAGGAAGTGCGGCAGCCGGCTCGAACCTCTTCCGTTCGCCACGCCGCTGCCGGCTCAGCCGGCGTACGTGAAACGGCGCAGCGGTTCCTAGGAGACGGTTGTCGACATACGTTTTCTAAGTTCGACGCCGAGCCAGATGTACCAGATCGGACTGATGATTGTCAGCGATCCGGCGGCTACCACCATGGCCGTTCCAAAATGCATACGTTCCGTGGCGGCGGCCAGCATCGTGGCCCAGTAGCACAGTGCTACCACTACCCCAACCACGCACAACAGCCGGGGCAGCAGCTTTCGCCGCCAGCACAATAGTGCCGCCGTCAAGACCCATAAACCAACACCCGCTCTCCCCAGCCAGCCCGTCGGATCCACGACTAGCAGCGGGTCTATGGTGCGCAGAATGGTTTTCGTCACACCGTCGCCCGGCGCGAGCATTGCCGCCATCAGCGGCTTTTCCGCGAACGCGCGGCAATTACCGAGGGCCACGGCCGCGAAACCCAAATAGGCGAGACCCGCGGTCCATTGCGCCAGCCCTTCATGCACGGGCTTCAGCATCCGGAAAACAGCCGGGATCACTGCGAACGCCAAGAATGCGCCAAGCGCGAAGCACACGTAGAAGATTTCTCGCGCCATCGGGTGCTGAGCGAAACTCTGAAGGAATAAGATCGTGTCGTTGGGTAGTTGCTGCTCCGGCGGCTCGAATGTGAACGAGACGGTTACGCCTAAATACGTGAGGCCCAGCAGCATCGAACATAGGCCGCCGAGTCTCGTACACTGTGTCTTTCTGCATAAGTAAAACCCTCCCTTGGAAAATGAAACTCACGCTGAAACGGCATCCGGGATCAGGCTCTCCATCTTCCGAAAGTCGCGTCGCGATGCGCTGGCCACTGCCAGCGCGATACTCAGGGCGCCGAACGAGATTAACAAAGGCGCGATCGCCTGGTCTTGGCGCTGCACCCCCAAGACTGCGCGGGCTACGTCCGCGAGCGGGCCCGCGGTGCCGTAAGCAAGTGGCAGCGTCGATGTCGCGAGCATGCGCCGGGTGGCGAAGACCCGCCCCTGCAACTGATTCGGAACCTTCGCCTGCCAGATCGCCTGGCTGGATGCGTTGATCACGGGAATACAGAACGAGAATGTGAATGCCGCAACGCCGAAGGGCAGCGGCGCTCTGCCGAGCGCACTCGCGGCAACCGTGGCGCCGGCTGACTACGCTCGCGCCGAGGATAGTATCCATGCGCGCGCGATACCCGCCGGTAATCGCCATCGCGAGCCCTCCCACAAACATGCCTGTGGCACTCGCGGACATGATTGCGCCGACGGCCGTCTTGGAAGCAAAACTCAGAATGAACGGTATCGAAAGTACAAGGAAGTACCCGGCCACCAGGTTCATTGCAGCAAAGTAGAGAAGAAGATGGAGCAGCCGCGGATGCTCTTGGAGAAAGATCCATCCCCGCCGAATGTCAATCCACACGGATGCGGCCGCGGAAGCGGGCTCGATGTGCGGCGTTACCGTGGCCAGCAACGTTATGATGGCGACGCCGAAAGTCGCCACGTCGATCAGCACCACTGCGTGCAACCCCAGGCTGGTCATCAGCGCAACCGCAATTGGCGGGGCCGCGATTTGACTCAGCGCGTCGGTAGCCTGACCCAGACCGGAAGCTCTTCCATACTGTTCCTTCGGTACCAGCACCGTTGCGAGCGCGGCATAAGCTGGCCCCCGGATCGCGCCCAGGGTCGACGACATCGCAGTCAGGCCGTATACGTGCCACACTTGCAACCGTCCTGTGATCACGAGAACGGCAATGAGCAATGAGCACAACCCGGCTCCGCAGTCGCTCAGCACCATCGCCTTCCTGCGGTCGCAACGATCCACCCAGGCACCCGCGACTGGCCCCAGGACAACTCCGGGCAGCGTCGTCGTCAGCAGAGTCAATGCGTACCTGGTAACAGAGCCGGTAATCTCGTAGACCCAGAGGTTCAGCGCGAACGCAGTGAGCGCGGATCCAACGATGGATACAAGTTGCCCGAACCAGATGGTTAGAAACGCGGCAGAGCCTCTGGTCCGGGGCACCGTTTGCACCACCGCCGCGCCCGACGTGCCCATCTGTGTGTCTCCCTGCGCTTCAGGCTCCGTTGCGGGAAGCCGCAGCAACGTTGCCGGGCATCTCCGCCGCGCTGCCCTGCCGTTCAAGCCACTCAGCAATCAACGGATCTCGCGGCGGATCTGCGTGTACGCCCGGAAGAATCACCGCCAAGATCTCCGCTTCCGCCGTCTTTTGCTGATCTACCTCGATCGTGCCCCTCGCTATCACGTGTGCGGGGCGTAGCGCAACGATCTCCGCCGTGATCCGGCACAAATCGCCCGGACGCACCGGCCGCACGAACCGTGCCGATCGTACGTGGCTTAGTACGGCAGAGATCTCGGGCCGCAAGATGCGCATGCATGCCGCGGCGGTCTGTGCGATCATCTCGATCTGTAGCACACCCGGAACCAGCGGCCGTTCCGGGAAATGATCCAGGAACAACAGGTCCGAGCGGGGAAACGTCTTGACCGCGATAGCGCGTTTGCCGGGTTCGCATTCTTCAATTCGATCCACCATCAACCAGCGCACGACCTTGACCTCCGTCCCAAACGAGTCTTCGCCACCGTTGCCATCAAGCATGTGACCGGCCAGTCCGGCTTCGCCGCAGTGGCGGACGAGTATCGGTAATGAAGCGGAATACAGCCATGCCGGCGGCGGGGTTCCGCCTTCAGCGTCCGTGGCGTTCCGCGTGCGGGTCCGCGGCGAATCGCCTGGTTCCGAATTTGGCCCACCTGATCTGCGCTTCGGCTGCGCATCATTCCCTAAGTGCAGAACCCCATCCCGGCTCACTGCGGGCCATGGACACGCGTTACGATAACTGGAATTTCTCAATTACGGCTGGTGGTGAAAACGGGGGCAGGTCAGATACATATGTGGCCGCTGGTGGACGCTCGACTCGCCACCGAGCGACCTGGGGCAGCCCGATTGGGACAATAACGTGGCCGCGTGGGACATCGCAACCGAAGCACACGATAACGTGGTTGGAACCGGCCAGTGTGGTGAACGCCCAGCGGTCTCTCCTTTGTCTGGCCATTATTGACAATTCTATCTAGAAGATATATCTTCTAGATAGTATGCAGCGCAACCAAACTGCCTACATCATTCTCGGTCTGCTCTCCATCAAGCCCAACCAGTCCGGCTACGACATTCGCAAGACCATCCAAGGCAGCGTCAGCTACTTCTGGGGCGAGAGCTACGGCCAAATCTACCCCACACTCAAACGGCTGGCGGCGGAAGGCTTGATCGTCCCGCGCCCGTCAACATCCGCGGGCAGGCCGAAGCGCCAGGAGTACTCCCTGACCGATGCTGGGCATGCGTGCCTCCAGGAGTGGCTGGCCGTCCCTTACCGCGACGATCCACCCCGCAATGAGTTCCTGCTCAAGCTGTTTTTTGGCCGGGAGGCCGCGCCCAGCGTCTCGATCAGGCACATTCGGGAGTTTCAGGACAAGCTCCGGCGTCTGCTCGCCACCCTGCTGGAGCTTGAAACACTCGGACGCGCGCGTCACTCGAACAATCCCCATTTCCCGTTCTGGATGCTCACGCACACCTTCGGTGTCACGCAGATTCGCTCCGCTTTGGAATGGAGCGAATCCGCACTGGCCATGCTTTCTTCTGCAAATGCAGCCGCCGCTTCAAACCCGCAGCCAGCAGAGAACAACCCCGTCGCCAACGATGCATGAACTTCCCCGAAATGCCCGCAACATGCGCGTACAAAGACTGCACAACTACACAACGGAGGACCGCAAGATGTCTACGAAGATCCAATCCAACCGCTGGTCGCAGACCGTGGCCTGGGCTGTCGCCAGCCTCTTTATTCTCGGCTTTTTCTTTCCGCTCGTGGGAACGTGGACCGGCGCAATCCTGGGCGTCTGGTTCGTGGGCACGCAAAGACCCCGGCGCGGATTTCTGTGGCTAATGGCCTTCACCTTCCTTCCCAGCCTGGCCGTAAACTGGCGCAAGTTCTTGCTGACCGGCCCGGAGCAGTCACTCGAATACGTCGCCTGGATGCTCCTCGTCGCCCTGCTCACCGTTCTCCCCTTTCTCTTCCACAGGCTTGTCAGCCCCCGTCTGCCTGGATTTCCGTCCACTCTCCCCTTGCCGCTGGCGGCAGCGGCCCTTCAACCGCTGGTTTTGGCGCGGCTCCCGGCCAGCATCTTCAGCCTCAACTATCTCGCCCAAAGCCAGAAGGCCAATACGCCGCTGCTGCATATTGGCACAGCTTTCGGAATCGGCGTCCTTCTATTTCTCATTTACTGGTTCGCGGCGGTAGTCCTCTGGATGTGGAACCATGAATTTCGCGCCTCCAAAATCGCCGTGGGTGCAAGCCTCTTTGCCGCAGTCTATGCCCTTGCGGCAGGCTTCGGACTCTTCCGCCAGTTCACCGGCGCCGTGCTGCCCGAGACCCTGCCTACCGGCACAGCCTTTGCCTGGATATGCCTCGGCGGAGCCCTTGCCCTGAGCGCCTGGGTGCTTCTCCACCCCGGTAAACTCCGCCTGCCGTGGGCCAACCGGCCCGGGATCGCCCTCTTGCAAAGCCCCTATACTGGCGACCCTTTGCACGTGGTCGGCGAACAAGGCCGGGAAGCACTTGTCAGCCCATCTGGAGAACGCTTCCCAATCCGCGACGGAATTCCCGTCTTCCTCAAGCCCGAAGAACTCACCGGCTCCAACCGGAAATACAACCACCTGTATGAAACCATCGGCGGATTCTATGACGATGCCCAGCGCGTGTGGTATACCTTGCGCGGTGTGGACCAGGACGCTCATTTCCTGAGCTATTTCCCCTTACTTGAAGTCAAGCCCGGTGATTTGGTGCTCGAAACCTCCGTAGGCACCGGTCTCAACTTCAAATACCTGCCGCGCGGCATCAAGCTCTTTGGCCTCGACCTCTCGCCGGAGATGCTGGCCAATTGCGAGACCAACCTCCGCCGCTGGCAACTGGACGCCGATCTGTTCCTCGGCAATGCCGAGAGTCTGCCCTTCGCCGATTCCAGCTTTGACGTGGTCTTTCACGTGGGCGGCATCAACTTCTTCAACGACCGCGCAAAAGCCATCCATGAGATGATCCGCGTCGCCAAACCCGGCAGCCTGATCCTCATCGCCGACGAAACCGAGGAGCACGTAAAGGACACCTTCGAGCACATGCCGATTGCCAGCGGATACTTCCAAGGCCGCAAGGAAGCAGTCGCCGCTCCGATAGACTTGGTGCCACCTCAGATGCAGGAGATCCATCTCGAATCGTTGCTGAACGGCCGGTTCTACGCGCTAACCTTCCGCAAACCCGCGCCCGGAGAGTAAAATTCGGGCGATTCAACGCCGAAAAAGGGGCATGCTCACGAAACGGAAAAATCATACGCTAGCAGCCTGTGGATAAAGTCGCCGAAACATATTGATGTGGGAATGTTTTGAACCGATAATTGGGTATGGCGCTTGGCAAGCGGAGGCAGAAGCAGACTTCCTTCTGGGTGGAGACCAGCCAGTTGCAGGCTCGCGGGCCGCACCCCTTCTACAGCCGGCTGAACCAGATCCTCGACCGGGCGAAGTTTGATACCTATGTGGAGCGGATCTGCCGCAAGTACTACGCTCCGGCGATGGGCCGTCCTTCGATCGCGCCGGGCGTCTGCTTCCGTTGCTTTCTGATGGGCTACTTCGAGGGGATCGACTCCGAGCGCGGGATTGCCTACCGCGTATGGTCCGAAAACTGGATCAGCATGAATCTGCGATGGTTTCCTACCGCACCCCCGTGGTCGCGATAATGGACTTTGCATACGCAGAGTGTTCTCGACCCATTCCGGTTCGTGCTGATCGCCGTCAGCGGCTGGATGAACCAGCGCCAACTGCTGGTCATTGATTACCTACGCGAGGAGAACCGGGTTCTTCGCGAGCAGCTTGGGAGCCGGCGCGTGCGCCTCGATGACAATCAGCGCCGGCGGTTAGCCGTTAGGGCCAAAGCATTGGGGCGGAAGGTTCTATCCGAGATCGCCACGATTGTCACGCCGGAGACCTTGTTGGTTTGGCATCGGAAACTGATCGCCCAGAAATATGACGGAACCACCCATCGCTCACCAGGACGACCGCGCATCGCCGGAGCGATCGAGGCTCTGGTGGTGCGCATGGCCGAAGAGAACCGGGATTGGGGCTATCGGCGAATCGAAGGCGCATTATCGAACCTGGGGCATGAAGTTGCTCGCAGCACGGTCGCGCAGATCCTGGAACGGCATGGGCTCGAACCGGCGCCCGAGCGGAGCCGGAAGACGACGTGGAAGGAGTTCCTGAGCCGGCATTGGGATTTGATCGTGGCCACGGATTTCTTCACCGTGGAAGTGTGGACCCGGCGAGGGCTGCGGAGGTTTCTTGTGCTGTTCTTCATGGACCTGTCTACGCGGAAGGTGGAGATTGCCGGCATCGCACAGGCGGTGAACGGACTGTGTATGAGCCAGATCGCGCGGAATCTCACGGATGCGGAGCAGGGTATCCTGACGGGAAAGCGGTACCTGATTCACGACCGGGACCCGCTGTACACCGCGGAGTTCCTGACCCTGATTGCCCAGGCGGGAGTGGAGTCGGTGAAACTGCCACCGCGGTCTCCCAATTTGAACGCCTACGCGGAGCGATTTGTACGCAGCATCAAGGAGTCCTGCCTGGATCGCATAATCTTCTTCGGGGAGGAGTCGTTGCGGACAGCCATTCAAAACTTCGTCGCTCACTATCACAGCGAACGCAATCACCAAGGTTTGGCGAACCAGCTCATCAGTCCAGAACCTGGCCACCTGGATAACGCAGCCGAGGTCCAGCGGCGCCAGCGCTTGGGTGGCATGCTGAACTACTACTATCGTGCCGCTGCTTGAGGCGTCGAATTCCGGGCGAATGCCGATCACGATTGAAGGCGAGTTTGCTAGGGTAGTGCAGGGCTGTAGCGTAGCGCGCGCAAATGCCCGGCGTGGGCAGTTTTACACCGGGCACTATTTGGAATTAACGGCCGCGCGTGCACATGCTAAGACTTCGCCACGACCGACGCGTCCGCATACGCGGACCGGCTCAATTCCGGAGATGTCCAAAAGAACTCGCAAGTTAAGTTTTCGGACCATACGCGATCCGGACGAAACGCGACCTGTTGCCGATCCGCAACCTCCGCACTTCGGGGACCGTCGAGCATCTCGCCGCGTACCTGATCTCCCAGGGTTGTTCGCTCGATGAGCGCGCGATTCTGGACCGGGTGGTGGCGCAGCAGGTGACGCTCGATGGAACGCTCACCATGCACTCGCAGACCGCGAAGAAAAACGGAGGCGACTACGACTTCGACTTGGTCTCGTGCATCGACGAGAGCCGCTTCCCGCGCTTTGTGGAAGACGGGTTCTCGCTTCGAGCCGAAGGGACAAACCAGAAGAACAAGCTGCAGAAGAGACAGAGTCCCTGGTGGAACCTGCCCCAGGTGGCGATGCGGGCCAAGGGGAACTCGATTGGGCGCATTACCGACCTGATCACTTCCTGCCTGGCGGAAGGCCGTCAGGACTTGGCCGATCGTCTCGCGCTGGAGCTCCAAGCGGCGCTCGATGCCCTGAAGCACGGGGTAGAGCCGGACGAGGAGACCATCCGCGGCATCCGCAAACAGGTAACACCGGCCCAGTGGTTGAAGCTGAAACGAGTGCGCCAGATTCGGGACCTGCCGCTGACCATTGAAGTCGCGCGGACAGACCGCATCGGCGCGCTCTACAACATTCTCCGCAAGGAGATCGACGAGTTCTTCTCCGACACGCTGCCCTTGGACGCATTTCGCGGGGTGATTTCGACGTCCGCCGTCGTCACTCGGGAGATGCACGACGAGGCGCGCATGGTCTCACGCATTTACGCCGCGAACATGCAGCGCATGAGCGAGATTCGGGAAGGCTACGAGCGGGCACTGAGAGAGTCCCAAGCGGCGCTGGACGGCGCTCCGAAGGACTACGCAAGCCGCAAGGAGTTGATCTCGAAGCGGAGTCAGGCCCAGGCAGCGCTCTACTTTTACGAGGAGCGCCACCGCAAGGAGCTGAAAGCGATGATCGGCTTCGTGCGGAAGTGGGCCGAACGGAAACGGGACAACAGGTTGGGCTATCTCCAGGCTCTGCACGAGATCGCGTGCCGGGGCAAGGGACGAGGCTCAATCGTGTTCTATGCGTTTCCACAGGAGCTCGTCAACCAGATTGTGGAACGCACCGGCGGCCGACCGGTCACGGTGACGGTTCCCGAGATGGTGGATGGCGAGCTGGTGATCGACGCGGAAGGACGGGTCTTTCTCGTCGACCAGGTAGCTCACAACGGCGACCAGGCAACCGAGCGACAGATCTTCCTGATGCAAGTCACGGAGGACGGCCGCGTTTTGATGGACTACGGGCGCAACGGGGAGCCGGTGGAGCGGGAATGCATCCACCCCTTTGCCGTGAAACCCGGGCGGAGCGAGGCGCGCAACGGGAGAATCGTCTTCCCGGAAACGCAGCAACGCCCGCACGTACCGCCGAGCAGGAGCTACTTGAACTGAAACTGCGCCAGGGGCTTCCGGTTCTGATCGGGGCCCCTGGTCCTTTCCAACAAGATCGAAGGAGAACACAAGCAATGACACGATGGCTCATGGTGGGCCTCGCCGTGGCGTTCACGGCATACGGCCAGAAGATTGAGACGCAGAAGGCGGACCGCACACGGATCACACGTGTCGAAACGGCTCTGAATCACCTGACGGTGATCGAAGTCGGCGACCCGGTGGAGCAGGTGGCAACCGGTAGCACGAGCTTCAAGGTCGAATGGCGCGGAAACAGGGTGTTTGTGCAGCCGCTCGAGCCGGACGCTTCCACGAACCTATTCATCTGGACTCGGTCGAGCCGGCTGAGTTACGAGCTCGTGCCGGCCGGCAGTGTTGAGAAGATGCACTTCGCCATTGACGAAGAGCCGACCATAACGGCGGCGGCCGCGCCGCCTCCGGCGCCCGCAGTCGCGCCAGTCGTGCAAAAGCCGGCGATCCCAAGCGAAATGCTGTACAGGAGCCAACTGGTGAGATTGGTGGGGGCCTCTGGACAGCGATCGAGCGTCGACGTGCTGCTGCGCGACCTCTACGAAAAGGACGGCAAGGTCTACCTGCGCTACGCCCTTCGCAACGCGGGAACCGGAACCTACGAAGCACGAGATCCCGCCGTCTTGCGATTGAAATCCCCGCGGGCCACGCTGAGTCTGTACGGAATGCACGGGACGCAGCTTGCTGACAGCCTGGCCAGGCGGATCGCGGACAAGGGGAGCGAGAGCGTACACGTCGTGCACTCGGAGATCGAAAAGTCGGTCATTGCACCGGGGCAACTGGCGGTGGGCTTCCTCGCCTTCGATGCGCCTCGCTCTGAAGGGCCGACGGTACTGCAACTCATCTTCCCGATGGATCGAGGCTTGGCGGTGACCGCCACCATGGTTCTGTGAGGGGCCACATGGAAGGCGTAGCACGAGCGACAGCCGAGGAGATGCGCAAGGTACTCCGAAGAAGGCGACGTGGCAGCATCCAAACCGCGCCCGGCCCGCACACGACTGAAGAGATGCTTGCAGCGTTTCGGCGCAAGCTCGACGCTCGGGGCGAGCGCGGCATCGTGAATCTCTTCAAGAATCTCGCGCTGGAGCCGCGCAACCCATTCGAGCCGAGCCGGTCGCGAGCACCGAGACGCGAAGTGGTCGCGGTAGGCGCGCTCGTTGCCGTGCTGATCGGCGCGGTGCTCTGGTTCAACCTTCAGCCGCTGGGGTGAACGCTGTGGCATCTCCTCCCTCTGGTCTGACATCTCCCCGGCCGTACTACCGGCCGCCGCTGTTTGGCTCGACCGCCCTGGCTCTCACTGTCGTTGCGTTTTTGGTGATCGCTTTGGTGCTGTACCTTGCGACCGCGCGCTACCATTTCACGCCGGCTCAGGTGTTGGAGTTCTCGATCTACCTCATCGTTGGCGCCCTGGGGATACCGGGCCTGTCGCTGTACTTCTTCCTCACACGTCGTTCCCGCAAAGAACAGGCGGAGCGACACCCGCCGTTCGTCGTCAGTCGCCGTCGTGACGCCGCAGCACTGGAGCGCGCCTGGAAACAGAATGCGGTGGTCCTCGGCTACAACATTCACGGCGAGCCGTGGCTATGGCCAGACAAGGTCCGGGTGATGCAGGGGATCGTGCTGGGCCAGACCGGTTCGGGCAAGACAACTCTGCTGAGGAACATCATCACCCAGGATTTCGAGCGCCGTATCGGGCCGCCGGAGAACCGGCGCAAGATCCCGATGGTGATCTTCGATGGGAAGGGCGACCTGGAATTCTTTTGCGACCTCCTGCCGCACATCCACCGCGCCGGCCGCCTCGAAGATCTGCGCCTGCTCAATCCGGCGCGCCCCGAGCTGTCGTGTCTCTACAACCCGTTCCATAGCGGCGATGACAACTACATGGCGCAGGTCAACATGGTGTTCGGCAGCTTCAACCTCCACGACGAGTTCTTCGCCAAACACCAGTTGAACTACCTCGCCGACATCGTCCGCATCCTGCACTACACCGGACTGAGTTTCAACTTCTACGACGTGATCGTGATGGCGCTCGATACCGAGGTGCTTCACGAGCAGATCGACAAAGCACGGCGCCGGCTGCAACAGGACCCGGATGTCAGCCTGCAACGTCGGCTGAACTTCGAGATGTCGGTGCGCAACCTCCTGCAGTCGCTCGAAGACCGGGAACGCGTGCCGAAGATTCAAGGTCTGCTCAACGAGTGCATGACGTTCCTCGACGACGAACTTTCGGTGATCACCGGCCCCTACGATCACCTGCTGTCGATCGACGAGGTGATTGAGAAGGAGTTGATCCTGTTTGTCACGCTCAACATCAACAAGAACACCGAGCCTGTGCGCGCACTCGGCAAGATGTTGCTCCAGAATCTGCAGCTGGTGGTTGGCAAGCGCTACGAGAGTGAGGCGGAGCGCAAGCGCGCCAACAAGCCGCTGTTCAGCGTTGTGCTCGACGAGTTTGCCCCGTTCGAATACCAGAACTTCAGCCAGATTCTGAACACGGCGCGCGGGACGAACACGGCGTTCTTGTTCTCGATGCAGAGCCTGCCGCAGTTGCTCCGCGTGGGACGTGGCTTCAAGGAGGATGTGACCTCAACACCGAACACGACCATCGCGTTGCGAACTCGCGACGAGGAGACGGCGCGCTTCTTCATCCGCGCGTCCGCCGAGCAGCCGGTGAAGAAGAAGACATTCACGCTGTGGCGGGAAGAGATTCTGGGCTACGAGCGATTCGAAAAGGGCTCCACCGCCACCGAGCGCGAGGAGAAAGAGTACCGTGTCCCGGAGCGCGAGGTGAAGAACCTCGGCAAGGGACAGATGCAGGTGCTCATGACGGACGACACCCAAGGGACGCTGCACACGCACCTGCACGTGCGCCCGCCGACCGACATCGTGGTGCCCGGCCTCGAGTGGGAACTGTTGCCGCGACTCCGGCATTCGAGGGAGGACTCCCGCGGCGCGGACTTGCGGTTCAAGGATCCTCAATTGGCGTCGCGCTATGGTCGGCGGTTCTCAGGAGGGATGAGAGGATGAAGCGCGCGTACTGTCTGTTGATTCTCGTGCTCGGGATGACGCCGGCGCAGACGCTCGACACGGATTCAGATCCGGCGCGCGAGACGCAACAAACGCGGCCCGGGACGCCGGCACCCGCCGCTTCGAATCGTGTAGCGCGCTACTCGCCCTACGCCGCGGCCGGAGGGTACAATCGGCACCGCGAAACGTTCTGGGACTTCTGGTCCCGCCAGTTCAACCCGCGCAATATCAACTATGGCACCTGGCTCGAACAGCGCCGTCGCGCGTTTCTCGATCAGGCCGGCGCGAATCCGTACTTCTGGTTCAGCTTTTGGGCACTGGCTGCCATTTGTTTCCTGCTGTTGTGGCTTGCCAAGGAGCGAATTGATCGCAAGAGCACTGAGTGGGAAGCAGCGTCGTCGATGGCGGACCTGGCGAATTATGCGGAGTTCTGCAAGCGGAATGCGAGGGAAGCGATCCGGGAGCACAACGAGCACGTGGAGGTGTGCAACCGCGTCATTGAATCCGCCGAGACAGGCCGTCCGGTCACAGCCGGCGCCAGCGGGCCACAGTGGAAAGCCGAAATGGAAGCGCTGCGAGAGAAAGCGGAGACGATGGAGGCGGCGAACGCGCGGTTGAAGGCTCAGTTGGAGGCAAAGGAGGCGAGTCTAACGGCATTGTCGACGCGCGTAGACGAACTGGCGCGCCTGCAGGACGGAAAGCCGAACGGCGCGAACTCGAACTCCAGTCCGAATCTGGACCTGGTTGCGCGTGTCAATCGGCTGACCGCGGAGCTTGAAGCCCTGCGCGACGAGAACAAGCGGCTCAAACGGATGAACCACGATGTGAGTCGCAGCGGGTGACGATGTATGCGTTACCGCAAGGGTTCCATTGAACTGAATCCCGACTACGACGAGGAGATGCTGTCTCTCGCGCTTCGCGCCGGCTTCATCTCCGACGCACAGCTCCGGCGGTTTCTCGAGTCGAGCGGGCGCGGATTGCCGCAGCGATCGTTCAACTGGAGATTGCAGCGGCTCACCGAGCACGGTCTGCTTCAGCGGCATGAGATCCCGGTGATTGGACGTGCGACGGTGTACTCGATCGCCGCGCTCGGTGTTGCGCACCTGATGGGACGTGGCGAGCACTACGCCGGCGCGCTCCGTCCGGAACAGGTGGACAGCGGCAACGCCATCCTGCATGCGCTCGATCTGAATGACATTCACCTTTGCCTGATCGAGACCGGCACGCTTGTGGAGTGGAAGTCCGAAACCGAGATCCGTTCCCGCAACGCCTTCACGACTTTCGGCTATGCAAAGGACTACGACGCGATCGTGACCGTTGGCAGGAGCGGGTGTCAGGCCGAGTTTGCGCTGGAGTACGAGCGCACAGCGAAGTCCGCGCGCAAGTACCGCCGGATTCGGCGCGAGATCGAGTCCGAGACCCTCGTTGCGCACTTCGTGTACCTGGCGTCGAACTACCACCTTCTGAATTTCATCTCGCAGTTCTTTGAAGGTTCGCGCAAGCTGATGCACTTCGGCTTGCTCGACGACTTTCGCCAACAGCACCTTGGGGTGCGGGTGATCGATTGCACACGGACGCACAGCGCCCGACTGAGCGACGTTTTGCAGATTGCTGCGCCCGAAGGAACGCGATTGTGATCGCCCATTGCCTGCCCGAACTAGCCGTATTGGCTGCCTGAAACCGCTCCATTGCCTGCCGATTGGCTGCCCTTTGCCTGCCGACACCTGCCTCTATCTCCCGGCGGCTCAAGTAGATGCGTTTTGACTATGGTGGATGTTGAGAGGGTGCTGGACTTGGGGGAAGAGTGTCGTTGCCTATGGGCCCAGGGAGCACTCGATGTGATGTGGGTGGGGACTGCTTGAGTGGCTGAGGTGGGAGCACTCCCGTGATGTCGTTGCTGTGGATTGTGTGGGACCGTCGAGCTTATGCAGATTGTGAGTAGCCAAGCAACGGAGAAGTAGTGTCCTGGAGTCGCGTGGATGGCCCAGTGGGATGGGCCAGCGATCCGTCAGCTTGTGTAGCTCGAGAGAATGGAGAAGAGATCCAAATGGACAGCGGGGAGCTGTACCGACAAGAGGTGGACTTGCTTCTCGGAGACCTTGAGGCCAGACTGAAGGGCCACCAAGAGAGCGCTACCGGCGCGCGAAAGCGGCTCGAATATCCCCCATACTGCTGAGGTTTGCCATGGGGGAAGTCGGCATTGATGAACTTGAAGCGCTTGTGCGCGACGCGGAAGCATCTGGCTGATCCTTGGCTTCGGAAGGCGTCTCCTGAACTGGGAATTTGGCTTGCTGACGCAGGGTGCGAGTCCCACACAACGAGGAAGTCGAAGCAGTGGGCTGGGCAACTGCTCGCGGCAATCCTGTCGTCGCAATCCAGGGAGAGCCTAATTTAGCGCCGCGGTGAAAGACTCAGAGCCACGGGCCGCCGGGCTCCCACCGGCGGGGGATCGCGGATTCGGTCGAAGCCGCTTGAAGCACGGGAAGCAAGAACTCACGTATTCGCTCGCCGGCTTGGACGAAGGTCAGATCGGTCTGCACCCCGATTCGCTTGATGAAGGCTTGCCACTGCACACGCTTCGTTCCGTCCTCCAGGAATTCCGATGTGAAGGCAAACGGCTGATCCGTGGGCACGGCTGTTCGACGCCGCTCAAACGTGACTCTGACGGAACGCGCGAGCGTCGGCAGATCAAAGGAGAAGGACTCCGCGATGGTGCAGAGGTCGTAGAAATCCTTCATGCGACTGTTGGCGATTCCAAGCAGGACCATGGCGTGCAGTTTCTCGGCGACGACTGCCTCTGGAGGATACGCCCGAAGTCGCGGTGCATCGGCTGGCAGTAGGACCGGAAAGGTCAATTCGGCGGGCGGCGGTTCGACCGCATCCCCGAATCCAACGTCGACTTGGAGCAGCAGGCGGGCTCCGTCAAGCGATGCCGGGATCCTGACACGCACTCCCTCGTATTCGGCGTCCTCTTTGATTCGCTCCCCTTTGATTCGAGCTGGCTCGAAAACAAGTCCGTCGCCGCCGTCGATCATCGAGACCTCGCGGAACGCGGTCACAAGGCGATCGAACGTCCGGGCTGCCCCAGCCGAGCAGATCGAGATCTCTCGTCGGACGGTACACCTTGCCCGTCCAGGCGGCGAAGAGCATGGCGCCCTTTAGAACGAAGTCTTCCTTGTGGGGCGAAACGCTGAGCCGGTACAGGAACCGCTCGATCATCCAGCGGCCGAGAACGAACTGGAAGTCCTCCTTGCGTTGGCGCGAAAGATCCAGTAGGCGGGCACGGAACGAGGCGGCGATGTTCACCACCTTCTTGTTCCTCACGCGGCAGACTCCAGGTAGGGCCGGATGATGTTCGCGACGCGGCAGATCTTCGCGAAGCGGTAGATGTCATCCACCGAGACCCGCTTTCGCAGCGCGTCCCGGAGGGCCTCGATGGCCACATCGGTGCCGATCTTCCGCCGGTACTTGAAGCAGTCGGCAACCGTCTTGGCAATGCCGTAGACGCGGACAGGAACGCCTTCGAGTTTGTGATTCTCGACGCCTTCACTCAGGGCAGGACCGGAGAAGCGGACGACGCGCACAGCCGGCCAGTCAATCGTTGGCCTGTGAGCCTTCACCCCGACCGCGATCCAGACTTCGTGCGGTTGTTGGGTTGTCAGACCGTGGTACTGAAGCGCGGACAGCAGACACACGACGGCGTTGGGAGCCTGCTTGCCGACCAGTGCAAGGCCGTGATGCTCGGTGACCGGAGCGCCGGCGAGCATGTAGATGCCGCGCGCCGCTCGTGTGAGAGCGCCTTTCCGCAGTAGACGGATCAGGTGCTCGCGTGCGATCCCGCGGGCTGCGAGGTCGCGAGGACGGACGATGCGCTGTCGTTTTGCGATCTCCAGAATCTGCGCGGAAGCGGTCGGCATGGCCCGTTACCAGACATCGGTAGTTTCTCACATTTACCTAGATCTTGCAACAGAGGCCACGGCGCAATGCCGAGGTAGTCAAACGGAAGGAAAGGAGTGAATGCGTATGACGCAAGCGAACGGATTGGCGGCGGCGATGCCGCCCCCGCCCACACGATGAACGGATTGCCAGGAGTGAGCGGGTCGTTCACTCCGGAGCGGGTACAGGAGGTCCTGGCCGCGCTAGGGGAGCCATTCAAGCCGGAGTCGGTCGAGTGGCGAGTGACGAACACGAGCCGAGGCAAACACGGACTCCGCGGCCAGGTGGTGGCGTACGCGGATCCACGAGCGTACACGGACCGGCTGAACGGGCTGTTCACGCCGCTCGGCTGGACGCGGGAGTACGCGGTGCAGACGGTGCAGAACTTCGAGATGCCGCAGAAGGGAGAAGGGAAGAGCACGCTCATCACCGCGAAAGTGCTGCTGACCTGCAAGGTGACCATCTACGGTCTGGGAACGCACGCCGGAACCGGCGAGGAGTGGGCGACAGACGAGAACGCGCTGACCCGGGCGGAGGCGCCGGCGTCCGCGCGGGCTGCTCGTGACCCTGGTTGTGAACTGGATGGTGAAACCGTTCTCGATGGCGCTCATCGGATGGCTTTTCTTCCGCATCCTGTTTGCGAGCTGGATCAGCCCGGCCGAGGCGAACCAGTACATCGCGGGTGTCATCATCCTGGCCGCGGCGCCCTGCACTGCGATGGTGTTTGTCTGGAGCTACCTCACGGACGGCGATCCGGCGTACACGCTTGTGCAAGTGTCCGTGAACGACCTGATCATGCTCGTGCTGTTCGCGCCGGTCGTGCGGTTTCTGGTTAGCGGCGCCTCGTCGCTGTCGGTGCCCTTCCTCGTCCTGCTCTATTCCGTGATCGCCTTCATCGTGATCCCGCTGAGCGTGGGGACGCTGCTGAGGACGGCGCTCATCCGCAAACACGGGAAGGAGTGGTTTGAAAAGGGCTTTCTGCCGCGATTCGCGCCCGTGACAATCATGGCTCTGTTGGCCACCCTGGTCTTCATCTTTGCTTTCCAGGCCGACAACATCACCGGGAAGTCCTTCCATGTCGTGCTGATCGCGATTCCGATCCTGATCCAGGTTTACTTCAACTCTTCGCTGACCTACGGGCTGATGCGGCTGTTCCGGGTCGAATACGCGGTGGCGGCGCCCGGCGCGGCTCTCTGGATGATCCACGAAGTAGGCCACGGCTGACGGCTGTGGGTCATCAGGTCCGGCTGTCTGCGGCAGCCGAGATTCACGCGCCGCGGTACAGCCAATCTACTGGCGTCCACTACCATTGGAGATCGTTTCAGCGACACCTCGACGGCTGCAACGGATCTGTCGGTGGCGCAGCAGTAGCCCCCGGACACGCTGGCCAACTCCGTCCGACTATGCCCAATACTATGCCCACCCTGTGCAGGGATGGGGTGCGCTGCGTTTCGACGATGAGGAGGAGATCGGAGGGCAAGCTCTTGGTCTGGCGCAATCTGTCACAATTCGTATCCTTGGCTATGCCCGCGTCTAACTTATTGATTCTCTTCGTCATCCTGGTTCGGGACCAGGAGGTCGGTGGTTCGAATCCACTCGCCCCGACCAAAATTCAAGGGCTCTACGCCATTAATGGGGGCAGGCCCCACCTCTGACCGACCTCAAGAACACATTACCTTAACCCGCAGCCGATAGTTTTGGAAGTTGCGAGATCCGTCGGCTTGGCGTTGCAGGACCTCCATTGGGGTGTGGAAACCTTCGGTGATGCCGTGATTGCGCAGGAAGCGCCACATGCTGGCGATCTCGGCCGGCCAGGAGTGCAAGGTGCCGTCGAGTTGGTAGACGGCGCACAGGAGCCGGGGTGCGAGCTGCTGGCACTGCTTGCGGGTGCGGTGCTTCTTCAGCCGGAGGGAACAGAGGCGCTGTTTAAAGCGATAGATCACCTCCAGGGCCGTGGTGGCGGGTGAAGAAGTGCTCGTCAATGCCGAGCACCTGGGGGCAGAGCGCCCCGCCGCGCAACAGCCGGCAGGCGGCTATGAGGAGTCGCTGCTCTCATTGACGTGTTGCGTCATACAGGGGCATCGCATCCCGCACCTGCGCCGTGGATATTCCCACTTCTCCTGGCGGCTTCCCCTCCATTCGCCGCGCCGGGGGAGTGGACGGATTCCTCGGATAACTCTTGCCATCGAAGCGAAGTTCCGCCTCATAACCTGGCTGAATGCCTCCTCCTTGCACCCAGACAGCGATGCTGCGCCACCCATGCGATGTGTTCCTTAAGATCCGAATCGGTGGTTGCGTAATCGTTATTTTTGTCACGATTCTCCATGAGCTGGCAGTTCGCGTCAGGACCAGTGTGGTACAACCTCCGCTCCCACACCAGTTGCTACCTGTCAAATAGACAATGCCTTCTGGTATTCCATCACCATTAAGATCCTGGAACGTGGAGGCATATCGGGTCGTTTTGTCGTGGACCACAGTTTGAAGAAACCGTTTGAGGGACTCTTCCACTGCCGACGGGGCGTCTGGTTTCCGCTCTGTTCTCGCAAGACAATTAATCACCACGAGCGCTGAACAAATCCCTGCGCTTAGCGGTACGATACGACGTCTAGAAACAATCTCCATCAAAATAACAATTCTCTCCTGGTGGACTTCGATACTGCCCTGGAACCCCTGTTTGGATCGCAGAACCGCGATCGTCAAATGACCGGACGATTCGCCACCGAACGTTACCTGGCCGCGCGACGATCGAGGGCCTCACGGACCTTTTGCGCGAGCGTTTGGGGAGTAAATGGCTTCTGCAGAAAGCCGGCCCCCAACTCGATCACGCCGTGCTCGACGACGGCGCGATCGGCGTAGCCGGAAAGGAATAGTACCTTCATATCCGGGCGCAGCATCATCAGCGCCTCGGCCAAATCCCTGCCGCTCATCTGGGGCATGACCACGTCGGTTACGAGCAGGTCGATGGGACCTTGGCGCTGTTCCCCGATTTCGAGCGCCTTCGCGCCGGAATCGGCTTCGAGCACGGTATAGCCGTGCGACTCCAGAATCTCGCGCACCAGCCGGCGCACACCCTCTTCGTCCTCGACCACGAGCACGGTTTCCGTGCCGGGCTTCGGACGCGGCGCCTCAGGCGCAGTTGCGGCCGCCGCGGCCGCCTTCCCGGCTTGCGGCAGGTAAATCTTGAAAGTGGAGCCTTTACCGGGCTCACTGTAAACCCAGATGTCGCCGCCGTGCTGTTTAACGATGCCGTAGACGGTCGAAAGCCCCAACCCGGTGCCTTTGCCGCGCTCTTTGGTCGTGAAGAACGGCTCAAAAAGATGGGCCCGCGTTTCGGCGTCCATGCCCACGCCCGTGTCACTGACCGCGAGCATCACATACGGGCCCGGCCGGACGCCGGCGTGCGTGCGCGTATAGTTCTCATCCAGCTCCACATTCGTGATTTCGACCGTAAGCCTGCCGCCGTTCGGCATGGCGTCCCGCGCGTTCACAGCCAGGTTCATGATCACCTGCTCGATCTGGCCGGCATCGGCCCTAACATTCGCTGCGCCGGGACGCAGAATCACCTTCATCTCAACGTCTTCGCCGATGACACGGCCGAGCATCCTCTGGAGGTTCGACACCAGCGCGTTGAGGTCTACGACGTTCGGCTGGATGAACTGGCGGCGGCTGAAGGCAAGCAGTTGGCCGGAGAGGGCGGCGGCGCGGTCGGCTGCCTTGAGTACTTCATCGGCGGCGTCGCGCAGCACCGGATCGTCCTTTACGCCTTCGGATAGCATGTGGCCGTAACCGGAAACTACGGTGATCACATTGTTGAAATCGTGCGCCACTCCTCCGGCTAGCCGGCCGATAGCCTCCATCTTCTGGGCTTGTATGAACTGCTCCTCCAGGCGCCGCTGCTGCGTAAAATCGGCGGCGATGACGATCTTGCCGCGGATCTCCCCGGCCGCATTGACGAGCGGGGCCGTCCACAAGCGGATATCGATCAGGCGCCCGTCCTTGCGGCGGCGCTGCGCCTCGAAACCGTTAAGCGTCTCGCCGCGCGCGGCGCTTGTCAGCAAATCGCGGAAGCGCTCCTCCTCCCCGCCGGGAACGGTCGGCAGCGGCCGGTTCACCACTTCTTCTTCGGTCCAACCGAAGATTTGCTCGGCCGCGCGGTTCCAGCTCATAACGTTGCCGTCAAGATCGAGCCGGATGATCGCGAGTGGGCTCGCATCGATGAGGGCGCGGAGCCGCTGATTCGTTTCCGCAAGCTGCTCTTCGGCCCGGGTGCGCTCGTCGACCTCGGCCTCGAGCGCCTGATTCGTGTTGGCCAGCTCGGCGGTGCGCTCCCCGACGCGCGCCTCCAGCACGTCGGCCGCCCCACGCAACTGCTGCTCGCGCTCGGCGAGCAACGATGCGGCCTCTGCCAGCGATTGCTCGAGCAATCCAATCTCGTCTGTGCCCAGCCGCATCGGCGAAATTGGCATGCCGCGCGCAAGCCGCCGTGCATTATCCTCCAGGGTCTCCACGCGCTGCGAGATCGCAGCGACAAACAGCAGCATCGCCAGAATGGCGGCCGCGGGCACGAACAGGATGCCGGCAGCGATTACGGCATACCCCTGGTCCCAGACCCGCTTGGCATGCGCCCGGCGCTGATCGAGCAATCGGTCTTCCTCGGCGCGCATCCGGTCGAGCTCTTGGTGGACCGCTTCCAGACTGTATCTGCCCTCGGCGATCGCGGGATGCGGCGCAGCGGGACCCATGACCTGTGGGACCCGCTGCGGAAGCGAGCTGAGGTCCTTCAGGTATTCCGTGACCAGATGGTCGAGGCTCCGGGCGCGCGCAAGCCGGGCCGGATTATCGGCCAGCATCGATTCCAGCCGGCCGAGAGTGCCCGGTATGCTCTTCTGTGCCTCGCGGAACGGCTCGAGCCAGCTTTCATCCCGGGTAATCAGGTAACCGAGCATCCCGCTCTCGGCCTCTTCCAGGCGCGTGTGCACCATCTGGATCTCGGAGCGGACTTCCAGCGTGTGGCTGACCCAGGTCTCCGCGCTCTGGTTCTCCCGCTGGACGAAATAGAAGGCCACGCTCACCGCTAGCAAGCCCGCCAGCGGAATGGCCACTACGATCAGGCCCTTGATGTACAGCGGCAAGCCGTGCATTCTCCGGATAACGCGCTGCCACACCGTCAGATCGATTGCCTCCTCAGTCTTCCGCATCACACCCCCGCGCCTCCGGCCGGTTTCCGTTTTCGGCTGTGCGCTGAAAGCGCCGCAATTCGCAGTTCTCCAGGCGCTTACAAACGCCCATCCAGCACCTCGCGCACTTTTCGTGAAAGCTGGCTGGGCGTGAACGGTTTTTGCAGGAATGCAGTGCCAAACGCCAAAACACCGTGGTTCACCATCACGCTGCCGGTGTAACCGGACATGTAAAGCACTTTAAGCCCCGGGCGGAGCGCCGCCACGCGGTCGGCCAGGTCGCGCCCGCTCATGCTCGGCATCACAACGTCGGTGAGCAGCAGGTGGATGGCCTCCGGGTGCTGCTCAGAAAGCCGGAGCGCGTCCCGCGCATCGTGTGCTTCCAGTACGCTGTAACCTTGGCTTTTCAGGATCTCGCGCACCAGCCGGCGCACGCCCGCTTCGTCCTCTACCAGCAATACGGTCTCGGCGCCGCTCGTGGCCACTTGCACATCGGTCCGCTCGGCCGGCTCTTCGCGAGCCGCGCGCGCCCGAGGCAGGTAGACCTTGAAGGTTGTGCCCTTGCTAACCTCGCTGTAGACACAGACGCCGCCGCCGCCTTGCTTCACGATGCTATAAACGGTCGTAAGTCCCAGCCCTGTTCCCTGGTCCTTGGTTGTGAAGAACGGCTCGAACAGCCGGGCCTGGATCTGTGGATCGATGCCTTGGCCGGTGTCGCTGACCGCCAGCATCGCGTAATCGCCGGGCCGAAGGCCGGGGTGGGCGCACTCGTATGCCTCGTCCAACTCGACATTCGCCGTTTCGATCGTGAGCTGGCCCCCATTCGGCATCGCATCCCGCGCGTTCACGGCAAGGTTGATGATTACCTGCTCGATCTGGCCGGGGTCGGCGCGGACCTGCGACAAACCCGGCGCGGCTACAATCACCAGCTCCACATCCTCGCCGATGATCCGGCGCAGCATCCTGTCCAGCTTCGCGACGACCAGGTTCAGGTCGAGCAGTTGCGGGTGAATGACGTGCCGGCGGCTGAAGACCAGGAGCTGGTTCGTGAGCGCTGCGGCGTGCTCGGCGGACCTGAGGATTTCCTCGACCTCGGCGGCAGAGCCGGCCGGGCTGAGGCGGTCGTGCAGCATGCGGGCGTAACCGGTGATGATGGTCAAGGCGTTGTTGAAGTCGTGCGCCACGCCGCCTGCCAGCCGGCCGACCGCCTCCATTTTCTGCGCCTCCTGGAGCTGCCCTTCCAGGCGCTTGCGCTCGGTCACATCGGCCAGGACGTTAATGAGGGCGCAGACCTGGCCTTCGCGGTTGCGCAACGCCGAGCTCCAGATGCTCACGTCGATGAGCGTGCCGTCCTTCCGCAGCCGCCGCCTCTCGTGGCCGCGCAAGTCATCTGACCGTTTGACCCGCTCGATCGATTCGAGCAGGACGGGCCACTCGGCTTCGGGTACGATCGGCAGGGGGCGGCCCACAACCTCGGCTTCCGTCCAACCGAAGATCCGCTCGGCGGCGGCGTTCCACGTGCCCACGTTGCCTTCCAGATCCATGGTAAAGATGGCGAGCGGCGATGTCTGGATCACCGCGCCCAGCGCCTCGTTCGCCTGCCTCAATCGCTCATCCGCTTGCCTGCGCCCGGTGATGTCGCGGATGATGCCGGTAAACATCCGCCTGCCGGGCAGCAGCAGTTCGCTCACCGAGAGCTCGATGGGAAACGTAGTGCCGTCCTTGCGCTTCGCTGCTACCTCGCGGCCGATCCCGACCACTCTCTTCACCCCGGTTCCGAGATAGTTCCGGATATAGCCATCGTGTTCCGCATCGTATGGGGGAGGCATGAGCACATTGACGTTCTTCCCGAGCACTTCGTCGGCGGTCCAGCCGAACAGTGCCTCGGCCGCCGGATTGAAAGAGTGAATGAACCCGTGCTCGTCGATCGTGACGATGCCATCAACGGCGCTGTAGAGCATCGAACGCGTCATCGCTTCGCTCTCGCTCAGCGCCTGCTCGGCCTGTTTGCGTCCGGTGACGTCCCGGCCAATGGCGATCAGTCTGCCGTCTCGCAGCACGCGCGTGCTGATCTCAGCAATGATCGAGCTGCCATCCTTGCGGCGAAGGCGCAGTTCATGAACGCCCGCGCCGGTATGAGTAAACAGTTCCAGCGGAGTGTGTTCCGCGTTTTCGGTAAAGACGAGTTCCTTGACGCTCATCCGTAACAGCTCATCGCGCGAGTAACCGAGCATCTCGCAGAACCTCGAATTCACTGCCAGGAGATGAAGATGCTTGTCGGCCGTCGCGATGCCGTCCGAAGCTTCCTCAAACAGTGTGCGGTAGCTTTCTTCCGTCCCTCGCCAGAACTGGACCGCCGTCTTCAAACGGTGGATGGCTGCAATCGCGGCAACCGATACACATGAATACAGCAGCAACCGGACGAGGCTAATCGCGGCTCCGCTATCGGACGGGGGATACGAGATCGCGATGATTAGGGAGGCGCCCAGGAGCGCGGCCGCCGGGATCCAGGAGAAGAAGTAAGCTGTTATGCCGATTCCGACGAGGAACGTGTCGAGCATCCGCGCCGGAGCTAATTCGACCACTTGGCGCCTCAGGACGATTGCCAGAACCGCAAAGACTGCCGCGAGCACGAATCCCAGGATGAGCCGTGGGCGCAAAAGTATCTTCCTTAGCCGCTGTCGCTGGCCGAACCTCAAGAGGATCGCCCAATCCGTGCGAGCCTACTTCGAACGCTCGCACCGTAAGCTCCACATTGGGACGACCCCCAGATTTACTGGGATTTCACCCAGAAATCTACGTTATCATACCACTTTAGCGGTGGCTTAGATGTATAAACTTACATCCTTTTAGTACCAGTACCGCCGGTGCCCTTAGTGCTTGACGGTCGCTGCGCAGAGAACGATGCCAACCAGGGCACCCGAAAGCAGCTATGGCAGCGCTTCGAGGAAGCGCTCAACATCGTTCGGGCTGATATAGAAATGCGGCGAGGCACGCACCCAATCTGCGCGCGCCGCTGCGATGATATGCTGCTCCCGAAGACGGCTCACTAACCACCGCGCATCCACGCCCGGCTTCCGGAGGCTTACAATCCCTGAACCGGTCGCGGGAGTACGCCCGCCCAGCGCCTCGTAGCCCCTTGCCGCCGCACCCGCCGCGATCTGATCGCCCAGCGCCTGAACGTGCGCCGCGATTTGCTCAACGCCGATCGAGAGCAGGAACTCAATCGAAGCGCGGAGGCCGTGACAGCCGATTGTGTTCAAGGTGCCGCACTCGTAGCGGCCGGCATCGGGCCGCAAAGCCATATCACGGTTGGCGTAATCGTTGTAATGCGCAACGTTCGTCCACCCGAATTCGACGGGCTCAATCGAATCCTGCACCTCTTTCCGGACGTAGAGGATGCCGCAGCCCTCGGGCCCGAGCAGCCATTTGTGGCCGTCGGCGGCGAGAGCGTGGATGTGGGCCTTGCGGACATCGAGGGGGAACGCGCCCAGGCCCTGGATAGCATCAACCAAGAACAGGCACCCGCGGCGGCGGCAAACTTCCCCGATCGCCGGAAGGTCCGCGCGGTATCCGCTCAGGTACTGCACAAAGCTGATTGCGAGCAGCCTCGCACCGCGGCAGACCTCGTCAATGCGGTCCAGCGGATCGGTGATTGAGAGCCACTCGACTCGTATGCCTTTTCCCTCCAAGCGTTTCCAAGGGAAGAAATTGGCCGGGAACTCCTCACGGAAGCCCACAATTTTGTCCCCCGCACGCCAGTCCAGCCCGAGCGCTACAGTGGCAATCCCTTCCGAAGTGTTCTTGACCAGTGCGATTTCATCCCTGTGCGCCCCGATGAGGCGCGCCGCCGCGATCCGCAGCCCTTCGTAGGTCTCCAGCCACTCCCGATAATGCCGGGAGCCGAAGCGGCAGGCGTCATCGGCCAAATGCTTCATGGCGTCGGCCGAGGCCTTCAATAGGGGTGCAACCGCCGCATGGTTCAGATAGATCAGTTCCCGTGTGACCGGAAACTGATCGCGGTAGGCCTCCCAAAGGGGCGCCTTGGCCACCCGCCCGCCGGACAAGGGATTTTTCCGGTCACCTTCGGAAACCATTTCTCTCACTATACGTTAAAGAGATGGGGCTACTCCGGAGTGGCAAACCGGGTCCCGATTCAGCGGGAGCGGTATAATGAAAACAAGTCCCTGGGCAGGAGGTAGGCAATGACGCGTTTCGCATCCTTCGGGCTGTCGCTGGTGACGGCTCTCGCTCTACTCACTCCGGCGGGTTGGGCGGATAACAAAGAGAAGAATCCCGATGAGATCGGCAATCGAGATGTCGGGAAGGGCGTTAACTTTTACTCGCTCGAGAAAGAGATCGCCATCGGCAAGCAACTCGCGCAGGACGTCGAGAAGCAGGCTAAGATGATCGACGATCCCATCATCTGCGAGTACGTCAACCGCGTCGGCCAGAATCTGGTGCGAAATTCAGACGCCAAGGTGCCGTTCACGATCAAGGTGATCGATGACGACACGGTCAACGCCTTTGCGCTGCCCGGGGGGTTCTTTTTTGTCAACTCCGGCCTGATCATGAAGGCCGACACGGAAGCCGAGCTCGCCGGCGTGATGGCGCACGAGATCGGACACGTTGCAGCCCGCCACGGCACGCGCCAGGCCACCAAAGGCGAAATCGTCAATCTCGCCACCATTCCTCTGATCTTCATGGGCGGCTGGACCGGCTACGGCGTCCGGGAGGCGGCGAGCGTCCTGATCCCGGTCGGCTTCCTGAAGTTCTCGCGCGCCATGGAATCCGAAGCGGATCTGCTCGGCCTCGAATATATGTATAAGACCGGCTACGACCCAACGGCCTTCGTGGACTTCTTCGAGAAGATTCAGACGCTCGAGAAGCGCAAGCCGGGCACCATGGCGAAGGTCTTCTCGACGCACCCGATGACCGAGGACCGGATCAAAGTAGCCCAGGCGAACATTCAGAATCTGCTCAAGGCGAAACCCGAATACGTGGTGACAACGTCGGAGTTCGACAACGTGAAGACGCGGCTGATCGCGATGGAGAACCGCCACAAGATCAGCGACAAGGACCTCAATAAGCCCCGGCTGCGGAAGAAACCAGGCGTCGGCACGACCGTCCCGGACGAGAGCGGCTCAGGCAAGGACAAGACGGGTAGCGGGGACGATGAGGACCGTCCGACCCTCCAGCGCCGCTAAATGGCCCACGGATGAAATCGCCAGACCAGCCCCCCCGCGGCCGTGGTTCGGCGCAACCTGCGGATAGCACTGAACCCTGCACGCCGGCACACGTCTGACAAACGCTTTCGCTACGGGCCGCTAGTGAATGAAGTGGAGGCGCCGCAGCGTCTGTTCGGGTTCCCGCTCATCGAAGCGTGAAAGCGACGCCTTATTACGCCCGTTTTCGAGCGCCACGGCGTAAGGAGTCGAGACAAACGAAAACGTCTTGCGCAACAGGGCGGCATCGCTTGAAATCGAGCCGCGGAGGCCGGTCGATTGCAGAAACTCGCGCGCAAACTGCGGCGACTCGGTTGGAATGGCAATGATCGCCACGCCACTCGTCCAACGCAGTTTCGACATCGCTCGCGCGGCCTCTTCACAGTGCGTGCACTCCGGATCGAAGAAGAACAGCAGCACCTGCCCGTGCCGGAGCGCGAACGGCTTGCCCTCCACGTGAATCGACGCCGGCGCCACGATCGAGGCCTCGATGCGCGCGTTCACGCCATAGGAAACCGCCGCAAAGACCGCTACGGCCAGCAGCACCAGCACCGCGCCGCGGCGGCTCGCCGCGGGCCGTGCCCACCAGCCCGCAATCACCGCGAGCGCCAGCATCACGAGGTCGCTCACGAAAAATGCCGGCCCCACCACGCGCTTGATCCACGGAAAGCAATTACAGTCCGCGCCGCGCAGCACGTTGTAGTAAATGCCGATGTAGACCATAAAAAACAACAGCAGCGCCGCAACCAGCCACGCCCCCCAGCGGCGAAAACGCGGCACGAAAATAAGCACGCCGCCGTAGGTTTCGAGCACGCCGAGCACGCAAGCGCCCATGAGGGCAAGGCTTCCAGGCACGCGCAACTCGATCACCCTGGCGGCCCAGCCGAACGGGTTCGTGATTTTCCAAACACCCGGGGTAACGAATAGAATCGCAAGCAAGAAGGATGCCTGCAACATGACTCACCGCGGTTTTCCATCCCGCGAGCGCCCAAAGGCCGATGCCGTTGCGCGGATGTGGCATACTCTGTTCCATGCCGTTCATTCTAACGTCTATGGCCGTTAGCTTGTGCCCGCAGGCAGCAGATCTCAAGCCTGAGGCAACTCGGGCCGCCTCGGATCGTGTGTGGCGATGATTCTGGAACTTGCTCTCCTGCTGGCGGCAACGCCGCAACGGGTCGTTGCACTGGACGAAACGGTTCAGGCGCCGGCGAAGGGATGGCGTGCATTCGACATTTCGCTCCAGCAGCGTCCAGCAGTGATCGAGTGCCGGTTCGCGGTTGTCGAGGGAAGTGCGGGCGTGCGCCTCGCGGTGATGCCGCGCGACGATGTCGAGCGATTTTGCGCCGGCCTTTCGCACCGGGTGCTGTTTGCGACCGGATACGAGCGATCGGGAGCGTTTCGCACGGGTTGGCTCGGCACGGGCGATTACAGCGTAGTCGTTGACAATCGCCTCGAAGGCCGCAGACCCGCCGGCGTGCGGGTTGCGATAACGCTGCTCTTTCCCGGCACGACCGCCGAGCCGCGGCTCCTGTCGCCCGGGCGCCGGGCAGCGGTGATCGCAACGAGCCTGTTATGTTTCTGCGCGATCGCGCTTTATGCGGGTTGGCGGCTCAGAGGAGCGCTGTTCGGCCGGTCCGGCCAGCCGCCGCCAGCCAGTACTCACGGTACTGCCCAAGGCGGGGGTTAATCGATTAAGTAGGCCGAAACTCTTCCCGCCGCCGGCTGTCTGCTGTACACTTCCTGGTGGAGGCGCTGCGAAGGGACGCTCGGAGTCGCGGCGAGCCCGACAGAGCGTCGCTCGCACGAGCACGATGGCATTCTAAAAGCCACCTGTGAACAAGGCAACCAAAAGGAGAAATATGAGAAGCAAGTTGCTATTGCTGGCAATCCTCGGTGCAGTTTCCGTGACTGGCCTCTTGGCAGCCGGGACTCCCATCTCGGTTTACGGTGCGTGGCACTGTAGCAATGACTACTGTACGTGGGGCACCGTGCGGAACATGACAAATTTCGACACTGCGAACCACTGGATTATCGATCGGGGCGATGGATCGGGCCTGCCCTCGGTGAACCTTGTAATCCTGAGCTTCGTCCAGCCGGTGAAGTTAATGAATATGACGAACGATTCCACGACTTCGCAGGGCATCCCCATCGGCATGACCCAGGACATCGTGAATTACTTCAAGAGCAAGAACATTCGGGTCATTCTTTCCATCGGCGGCATCACCTATGTCAGCTACTGGGACACCGCTCTTTCAACCAACCCGACCCAGCTTGGAATCAACGCGGCATACACCGCCCACCGCTTGGGGGTGGGAATTGAAATCGACTATGAGAACAGCGGCAGCCCGAATCTCACTGGCTTGCAGGCGTTCATCAACGCGTATCGGTCGTATGTCTATCCCGCCGATGGGACTGGCACGCAATACGACCCGACGGGCGCGAACCCTGCCGCCCGTTTGACCATCGACCTCGCCGCCGGGGACCGTTGGCTGACAGGTTTGACGCAGTACGCTACGGCCAACTGGCTCACTACTACCAACCCCGTGCTCGATTATGCCAACGCCATGGTGCCCAGTAAACAGCCTTCCGCTTCCACTGCGGAGAGCAATTGGCAGGAGCACATTAACGGGGAGCCGCGGTATTCACCTCCGATTCCGCCATTGGCGCCGGCGAAATTCACCGGAAGCCTTTTTCTGGTCACGGGAAGGAGCCCTGCGCCCGAGTGCGTGAACTTCGCCACTTCGCTCCAGGATAGTACCGGAACCTATGTGGAAACCGTGGCGCCGAATGGCGCCGGCACAACCGCCGGCATGCTCGGCTACATGTTTTGGGCTGCCGAGTGCCAAGGCACGAAGACGATCTGCACGACGCCGCCCAACACTTGCCAAGGCGGGATGGGCGTGGGCGCCAAGACATACAGCATTCCCATACCGATGCAACCTCTTCGTCAGAATTAGGCGGATCACCGTTTTGAACACTCCGAAGTCTTGGGGATCTCCAACCACGCGGGTTCAAAGCCGTTGAAGACTCGCGGAGGTCCCCTCTGCACCTGGGCTCCCGCCTGGGTCTGGGTGAAGCTCCCCGGCGCCACTAAGCGTTTACCCTGATCGCGTTCTAAACAAGCAGCAGCTATTGTAAAGCTGCAAAGATCGGAGAATAGGGCATCCTCGTGCAAGGAAGTGCCAATCTTCCGCCGAACCGCAGGTCCGGCTTTATCGTCATGACGGGCGCGCTGATGGCCGTCAGTCTCATGGCTTTCCTGGGCCTGGCTTTCGACGTAGGCTACGTCGAGTGGACCAGGCGTCACTTGCAAATCGCAGCCGATAGCGCAGCGGCGGCTGGCGCGCAGGAACTGCTCAGAGGATCCCCAGGCAACATCACATCGGCTGCCAAGAACGACTCAGCCCTGAACGGCGCCACCGACGGCGTTAACGGTGTCACGGTGACCGTGAACCACCCGCCGGCTAGCGGCTCCTATGCGGGAGACAACACCGCGGTGGAAGCCATCGTCGTTCAAAACACGCCACTGTTTTTTCTCCGCGTGCTCGGCGCCAATGTGGCGGCGATCCAAGCTCGATCGGTAGCCCGGCTCGGGAACGACGGCAACTGCATGTTCCTGCTGGATCCTTCCAGCAAAAATGCGCTGTATCTGAACGGAGCTTTCAATATCAACATGAGCTGTGGGACCATGGTCGACTCCAGCAACTCCCAAGCCATGTATCTGAACGGAGCGATCAACTGGTCTGGCCAGACCGACGTAGCAGGCAACTATGTTGAGAACGGCGCCATCAACATGAGTCCCGCTCCCGAGACGGGCGCGCTTGCGGAAGGCGATCCCCTGGCCTACGTACCAGCCCCGGCTTATGGCGCCTGCAACTACACGAACTATGCTCTACTTGGCGCCTTTAACGCAACTCTAAGCCCCGGGGTGTATTGCAACGGGATCAAAGCCAACGGCGCTGGCAACATCACTTTCAATCCCGGAACGTACATCCTCGAAGGTGGCGGATTTTCGACGATTGGCGCGATCAACCTGACCGGGACTGGCGTCACGTTCTACAACACTCAAGGCGGCGGCTATACCTATGGAGCCATTTCTCTGACCGGCTCTAGTAACATGAACCTATCCGCGCCCACGAGCGGCCCCTTGGCAGGCATGCTCTTCTTTCAGGACAGGTCGATCGCTAGCCCGCCCGCAAGCAGCATCACAGGCGCCTCCAATGCCACCCTCGTAGGTGCGATTTACTTCCCGACCTCCGCGCTTACCTATTCGGGCTCCAGCAACGGCGCTTATACCATTCTGGTCGCGGACACCCTCACCTTTTACGGCTCTGCAACCGTGAATGCCAACTATTCCAGCCTTCCTGGAGGCGTATCTCCGGTGAAGGACGCTGTCGCACTGGCGGAATGAACCATGCGAAACCAGCGGCAGGGCGGACGGGGCAGCGCGTTCGTCGAAGCCGCGCTGATTTTCCCGCTTCTATTTCTGATTGCCTTGGGAACGGCGGATTTCTCTCGCCTGTTCTACACAGGTATCGAAGTGACCAACGCCGCGAGCGCAGGCGTCCGGTACGGCGCATTCAGCCTCGGCAATTCGTCGGACATCACCGGCATGCAAACCGCGGCCTTGAACGACGTGAATATCACCGGGATGACGGCAACCGCCACTCAGTTTTGCCAATGCGAGAGCGGATCGAGCGTGGCGTGCTCGGGAAGCTGCGGAGTCTCGGGCTACCCGCTGGTCTACGTTCAGGTTACGGCGCGGGCTGTTTTTCAGACGCTGGTGAATACTCCTTTCATCCCCTCGTCCACCACTGTCACTCGCACGGCAGTGATGCGCGCACGGTGAGGAGCAAACGGCATGGATAGCGGGCAGAGGGCTTCTCGAAAGGGCGCCACGCTGGTGGAATCGGCGTTGGCATTTAACGTCCTGCTGTTCGTCTTGTTTGGCGCCATGGAATTCGGACAGCTTGGTTACGCCTTCAACTTCGTTGCTTATGCCGCGCGGGAGGGCACACGCTACGCCAGCGTTCGAGGGCAGACCAGCGTGCACCCGGCGCAGGCAAGCGATGTCCAGAACTACGTCAAAGCCCAGGCTATAGCGCTGGATTCGTCAAAATTAACCGTGACTACAACCTGGAATCCCAACAATAATCCAGGCAGCACCGTAACCGTTAACGTCACCTATTCTTACAGCCCGATGCTCAACTTCGTACTGCATAAATCCCTCACTGTTGGGAGCACGTCTAAGACCGTGATTTCGCAGTGAGGCGCCGGCAGCGGGGGTGCAAAGAGGCGCACGTCTCACCGGGGCTGTGAGCAGGATCAGACAACAACGCATCCCCTAGATGGGCTGCATCACCCATGTCCCTTGATTTCAGAGGGTTCCGAGCAACGATTTGGGTTTATAAGATGCGCTGAAGTCCCGCGCCTGTCACTGGGTTCTTAGCGGCTGTTTCCGGTGTGGCCGGGATGTCCCGAAAGGGCCGCCAGAGCGGCGCTGCTTAGGTGAACGGTGTCCTGGGGCGAAAATTCCGCTTTGGGCTGAGGTGGTCTTTGGCGCACTGCCGGGGCCTGGGCCGCGTGGTCAATTTGCGTAATGTTGCTGACGCTGTTGATTGTCATGGTGAAACACCTTTGTGTTCCTCATATCGGCCGAAACACCCGGTCTATGAGCGTTGATGGGCTTTTCCGTGAAATAAATTTGTGGTGCGGACGGTGGGATTTGAACCCACACGGCCTATTGATAACGCGCAAGTTGTTGAATCTGCGTTAGGCCAGAAACGCCAAATGTGCCAGAAATGGGGTCCGTGGTACGTATCTGGTACACGGCGTTTTGATTTGCGGTGACGGCGGAGACACCGTACACTGGATTCTCAGAGGTGATTCGGGCAATGCCGGGCAAGTGAGGGAAGGCGTTAGGATATGGGCGGCCATCCACGAAAAGGCAGGAATGCTCAACCGCAAGAGCGCGCGATACAGAGAACACCGGAACGGAAACCGGACCCTGTGGAGCACTTGCAGAACGCGAACCATCAACTGCCAGTATCCGAGGCAACCAGAGGCCGGTACCTGTTTCTCTTATCTTTAAGGGAAGGCGTACCCCACTTCTGGCAGTCCCTCCGTTACGCCGTTCAGCAGTCCAATAACGATCCTGATGCCGCGCGCAAATGGGCTGCCTCTGCGCATGTGATTGATGACTGGCTGGTTCAAGCGGCCGTCGATACAGTGAATTATTGGGCCGCGCATCCCGAATCGCCCAATACCAAGTTTGAGCCCGGCTATCAATGGTTCCGTAGCTCGGAGGCTGAGGAGCTAAACATACCCGAGTTCGCTCCCGTCTTTGAGAACGCGAGCCCGCAACTGCTTGCTCCTGCAGGATTTGCGGATAGGACATTCGATATCCCGAGGTCTCAATGGCCAATTCTCTGGCAACAAAGCGGATGTAGTTTCGAGAGCATCGACGCCTTTGCGACTCGGATCACTGCGCAGTTCGTGTGCCAATTGAAGGAATACAAGAAGCGCCTTCGAAACGCGATTGATCCAGACGCGAGACCTGAACTCAAGAAGCATTCTCAGTGGGCAGTTTGTCGTTTTGCCGGTGTGCCGCTCAAAGAAGTTGTAGAGCATTGGCCGGGCGCGCGCCGATACGAAGATCCCACGGAAACGATTGTGCGGCAAGTAAATCGGTTCGCTAGCGTCGTTGGACTCCATCTTCCGCTGTGGGGCTGGACACGGAAACCATAAATTCGGCGTCCTGGATAAAAAAGGGGGAATTTCGTATTCTGGGATCGGAGGGAGACTATGCATACTGAACCGAACGATTTGAAAGACAACTTCACGGTTCAAAATTTGGTTCGGGCATATGATGTTGGCAGAATGTTGGGTTACTCTACACACACAGTCAAGAAGTGGGCGCGCCAAGGTTTGTTGCCCGGAGCGGTCTTTCTCAGGCGGCACATTCGGTTCATACCCGAGCGCATCGACGAATTTATCAAGTCCGGCGGACACCTAGAAGCGCCCCCTTCGGCAAAGTCCGGCAGCCCGTTCGTCTTGCGCCACATCGGGCCGCGCGATCACGCTTACGCTGGCGATTGCAAGCGTCGCGGCGAACGCCCGACTGAGGGTGAGGTGACCACCGGGGAACGCGTGATCGCTCAATCGGTAGAGTTGCGGGAACCTTTTGCGTTCGACTCTTTCGCTGACCTGCACTAACAATTCGATTCCCTAAAATTCAATGGGCGCCGTGCTTCCGCTGCCGTCAGCGGGCGCTCGAAGTGTGTGCGAGCACGGCCTGGAACCGTTTTTCACGGCGCGAGAAGTCGCCAATTACCTGGGCATTGATGAAAGCACCGCGCGCCGTATCTTTCTCGATTATCCGGGCGTCCTGAAGCTCGGGAGAACATGCGCCGGAGACGGTCGGCGGTCGTACGTCACGATTCGTGTCCCCCTATCGGTGCTAAAGCAGTTTATCGAAGAGCGCTCAAGATGACGAGCCAAATCGTCCTGCCGACAAATATCGACGCTGAGCGAGTTGTCCTGGGATCAATTCTACTTGATGATTCGAGGTTTCCTGAAGGTCTTGCCAGCGATTGTTTTAGCATTGAGCCCCATCGGCGTATATGGCATCGGATGCTCGATCTTCGGGCGCGCGGAGAGAAGATCGAGCGCATCACGGTGGCCAACGAGCTACAAAATCACGGCCAGCTTCAGGCTGTCGGTGGCCTGACATTTTTAATTTCACTTGACGATGGGCTGCCGCGCCTTCCATGCATCGAAAGCTATACACGCATCCTCGAAGAGAAGGCCGCGAGACGCCGGATCATGTTTGGTTGTCAGGGCCTCATCGACCAAGCAGCAGATTCAAGGGATCTGTCGGCGATCATCGCGGCCGGGCAAAAAATCTTCAACGGCGGAATCGCAACGGCCCAATCGGCGCGCGAATTTGCACCCATCGGGGATGACCGCTATCGGTTGACGCTTCCAGATATCGGGGTGATTTTCGAGATCGACCGCCTTCGCCGCGAGCGCAACGAATTGATCGGAGAATTGGTAGTCCGCTGTGAACTGCCTGGAGCGCAAGCGATCAATGGCATTCTTTCTGCTGCCAATTTCAACGTTTCCTCGGCGCGTGCTCGCACGGGGCGCGCGAAGTTACTCTCGGATCGGGCGAATATTCGGGGCTTGGATTGGCCGGGCTTACTTGAAGAGTTTTGCCAGAGAGTCCTACAGGCCGACCGAGCCGGGCAACCTGCGGTGGATCTTCGGGACGTAGCTAAACCTGAGGCGGAAAGCAACTTTGAAGTGGATGGATTCAAAATGCCGCGACGACATCCGACAATCTTGTTCGGCGACGGCGGTACGGGGAAATCATACACGGCTTTATGGATTGCTGGCCGTTTAGCGCAGCAGGGTGTCAGGGTTGCCCTGTTCGATTGGGAGTTTTGCGGAGGTGACCATCGTGATCGGCTTGAGCGTCTTTTCGGCCCCACGATGCCTCAGATTCTATACGCGCGCTGCGAGCGGCCGTTGATTTTCGACGCTGACCGCCTTTGTCGCATTGTGCGAGAGCGCGGCGTAGAATTTGCGGTTTACGATTCAATCGCTTTCGCTTGCGATGGGCCGCCAGAGGCTGCCGAAGTTGCCAGCCGATATTTTCGTGCGGTGCGACAGATAGGCGGCGGATCTCTCCACGTTGCACACGTAAGTAAGGCCGAAAACGGGGACAAGAAGCCCTTCGGGTCAACCTTCTGGCACAACGGTGCCCGTTCTACGTGGTACGTGAAGCTCGCCGACGCGTCAGCGGATACGGAAACGCTTAACATCGGGCTCTTTAATCGGAAGGCGAATCTGGGACGCCTATCCGCTCCGGCTGCTTTCAGCATCACCTTCACTAAGGACAACCAGACGATCTTCCGCCGTTCGGAAGTGGCAGAGAGCCCGGATCTCGCCGGACAACTCAGCGTCAGGCAGCGCATGGCCTACCTGCTTCGCCGTGGTTCGATGGCACCCGAGGCTGTTGCTGAGGAAATCGAGGCCGACCTCGAAACAGTCAAGCGGACGGCGCGGCGGTATAAGAGGCTCTTCACCCTGATCGACGGTGGGCGTCGGCTTGGCCTTCTGGAAAAGGCGGGAGCATGAGGCGGACATTGTGTCCGGACACTTCGGACGGACTGTCCGGGACAGGGGCGGCGGACACACTCTCTCTCTTTAGAGAGTGTCCGTCCGCCTGTCCGTCCGCCGGACAAGGGAAAGAACAAGGGCTAAGGGCTGGGTCTATGACGATTGAGCAGGCGCGGCATGAGTTCGCGCGGCTCACTTCTGAACTGCCAGCGCTCGCGTCTGCGGCGGAGACATCATCGGCCGCCCTTGAAGCTGAGCAGGCGCGCGTTGATTCTTTGGACCCGGAGGCATGGCACGGCCGTGTATGTGGCGCGTTGCAAGGTGCGCTGGAGGGCCTACGCGCTGCGGAAAGTATGCACCGGCGCGCAATGAATGCTCTGGGCGCTTGCCATCGCAAACGAGCCGAATTGCTAAAGCTGCTCAGGGAGGATGCGGTTTCTGGAGTCCGTGATTGAATGCTGTCAGATGAAGAAAAATTCACGGGGTCCTGTCCAGCGATCTTTTCCGGCGCGGGTAAATTGTTTGCAGAACCCCGCTAGTTAGGGGCTTTTAAGAGGGTAGTCAAAATGGGGGAACTCATGACTGGTTCGATTCGCGCTTATGCGCGTCATCGCGGCTGCACGATGCAGGCTGTCCGAAAGGCCATCGCATCGCAGCGGATCAGCCCCGAACCGGATGGCAAGATCAATTTCGAGCGGGCGGATCAGGATTGGCAACAGAACACAAGACCGCGAATTGCTGGGAGGCCCGCGACAGGTGGCATCTTAGTCGAAATATTCCGCGAACTGCGGGCGATCCGAGAGGCATTTGAGCGTCTGAAAAAAAAGGAGAATTATGTCATTGAAAACTGAACCACTTACTCTTGAGCAAGGGAAAATTCCGGGCGACGTTTGGGGCAAAATTCATGAGGAGTTGCGGATGATCCGCTTCGCCCTTGAACATCCCCGACATACAGCAGCCGAGGAAATGCGGAAGGCCGCGTTGGGAGCCAATCAATGAGCAACACGGTTGAGGATACTGCCCTCGGAAAATTGACTGCCCAGGAGGTCGCACTTGAAGTCCAGCAAGTAATTAAATTTGATGAACTGGCTGAGGCGGAACGGGCTGCCGGTGAAGCATACGCCAATGGCAGCGGCGGTGCCAGCACTGCCGCTGATCGGGTGGTCCGGTTGCAAGCAGAGATGGCCGCTATCGACCGAGCAATTGTAAGTGTCCGGGCCAAACGTCCAGCTACGATCTTGGCGGCGTTTCAAAATCAGGCTAAGGTTGCCCGTGCGAGCGCTGCGGCGAAACGTTCCGAATTGGAATCGCTCTCGAAGAAGACCGCGCGTCTGCTTGCGGAATTGGCGGGGCTCGAAGGTGCTGAGGGCCGGTTCCTGCCGACTGCCGAGCCGGGAGGGGGCGTCCGTTCTCCGATGAAGTCCGAGGCACTGGCCCGTGAAATTGCCGAACTTGAACAACGGGCGCGCGAATTGGACGCGACACCCGTGCCAGATCGCGGCGGTTTTGACAGCGAAGAGAGTGAGCAGCCCATTAGCGATGACGCTATTGTCATCAGCATCCTACAATATCCGAGCATCGGGCCTTCGGCTGCGGAAATCCGTTCCTGGCTTGCGGCTGTTGAGCGCGAGACTGTGAAACTTCACCCGGACCGCACGGCCAAGGAATTGGAGCAATTGCCACGGCGCGTTCATGTCGAATGGGAAGACGGCAAGATCGACATTAAGGCCAGTTTCATCTTCGTCAGGAGCTTGGCCATTCCGGTTATCAGCCCGCGCACCGGAGAGCGGAGCGGATTCGATACTGAATCAGCGATGTTTCGCGCCCAGGGGGTCTCTCAACGGTGAGCACTGAGCCTGAGTGGACACTAGCGCAAGCGCTCGAACTGGCGGCGTGCGAGGGCCGTATCGCACTGGCCGGTGATAGGGCCGCGCGGCGTGCGCTTAAAGGCTCTGAGTCGGGCTGGGTTCGCAGGCGCACCTCCGGCGAATTGAAGGCTTTTCATGAGTGTGGGCACAGCATCGTAGCGATGGCTGCGGGTCGGTATGTTTTTGCCTTGTCAATCGAAATTCAGGCTGCCAAGATCGGCAAACAGATGTGGGGCGGCTTCGCGTTGGTTGGGCGGAACCCTGAACCTTCAGCGGAAGCTCCGGCCGCGCCAGAAGAGACAGATAAGCGGCACGCGGTAAAGCTCGCGTTCGTCATGGACGCGCGGCCGACCTGGAAAACGATGCGGGGTCATATTCGGCGCTGGCAGGCTGAGGCGGATGCCCTGATTGAGAAGCGCTGGCCGATTATCACAAAACTCGCTGGTGAACTGGAGCGGCGGCACGTTTTGAATCGGGCAGAAATTGAGGCTATTCTTGGCCCCAACAGAAGGCAGCTACGTGAAGCTCAGCCCGCTTGACCGGCTCATCGCGTGGATTAGCCCGCAGTGGGCACTACACCGGCTCCGAGCGCGCCGGATGCTCGAAGTGATACGTAAGGGTGCCCCGGATCATCCGCAGCCGCAATCGCACGGCGATGGGGGCGGATGGTTGCCGTTTAATGACGTTTTTCCGTCCGGCCTGGCGAATTGTCGGGCGCGGCCCGCAGGTTCCTACCTCCTTACTGCGGGCCGCGCGCTGGGGTTGACGCGCAGAAGGGGATGAGAGGAGTTCCTAAATGGCTGACCAAGAGCAAATCACACTTACCGTTGATGAGCGCCCTGCGATAACTGCCATTGATCGGGCGAATAAGGCGCTGGAGAGCCATGAGACCAAATCTCAAACCTCTGCTGATGTGATCGCTCGCCATTGGAATCAGTACGGCGAGACTGTAGTGCGAGTATCGGACAAGTCCAAAAGCTCGATTGACCGGCTTGTAGCCTCCATGCAGAAGCAGGCTGAGCTTGCCGGGAAGTCCGGTGTTGAACGGATGGTAGCCGAGCGGGATCAACTCATCAGGCGATATGAGGGCGAGCAGCGCGCGGTGGATGCCATCTCAAAGTCTTATGAGAGATTGATCGCCGTAGAGATGAAGGAATCTGAGGCTAAGGCAGCGGCCTCGAAGATGGCATCGCTTGGGCAGGCATCGAGTTACCTGACCAACGCCGTCCCTATGGGGGGCAGCTTTGGTGCGATTCCGGGCATGATGGCGGGGCTTGGCACAACAGGTGCAGCGCTGGGGGGAATCGCAGCCGGGCTTACCGCTATTGCTGTAGCTGGCTACGAGTCGGCGAAAAGTCTGGGCGAATTCAGTATTCGCCTTCACGACACGGAGCTTCGTACTGGATTCACCGCGCGGGAAGTCGGGGAATTCGGTTTTGCGGCCAAAGCTGTCGGGCAAGACGTATCAGTGTTCGAACGCATGATGCGCGGGCTAGCCAATGCGGTCGAAGATGAATCCGCTGCCGGAGAGAAGGGCCGTAAATGGCTCGTTCAATTTGGAGTGGATGTCGCGGGAGTCAAATCGGGGGCTGTCTCCACATCGCAGGTGATTGAGCAAGTCGCCGAAGGGATGACCAAACTCCCTACCGCCATCGAGCGCGACAAGGCCGCTCTGGATATCTTCAAGCGGGCTGGTATCGAACTGATCCCAGTCCTGATGAGCCTGAAAGAAAGTCTAAGGATTGCCCGCGAGGAGGGGTTTGGAAACTTCGAGGCCAGCGCCGAAGGACTCAAGAAATGTCAGCAGGAAGTTGCAATACTCCAGACCAAGTGGGAGTACCTCAAACTCTCAATGGAAAAGAAAATCGTCGCCACGATTGAATTTGTAGTAAAGGGAGCCCCTGTCTTTAACCGCGTTAGTGCCGCAGTCGGAACAATGGGGCTGAGCGAGTTAGTAAATGGTCCTGAAGGTGCCGCCCTCGGTACGATCCTTCATCCCGCAACCATGCAAACCCCGATGTCCGTCCCATCTGCACCGTGGAATCTGTTAGAGCAACAGAGGAAGCAAGTCGGGGATGAGGCCGAGCGTCTCCGCAATCTCTATTTCGGCGGCCACGATGCCCTTGAGAGGGCTTATCAAAAAGCCAAGAAGGATGTTGAGACTTATCAAGAAGCCCTTAAACCCGAAAATGTCCAAAGGGAAGGTTTGGGGATGGCGGATGTTCAGGCGACTGGACTGAAGCTGAAGACCGCTGTCGATGCGGAAGCTCGCGCCAAAGCTGCGATAGATGCAGCGCAGAAGGCTAAGGGCGAAGCAACTAGGTATGAATCCGAGGCCCAGGCTTTCATCGAACGGGGGGCTGAAATCGGAATCACTGAAATGGGCAAGATTTATGCCGCGCGTGATCGCATCCTAGCCCAACTAGAGAAGCTGAAGAAATCAGAATCGGAACTGGCAGCCATTCGCGCTTCTGCTGAGCAGCAGATTGCACCACTGATGGAGAAAGCAGAGAAGGAACTTGACTCCTACATGCGGAAGCAGGAGGAGGCCAAATCTAAGAAGTACTTACTGGCGGCTGCGCCCATCTCCACGGAAGACCTGAAACGTACACTGGACCAATTCAAGGCCCAAGAAGAGATCGCTAGCATCGCAGTCGAGGCCCAGAAAACCGAACTCCGCAGGCAGGCTGGAGCCGCTGGCCGCATGGTAGAAGGGCAGACCGGGGGCACAGAGGGCAAGAGTCCCGAATCTATGCTGTCCGCCGCACGTTCCGCTTATGCTATCAGGATCGACCTGGCGAACCAGTTGGCCCGGATAGAAATTGACCGGATCAGCAAGGAAGAGGATGGGGCTCACCGCGCGGTGTTGGCAGCCAATGCACAGAAGGATCTCTACCTTGCGATGAACGAAGCGCAAGATCAATTCGCCCAGAAGCAGGAGGAGATTCAGCGCAAGATCCTTGAGGATCAAAGGAAAGGGCTCGCTGAAACCGAAAGAACGGTAGAGTCCCTGATGCACACGCTCTTCATGGACCCGCACAAATTTGGAGAGCAGTTCAAGCGGACGATTCACGAAGCGTTACTGAAACCCGTGATTGAGGGATCGTCCGGGATGATTGCCGGAGTCATTGATCCGTTGATTCATGGAATGGATGGGCGGGGCGGTCTCGCGGGCGTATTCAAGGGGGCATTCGGTGGCAAGCAAGATCCAGTCAAAGTGACCATCGACAATAACACTGGCGCCACTATAAGCGCCGGATGCAAAATAGACCAGTAAACGCCGCGTAAGCGGCGTTTCGGCGGAAGGAAAGTAGACCGCCGGGAAACTGGTTCCATCGAACATTCCCATAGGGTTTTGTTTTGTGGAATACCGGAGGGGTGTACACAGTGGAGCTATATGCACGGGTCCGGCGGGCGGTCGTCGTCGACCAGATGAGCGAACGGGAGGCGGCCCGGAAGTTCGGGCTGGCTCGCGAAACAGTGCGGAAGATGCTGCGGTACGCAGTGCCACCCGGCTACCGGCGGCAGCAGCCGGCACGCCGGCCCAAGCTGGACGCCTGGGTGGGAACCATCGACCAGATCCTGGAAGACGACAAGATCCGCGACAAAAAACAGCGCCACACAGCCAAGCGGATCTTCGAACGGCTACGCGACGAGCACGGCTACACGGGCGGCTACACGATCGTGAAGGACTACGTGCGGCTGCGGAAGCTGAGCCAGCGCGAGATGTTTGTACCCTTGGAGCATCCACCCGGGGATGCTCAGGCCGACTTCGGCGAAGCGCTGGCCGTAATCGGCGGCGTGGAGCGCAAAGCGCACTACTTGGCGATGGACCTGCCGCAGTCCGATGACTGCTTCGTGATGGCCTTCCCGGCCGAGACGACGGAAGCATTTCTGGAAGGCCATAACCACGCCTTCGCTTACTTCGGCGGAGTCCCGCGCACGATCCTGTACGACAACACCAAGCTGGCGGTGGCGCGGATTCTGGGCGATGGGACGCGGATGAAAACCCGAGCGTTCACCGAACTCGAAAGCCATTACCTGTTCGCGGAGAAGTTCGGACGTCCCGGCAAGGGCAACGACAAGGGGAAGGTGGAAGGGCTGGTGGGCTACGCGCGGCGGAACTTCATGGTGCCGGTTCCGCGATACGCCAGCTGGGAGAAGTTCAACGCGCATCTGCTGGTCCAATGCCAAAAGCGGCGCGAACGCAAACTGCGCGGATACCAGCAGACCATCGGCGAGCGTTTCCAAAAGGACCAGGAGCAGCTGCTGCCCTTGCCGACAGCGCCGTACGAAGCCTGCGACAAGCGTTTGACGCGGGTGACTTCGATGGCGCTGGTGCGCTATCGCGCCAACGACTACTCGGTGCCGGTTCAGTGGGGACACCGCGAAGTGTTGGTGAAAGGGTTTGTGCATGAAGTCGTGATCTGCGCGGCGAGCGAGGTGATCGCGCGCCACCCCCGGAGCTATGAACGCGAAGACATGATCTTCGATCCGCTGCACTACCTGGCGCTGTTGGAGCGGAAGCCGAATGCGCTGGACCAGGCCGCGCCATTGTCTGGCTGGGATCTGCCGGAAGGCTTCGCACAACTGCGCCGTTTGATGGAAGCGCGTCTGGGTAAAAAGGGCAAACGCGAGTACGTGCAGACACTGCGGCTGCTGGAGACGTTCCCGTTGCCGGAGGTGGCGCGGGCCATCGACGATGCTCTGCGGCTGGGTGCGATCTCGTTGGATGCGGTCAAGCATCTGCTGCTGTGCCGTATCGAGCAGCGGCCGGCGCGGTTGGATCTGGAGAACTATCCACACCTGCCGGCAGCGCAAGTGGCGACCACCGCGGCCGCGGACTACCTTGCGCTGTTGAGCCAGGGAGCCCGCTGATGGACACGCCCCAGGTCTTGCTGGAACACCATCTGAAGACGCTGCGCTTGCCGACGTTCCTGCGCGAATATGACAAGGTCGCCCGGCAGTGTGCCGCCGAGGGCGTAGATTTTCCGCGTTACCTGCTGCGGCTTGCCGAACTGGAACTGCTGGACCGCGAACGACGGGCCACCGAGCGCCGCATCCGCCAAGCCAAGTTTGACGTGGTCAAGAGTCTGGACACCTTCGACTTCCTGGCGATCCCCTCCTTAAATAAGTCGCTGGTGCTGGATCTGGCCCGCTGCGAGTTCATCGAGCGCAAGGAAAACGTCCTGGCGTTAGGGAACTCGGGCACCGGGAAAACACACCTCGCACTGGCCCTGGGTCTGGCCGCTTGCCAGAAGGGTTTCCCCGTCCGGTTCACCACCGCGGCGTCGCTGGCGCATGAGCTGATCGAAGCCAAGGATGAACGGCGGCTGATGCGCTTCCAGAAAGCGCTCTCCAGCTTCGAGCTGCTGATCGTGGATGAACTGGGCTTCGTGCCGCTGTCCAAGACCGGAGCCGAACTGATGTTCGAGGTCTTCAGCCGGCGCTACGAACGCAGCGCCACGCTGGTTACCAGCAACCTGCCGTTCAACGAATGGACCGAGGCTTTCGGAAGCGAGCGGCTGACGGGAGCCCTGCTGGACCGGCTCACGCATCACGTCCACATCCTGGAGATGAACGGGGAAAGTTACCGGCTCAAGGACAGCAAGCGCAAGCGGGCACCGAAGCCTCGTTCTTAGCTGGCCTGCCCCGCGAATCGTACGCCGACTTGCAAGGGCGGCCTTCGCTGCGCCCGAAGCGCTCGGCCTACGGCCTCGCCGGGCTTCGCTCTAGCCGCCCCGCAAGTCCTTCAAAGCAAAACCCTAACTGCCCGTGAACTGGTCTACTTGCCCGCCGCCCCGGTGGTCTAGTTTTACTCCGCCCTTGACACGCCACGATTGAAAATTCTCAAGTAATGGGAGCCCTGACAGATATCATCCGTAATCGCCCTGGTGCGCTGCCCTCTGCCAGCGGAGCAGCGTCGCTCAGCGTGCCGGGCACCCCGAGCATGGCAGCATGGCTGAGGGGCCTCACGCTTCCGCCCACGCCCACAAGCATCATTAACGGCTTGGGTTTCGGCGGTGGCGGCAGCGTGGTTGTGCCCAGTGGTATCGATACTTCTGGGGAAGCGTTCGCGGGCACAGCACCGTTCGCCGTGCCGGGCGGGATCGGCGGTGGCGGGGGCGGCTCAGGTTGGGGGAACACGTTGAGCCCGCTCATGCGGCTATTCGGCGGTCCACGTGGAACCAACGGTGCGTGGTCCGGTCTATTGGGTGGGGGAACCTATCAGAGTGGCGGAATGACGTTGCCCTGGGATTTTGGTGCTCCGGGTTCACCAAGCGATACTGGGCACGCTCTGGGGGGCTTCTCTGGCCTCATTTCCAGCTTCAAGAAGATGGATTTGGGGGGCTTCACTCGCGGCGTCCCCGTGGGGACGGCCACGGCTGGCCCGAACGGAGAACCAGCCGAAGGAGGGATAAGCGGTGTAAGCGGTTTGGCCGGTGCCGCGCTCAGTACTGGTGGCATGTTGCTTGCGACCAGGGGCCTACTCGGGACAAGCAGAGGAACGTGGGGCGGCGTGGCAGAAGGGACCCTTGGCGGTGCAATGATCGGTTTCGAAGCGGGTGGTCCTCTGGGGGCCGCGATTGGCGCTGCCGTGGGCGCTGGAATCGGCTTGGGCGAAAAATTGTTCGGTGTCGAATCCCCGGAGAAGGAAGCGGAACGCCTAATTAAGCAGATTTATGGTGTCAGGATTGACGACGCGCTTGGGCGCCAGATCGCGCAACTCGCCCAACAGAAATATGGGGGCCACATCAGCATAGCCGTCCGCGATCCCGAAGTACGCAAAATGGTCCTTCTATATTCGCAGGCCACTGGACAGAAGATGCCCATGTCGGCAGCCACTCCACAGTCTGCGAGCCTGGCGGAAATGGCTGGCAAGCTCTATCAGCAGGCGGTTTACGTGAACGGAACGCCCAATACATTCCAGAGCAACCTTCCTGTTCTGGGTGGTTACGCCACTGGCAATTATCCAGCGCCCACCAGCCTGACACTGAACGTTGGCGGACAATCCGCCGCTGACTTACTTGAGGGCAGAGTCGCCCGCACCGTGACACCGAGTTACATCCAGGATGGCTATTCCGATGCACTCAGCGCTAGTGATGGGCGGCTTCAAAACTCCGCCATGATGCAGCAACCGGGTTTACTCATTTCTTAGTGGAAGGAAATTATGACACGACCGCAACCGCAGATTCCGCTTGTTCGGGGTAGCGAATACCGCGAGAATTACGCCAACGGCGTGCAAGTGAGTGTGAGTCTTTGGGATTTTTTCATTTTGTTTGGCATCGTCCGCCAGGAGGCACCAGGCAGCCCCATGTCGGTAGAGAATTTCCAAGCCGTTTACCTGAGCCCACCACTGGCGAAATCCCTGTTCAACGTCCTTCAGCAGAACATTTTGAGGTATGAGGAGGTCTACGGCGAGATCCGGCTGGAGCCGCAGGCGCAGGGCGGTCTGATTCAATAGGGCGTTACTGCACCTCCTCCGTGCTCTTAGCCATCAGCCTTGATGCTGCTAAGCAGCCAGCGGAGCCAACATTCACCCCGAGTCTCCTGATCTCCTGACCGCTTCGGCCGTCACCTCCGAGCGGACTGTGGGTACCCATCCTGGAAGGGCATCAGGCCAGGGCGAGGGGAAAGACCGGCAGATGGTTGAGTCACTGGCGAGCCTCCTGGCTTGCGCATGGTTTTGGCAGGCTCACGCGCGCCGGAGAAAGGAAACGGGCGCGGGCACTACCAGGGTTCTCGCGTTCCAGGGCTTCGGCAGACCATTCTGTCGGGCATACGTATACGCCCCAATTCTCAAGATGGGCACCGATGCACGGAAAGGGCATAGGGTTCATCTTCCCTATTGGTTGTGCCCGCAAATCGAGTTCGGCCGTGAGCGGCCCCTGCTCGACAGCGGCCCCTGCTTCCATGCGAGCGCGGAGTTTCAAGAGCGCGGCCTCTTTCCGGTTCTCCAGATCCAGGGCATTCCGCAGTTCGGCCTGGGTGATAACATCCTGGTGGGGTCTGGCCAGAAGGACGGGCCTTGCAGGGGCCGGTTCCGTGGCGGCGTCACTCTGCCCTGTTTCGACATTCTCTGAAACGGGAGTTTCAAGACCGCGCAACGTTGCGAGACTCTGTTTCAATGCGTTGAATTCTTCGCGTGTGAGGTCGTGTTCTTGCACCGCCGCGCCGTCCATGTCGAACATCGTAAGGTTATACTGGCACTCATTGGGGGTTTCCTCCAACGGGCTGGAGGGTTGGTTTCGATCTAGCATGTAGGCTCCTTTTTTTCCCTTGCGCCTGTTGTGCGCATGGATTAGAGTATAATCTAAGGCCCTTAGATGTGTCAAGGGCCATCTAAGGCCCCAAGCAAGTACGCTATTGGGGCATGGCCAAAGGGAAGAGGACGTTCGGCTCTATGACTGAGATGTTGGAATTCTTCAGGCGGATGGGAAGCCAGGGCGGGAAGCTCTCGGCAGCCAACATGACGCCCGAGGAGCGCTCCGAGCGGGCGCGGAAGGCCGCAGCAGCGCGCGAAGCGAAGCGGAAAGCCAAGGCGAAGAAGGCAGCCAAGCAAGGTAAAACGTGGGCGAAGCGGAAGTAGGCCGTTTCCGACAGATTTTAGAGGCCCAACACGCCGAACTGACCGATATCTTTCGGCGAAGGGATGGGGTTGCCACTGAGAAGTGCGCGGATGATGTTGACGAGGCGGCACGCATAGCGGAGCACGAACTGGCGGCTCGGAACTTGGACCGCGAATCCAAGTTACTGCGGAATATCGAGGCGGCTCTGCGCCGTATCGATGGGGGCAGCTTCGGGATATGTGCGCACTGCGAAGAGGAGATCAGCCCGAAGCGGCTGGCGGCCGTGCCGTGGGCGACCTTCTGCCTCAAGTGTCAGGAGGCTACCGACCGGAATGGGCACGAGGCCTATTTGAATGTGGCTTCGTCCGAAGCCTATCTTGTCTATCGCGTCCTATCCCCGAAGCAACGCCGTTTCCTGACCGAACCGACCTTAGCGAACGGAGAAAGTGCGAGGGCTAAGACGGCCAGCTACGAAACAAGGGAAAGGTTGACACATGGCTGAACTTAACCTCTACCGGCGGCACCTGAAAAAGTGCCAATTCGCAGAGAGGGGCCGTTCGCATACGAAGTGCCCATGCCCGATCTGGGCAGATGGAGAATTGAACGGGAAGCGGTATCGGCGCTCGCTTGGTACGCGGGACTGGCAGCGCGCGATCCGCAAGCTCGCTGCGATTGAAGATCCACGGGCACCACGGCTCAAGCCGGTTTCGGAAGCAATCACGGCGTTTGAACAGCATTGCCGTGACCTGGCCGCCGCGACGCAGGCTAAATACCGGATCACGCTTTGCCACCTCCGTGCCTACTGTGACCGGGTGGGCATTGCGGACCTTTCGGAGATCACGCTGGAGCATCTGGACGCCTTCCGCGCCAGCCGTGCGCTAGGGTCACTGTCGGCCTTAAAGGAGTTGCAGCGGCTCCGCTACTTCTTCGGCTTCTGCGTAGAGCGCAACTGGATGGCGGAGAACGTCGCCAAGAAGACGAAGGTGCCACGGAACATCAAACCACCCGAGGTGGTGCCCTACGAGCCCGCTGAGATCGCCAGAATGATCGCCGCTTGCGATGTGCTCGGCAGGGCTCCATATGAACGCCTCCGGGCAAAGGCCCTGATTCTTCTGCTGCGATACACCGGACTCCGCATCACGGATGCAATCACGCTGGGGCGAGACCGCGTGCGCGCCGGCCAGTTACTCCTACACACCCAAAAGACGGGCGGTACAGTCTTCCTTCCGATCCCCACTGAGCTACAGGCCGCTCTCGATTCTCTGCCTATTCCGCGCGGAACACACGGCCGGCCGGCTCACTTTTTTTGGAACGGCACAATGTCCAAGCGCGCCATAAAGGGCGTGGCATCTCGAACGCTCGCCACGGTGTTCAATTTGTCGGGAGTGCCAGGAGCCCACGCCCATAGATTCCGGCACACGCTCGCAACGGAAATTCTGGTGAAGGGCGGAACAGAACAGGACGTGGCCGATATCCTCGGAATCAGCCCGGCAATCGTGCGGAAGCACTATGCCAAGTGGACGCAGGCCAGACAGCAGCGGATCACGGACCTGATGCGGTCCGTTGATCCTGGTACATATTTGGTACACGGGGAAAATGCGCTCAGAACCAATTGAAAACAAAGGCGCTTTTCTGGTGCGGATGGTGGGATTTGAACCCACACGGCCTTGCGGCCACTGGCTCCTAAAAAGGCGCTTCCGGCTATTGAGTGGCTTGAGGAGCCAGATCGAGGCCGCCGCAATGGAAGTAGATCGCGGGGACGAAGTTCTGCTGGTTCCGAAAGCCCCGCGCCGTGTATTTCACCCATTGGATCTTGGCGTTGCGCCGGTGATGTGTAGTTTTCGGGCGATCAGGGAGTTGCGCATGCCCTGCCCCCAGGTGCTCGGCATTGACGAGCACTTCTTCACCCGCCGCCACGGCCCTGGAGGCGATCTATCGCTTTAAACAGCGCCTCTGTTCCCTCTGCTAAAGAGGCGCCGCACCCGCAAGCAGTGTCGGCAGCTCGCACCCCGGCTCCTGCGCGACGTCTACCAACTCGGCGACACCGTGCACTCCTGGCCGGCCGAGATCGCCGCTACGCAAAGGCCCGCCGCTCCGCGGTCACCGCCCTGGTCATCGGCGTGGCCCTCCTGAAGTTTGCCGTAAGCCATTTGCCAAGCCCTCGGGTTCATGACATACTACGCAGAACCACCAGGTCTGCCTCTTGCGGCCTCGTGGGCACGGGTTTTGGCGTGAGCCTGCCCGTACTAATCGATAAGGGGTCCAGAGAACTTATGGTTTCATCAGCTTCACAACTGGCTATCTCGCGTACGAAGTACGCCGTGGCGCCCATCCTCATGCAGGTGTTGCTGGGCATGCTCTATTCGTGGTCCGTGTTTCGCGGGCCGCTGGCACGGGCTTACGGGTGGAACAATGTGCAAACGAACGACCCGTTCAGCTACTCGATTCTGGCTTTGGTTGCGGGAACGATCTTAGGCGGCCTGTGGCAGGACCGCTCCGGCCCGCGCCTCATTGCGAGCGTAGGCGGAGCGCTTATCGGGGCGGGCTGGCTGCTGTCGGCCGTTTTCGGCCGAAATCCGGTCGCGCTGATCGTGACATACGGGTGCGTGGTCGGCTTGGGCACGGGGTTTGGGTACGTAGCGCCGATCGCAACCCTCGTAAAGTGGTTCCCGGATAAGCGCGGCATGATGATTGGCCTCGCGGTCATGGGAGTGGGCGTGAGTCCGTTAGTGTTTGCACCTATCATAGAGCGCCTGATCGGCAAGGATCCGAGCCGGTTCGCATCCACGATTCCGAGCACCTTCATCGTGATCGCTATCGTGTCCGCGGTAGGGGTGATAGCGGCGGCGCAATTTTGCAAGACGCCGCCCGCGGGCTGGCGGCCGGCGGGATGGCAGCCGGCCGCGGCGGCGGTCTCGGCCCGCGAGAACACACCGCCCGGCGGGATGCTCGCCACCTGGCAGTTCTATGCGCTGTGGCTGGCCTATTTCCTCGGCGCTTCTGTAGGGCTGACGGCAATCAGCCAGGCCGCGCCGCTGGTCGCCGCGCTGGCCAAGACCAGCGCTGTACTCACTGGGGCTGTCGCGCTTGGCATCATGAGCGTGTTCAACGGCGTCGGCAGGCTGGCCTGGGGCAGTGTCTCGGACCGCCTGGGGCGCTTGCGCACGCTGCTTACCATGTGCTTCGTTTCGGCGTTCGCCTGCGCCTTTCTCCTGCGGGGAGCGAATGGGTTCTGGCATGTGCTGGCCGGGCTATCGGTGGCGGCTTTCGCCTACGGCGGTTTCCTGGCGCTTATGCCTTCTCTGACTGCGGATTACTACGGGCCGAAACACGTCGGCGCGAATTATGGGCTGGTGTTCACCGCGTTCGGGATTTCGGGATACCTGGTGCCCAAGTACTTCGCGCACCTGGTCGACCGGGCCAAAGCCGCCGGTAACATTGCCGCCGGGTACAATCACGTGTATCTGATACTGGCCGGCATGATGGTGGTGTGCGCAGTGGTCAGCCTGATCCTGCGGCCCCCGCGTGCGCGCGCGGTGAGTTAAGCGGCGGGCCGGAGACCCGCCACAGAACCGAAGTGCCGCCGACGCTCTAAGTCTGCCCTGTGGGGTTGTATACTTCCACGCTCTCCATCATGCTGACTCCGGCGGCCCGGAGCAGCTTAATGGCGGCATCGGGCTGGTCGAAGCGGAAGATCATCACAGCGTATTGGCCTTTCACGATTCCGTCCTGCGGTCAATGACTCGCTTGGCCTTCCCCTCACTTCGCTGGATGCTGTGCGGCTCGACAAGGCTGACGCTGACCCGCAGACCCAGAGCGTTCTCCATTGCGCGCGTGAGCTTCTCGTTCAAATCCACCAGCGCGCGGATGCGGTCGCCGAACACCTCCGGCGTAACCTCCACCTGGACCTCTACCTGGTCGAGGCCTTTCTCGCGGGTCAGAATGATCTGGTAGTGGGGCAGCGTCCCCTCCACCGCCAGCAGCGCGGCCTCGATTTGAGAGGGGTATAGGTTCACGCCTCGGATGATCAACATGTCGTCGCTGCGGCGGCCTATGCGCCGGATCCTGCGCAGCGTCCGCCCGCAGGGGCAGGGCTCAGTCTCCAGCGCCGTGATGTCGCGGGTCCGGAAGCGGATCATCGGCATGGCCTGCTTGCTTAGCGTCGTCACCACCAGCTCGCCTTCGACTCCATCCGGGACGTTCTCTCCGGTCTCGGGGTCGATGATCTCGGGATAGAAATGGTCCTCGAAGATGTGTGGGCCCCCCTGGAACCAGCACTCAGCCCCAACGCCGGGGCCGGTAATCTCCGTGAGGCCGTAACAGTCGTAAGCCTTGATGCCGGCCGCGGCTTCGATGCGGCGGCGCATGGACTCGCTCCACGGCTCAGCGCCGAACCCACCCGCTCTCAAGGGCAGCTCGCGCACATCGATTCCCATCTCCGAGGCCCGCTCCAGCATGTGCACGAAATAACTCGGCGTAGCGCAGACAGCCGTGACCTTGAAATCCTTCATGATCATGACCTGACGGTCCGTGTTGCCGCCGGAGATGGGAATGACCGTCACACCCAAAGCTTCCAGGCCGTAGTGAAATCCCAGACCGCCGGTGAACAAACCGTATCCATGCGCGTTCTGGAAGATGTCGCCGCGATGGATTCCGTAGGAGGCGAGGGCCCTGGCCATGACGGAGGTCCAGACGCTCAGGTCGTCCTGCGTATAGGCGACCACGATCGGCTTCCCTGTGGTGCCGCTCGAGGCGTGCAGCCGGACCACGTCGCTGAGGGGGCAGGCGAAGAGGCCATAGGGATACGTGTCGCGCAGGTCGGCCTTCACGGTGAAGGGCAGGCGAGGGAGATCGTCGAGGCTCTGGATGTCCTCCGGGCGCAGGCCCTGCTTCTTCATCCGCTGCCGGGTGAGATCGACGTTGTCGAAGGCCCGGCGGACGGTAGCTTGAAGCCTGGTAAGTTGCAGGTCCCTGAGCAGTGGCGCCGGCAAGTAGTCCGGTGCGCTGACGGGGTGAAATCGCTGCGTGACTCTTTCAGCAGTAGCAATCATTCTCTCCTCCTGCGGCACCGCCGGCCGCGGCCGCCGGCCTCCCAAGGCAAAAAGGGTAACGGATCATCCTATCGTGTATGAGGGGGTGGTGCAAGGAGCTTACACGTGGCCCAGCATTGAACCGCGACCAGTGTCAGTCACTTATGAAGGGGCCGCCCCTGGCAGGGCAGCGCCATGCCTATGGCTCATCGACTCCTCGTATCCTCGTACCCGGATTGGCTGTACCGATTTATCGTTGCCGTGCCAAAGACTCTCAGTCCGTGCAGCGTTTTTTCAGCACCTTCTCAGACCTGAGCCAATGCACCGTCCAGGTCCGCGATGAGGTCGGCTACGTCCTCCAGCCCGACCGAGATCCGGATGAGATCGGGCGTGATCCCCATCTGGTCCCGGACATCGGGGGGGACAGAGACGTGCGTCATCGTTACCGGATGTTCGATGAGGGATTCCACGCCGCCCAGCGACTCGGCGAGTGTGAAGAGCTTGACGTTCCCGAGCAGGCGGAACGCGGCGTCCGCGCCACCCCGGACGCGGAAGGAAAACGTTCCGCCGCAGCCTCGCATCTGCTGCAGCGCCAGTTCGTGCTGCGGGTGCGTCTCCAGGCCCGGATGCAGCACGGAGGCGATCTTCGGATGCCGTTCCAGCCAGCGCGCGACGGCCAGCGCATTGCGGTTGTGCTCCTCCATGCGCAGGGCCAGAGTCTTGATGCCCCGGAGCACGAGGAAGCAGTCTTGCGGCCCCGCGCACGTTCCCATGGCGTTCTGCAAAAAGCCGATCTTCCCGGCAAGCTGCGCGTCTTTTACAACGATGGCTCCGCCCACCACATCCGAATGGCCGTTGATGTACTTGGTCGTCGAGTGCACCACCACATCGGCTCCGAGCTCGAGCGGGCTCTGGAAGTACGGCGAGAGGAACGTGTTGTCGCAAATGGCGAGCGCGCCGCATTCGTGAGCGATCCCGGCCACGGCGCGGAGGTCCACGAGGTTCATCAGAGGGTTCGTCGGCGACTCGATCCATACGGCCTTAGCTCCCGTTCCCAGCGCAGAGCGGAGTTTCGCCAGGTCGCGCAGGTCCACGTATTCCGCTCGAATCCGCTTGTTCTGGAATACGGACTCGAACAGCCGGTAGGTCCCCCCGTAGAGATCGTTATGCACGATGACGCGATCGCCTGCCTCGAACATCATTAGCAGCGTTGTTTCGGCGGCCATGCCGGTGGCGAAAGCGAATCCGGCCGTCCCGCCTTCCAGGGCCGCCAGGCAAGACTCCAGCGCCTTTCTGGTGGGATTGCCGCTGCGGGAATAATCGAATGGACCCGGCTGGTTCACCCCGCGAAACGCAAACGTCGAGGTTTGGTAGATCGGCGTCATTACCGCGCCGAGGTGCTCTTTGGGCTCTTGCCCGGCGTGAATGGCAATCGTCTTAAAGTTCATGAGCGCGTCTGGGCACCCCTGATGCCCAACCAGACCAGGATATCGTGGCCGCTGCACCGATGTGAAAAGAGTTGCCTTGGAATCGCACGGTGTTCGCCTGTATCAAGGTCTGGAATACCTAATTAGCCATTCTAGATCGAGATTATGTACAACGCAAATACGACCAGAGCTGCTCCCGAATTTAAATTGAAACCACGCCGTTCAGCACCGCGTTTAAAAATTCACTTGAGCGCAATCGTGGTGAAACACGTCAATTGTATTCTGGAGTACCGATTGGTAGCAGCGAGCCGGCAGGGAGACCGCCAGTGCCGCTTTTCGCTGCCCGCGAGTTTTCTGAGCAGGGGTGTTCAGATTGGGGCAGACTTGCTGTCCTGCCCCTCTTTTTCCCTTGCGCCGTCCAGTGCAAGATTTTCCGCGGAGTTTGAAGTTGGATCTCGCGCCGTTCAGCCGGGACTGGCCAGCCTGTTGAGACCGTCCACATAGGCTTTGGCGCTGGCTTCGATCACATCCGTCGAAGCGCCACGGCCCACCACTCTTCGGCCCTCTTGCTCGAGCTGCACCGTGACCTCGCCCATCGCTTCGGTGCCGCTGGTGACGGCTCGAATCTCGTAACGAACGAGTTGGGCCGAGGTTCCCGTTACCTGAGAGATGGCCTTGTAGACGGCGTCTACGGGGCCGTCGCCAATGGCAGCGCCCTCTTTCATTTCACCCCTGACACGGAGCCGCACGGTGGCCGTCGGGATGGCGGACGTGCCACTGTAAATGTGCATATACTCAAGCTGGCAACTTGCCGGGACAGGATGGAGTTCGTCGTGCAGGATGGCGATCAGGTCCTCATCGAAAACCTCCCGCTTCTTGTCCGCGACGGCGAGGAACCGCTGGTAGGTCAGGTCCAGTTCCTCTTTTGAGAGTTCGTATCCTAGCTTCTCGATGCGATTGCGGAGGCCGTGGCGCCCAGTGCGCGCCGTCAGCACCACACGGCTTTCCTCAAAGCCCACGTCTTCGGGACGCATAATCTCATAGGTCTCCCGGTCCTTTAGGAATCCATCGACGTGGATTCCCGAGCTGTGGGAAAACGCATTGCCGCCCACGACCGCCTTGTTGGGGGGAACGACCATCCCGAGCATATCGGCAACGAGGCGGCTGGTTCTCGAGAACTCGCGCGTTTCGATATCGGTATGCACTCCGAAGTAGTCGCGGCGTGTGCGGATGGCCATGACCACCTCCTCGAGCGCCGCATTGCCGGCCCTTTCGCCGACGCCGTTGATGGTGCCTTCCACTTGGCGAGCGCCATTGCGGATGCCGGCGAGCGCATTCGCCACCGCTAGGCCCAGATCGTTGTGGCAGTGGACGCTGATCGTTGCCCGGGCGATGTTCGGCACTTTCTCGCGGATTGACCGGATCAAAGCTCCGTATTGCTCAGGCACCGTGTAGCCCGTGGTGTCAGGGATGTTGACGACGGTGGCTCCGGCTTCGATGGCGGCCTGGAGAACCTGGAAGAGGTAATCCGGATCGGCGCGGCCAGCGTCCTCGGCGTAGAATTCGACATCGCCCGTATACGTCTTGGCGAGCTTGACGGCATCCACCGCCATCTCGAGGATCTTGGCTTTCTTCTCGCCCAACGTTCCGCCGTACTTTTCATCCCTGAACTTCCCCATGATGTGGATATCGGAGACGCCGATGCCAGTATGGATCCGCGGCCGCCTGGCTTTGGCGAGCGCTTTGCCGCAAGCCTCGATATCGCTGGGGACAGCCCGGGACAAAGCACAGATGACCGGGCCATCGATCTCCTGCGAGATCCGCCGGACGGCCTCGAAGTCGTCCGGCGAAGAGGCGGGATAACCCGCCTCGATGACATCGACTTTCAGCCGGGCCAACTGCCTGGCGAGCGTCAGCTTATCCCTGCTGCCGAGCCGTGTTCCGGCCGCTTGCTCACCGTCTCGCAGCGTCGTATCAAATACGGCCACTTTCTCGGACATTCTGTGCTCCTGACCGCAGCTGCGCTCACGCTCCGCGCTTCAGCTTGTCTCCGAATCTCTCGCGGAGCTTACGCACTTTTGGCGCGATCACAACTGAGCAGTACGGCTCTTGCGGGTGGTTGCGGAAGTAGTCCTGGTGATAGTCCTCGGCCCGGTAGAAGACCGAGGCAGCCAGGACTTCCGTCACAATCGGCTTTGCAAAGGCGCCACTCGCATCGAGCTCGCAAATTTGCGTCTCCGCGGTTGCGCGCTGCTCTTTGGAATGGAAGAAGATTACCGACCGGTATTGCGGCCCGGCGTCGTCGCCCTGCCGATCCCGGCTGGTGGGATCGTGTATCGCGAAGAAGACTTCGAGGATCTCGCGATAGGAGACGGTGTCGGGCTCGAACGTGATTTGTACGACCTCGACGTGCCCGGTCTCGCCGGTACAAACATCGCGATAGGACGGGCCCGGTAGGCTGCCGCCCATATAACCCGACTCGACCGAGCGAACGCCGTCGAGTGCGTCGTATACGGCCTGGAGGCACCAGAAGCAGCCTCCGCCCAGCGTCGCTATCTCCCGCTGCACCATGTTCTGCTTCTACAGTACAGCATTCGGATGTGCAGATAGCTTCTGGATCTACGTGCCGGGCACCCCAAACCGGTTTGCGCGCAACCGGTCTCCGGCGCGCGGCCAGTGGTGGCGTGCGCCGGTTAGCATGGGAATAGGATGCGTTCGGCGCTCGTCAAAGAGTTGGCTGGGCGGTGCGGCTTCGAGTTGGCCGGCATTGCGCGTGCCGAGCCTCTGCCTGAAGCTGGCTACTACCGCGAATGGGCGGGCAACGGCATGGCGGGAGAGATGGCGTACCTCACCGGCCGGCGGGGAGAAATGCGTGCTGATCCGCGCACGCTGCTCCCCACGGCGTGCTCGATCGTCTGCGTGGGCAAGCTCTACAACGGTCCCCAACCCTATTCGAGGTGCTTCACCGGAGAAGAACTTGGCTGGATTTCGCGCTACGCTTGGGGCGACGATTACCACGACGTCCTGCGCTCAGGATTGGAACGATTGGCCGCGGAATTGAAGGGCGCTGGCGCCTTCGATTGGAAGATCTGCGTGGATACCGCGCCGCTCGTCGAGCGGGCTTACGCGCGCCGCGCCGGCTTGGGCTGGATTGGGAAAAACACGTGTCTCATCCGGGAAGGGCAGGGGTCATGGTTCTTTTTGGGCGAGTTGCTCACGTCGCTCGATCTTGAGCCCGATTCGCCCCCGCCCGATCGTTGCGGCTCCTGCACCCGCTGTATCGAGGCCTGCCCGACCGAGGCTCTCGTCCCGACCGGTCTTGCGGAGCCGGCATATGCGCTCGATTCCCGCCGGTGCATTTCCTACTTTACGATCGAGCCTCGGCGGTGCGATTCCGGAGCCGATGCGCGAGCGCATGGGGAATCATGTTTTCGGCTGCGACATCTGCCAAGACGTGTGCCCGTGGAACCGCAGAGCGCCCATCTCGGGCGAGCCGGCATTTGCCGCGCGGAATTTTGCGCCGCCGCTCGAGAGGCTTGCCTCAGTCACGGAACAGGAATTCCGCGAGATGTTTCAGGGCACGCCGGTCGTGCGCGCGCGCTACGCGGGTTTCCTTCGGAATGTCGCGATCGCAATGGGCAACGCGCGGTCGGCGAGGTTCCGCGGGCCGCTTGAAAAGCTCGCCGGGTACAACGATCCGCTGGTCCGCCAGCACGCCACTTGGGCGCTCGCGACCCTCGAACGGAACTGCAGGGCATCTTCCGATGGCCTCGCGGCGCGGCCGGCGGGCATAGAATGAGAGGTCCATGCAGTCTGCTGCCTGCGTCCGGTTAGCGTCGGTCCTGATCGGGTGCTTGCTTCCCGCCTGGGCCGAGAATCTGCTGGTTACCAAAGGCTACGAGCATTTTTATAATCTCCAGTACGACGAAGCGATCGCGGAGTTCTCTGCGCTCGTCGCCAATGATCCCGCCGATCCCGCCGGTTACAACCATCTGGCGCAGGCCATCCTTTATCGGGACATGTTCCGGGCTGGCGCGCTCGAAAGCGAGCTGGTTACCGGCAACAACCCGTTCCTGCGCCGCCCCAAGGTGGACGCCAGCCGCGAGGACCGGGCCAGGTTCGATGATGCCATTCGGAAAGCGATCAAGCTGGCGCATGCGCGCTTGGCGGAGAATCCGAGCGACACCGGGGCGCTTTACTCGTTGGGCGTCTCATACGGGCTGCGGGCCAATTACAATTTTCTGGTTAGGAAGGCCTGGCGCGATGCCTTGCGCGACGCCACTACCGCGCGGAAGTACCACAGCCGGGTAACCGAGATCGACCCCTCGTTCACCGACGCGCGCCTGGTGCAGGGGCTGCACGATTACATCGTTGGCAGCTTGCCGCTCCACTTGCGGATGCTCGGCTTCCTGCTCGGCTTCCACGGCAACAAGGACGAGGGCATCCGGCAGGTCGAACTTGTCGCCAGGGAGGGCAAGGCGAACCGGATCGACGCCGAGATTCTACTGTGCGCGATCTACCGGCGCGAGAAGCGGCCACGGCAGGCGATCCCGTTGCTCCAGGACCTGATGCATCGCTTCCCGCGCAATTACTTGCTGCCAATGGAACTCGCGCAGATGTACAGCGACGCCGGCGATAAGGGAAACGCGCTTGGCGTTCTCGATCGGCTCGAAGAGCGGAAGCGTGCCGGCGCGCGCGGGTTCGCGGGCCTCCGTATAGAGAAGATCTGGTTCGCCGAGGGCAATATCGAGTTCTGGTATAACGACTTGGACTCGGCGCTCTCAAATCTGAAGAAGGCTGTTGCCGCGGCCGAGGATCTGGACCTCAACACCGGCGTCCTGGCCTGGATGCGGCTCGGGCAGATTTACGACCTCAAGGACAAGCGCGCGCTGGCCATCGAAGCGTACCGGCACGCGGTCGCATTCGCGCCCGATTCCGACGCGGCCAGAGAGTCGCGGCGGTATCTCTCCACGCCTTACCGGCGGAAGGAGAGTAACTGAAGGGGACTTCCGCGTTGCCGGCGGCCGGTAACGGCGTGAGCGCATCGATCGCCTTTTGGGACTTCCAACTACTCTTTCTCTTCGATTGTGACCTTTACCGGCTGCTCGATCAGCTTCGGAGCCTTCCCCCTCGTCAGGACCATCAGGGCAAGGCGGCCGGGCTTCGCGCTGGCGGGGATCTTGAACTTGATCGAGGTCGCGGTCTGCTCGATCATCGGGACTTCGGTGTCGTGCGTGCCATCGGTCAAGTAGAGCCTGGCGACCACGGTTTTATCGAGGTTTTCACCAGTAACGGTCAGCACATCTCCAGCCTTGCCCGTGTCGGGTTCAACGCTGCTCATTTGAGGAAAGGCGGCTTGTGCGTGGAGAGAAAGCGGAATGAGAAGGGCGGCCATGATGATTGTTATAAGAGATGGTCTCATCCGAATAAAGCCTCCCAACACAAGACTCTAGCCCCGCTGGCGGAGGAATGCAACTCGAACGGCCTCGACGAGCGGGGCAAGGCGCCCACGGGAAATGCCGCGGAGCCTCGGCTGGGCCGGGATCAGACCTCGACGTTGCTTTGGAAGCCTTTGTGGATGGCGTATAATGCCAGTTCCAACCGGTCGGAAACCCCGAGCTTGTCGAAAATGTTGTGCAAATGGTTCTTCACCGTCTGCTCACTGATAAAAATCTTTTCGGCGATCTCCTTGTTCTTGAATCCCTGGGCCACCAGCGCGACGATCTCCCGCTCGCGCTGGCTCAAAGGGCTGCGTTCCCGCCCCTTGCGATCAGCTCCGGCGATTCGGCCCGGTGAGGCGAACTGGCGCATCACCGCGGCTGTCGTATGGGAGTCCAGCCAGATTTCGCCCACATTGACCTTGCGGATGCTCTTGTAGAGCAGCTCGGTCGCCGTCTGCTTCAATACGATTCCCGAGCAACCCAGCTTCATCGCCTGAACGAACTCGTTCTTGTCCTCCGACGCCGTCAAGACGATTACCTTACTCTTGCAGCCGGCGTTCTTGAGACTTTGGAGGACCGAGAGGCCGTCCAGACCAGGCATCCGGAGATCGAGCAGCAATACATCCGGCTCCTTTTCCCGCACCACATCGAGTACTTCGTTTCCGTCTTTCGCTTCGCCAACAACTTCGAAATCATCTTCCAGGCTGAGCAGCTTGCGAAGACCGTCGCGGAAGATCGGATGGTCGTCTGCGATGACGATCCGAATAGGCCCGCCGCCCTGCTGCGCACCCGTACGCGGGCCCTCGTACTGGAGCGTTGTGGGTTGATCCATGGTCTTTGATCCCTGAATCCAGTTGATTCTAGCCTGGCTATTAGTACTGAGTCAATGCAAGTAATGATTAAAAATCCTTTCACTTGCTCTTTGAGGCGGGAATAAATTAGTAATTCACTAAGCACTTGGCCTCAGATCGTCGACTGGCAGCGTTTTGAATATAGTACTAGAACCAGATTTGGCCACAGAGAGCTATAGCGCGGCTTGAAGTACCATAGTACTTAGTCGCATCGCAGCGAGCAAAACGGGCTGAGATGTACCTGTGGATTTAGAAACCATTGACCGAATCGGAGAATGTCTCCATACTACTCCTATCGATGTTCGATGGGAGCAATGCCATCCGTGGTCGAAACTAGCCAGACTAATGGCCTACTGCCGGGAACTCTCGACATGCTGATCTTGACGACGCTGGCCCGCGGCCCGATGCACGGCCATGGCATCGCCCAGCTTATTCGTCAGGTGTCCGGAGATGTGCTCTCGGTCGGGGAGGGGTCGCTGTATCCGGCGCTCAGACGCCTGCTGGCGAATGGCTGGGTGGCTGCGCACTGGGGCATCTCGACGAATAACCGGCGGGCGCGGTTTTACAGACTCACGCCGGCTGGACGGAAACAGCTCAAGATTGAAATGGGGAACTTTGCCCGGGTCATTGGCGCGATCGCCCGCGTGATGCGGACGGCCAAGGGAGAATCGGCACACTAGGCGGGAGCCGCTATTCCTTCCAGAACAGCTCGGCGTCGGAGCGGCGCACATAGTTGGCATCCAACTCAGCGGGGCCGGGCAGGCAACCAGCGTGCAAGCGCGTTGCGGCGATTCTGGCGATGGCGCCGGCGCGTGCGGGGGGCGCCTCCAACACGGGGGCGCTGTCTAATGGTGTGCCGGCGAGCGCCGAGCGGAGTTCTGGGACGCCCCCCGAGATGAATTCGAGGTCACCGGACGGCAGCGCTCGGAGCCAGTCGGGCAAGCGCGCTACCACCTCGGGTGAGACCAGCTCGAGCGCCGCGTCGTAGACGGCGGCGTAAACCTGCCCGCGGCGCGCGTCGAGAACCGTGGCCCGCAACGCGGCGTTTCCAAACGACGCCAGCGCCTGTAAACTCGAGACGCCCACCGCCGGCTTTGCCAGCGCCTCCGCCAAGCCTTTCACCGCGGCCAGGCCCACGCGCACCCCGGTGAACGACCCGGGGCCCGTGGCTGCGGCGAAACAATCGATGTCCGCGAGCGCCCACCCGTTCTGTTCGAGTAAGGTTTCGATGTGCGCGTACAGTGTTTGGCTAAATCCTTCCTTCGAGTGCAGCGGCAGCTCGGCGGCGACCTCTCCGCCGCCGAAAAGAGCCAGGCTACCGAACTCGCTGGTCGTATCGATGGCGAGGATGCGAAAATCGGTCTGGCACATGGTGGAAGGCCGATCTGATGCCTTGTCTTTCATGAGACCGGGTCAAGTCAATGAATGAGGTTGTAGACCCTGATCAACGAATAAACTTTTCCGTTCGCGTTCATGCCGTACAGACGCACCGCGATGAGAGCCGGATAATTGTTGGCGATATTTGGCGGGATCCGAAGGACGCCTTGGGCGCCCGTGCCGATGATGCGAAAGCCCTGCTGGCCGGAGGCGGCCTCGCCGCTCCACAGCCACATCATCGAGCGCGTCGCGCGGTTTTCGCGTGTCACGTGTGCCGCATATTTTGCCGGATTCGATAACGACAACGTGCCGGAGGCCGGCTCGGCGATTTCGAAGGGAGCCTTCTGCGGGACCTGCTCGATCTCCTGCATGCTGATCGGCCGCGACTCGAATTTGTACGATTTGAGCATCGATTCCTTGTGGCCCTCGCGGGAGACGTGCAATACCCAGTCGTGCGTCCGGTCGGGCGGCTCCCCGGAGAAGCGATCGCCCTTAAAGCCCTTCTTCTCCTTGATCGACTCGCCGGTCGCAGGATTGAACCACGCCACGTCGTAACCGTGCTTTTCGACGACCATCTCAACTGGCCCCGGCTTTTCGACATACACGATGTACTCGACTCCTTCGAGCGCCAGGGCGCGCCCGCCGTCAACGTCGAAGTAAGGCTCGAGCTCCCAATAGCGAGTCCGCGAAAAGAAATCGAACCACACCGTCAATTGCCTTGCGCCGGGCGAATCGAGAAACCTTACATCCACTTCTGGTTGGAGGCCTGAAGTGCCGGTATTGCCGAATGTCGGCGACTGGCCGTCCATGGTTGTGTTCCACAGCCTGTGCCGAAGCGTATCGGTTTTGACGGCATCGGTTCCGGCGCGGCCCGCCCCGCTATCCTCATAGCCGAGCTTCAGGTTTACGAACGGCATCGCGTAGAGCTGATGTTCGATCGCGCCGAGCTGATCGTCTGCGGACTCGTAAGCCACATAGTTCATCCAGCCGTCGCCGGCGAGCGGAGACGAGGCCGTCACTGCGCCGGTCGAGCGCGGATGCTGATACGGATCGAGCGTTTTGAGCTCCTGGCCGATCTCTTTCAGCAGTGCGCGGCCATTCTCGTAGTTGTCGAACTCCTCGACACCCTGCCAGGTGACGTTCATGGCTGCATATCGCGCCACGAGATAGCGGACGTAGCGCTCCCGCTGCTGCCAGCTCGGAAACAGATCTGTCAGTTGATTCCGGTCGTAGGCGAGAACGAGATCGGCGATCAGGCCCTTGCGGTTGATATAAAGGATGCGCTCATCGAGCTCATGAAATTCGGCAGGGTTGGGCTGGCCGGGAGAAGGGAAGGCCTGGTTCGGAGTGCCGGGCGGCGGGAGCACGACGCCGCGCAGGTGCGTGAACTTCTGGGCGGCGCGCGTTTCCACTATCTTTTCGAACACTTGCCGGCCGATGTACGGGAACGTGCAAAGCGTATCGCCCATCCAGAGGTGCGGCGTTTTCGTATTCTCTTGGACGAATGCCCAGTGATGCACGCTGGCCGGTTGCAGCCATCCCGGGAAGCTCGAATTGGTCGCGGTGAACTGGCCCTCCTGGCCCTCGAAGCGTGCGATGTTGCTGGTGATCCGGAAGATCCAGGCACCCGGTTCAGTGGGCGCAAACCGGATCACCATGCGGCGCCCGCCATCCCAGAACGCCGGCATCCGATAGGTGTGGAAATGCGGCGATCGGAATTCGGCCGCCAGCTCCACGGAGACGTACGGGTTCAGATGCGCTGTGGCTTCCTGTTCCGAGAGGCTCGAAGGCGATCTCGCAAGGCAAATAGGCCGGTGTAGGCTGGCAGACAATCTGCGCCAGGCATGGCCACGCGATCGCCAACAGGATTACCGGAATGCGCACCAAACTCTAGTGTAGCTATACCGAACTGGGACGTTCGCCGAAATGGCGTGAGCCGTGCCTTGTGCCGGCGCTGCTAGATCTCGAACACCGCGCCGGTATCGGCGCTGGTCACCTGCTGTAAATACCGCGCCAGCCAGCCGCGTTTCACCTTGGGCTCGAACGGCGGCAGCGCCTCCAGGCGCCTGCGAATTTCCTCGCCGCTGATTTTGAGCTCGATCCGGCACGTGTTTGCGTTGATGTAGATCCGGTCGCCCTCGCGCACCGCTGCGATCGGGCCATGAGCGGCGGCTTCCGGCGCGATGTGCCCGACGCAGGGTTTTGAGAAAATCCAGGTACTTGAGTCAAGCCATTCTTTTGATGTCCTCGCTCCTGGCGTGTCAAAGCTCGCCCTAGTAAATGCAATAATCCGAAGCAGATCGACTAATACAAATTCAGATGTTCTTTGCATTGGTGACAAAGGCAAATGGCCTGGCAATGATTACGAGCTTTTAGGGTGGAAATACTCATTAAGTGCTGACACTGTGTCATCTGATCCTAATTCCTGCTGGAATTTCTCTCCATTAGGGCATCGAGGAGTGCAAGCCACTGCCTATTATCTCGAGGCTTTCGACACAGAAAATGGAATGGTGTCGATAGGGAAGCATATCTTTGGGGAGAGACTTAAATGAGAGACATATTAGCAGAACGATTGCTTGCCAGAGTCATGAAATGGAACCCGCAAGATTTAGCACGCGAAAGGCCAGACCTTCAAGCTTTGGCGGCTCTTAAATATGACGCGTATCAACAATTTTCGCCGGGCATGAGATTTATTGAGAGTTTGGCCCTTTGGTTGGAACAGTTTACGAAAGACGAGGAGCGACGAACTGCTTATAAATTTGTCCGAGAAAGGCTAGTTTTCATCTCTGAGGTTGAAATGAAGCACTTAGTTAAGCATCACTTTTTCTCACTTTTTGCTTCCATTCTTAGCTGAAAAAGTCGCTCAAGAACAAAATATTGAAAAATGGAAAATATGTAAAATACTTGACAGCCAGCATTTCAGGATTTTGCTTCGTCAATGTGCTTTTCTTGCCCTAAGCGATGGTTCACGAGTAGATTCATTTAGAAGAAGCGCACGACGGGCTCTTAGTCATGAACAAATCCTCCGCACCCACGAGATTAATGAAGACAGAGCAAACGACATGAAAAAGGACTTGATTAAAGATCTAAGAAGATATTCTGGGACATAAGCCGTCGGAAGATCAAGCGAGATTTCGGATCGTTTTCCTGTTGGACGACTTTTCGGGAAGCGGACTGAGCTACATTAGGAAGGAAGATGGCGGGGGTTCGCACAAAGGCAAAATTGCGAAATTCTTTAACGAGCAGTGTAAAACCGCAAATAATCTTTTTAACCCCGCTACCTGATAATTTGCCTCGTATTATACTGTGCAACCCGCAGTGCGATGAATTATCTTGAGATAGGTAAAGAAATGTTTGGAAAGATCCCATTTCATGTAAAAACGACTTACGTTTTGCCAGACACCCTGAAACTCTCCTATGAAAATCCAGAAGATGCAAGAATTCTTGAAATTTTGCCAAGATACTACGATAATGCAATTGAAACTGATAGCTACTTAAAAGGACGCCATGAGAAACCTTTTCTCGGATTCGATGAATGTGCACTGCCGCTTGTACTAGGACATAATACGCCAAATAATTCAATTCCCTTGTTGTGGTTTGAGGAGAACCGTAAGGTTCGCGGATCTTTTTCCACGAGTCAGTAGGTTCTAGTGATGCAACATGAATGAACCTAGAAACCCCTTCACATTGCTCGCTTCTGAGAATATTCAGTCAGAGGACATCTTTGTTAGACTATTTGGAACGGGCGTTTTGGATATCTTGGAAGATCAAGAAACGTGGAAGCGCATACAGATTTTTCGAAGCGCCCCTGGCGGAGGAAAGACTTCCCTCTTTCGACTTTTTACTCCTCAAGCTTTGTTACTCTCTACAACTCTCGGTCAAACGAAGATTACAAAGAGCTCTATAATAGAATGAGAGGCTTTAATGTCATAACGGAAGAAGGCCCAAATATATTAGGGGTTTTGGTTTCGTGCGCTGAAAGATATGACCGGATTGAGTATACAAGTTTTGAAAGGGGTTATAAAGACAGACTATTCTATTCTTTGCTTAATTGCAGGATCATATTGGCTGCTTTGCGTGCTGCATCTACCTTTAAGAGTTTGGAATTTCCAAACGACCTTGCAAAGTTCACGATAGAAAGGCCAAACGTTTCACTACCTTCGACAATTCCAGTACCCTGTTCAGGTCTAGACTTATATGAATGGGCTTCTGAGTTGGAAAAAAATGTGTGCTTAACCCTTGATAGCTTTGCGTCCCCAACAATTGACTTCTTTTTGGGTTTCGAAACGCTCTATAGTCTAAACTTAATTCAGTCGAATTGTGTCAAATTTGAAGGAAAAAAGATTGCTGAACAAACCCTACTGCTCTTGGATGATGCACATAAGTTACCCGACATTCAAAGAAAGCAACTCCTAGATTCTTTGTTTGACCTAAAATTACCTATGGCGATTTGGCTGGCTGAAAGGTTAGAGGCATTGAATATAAATGAGCTTTTAGCAACGGGCGGTATTCCTGGACGAGAGTACAACGTGCCTATTGGACTAGAAGAATTCTGGAGACCAGAAGGAAATTCCAAACGTTTCGAAAAAACTGTTGCTGACATCGCTTCCAAGAGAGCACGGTTAAACCCTGAAGTTCCCGCATCAACTTTTGAAGGGTATTTGCAAAACTCCCTCGATACATTAGATTGGAATAACAAGTATTCTGAAATAGCTCAAAATGTGCGCAAACGCGTCCTCGACTCAACCAAGCAAACAAAGAAATACGTGAACTGGATAGCTAATTGCGACGAAACTGAAGGAACCCAACGAGAAAAGGCCATATTGTGGCGCGCCTTGGAAATTAAAATTAATAGAGATTTGAAAAAAGCACAGCAGCAGTTGCTTGATTATCCAATCTCCGAAGACCAAACAGACCTCAAGCTCGAATCAGCCATTAGAAACGCAGCAGAACTTTTTATTTCACAGGAACACCAAATTCCGTACTATTTTGGATTCCCCAATTTGGCAAAGCTCGCCTCATCAAACATCGAGCAATTTCTCCAACTCTCAAGTAATCTATTTGAAGAGTATATCTCCTTGCGTTTAATACAAAGGCAGAACGTAGTCAATCTATCACCAGAGCGACAAGAGGAAATTCTCAAAAAAGCAGTCAGCGAACGATTCAACAAATTACCTCAAATCTTACCAGATGGCAGGAAAGCCATAAAACTGCTAGAAAGTATTGGCGAATTGTCACTTAAAGAAACTAAGAAACCAAATGCTCCTTATGCGCCAGGAGTCACTGGAGTAGCTATTTCGATGAGCGATAAAGAACGACTAGTGAACCCTGCAATTCAACGGACTCATCCTAACTACGCTCCCCTGGCGGAAGTTATCCGTCAATGTATTTCGTCAAACTTGCTTGAAGCCTTTTCTGATCGGAGCCAAGGGCAGTTGGGCAAGAAATGGATGATTTTGTATCTAAACAGAATGCTTTGTCTTCATTTTGGTCTTCCACTCCAATACGGAGGGTGGAGGCCAATTCGACTTAACGACCTTATCAGGTTCATAGAATGAATTTACAACTCAAATGGGTGAACAATCAAATGATGAACAATTGGCCGCGATGGATGAATTACTACTTCCGAAGAGGAGAAGAATTCAAAGATTGGAAAGATTATTTGAAATCGAAGAACAGGGATATTCTTTTTATTGTCGGGCTAGGTTTCGATCCGAGAATGTGTCGAAGTCTGGAAGACGTGGTTAGTGCGGGTGGATCCGGAAAACGAGACTGCCTAATGATAAAATTTGAATCCGGGGGAAGCTACCAGAACGATAGGTACTCCAAAAACATCGAAGAAAACTTGCAGAAGTTGGATTCATTGTTTCCCGAAGGAAAGAAGACCAAACAGATCCCGATGTGGTCAGCGGATAAAAGCCGAATAGGTTCACAAAGCGCTGCTAACGTTTTCGGAACCTTGAGCGATTTGGAGCCCTATACAGATATTGCAGTTGATGTTAGCGCAATGCCTCGCGGACTGTATTTCCCACTTATTGGAAAGCTTCTCTACATTCTAGATGAAGCCAATAAACTAGGCAAAACGGGCTTGCCCAACCTCCATGTCATAGTGTCAGAGAATGCACAACTTGACGGGCGAATAACTGATCAAGGAATTGAAGATGACGCAAGCTACCTCTATGGGTTTACTGGAACTCTTGGTATGGAGTCGTCAGCAGGCTCGCCCAGGATATGGATGCCAGTGCTTGGAGAGAGACAAACCGAACAGATAAAACGAATTTACGATCTTGTACAACCTGACGAAATATGCCCCGTTTTTCCGATTCCTTCCGCAAATCCCAGAAGAGTGGATAATCTAGTTGTCGAATATAGGGAAATACTCTTTGACAGATTGCGAGTCGACCCGAATAATTTCATTTATGTTGATGAACAAAATCCTTTCGAAGTCTACAACGCACTCTATAACGCAATAGTTCATTACAACAGTGCCCTAAAGACTTTGGGTGGTTGCCAGGTCATAATCTCCGCACTTTCCAGCAAACTCTTATCAATTGGAGCTTTGTTAACATCTTACGAATTGAAGAATTACGGTCGCGGCATAGGTATCGCTCACGTTGAGACAACCGGGTATAACTTCGAAGAGGGAAAAGACTTAGAAAAAGTATTATCCGGCACCACGTTATCTGCGCTTTGGCTTTCGGGAGATTCATATGAACACTAATTATTGTAAGCCTTTCAAAAACAGTCTTAGTTGTTCGGGAACCGGATTGGTCACCCTCGACGTCTTGGTCGACAGCAAGGAAGACAATCAGCGCAGACTATGGGCAGGCGGATCCTGTGGGAACGTTCTAATAATTCTGTCATATCTTGGTTGGAAAGCTTCACCTATAGTGTGTTTAGGGGAAGATTCAGCATCGCAGATAATAATCGACGATATGAAAAAGTGGAATGTTAATACCGAGTTGATTTTTAGATCAGGTAAGGTGTCTTCACCAATAATCATCGAGAAGCTCCACAATGATGGCGAGTCAGCATTTCACGAATTCAAATTTACGTGTCCATTTTGTGGTTCACCACTACCGAGAAATCGACCTCTTCCTTCAGAGTTTATAGAGGAAGCAGAAAATCGAATGCCCTGCAGTGACGTGTTCTATTTCGATAGAGTATCTACTTCTGCGATAAGATTGGCTAGGAAGGCGAAATCACAAGGAGCACTAATAGTATTTGAACCACATAAAATCGGGATAAGAAAAATTTTTGAGGAAAGCGTTAATTTGGCGGACATAGTGAAATACTCTTTTGAGCAAATAGAAACAGATGCCCTATCAAAGACCGCTCTCTTAGAAGTTCAAACTCTTGGCGCTAGTGGATTGAGATACAAATTTAGGCCGAAAAAAGGAGAAAATGGTATTTGGAAAGAAAAGAAAGCATTTCAGGTAGGCAGAGTCGTGGATTCCGCAGGAGCTGGAGATTGGTGTACGGCAGGCTTAATATATTCGTTAGGTGCGCAGGGCCTTAGAAACTTGCAAGAGAAAAAAATTGAAGAAATTGAGTCAGCATTTGATTTTGGCCAAAGACTCGCCGCTTTAAAATGTTGTTTTGAAGGCCCACGGGGACTGATGTACAATTTGAATTCTGACGAGTTGCTTTTTCTTTTGCAAAATAGCAGATTCGACAACAACAGCCAAGTCATTTCGCTTCCCAATGAGACATTTGACAAACAAGATCAAATACGCCTTATTTGCCCATCTTGTTTTAAAAAGGAAAAACACAAGACAACGTTAAAGTTTAAGCACCCCTGATGCTTGCAGAGTTAATTGGCAAAGTCCCGTCATAGATTTTTGCTTAAGAAATTACTTTTTTGAAAATCGGTTTATTATGATCAGCCTGAAACTAATTGCAAAATGAAAAAGGAATTCCGGGTGATATCTGCACTGCTTGGATGGCTCAAATCCCTCATCGTTACCTGTTCCGTCTGCAACGACTAGTGTCCTATAGAAAATTCTAAGGTATTCAATGCGATTTTACGGTATCCTACAATCCTTATTTCATAGGCGCACTAAGTTACTTCTGTTCTTTTCGCTGAAGTACATGGACTTCTGGGTCTCCAAAATTAAGAGGTTTGCTTTCGCGTCTCCCATAATCGTGGAATACTGTTTTTATGGGAAGAAGAATCTGGAAGAATTCAGCCTCTGCAGCCTCCTCAGACGTTTTCCGTAACCATTCCGTATGTCTTAAAAAATCCTCAGTGGCTCTTGTGCCAACACCATGAAGCCCTCCAAAGTTTACATGATGCAGGCACATTTTCCTTTCGAGTGCTCGGCCACTGGGTCCCTTTGTTATTAGAAGATAGTCATTTGCAATGAAAGGATAGTTTCCTGGTAATTCTTTTCCTTCTCGACCTTTGTCCCATTTTTCCATTGTTCTTATTCCAAGATATTTTTCTTCTTTGTCATCATATATTCTGAAATTCGGTCTGGAATATCGTTTTCCGCCTGAGAAGCGGAATACTTGGTCATCTTTGTTCTCAGGATCCGCGACTGTCCATCTGAGATTTAGACGTTTCTTCCATTCGTCAAATTCGTCAGCGACGACCTGATTTGCGGTTCTTGATCCAACGGTGAAAAGGTTTTTTTCATAATCTAACTGCTTCCCCTTCATCATCCGACGTACTTTCTCAGAAAATGGAGCTTGAATCTGGTTAATGATGGCTTTATATGCAATTCTCGCACTCTTCAGCGTCATCGGTCCAGAGGGGTTATCCTTAAGGTAGAAATCCTTTTGTGGCATTATTACTTGGGAGGGGTACAGAGCGGAGCCGAACAGCGTTCTAACATATTGTTTGTTTTGCTCAAATTTCTCTCTATTTCTTAGCGCGCGCCTAGCGTAATATTCGACTACTACACTTAGGACGGGAGGTGTAAGTTCAGTTATAGCAATAGACGCTGCATCAGACATAGGAACTCCAATACTAAGAAGAAGGTTTGGCTTATCTGTTTTGTCGTGTGCAAAAAAAGGGGAAAAAAGGTTGTGCGGGTAAAACCTCTACTTTGGTGAGGGTTCAAAATCCCCACTGTACCAATTATCGCAGCAACCACTGTTCTACAAAATTTTGGGGTGAATCAATTACTACATCATACTTGGTTTACCCAAGTTTCCATAGAACAGCCAACAAGCAAAGTCACCGCAAACCTTGCTTTTGCAAAGAGATGAAGGGCAAAAAGTCAATTTAGTTGGTGGTTTCTACTCCAATCTGCAACTTTTTCTCTATACTCCGCGCCTGTTACCCTTTGTTTCTTTAGACCTTCAATGAATTCACGATATGCTTTCTGTCTGTCAGTGATTGATATTTCTGCGATTGAAGTTGCGTTGCACTCTTGGTTGAGCTTTGCCAAATGGTTAATCATGAAAGGCAAGGATTTGACATCGTCCTCATTATATTCAAGAAGCATTTGGTTTAGAGGTATTCCATCAATTACGTGACGTTGGTACTCAAGAGCTACTAAAAATCCGTCAAGGTCCGGGTACTTGAATTTGTAACCGAGATGGGCAGCGAGGTCTTTTAGGGCATAACTCTGGTTAGGGAAGATGAAGCATTCCTTGATTTGTGATGCGAGATCCACGTGCCTACAGCTGAGAAACGACTTGTAGTCCAATTGCAATCTCCTCAAAGCCTTCTCCAGGACATTTCGGTCAAAGTTTGTTCCGGAAAAAGACACAAGCACAGAATGTGGGTTAAGTTTCAAATATTCCAGGAAATCCCTTAACATGGATTGTTCTTCTTGCCAATTGTCGGCATAGAAACGGGTGAACTCATTTCTTGAATAAGCACCAATCGTCCAGACCCGTTCACAAGCAACGTCTGTTTCAATGTCAAAGAAGATAACGTTTCCTACAACCGGCTCGAAATCTCTGAGCTTGAATGGCTTGTCTTCTTTGAGAGCTTTTGCCTTTGCCTTTATCCTATTGACAGTCGCAAATGGAACCCCTGAGGCATCGGCAATTTTGTAAATGTCTGGCGCTTCAAGTAGTTGATCAATTGTCTTGATACCAACTTCGGACAGAGCAGAATTAAATGAAGGACCAACTCCATGTACATTCAGGAGAGAATCCGCCGGAATAAGGTCTTCAGTATTGTAGAATCTCACGCTTGAGCCTGCTTTAGGTTCGATATCCACTACAGCGAAATTCCCCGTTGAGCCAGGCGAATCATGCGAAGCGATGTTCAGGACGGTTGTTCTGCCCGAATACGAAACTTGACGTCCCTGTGAGTGACTGTGACCGCAAACAACAAGCGCTGGCTGGGTTTTCTGAATGAAGTCTCTTAATGCTTTTGAACCGATATGCGCTACACCAGCTTGTGGATTGGCGAATCTTATTCCTAAATCCAACGTTCCATAAGGCGGAGCGTGCGATAATACAATGATCGTTTTGCCTTTGACAGCATTCAGTTGTTCGCACAGCTGATTCTTGACCTCTTCCTCCGTGTGCTTAATTACGGCTGGACCCGAGGTCGAACCTTCCGAACCTAAGAAAGCAAAATCGCCTATTGCAACCGGTGATTCGTGGAGGTCATGGACATATTCCGCTCTGAAAACCGCTTTGAACAATTCATCGTCGTCGTTGCCAGCGACGGCAAGGGTGTAATGTTGGTTGCTGAAGCGTGCGAGTTCAGAAAAATGGTTGATGCCGTCTCGTTGGAATCGATGTATGTCATCACCAGCATATAGAATAACGTCAGGCTTGGGATCTAAAGTGCCCAGAAACCTGTAAATGCCCTCAATCGGTTGGACTCTCCAATCGGAAAAACACATTAACCGCATTAGCCACTCAATTTTGTTACTCCAAAGTTACACATATTTCTTTCTAAGCTACACGATGACACGGGATCGGCAAAGAAATAATATAGCTACAATTCAAAGAACTTATACTTCTTCGGGGCAAACTTGAAATCGTTTTCTTCTAGGGTAACTGCGCACTCTATGACAAAATTTATGCAGAACTGGATATCTTCCTCTGCCAGTTTGCCATCAATTCTCGGTCCTAGTCTTTGGATAGCATATTTCCCGTTCCATCGGCCTACTTCTCTTGCAGTTAATGCTTCAAAGCGTAAAAATTTGCGGTAGTCTAAGCCTAAAGCTATTACCTTCATTTTCTCGTTCAGTTGGTCTAACCCTCTGCCCAAAACACGAAAAGCATCTATCACTGAACTTGCCAGCTTCTTGTCTGTCCCGTCAATCCTGTCCCAGCCACCAACATTAATTAAGTCGAACATTGACTGTCCATGGCTGTCTCGTTTCCTATCCACATAATCGTCAACAATTTGATTAAATGAAATCGCAATGTTGTCAATGGCAGCTTCGACGTCCTTATTCTTCAGTGTCGTGGCTTCCTTTAAACTGGCCTTTGCCGTCTCAAGCTGAACTAAATCAATGAGCGAAATATCAGAGAATTTTACTCCAAAAATCGCGAGCGTATTCTCGTTAAGAAAATCATCAACGTTGACCTTAGCGCTATTAATAGCGTCGGAATGAGGTTCCGTCCCATGATGTTTGAATGCTACTCTGACCTCATTCAGCTTTTCCATAGCGATTCTTTGGGTTAATTCCCCTTTACCTAGGTCTTTGAGTTTCGGGTTGATATTATCCCAGTATTTCGCAAATCTAAGGTCTAATAACGTCTTCTCAGAAATTCCAAGCTTTTCTGCAGCCAACATAAGAAACAATTCCACCGCATCATGTAATGTAAGAATTGATGTCCAGGAAAATGGTTCTGGCTTTTCACTTTGTTCAATCCCAAGATTGTACAAGTATTTTATGAACACAAGTCTGCGTATCGCTTCTTTCTCATCCATTACTTCTCACTTTAAGGAATCGTATTGGTTTTAGTTATTGAAAGGTTTGCCATATCACTCTTCCGATAGAATTGTTTTGCTGGTAGTAAAGTCAATCAACGTGAAATAACTAATTTGACCCAAGTAACCAATCGAGTAAGCCTAAAAAGGAAAAAAATTTTGGGGCGATATCTCCACTTTCTCTTGGGCTCAAATCCCACCCTTGCACCATTTATAAACACCTTCAGCAAAACCTCGTTTGGCTTGGTGCCGCTCTGCAGACTGGCCTGCCAGCTGTCGCGGGTTTCAAAATCACTATACACAGTACGTTCAGAGCATGCACATTTTACGCTTAATTCCTTCACAATTTCAACTTGAGAAAAGGCCAATCCTTCAAGCTTTAGCAATTCTAGGCGTCTAGTAACCGAATCCGCAATGGGTCGCCCCCATTGAATTGCAATTTTCCTTCAAACGTTTTGGCCTCTCACTAGGGAGTTAGACAACAAAAGCAACCTATCGGTTAGAGGATACGCTGCCAAGACAACACAAAGCAAGACAACGATTGCAATATTACCGATTACAGATAAAAAACTTTTGATTAATCCTTAGCTTAATTTGTGTTGTTGTTGCATGTTTAGTTGGCGTATCTTAGCGCTACTCTTTTGCGAAAGTCATATTTACCAAGTGATCGCTAATTAAAAACATGAGCGGCATGAATGATAGAATGGATAAACCTCAAAGGATAAAAATATCTGAGATTTTGCGAGAACTGTCACATTTAGAACAGATACGGGAACCCGAGGAGAAAATTGAAGCTTACAATAGAGTTGTGTCAGATATTCATAGCCTTGCCGAACAAACGCAAGACTCTAAACTTTTTGGATTAGCAGAGGAATTTTCAACTGCTCAACATCGAAGTCAACCATATCTTAACGCAGAAATCGTTCAGAAAGATATTCGAAAGCTTCAAATTGATCTGGAAAAAATAGGCGATATTCTCCCAAATCAAATAAAGAGTTCGTTCCAGTCTTGTATCAATAATTTTGAGGAAGCCCTTTTTCAAGTTGGAAAAAAGGCTGCTCCTGCATATGAGAAACTATCTGTCATGCGGGAAGTCTCTTCCAACGAACTAATCGGCAGAAGACTTGAAAGGGAAGTCGCTCCCGACTTGGCAGAACAAATGGGCTATGTAAATAGCCCGAATATTATTCGTCATTCCAACAAGGATATAGAGGTTGATTATTTAGGTGAAAAAAACCAAACTACGTCGCCATTTGGGAATGGCCGATTAATTAAGAAACAAGTTCTAATCATAGAGACTAAAACAACAATTTGTCAAGAAGATATTACAAGCTTTTCGGGTAAAGTAAAATTGATTAAAGAAAAGTATGAAAGAGCGTCCCTTGATTTTAGTTACAATTTGGAAATAACGGCATGGATATTTGCCTGCTACAAATGGACTGACGAGCTGAAACAGCTTGCAAAGAATCTTGGTATTCAGCCGTTCGATAATGAGGAACTATGCGGTATGCTACGGACTTACCATTTGATTGACCGAAGATTTCCGATTTGCCCATAATTCTTGATTCAGGGAGCGATGTGAGAACTTGACCCTTATTGTGGCCCTCAAAGGAAAACTTGTTAAAGGCGGAAAAGAAGATGGCGTCGTTATAACTTCTGATACGCAAGTAAGCTCTAATGTTAAGAGTCCTGTGCGAAAAATCTTCGGAATACGGAACTATCCATTTATTGTAGCAGGTGCGGGCTCGTTAAGTCTAGCAAGATATGCTATTCATGGATTGACTAAGTCATTCGAAGAATATCTTTCGACAACTACTGAGAGCGAATTATCTTGTGAATATTTTGATGACTTTGCGCACACCAAAGCTGAACCATACCTTAGAATGGTAGCCGCAAAACACCAAGATGTGATTAAGGAGGGCGGTCTTGAGTTAATCTTGAGCTTTTCTGACGAAAAAAATGTTAGATTATATCAAGTTCAAGGAGACGGCATTCCATTTAGAGTGGATAATAGTCCCGGGTATTGTTGCGTAGGTTGTGGATTTTCTACCGGAGGTAATTTATTACTTAGACAGTTCTATTCCTCTGATTTTACTATGTTGCAGTTGATGGAACTGGCTTCTTTTCTTATTTATCAGGTCGCAGAAGTCGATCCTTTTGTTGGCGGCTCGATTCAAATGATGCTTAATATGGGCGGGAAAGCATTTACTCCTATAGAGAATCTTGAACTAGAAAATGTAAGGTTGAGATCCGAAACGCTCAGACTTGTGTGGAGGCTGCTTTCTACACAGGACATCGAGTTCAAAAGTCGCTTTAAGACCAAACTTGAAAATGGAGAATTATCAAAACTAATATAACAGTGCCCTATTTACGAGAACTTTGCGGCAAACCAATAAGAGCTTTGGTGGCGATTATACTTGAAGTCAAGGTTTGCCTTTATCGATTTATCCAATCTTTGATTGAGCCATGATTGTTTTTATCCTCAGAATTTAATAGAAAAAAGGAAGCTGTCAAAACGTTACGAATCTGATGTCGGTATCAACAGTTAAGTAACCAATCTACAAACGACCTTTCATAAAATGTGCTAGAAGCAAAAAAGGAATTAAGCGGGAGATTTCTCACCCGAGAAGATAAAAACCTATTGAAACAGTTTTTTGGTCTAGGATTTTTTCGTCCCTGAAAAGCTAATATTCGTTAATGGGTAAGAAGGATTAAGGCGCCAAATTATGTTTGAACCGCATCAAGGAAATGTGAGATTAGATTGTGATTTTGATAAAGTGTGGGATTCTTTGAACAATAAAGGTGAGCTTTCTCTGCAGACGGAGATAGAAGGGAAGCCCTTCATTGCAAAGGCAACCGTAGCCAAACGTGGACAACATTCAGGTGAACGGGTAATAGTTTTTGTCCATGAAAAGAATGGTAAACGAACTGAATCTGCAAGAGGTTATGAATGCTGCTGGGGTCATTATTACAACTGTTACGGAACCAGAATAGGAATGTACTTCAAAGCACTAAACGCCGCGATGAGGTTTTCGTAACAGTTCAGCTTCATTTCAAAAGAGAAAAAAAGGGACGCAAAAACGCGAAAAAAGTTAATGTCGATATCGACAGCGGAGTGTTAGACCAAACTAGACTACGACCGCCCATACATGAAATCTTCTGGCCTAGCAACCAGCTTCGATAATTCACATCATACGTCTTTATTTAGCTTTTCTGTAGAGACTGGCGCCATCTTTGTCGGTTCTGACATATTCAAATCCGCCTTCCACTGCCGCTGTTTCTTGATCCCTTATGTAAACCCATTTGAAGACTGTCCTTAGTCAGAAGTTGAATTAGGTGCGTTAGAAAAAACTTATTACCAAAAATGCTTGCCTGTGTTCTTGGGGAGTTTGAGGGAAATGTGGACTGTTAATTACATTAAATAGGTTGAAAGAGAGTACACTGCCCTAAGGTATGAGTTAAAAAATTTTAAAATCTGTCAAACCCAATTTCTCACATTTTCTGTAACTGCTACAGCCGTTATGTTTGGCGCAATCGGTGACTTGCAGACGTCACAGTTGAGCATGTAAATTGAAACCGAGGCGTCGCATCTTGGACACCGCACAGTTCTCAGCGACATTGTGTTTCAGGTTATTGTAGCCATTTTCTGTTTATAAGAAATGTGAATCAGTCGTAATTAGTCTGGGGAGTATTTTGCACAACAGGTTTATATGAGTCATTATTCATATGAATAGTTATTCATATTAATCAGGCGGAACACGCAAAATGAAGAAAGGATTAACAGAAATCTGCTACCGATTTTTCACCAACCTCGCAAATCCCACCCGACTCGCCGCCCTCGAACAGTTAATGAACGCGCCCATGAGCGTAAACGAGCTCGCGGCAGCCCTCGGGCAGGAACAAAGCATGATCTCCCACAACCTCAAACCGCTCCTGGAATGCAACCTCATAACCCTCAAAAAACAAGGGAAAAGACATGTTTACGCAGTTAACGAGGAAACCATTCGACCGATTTTCCAGGCGATCCAGAACCATGCCCAACGGTTCTGCCCCTG
>CAWIHA010000031.1:0-91242 GCA_963835855.1 Bryobacterales bacterium | reverse complement strand
CAAACGTTCTGCTGTTTGATGAACCGACAAGCGGCGTCGACCTCGGCAGCGAGGAACCCATATTCGTGACGCTTAAGGAGCTGAAGGAGAAAAACAAGATAACTGTACTTCTGATCACTCATGACGTGCATATTGTTAGGGAATACTCGGACTATTTACTGGCACTGGATAAGTGTGTCACTTTCTTTGGTAATTCAAAGGAAATAATGAACCCGCCAATACAGAAAAGGATCTACGGCGAAACGGTGTGCGCTGGAATACCCAACGAAAAAACGTGATCCTCTATGGCAGCATTGTTGCTCAGCCTCTTGATAGGGGTCTCAGTGGGCGTTTCAGCGGGCTATTTGGGCTCTCTCATGGTCCTCAAAAAGATGGCTCTCGTCGGCGATGCCCTTTCACACGTAGCCTTGCCGGGACTCGCGCTTGGAATCTTGTACAACTTCCCACCTTTTCTAGGAGCCTTTGCCTTCCTATTCGCTTCGGCCGTCATCATTTGGCATCTGGGAAGAGTCACCAAACTGCCTTTTGAAACGATCGTTGGCGCAATGTTCACTCTTGCCCTTGCAATCGGCATAATGATTATTCCAGGAGCTGACCTCCTTGAGGCACTGTTTGGAGATATAACCACGGTAACGATCCTAGACACAGTAGCCGCATTAGTCGTCTCTGCGATAGCGGTGCTTTTGACGAAGATTATCTACAAAAAGCTCGTGCTGGGCATGATTTCAGAAGAACTGGCAATCTCAAAAGGCATCGACGTTAGCAGGACAAACTTTGTATATCTTCTGCTGACATCTCTTATCGTGGCTGTCGGCATCAAAATCACAGGGAACGCTCCTGGTAGGTTTCCTAGTAGTGGTCCCGGCGGCAGCAAGCCTTATTTCCGCCTGTGGCAATCGGTTCCCTGCCGGAAGGGCGTGCTGGAGATCGTGGTCATCGAGCACGACGCGACCAGCGAGAACGTTCCGAAGATCCCGAAGGGCAGGGCTGGACGGGCTCTGAGCTGAATGAATCAACCCTCAACGAAATCACCGTTCCTGTGGCTGTGAATTTCACCGCTTTCGATCCGCTCCACAATTTCCTTGGCGAAGTCGATTTCGATCCCGATCCAGCAGCGGTTCTTTTTCTCGCAGACGGCGAATGTTGTTCCACTGCCGCCGAAAGGGTCTAGCACGAGTTCCCCGGACACGGTGGACATCTCGACGACTCTGTCCAAGATCTTGGTGGAAAGGGCGTTGGCGCGCCGGTCCTTCGACTTGAACTTCCAGTGACGCACAGGCGGTATGTCCGTCCAGACGTCCTTCAAGTTGACGCCCTTCGGGTTCATCGCGTTCCGGTGCCCGCCGTAGTCCTTCACCTCTCCGCCGCAGTGGCGGCAAGTTTGAATCGGAGTCCTGATGCGCCGGAACGTCTTCGGCTTACCCTTGGTGTAGTAAAGCAGGCTGTAGTGACTCGGGTGCAGCCGCCCTGGGATGGGCAAGCAGGCACTGATCTCGATGGCGATCCAATGCCGAAACGTCATCCCCAGCTCAGTCAGGTAGGCACCAAGCAGGACGTTCGACTTCGGAAGGTTGTAAAGGAAAAACGAGCCGCCTGGCTTCAATGTCCGGCAACACTCTTTGACCCAGGTCTTGCACCAGCGCAGATACTCTTCGTCGGGAAGCTCGTCATTGCTCCGGCTGCCGTACTCCTTGCCGAGGTTGAACGGCGGATCGGCAAAGACAGTGTCGACAGTCCCGTCCTTGATGTGCGGCAGCACAGCCAAGCAGTCGTCAGCGAACAACGCACCAAGGGCGGACGCAAAGAAAGGCTTGGGAGCACCCTCCATAAGGTGCGGTGAGGGGTCGAACTGCTTGTCCTCCCATTTCAGCGTCGACTGGCGTGCAACGCCCATGAATTTATACCCCCATTTTATGCCATCGGCAGATTCGGCGGCGATCGTAACATCTGGCAAAAGGCTCGGCAGAATAGCCCGGCGGTGTTGGGAGACAGTGATGTGAGGCTGGGTGTAGGCTCCCCGGCCCTGGCTTTCCCGATCAGAGAACCCGATCCGGGCGGAACCGGGCACTTATACTGGGTCAAGGAATGTCGTTGTCCCACTAAGAGCTTACGGGGCGGCGCGTTTTCGTGCAGCGTCGTGCTGCGACGGCCACCGGCTTCGAGAGCGACAATGACAGGCCCGGGACACTTCGGCAGTGAAGCACGCGTCGGTTCGATTTTACGCGGAGTTGAACGATTTCCTTCCGGCCAGTCGCAGAATGACAGCCTTCCCAGTTGCCTTCCACGTGAGCACGACTGCCCAGGACCTGATCGAATCGCTTGGCGCACCGCACACGGAAGTCGATCTGATCCTGGTCAACGGAGAGCCGGCGGGTTTTTCGCGGCTGATCGAGGACGGTGATCGCGTTAGCGTCTACCCGGTCTTCGAGTCGATCGACATCGCGCCGGTTGGGCGTCTCAGGCCGCGGCCCCTGCGCGAGCTGCGTTTCGTGCTCGACGTGCATCTGGGACGCCTGGCGGCCTACCTGCGCATGCTGGGCTTCGACTCCCTGTATCGCAACGATTACGCCGACGAGGAGCTGGCCCGCATCTCGAGCGAGGAGAGGCGCATCCTGCTGACGCGGGACCGTGGCCTACTGAAGCGTGGGGCCGTTACCCGCGGCTACTCGGTGCGTGAAACCACTCCGAGGCGGCAGCTCGCCGAAGTCATCGGGCGGTTCGATCTCGCCGGCCTGGTGCGGCCATTCGAACGGTGCATCCGCTGCAACGGCGCGCTCGAGCGCGTGCCGAAGGAACTCGTTGCCGGCCAAGTGCCGCCCCGGATCGCCGATCTCCACGACGAGTTCCTGCGCTGCGGCTCGTGCGGCCAGGTGTATTGGAAGGGCTCGCACTACGAACGGATGCGGCGTCTAATCGAGCGGGTCCTTTGAGCCGTGCTCGCGAGTTTCGTCCTCCGGGGCTTCGTCCTCCGATTGGAGCGAATCGAGCAATTCCGGCTCCCGCGCGAACCGCTTCAGCACGCCGAGAACGCTCGCCGGGCTAAAGCCGGCCAGCCGTAATTTCCGATAGGCGGCTGCAAGGTGCTTCGGCTCGGCCAGATGCGCGGAGAGCGGCACATTGCGGTACTTGCGGCGGAGGAAATCCTCGACCAGCCGGACTTCGTCCGCATCACCATACGCTCCGGCTACGGCCCGCTCGGCGACCGCTGGCGCGACCCGGCGACGGCGCAGATCGCGCAGCACGCGGAACTTGCCAAACCCCTGGTTTTCAAGACGGGAGTGTGAAAAAGACTCCGCAAACTGCCGATCGTTGAGTAGGCCGGATTCCTTGAGACGCGCGAGCAGCGGTTTGACATCCTCGGCGCGGGCGGCGCGGCGCAGCAGCTTTTCGCGCAATTCGCCGATCGAATGCGCGCGTCCGCTCAGCGCCCGCAGGGCATACTCCCAGAGGGCGTCCGCATCCAGCCGCCGGCGTGGGCGTTCAGGCACGGCTCGCCGCCCGGGGAATTCCGGAGAAACTGGCCGGATTTTCGATGGCGCTCAATTCGCTTCTCAGCTAGTATGTTAGTATGCAAGTGCGTATGACACCATAGGAGGGAGCAAGATGGCGGAAGAAAGCAGCAAGTTCTCGTATTTTGCGTTTGGCTTGGGCCTCGGCCTGGCGGTCGGCGTGCTGTTCGCGCCGAAATCCGGTGAGGAGACCCGCGAGTTCCTCCGCACAAAAGCCGATGAGGGAAAGGATTACCTGCGCCGGCGCGGAGAGGAGCTTCGAGAGCAGGCCGAAGACCTGGTGGAGCGCGGCAAAACCAAGGTTACCCGCCAGCGGGACCACCTGGCGGCGGCGGTAGAGGCCGGCAAACAAGCCTACCGCGAGGCGGTGGCGGGCCGGACCCCGGAGAACGAGACCGAGTCGTAATCTCCCGCAGATCGCGATCACCCTTTCATGTCAAACACTTTGATGAACGTCATGTGGGCCGCGATTCTGGTGGGGGCGGTTTCGATTGTCATCCAGACCGTGCTGCTGTTTACGATGGCCCTTAACTCCCGCGCCATGAGGAAGCAGGTCACGTCGCTGGTCAGCAAGGTCGAGCCGGTGACGGAAACCGGGCGGCAGCTCCTCCAGGAAGTGCGGGCGGACGTCCGGGAGATTTCGGCCAGGGCTAACGACTTGCTGGACCTGAGCCGCCAGCAGGTGGCTCGGGTGGATGAGGTGTTGGGAGAAGCGGCGGCCCGGACGCGCGCGCAGATGGATCGCATTGAGATGGTTCTGGATGATACGGTAAGCCGCTTCCAGGAAACCACCACCCTTTTGCAAAACGGGATCCTAAAGCCCCTAAAACAACTGAACGCCCTTACCCTGGGCATCCGGGCCGCCCTGTCGATTCTGACCGGAGGGAACCGGACCACGGTCGCGCAAGCCACGCACGACGAAGAAATGTTCATTTGACGACCGGCCGTCGGTTCCCAGCCCTGCGAAGCCGCTGAGCGGGCGCAGGCGCGGAAGCGATGGCTGATGGCCGCGATGGTCGACCTGCACAGCCATATCCTTTCCGGATTGGATGACGGCGCCAAGACACTGGCTGAGAGCGTCGAAATGATTCGCATCGCGGCCCAGGCCGGAACGACGGACCTGGTTGCGACACCCCACGCCAGTTTTGAATTCACCTTCGACCCGCGGCGTACGGAAGAAAAGCTGGCCGAATTGGCTGCGGCGTCGGGTGCGGCGGTGCGGCTGTACTACGGGTGCGATTTTCATTTGTCTTTCGGCAATATCCAGGATGCTCTGGCGAATCCCTCCAAATACGCGATCAATCACAAGAACTACCTGCTGGTGGAATTCTCCGACGTGGTGATCATCAAGTCAATCCAGGAAGTTTTTTCGCGCCTGCGCGATTCCGGCCTGACCCCGATCATCACACACCCCGAACGGAACTTCCTGCTACAGCGCGACCCCGGCCGCCTGAGGGCGTGGGTGGACAATGGCTGTCTCATCCAAGTGACCGCACAATCTTTACTGGGCCGCTTCGGGCCGGAAGCGCGTAACTTCTGCGGTGAGTTAATGAAGCGCGGCCTGGTGCATTTCGTCGCGAGCGATGCGCATGATCCCCAGGAACGCACACCCAGGCTCGACCAAGCCTACGAGCACATCGCCCAACGGTTTGGCGATGCGCGAGCCCAACGGCTGTTTGTCGCCAATCCGGGTGCGGTGCTGTACGGTGATCCGTTGCCGGAGGAGCCGACGCCAGAGCCGGCCGCATCTCGTTGGTGGGGCCGCTTGTGGGGCTGAGTGTGCCGCTTTCTCCGAATCCAACCGCTTGACGCCTAAAGGTTTCCTGTTTCCCGACGATTTCTAAAAAGGGGTAGTTGCCCGTGCCCGCCTCACGCGGAATGTCGATGGCACAGGAGCGGTTGCCCGAGTTGGTTGCGGCCTTTCCCGAGAATCCTGGTCCGGTGCGGAAGCAGATTCGCGACCTGCTCGCCATGGACATCTGCGCGTTCTGTGCGGCGGCCGTCCCCCTGGTTACACCAACCGCGGATACTCCCGGCGCGCAGTTCGTGAGTGAACTGCTCGTCGCGAACGGATTGCTGCCACTCTGCGACCCGACCCTGCTGAGCCTTGAGGAGGAGATCAGGATGGCGCGCGCCCTCATGGAGAGTGACCCTTTGCTGGATACCAAGCTCGCGCGGCGGTTCTCGAGCGGGGGCATTTCTGAAATCGCGAAAATCGATGGCGATGTGGCCGAACGGATACTCGCGATTTTGGCGGCGATCTCCGACGGCACACGGATCCTGCCGATGCTGATCCAGGTGCTTCGGCACCCCGATCCGCGGTTGCGGTCGAAGGCAGCGCTGCTCCTGGGCCGCACGAACAAGAACGCGCAGTGGGTGGAGAAGCTTCTGAGCGAGCCGGACCCGCGCGTGCGTGCCAACGTAGTAGAGTCGCTCTGGGGTGTGGATTCGGCATCCGCGCGCACGGTGTTCTGGGAGGCCGCCAATGATCCCAATAATCGTGTGGTCGGCAACGCGCTGCTCGGATTGCACCGGCTGGGCGAAAGCGCCTCGATTCCTCGCATCTTGCAGATGGCCGCACACGTCGATCCGCTTTTCCGCGCTTCCGCGGCATGGGTGATGAAAGAAACGGGCGACCCGCGGTTCCTACCGACGCTTGGCCTGATGGTCCGCGAGACGAACAGCACCACCCGGCGTTGCGTGTTCGATGCCATCGCGCGGATCAAACGCGCCGCGTCGTCTGCTGCGGAAGCGCCCCGGTTGCGGGTTTATCTCTGCCGGGTCAAGCTGCTGCCGGACGGCACGCGCATCGTGCACGCTGTTGTCGCGCAGCAAAGCGGCGATGCGATTCCCGCATTGCCGGCGACCCGGATGGTCCTGTGGGAGAGCTCACGCATGGTGGCCGATTACAGCGTGCAGAAAATTCAGCCGCCCGAAGCGCTGGCAATCGGCATCGTCTTCCCGTGCAGGCACATGCCGCCCGCAGCCACCGACGAAAGGATCGAGGAATCGATCCAGGCCTGCCTGGCGTTGAAACGCAAGGCCGACCGCTGGGCCGTGACCCGGTATCTGACCGAAGCTGGAACGCGCACGGCGGAGGCCGCGGCGCCTGCGCCCGCGACCGGTGAGCCGAAAGACGCAGACCCGCAGCGAAAAGCGATCTGCATGCTGACCGCCGATGAGGAGGCGGTGAAAAAAGACGCTTTGCACCCCGCCTATATCCGTTCGGGCACTTTCGATGCGGCCGAGGTATTGCTGAGATCGGTCGGGAGCGCACCCGGCAACCGTCATCTCATCATTGTGGATGACGGCATGAGCGAAACGAAACCGGATGAGGTGCAGGCGGCATCCTGGCAGGCGCTGATTAAACAGGCGCGATTGGCCTCGGTGGCAATTCACGCCATCGCACCGCCCGCCCCGCCGCGCTCAGCGCTCCGGTTTTTGGCTGAGGTATCTCATGCCACCGGCGGCGCCTTTCTGCAGGAGGATTTGGAGAGCATTCGCGCCTCGTGCGAGAGAATCTATTTGAGCCTGCTCGATTGCTACGAGATTCGGTATTCCGGCGAACCCCTGCCGGGCCAGCCAGAGCTGAGACTCCAGGTGTACGCGCAGCAAGGGTTTGGCGAGGACACGCTGGCCGCCTCATAACCGCGTTTCTCATCGCCACTTGCAGCCCGCTTCATGCCATCATAGTGTTCCTCGCGCTGTAAGACGATGCGCGGTACGCTCGGCGTATTCCTTGCTGTTTGCCTGGCGCCGGCGCAGGTTCACAAGCTCGCGGATCGTCCAATTGGTTTCGTGCCCGAGTGTTTCCGGAGGCTCAGCCGGCCGGCAATCGAACCAGCGCGGCGCGATCAAACCGTTGATTTCCCATCGGCGTAGACTGGAGGGGTGATCGAGCGAGCGGCAGTACTGGCTCTCTTGCTCTCGGCAATCCTCCCCGCGCTGGCTGAATCCCCCCGGGAACTGGCCAGCCGCGTTCTTGAGACTGGTCTCGATCCCGGGGAATGTTACCGCGTGCGGGACCTGCGGCTCTCCCGCGGCGATATCAAGTTGTATTTCACCGATGGCTATCTCATCTTCGGCCAGCCGGTGGATGGGGTGCGGCTCTCGGCCGTTTTCAGCGCGGACATAAAGGCCGGAGACGCTGAGATGCTCGTGCTTCCCCGGCAGCGCTCCGAGCGGATGTCGCTCGCCTTCTTCGCACACACTCCCAACCTGAACGAGCACTTCACCTCGGCGGCGCTTATCTTCACGGACGAGACCTACGCCGAACTCATGAAGCAGATTGCCCGAGGCGCCCCCCCACGCAAGTCTTCTGAGAAAGGTGCATCGCTGGCCCAAACCTGGGCTCCGGCTGTCCGGAATTTGATGTCGAGCTTCCAGGTGCACGTCCTGAAGGATCTGCTCTCGGACGCGCGCTCGGCATACGGATTCTTTTATGGCGCGTTGGCAGGGACCAAATTCGGCAGCTTCGATGTGATCTACGACCCGCGCTCGCCCGAACAGATCACTGTCGGGCAGGTTGTCACCCGGCCGCAGGAGACGTATTTCGATGTCTGGACGCGGTTCGAGGCGCGCGCCTTCCAAAACGGTGTGCGCCGGGCGCCTCCGCCAGATGCCACGGTGAGCAACTACCGCATCGGTGCGACACTCGAGTCCAACCTACACATGCGCGTAGTGACTGAGGCGACGATCGTTCCCGGCGCGGACGGCCGACGCGCGCTGGCTTTCGACATCTCCCCCCAGATGCGTGTTACCGAAGCGCGCATTGATGGCCTTCCCGCCGAGGTCTTCCAGCCGGAATCGACCCGATCGAGCCTGATACGGGGAGACGTTCAACGAGAACTTCCTGGTTATTCCGTCCACGCCACTCGACTCCGGCCGCGAGTACAAGATCGCGTTTTGGCACGACGGTAATGTCGTTACCGACGCCGGCAATGGTGTCTATTTCATCGGAGCGCGCGGGTCGTGGTATCCGACCTGCGGGCCCCAGTTTGCGCGGTACGAACTGAGCTTCCGCCGCCCCAAGGAGCTCGACCTCGTGGCGACCGGCGAGACCGTGGAGGAGAAAACCGAGGGCGATTGGTGCATTACGCGGCATCGGACCGATTCGCCGGTGCGCATGGTGGGCTTCAACCTGGGCCGGTATGAACGGGAGATGACGTCGCGGGGCGGTTATACCGTCGAGGTTTACGCGAACCGGCATGTGGAAACCGCGCTTGCGCAAAAGCGGCTGGCGGCCGTTGTGCTTCCACCGCCTTCCAGGGCGGGCCAGCCCGAGGCGCCGCGTTGGACGGTGGACCTTGACACGGCGCTTAGCGACAACTCCGGCATCAAGCCAGCAGCCCGGCTCGAGCAAATCGCGCTCGATGTGGCTGGTGCACTGGAGTTCATGTCGTCCTATTTCGGCCCGCCGGCGCTCAATCACTTAACGGTCACGCCGATCCCCGGCACGTTCGGCCAGGGATTCCCCGGGCTGATTTACCTCTCGACGCTCGCCTACCTGGACCCGAAGCAACGGCCCCCAGAGTTGCACAGCGCATATCTGGAGACACTCTACTCCGAGATTATGTACGCGCACGAGACCGCGCATCAGTGGTGGGGGAACGTTGTGACCTCCGCCAGCGACGACGACAGCTGGATTATGGAAGCGCTCGCGAATTATTCCGCGTTGCTGTACCTGGAGAAGCGCAAGGGCGCGCGCGCCCTTGATTCGGTTTTCAATGATTACAGATTGAATCTGCTCGCGAAGGACGCGGATGGCCGGACTATGGATTCGATGGGGCCGATCATCTGGGGCACGAGGCTGATCAATTCGAAAAACCCGGAAGCCTACCGCACGATTACTTACGAAAAAGGCTCGTGGATCATCCACATGCTGCGGCGGCGCCTGGGCGATGAGCGGTTTCTGGCGATGCTCGGGCAGTTGTCGAAGCGCTACCAGCGCCGTTCGTTGAGCAACGATCAATTCCGCCAGTTTGTAGCCGGTTGGCTACCGCCAAAATCGCCCGACCCACAACTGGAGAGCTTCTTCGACCAGTGGGTCTACGCGACGGGCATCCCCAAGCTCAAGCTGCATTACTCGACGCGCGGCGCAGCGCCGTCAGTGCGCGTGAGCGGCACGATAACCCAAACTGACGTTGACGACGATTTCACCACTTACGTGCCGGTGGAGATCGAAATGGCCGGCGGCAAGCCGATCGTCCACTGGGTGAGAACTTCAAGCGAGCCCGCTTCATTCACAGTCGTGCTGTCGCAGGCGCCGGGCAAGGTTCTGCTCGACCCCGGGAACAGCGTGCTGCGCAGGTAAGCGCGGAAGGCGTGAAGCCGGATGTGCAAGCCGGCCTAGCTGGCTGCGCCTCAACCCTTTTTCAGAAGGGCAGCGTGGCTGCGGCGGATGGATGGGCGGTCCACTAAACTGAGGGTGGCCTGGGCTGCGGCTTTCAGTTCCTCCTCGAACTGGGCAGGCTTCACGTGCCCGGCGGGTTCGGCTAGCAGGAGGCAGCCACCCGGTTTCAAGGCTTGGGCTGCCTCGCTGAAGAAGGAACTTGCTGAGGGTGCCTCATGCACTACGAAGAAGGCCAGCGCAAAATCCGCTCTGTCCCTATCAGCCAGCCCCACAGAGTCCGGCTGTGCTAAGCGGGCGTCTATACGTTCAGCAAGGCCGGCCTTGGCCGCCCGGCGCCTAAGAACTTTGAGCATCCTGGGCTGGATATCCAGGGCTATCACCCGGCCCGAGGGCCCGACCAGGCGGGCCAGCTCCAGAGTGAAAAAGCCCATGCCCGGTCCCGGCTCGATCACCGTCATGCCCTCCTGAACATACGGCGCCACAAGGCTGGCTTGGCCGTAAAAGATGCGCCGCAGCGGACTGGCCAGCAGATAGCCACACCACCAAGGGCAAACGCGTTGGGGCTTCATCACTCCTCAAGCGAATCAGGAATTACAGCGAATTCTCATCCTAACTGTTTTCGCAGCGAGGTTGTTCGTCCCAGATCAAAACCAAGCTATATCCGTAGTCCCAAGCCGCGGCTCGTGAATTTTTTGGGCCGGAAAGTGCACTGGTCTCAAGGAGTCTTGTATCACCGGCCCGCGGCGGCTCCGATCGCGACTTGGATGCCGCACCTCGCGCAAAACCGGCTCCCCGGATTCAGTTCGGCAGCGCAGGCCGGGCAACGAGAAGGAGCTGCCGTGCCCAACGCGACTTCTCCTTGACGAACGAGCAATCGAACGTGCCGAGCGACATCGACCAGCACCACACTGGATTCTGCGAGGAAATAGGAAAGAGTCAGCACGAAAAACGACACGACGCTCAGCGACAGGAGAAACAAAACCCCGCCCGTGAAAGTCGTCTCGGCAGAAGCGGACGGGAGGATGCCCCCGAGTTCCCGCAGTAGCCCGAATGGACTGGTTCCGGCAAACCAGATGAACAGGCACCCACCGGCCGCAACTCCCGCCGAAAGAGTCGCGTAGACCTCGCCGGCAGTTCGGAAAAGGGTCGACACAATCGGAATCACGGTGAACTGGGAATCTTTGATCTCGCGAGTGGAGCCCGCCCGGTACCAAAAAATCTGTCCGATGGACAGGATCGTTGCGAGAAAGATGATCGCAAACAGGAGCCCACCGATTGTCCCCTCGGCTGGCAATTGGAACGCGGTTTTCAGCATCTCGATGAGCAGGTAAACTCCGCCCAGAACTGATAGGACGCCCAGCGCTTCGAGCGTTATCGCTACCGACTTCCGAATGACTCTCCCATCGCTGAGAGCTTCGAGAACTGGGTAGAAGAAGAATTTGGACATCACGCCTCCTTACGGTGCAATGATCATATGTCCGGCCGAGCTTCCCGGCAATCAAGAACGCAGGAATGCTTGGCTACTGACTGACAGGCTGCAAACCAGGGCGATGCCACGCCGAAAACGCCGTGATCGTATTGAGAACGGTTTTTCGCCGGCGCACCGGATCTGTAAGCCACCCAGAAGTTAGTTGCGCGCCCCTCATCGAATTCTCAGGCCCTCGACGCCAGTAGTGGCCAGCGCCCGTCATGCGCGGCGATCTTCTTTCGGGAGGACACCCGATCCTTTGCGGCTGGCGCGGGTCGTGCGTGCGGTATCATTGCAATTCGGATGGGAGAGGCTCAAATTGCGCCACGCGTCTCGGTGCTGATCGTGTCCTATAACCGCGCCGAGGCGCTCCGCAGGTGCCTGGCATCCATCGAGCTGTCCGCCGGCCGCGACGCGATCGAAATCCTGGTGATCGATAATGGTTCGCGGGACGAAAGCCCGGGTCTCGACGCGGAGTTCCCGAATACGACGTTTCTGCGGCTGCCACGCAACTTCGGGTTCACCAAAGCGGTCAACATCGGCATGCGCACGGCCAAGGCGGATTTTTTCCTCTTCCTCGATCCGCTCGTCGAGGTGCTGCCCAAAACCATTGCATCCCTCGCCGCGGGATTGGAAGCCGAGCCCGGCGCCGCCGGCGTCTGCCCGTTGCTGGCCGCGCCCGATGGCGAACCTGTGCCGCAACTGTACCGGCTGCCCAGCTCCGGCACAATCGCCTCGGTCGCGCACGCGGGCGAGTATCTTCCGGCGCCCGCTCCGGATCTGACCCAGGAAAAGATCGCGGTGGATTTTCCAAGCCTGGCGGCTTTGCTGGTTCGGAGCTACTTCTTGAGAGGACTCCGCTACATCGACGAGCGCTACGCCCAGTCCTGGGCCGGCGCGGAGGTCGCGGCGCAGATCCGCCGCGCGGCGAAGAAGATTTACTTGCTTCCGGCGACGCGCGCCGTGCGGCACGACGACAGCGATTTCCTCGCGTCCCTGCCCGCCGATGCCCGCGCGCTGCTTTCGGCCGATTGGGCGCTGGGCGCGGCTGTGTATGCTGGAAAGCACTTCGGATTTCTGGCTGGGCTCAAGCTGCGGCTCGGGGTGGTGTTCGCCGCATTGGGCCAGGCCATTCTGGCGCTGCTGCGATTCCGCGATATCGGGTATCGCTTTTCACGGTTCGGCTACCTGCTGAGGGGGCAAAAAATAGACGGTACGCAGGCCGTCATGTAAGGCGAAGGGCCGAGCCGGGTGCTCTTTCTCGCCTTAGGAGGGCATCCTCCAGTCCCCTGCACCCGATTCTTTCACCGTGATGGAAGCCATGCCGGCGCTCGTGTGAATCGTCATGCCCGTGTTCATTGCGGGTGGCGCGGCTATGGTCACGGCTGCGCTTATGCGCTCGCGGATGGAGGTTGCCGTCACACGCGAGCGGGAGGTGCTAGCAGAAGCGCGGGCGCTGCTTGCGACCCAGCACCGCGCCATGGAAGAACGTATCCGCGCCACCGAGGAGGCCAGCCGGCGCAAGGCGCTCGATGAATTCATGGACGACATTCACGTCGAAGAGCGCCAATACGTTCGCGAGAGCCGGTCTGTGTTTGGAAGCCCGAGGCGCCTGGTCCTGCAGGAGCGCGTGTACTTCCGGAACATTCCGCTGACGGATTAGATCGAGCATGAGATCCCCTCAGGCACAGCGTTGCTCCCAACGCCTGAGCCGCCTCAGCAGGAGCCAGCGGCCGCCGAACTGCCTGGAAGGATGAACGGCCGCAAGCTGCTCCAGCCGGCTACTTGCCCATGACGAGCATGCGGACGCCGACGACGATGAGGAGTCCGGCATACATGCGCCGGATGAGTTGCGGCGGTAGCCCGATGATGATACGCGCGCCAAAGTAGGCGCCCAGAAACAGCCCCAGGGCAATCAGCGCCGCCCAACGGATATTAATGTACCCGTAACGGTAATATTCGGCCGCGCCCAACAGGCCCACCGGTGGGATCAGCGCTGCCAGACTCGTCCCGAGCGCCTCCAACTCCTTCATCTTCAGGAAGAACAGCAGTGCCGGCACGATGATCAGCCCGCCCCCGATGCCGAACATGCCCGCCAGCACGCCCGCGGCCAAACCAATCCCCAGCAGAGTAAGGTAAACCATGACAACCCCAATCTAGCAGAGTGAACAATCCGACCGAGCGTGGCCACGCGTTAGAATGGTGGGTAGTTACCTTTCATGCTGGCCACGGCAAGTCTCACCGAAGAAATTCTTGCGCTCAAGCACGAGCGCCGGGCGATACTTTTGGCCCATCACTATCAGGAGTCCGAAATCCAGGAAATCGCCGATTGTATTGGGGATAGCCTTGAGCTGGCCCGGCGCGCGCGCGAGTTCTCTGGCGATGTGATCGCCTTCTGCGGCGTGTGGTTCATGGCGGAGACGGCCAAGGTGGTCAACCCCGGTCGCATTGTCGTGGTGCCTGACCGGGAGGCCAGTTGCAGTCTGGTCGAGAGCTGCCCGGTCGAGCCCATCCGCGAGTTCCGCAGGCTCCATCCCGGCTACGTCATCGTCAGCTACGTCAATACGTCGGTCGAGGTCAAAGCGGAAAGCGACATCCTATGCACGTCGCGCAACGCGGTGGATGTAGTGAATTCGATCCCGCGCGAAAAACCGATTCTGTTCCTGCCGGACCGCAACCTGGGCGATTTCGTGAAGCGGCAGACCGGGCGCGAGAACATGAAGATCTGGCAAGGCACCTGTGTGGTGCATGCCACCTTCCGGGCGCGGCGGCTGGCAGCGGCGCGCGCTGAATTCCCCGGCGCACTTGTCGCCGCACACCCCGAGTGCCCGCGCGAGATTCTGGACCAGGCCGATTTCGTCGGTTCGACGACCGCGATTATCCGCTACTGCGTCGAGGCGGATGCCGAAGACTTCATCATCGCCACCGAAAGCGGCATTTCATATTCGCTCAAGAAGCTGGCGCCGCACAAGCGGTTTCACTTCTTCCCCAATGAGGACTGCAATTGCAGCGAATGCCCGTACATGAAGCGGAACACCCTGGAGAAGCTGCGCGATTGCCTGCGCGACCTCGATCCCCGCGTGGAGCTTTCCGAAGACGCGATACGGCGGGCACTGGTCCCGCTCGAAAGAATGCTCGCTCTCGGTTAGGCTCTCCATGCTGACGGAACTGCGCGACAGCTATGGGCGGCTGCACGATAGTCTCCGCGTCAGCATCACGGATCGCTGCAACATCCGGTGTTTCTATTGCATGCCGGAGCGGAGCGCGCCCTTCGTCCCCCGCAGCGAGATCCTGAGGTATGAAGAGATCGAGCGGATCGTGCGCGTCGCCGTGCGGCTCGGGGTTAGGAAAGTGCGAGTCACCGGCGGCGAGCCGTTGGTGCGCCGGGATGTTCCGGAACTGGTGCGCCTGCTGGCGGCGATTCCGGAGATTGAAGACCTCGCGCTGACCACCAACGGCGTGCTGCTTGCCGGGATTGCTCTCCCGCTGTATGACGCGGGCCTGCGCCGGATCAACGTGCACCTCGATACGCTCAGCCGCGAGCGCTTCTTCGAAATCACCCGGCGCGACGAACTCGGCCGCGTGCTCGAAGGCATAGCGGCGTGCCGGGCACTCGGCTTCAACCCAATCAAGCTGAACGCGGTGGCAGTCAAGGACCTCACTGAGCCGGACCTGGTTCCGCTGGCGCGTTATGGCCGCGAGAACGGGCTCGAGGTGCGGTTTATCGAATTGATGCCGCTCGACGCGCAGGGCATCTGGGACCGCGGCAAGGTGCTGCTCGCCAGCGAGATTGTCGAGATCCTCTCGCGCGAGATCTGCCCGTTGATCGAAATCCCCACCAGCGATCCGCGCGCGCCCGCCACCGAGTATCGCTGGGCCGATGGCGCGGGGAAGGTCGGCTTCATCGCCTCGGTGAGCCGGCCCTTTTGCGGGCACTGCAACCGCATCCGGCTTACCGCCGATGGCAAGCTGCGCTACTGCCTTTTCGCGATCGAGGAGACGGACGTGAAGGGCCTGCTGCGCGGCGGCGCCTCCGATGAGCAAATCGCGGAAACGATCCGCTCGGTGGTCTCGGCCAAGTGGGAAGGCCACGAGATCAACACGCCCCACTTCGTCGCCCCGCCCCGGCCCATGTATGCAATCGGCGGGTAGCGGGCGTCACCCTCGAACCTTCTCCGTTTTTCCCTCCCTGTACAATGGAACTTGCAATGCGGATTGCGCTGGGGCAAATCAATACGACGGTCGGCGACCTGGCTGGAAATACGGACCTGATGGTCGGTGCGGCGCGCAGGGCCGCGGAGGGCGGGGCGCAAGTCGTCGTTTTTCCCGAGCTCGCCATCACCGGCTACCCGCCGCGCGACCTGGTCGAAAAAGAGAGCTTTATCGAGCGCACCAGGCAACAATTACACCGGCTGGCGGCGGAAACAGCGGAGCTCGACATCGCGCTCATCTGCGGTTACGCTGGCCGCTCGCAGGCGCAGGCGGGCAAACGCGCTACCAACAGCGCCGCGGTCATCGAGCGCGGGCGCATCGTCTTCGAGCAGACGAAGGTGCTGCTGCCCACCTACGACGTTTTCGACGAAGCCCGCTACTTTCAACCCGCCGGGCATCAATCGCTGTGCGCGATCGCGGGTGAAACTGTCGCGCTCACCATCTGTGAGGACGCCTGGAACGACAAGCAGTTCTGGGAGCGGCGCCTCTACCGCCGGGATCCGGTCGAAGAGCTGGCGCAGGCCGGCGCAAAGATCCTGATCAGCATTAACGCGTCGCCGTACCACATGGGCAAGCGCAGCCTACGGCGTGAGATTTTCGCCAACACGGCGCGGCGGTACGGGATTCCCGTCGTATACGTGAACCAGGCCGGCGGCAACGACCAGCTCGTCTTCGACGGCAGCAGCTTCGCCATGGACGCGGAAGCTCGCGTCACGGCCTCAGCCGCTTCCTTTCAAGAGGACTTGGTCTTTGTGGACACCGCCACTGGCGCGGGCGGCCAGCACGAGAGCCTAGCGGACGAATGCGAGGCGGTCTACGAAGCGCTGGTTATGGGCACCCGCGATTACATCCGGAAATGCGGGTTTCACCGCGTGCTGCTGGGCGTGAGCGGGGGAATCGATTCCTCCCTTACGGCCGCGATCGCGGCAGACGCTGTCGGCCGCGAGAATGTGGTGGGCGTTGCGCTGCCAGGGCCGTATTCTTCCGAAGGCAGCCTCACCGACGCGCGCGCGCTTTGTTCCGCGCTCGGCATCCGCTTCGAGGTGGCGCCGATCTCGGCGATCTACGGCCGGTATTTGGAAGCGCTCGATCCGCTGTTCCACGGCCTCGATCGCGACGTCACCGAGGAGAACCTTCAGGCGCGCATCCGCGGCGCCATCCTGATGGCTCTCTCAAACAAGTGGGGCGCGCTGGTGCTGACCACCGGCAACAAGAGCGAGCTGGCGATGGGCTACTGCACGCTGTACGGCGACATGTGCGGGGGCCTGGCGGTAATCAGCGACGTTCCGAAGACGCTGGTGTACGCGCTGGCGCGCGTCGCGAACCGCCGTCACAGCGGCGCCATTCCGGAAAGCGTCTTCGAGAAGCCGCCTTCGGCGGAGCTGCGGCCGGACCAGAAAGATAGCGATAGCCTGCCGCCCTACGAGGTGCTCGACGAGATTCTGCGCGCGTACGTCGAAGAGAACCAGACGCCGGAGCAAATCGCCGGAAGGCTCGCCCTGGCGCTCGATTTTGTCAGTGGTATCGTGAACAAGGTCGATCGCAATGAGTACAAACGCCAGCAGGCCGCCCCTGGGCTGAAGGTCACGACAAAAGCGTTTGGCGTCGGCCGCCGTTTTCCCATTGCGCAAAGGTATTCCGAATGAAACTTCTCCCTGCTCCTCTTTCCGGAAAATGGCGCTTTACCGTTTCCCGGTCTCGGCTCTCGACGGGAGGTCGTAAGCTGGCGCAGTCCGCGCTTTTGGTGTGTTTCGCAGTCCTGCTCAGTTCGCAGCCTCCTGCAAAGGAACAGGTGGGGCCGCTCGCCGGCGGAGGCTTTTTGTTGAACAGCGGCTGGCGCCTGCGGCCGGCTGGAAGGCAGTTGCCACTCGGCACGCTGCCGATGTCGGCGGTGGTGTCGCGCGATGGCAAGTATCTGCTGGTTTTGAACGGCGGCTACATGCCGCCCTCGATCAGCGTGATCGATCTGGCCGCCGAGCGCGAGATTGGCCGCACGCCCGTTGCCGATGGCTGGCTTGGTCTGACGCTGTCTCCTAAGGGAGACCGCGTTTACGTGGGCGGCGGCTCGCAGGCGGCAGTATTCGAATTTTCATTCGCTGCCGGTAGCCTGACGCCCATGCGCACCTTTCCGCTTACTCCGCCCGGCCAGCGCACAGATCAAGACTTCGCCGGCGACGTTGAGTTCGACCCGGCGGGGCGCCTCCTCTACGTGGCCGAGTTGTTTCGCGACTCGATCGGCATCATCAATCCGCAGTCGGGCATGTTGATCGGGCGCTTTAGGACAGGGCGCCGGCCGTACCGCATCCTGTTCCCTCCGGATGGAAAAACCGTTTTTGTCTCGAGCTGGGCCGATGGCACCGTGTACCAGCACGAGGCGGAGCGCGGCAACATCCTGGCCAGACTGCGCCTCGGTTCTCATCCTACCGATATGTTGTGGCTGCCCGGCCGGCCGCTTCAGGAGGGGGAAGGGGAGTTGGAATGGGTGACGGCGAGGCTGCTCGTGACTGCATCCAATACAAACAACGTCTACGTGGCCGGGGCAACGGAGAGCAACGAACTGCGCCAGTTGGAAACGGTGAATGTCTCGTTGACTCCATGGCAGCCAGCGGGTATGACACCGAGCGCGCTGGCGCTGAGCGCCGACCGTACACGGCTGTTCATCGTCTGCTCGGATGCCAACGCGGTCGCGGTCGCCGATATCTCGGGCATCGAGACGCGGCCGCTCGGGTTCATTCCAACCGGCTGGTATCCGACCGCCGTTCAGGCGCTCCCGGACGGCCGCATCGTCGTGCTGAACGGCAAAGGGCTACGATCGTTCCCGAACCCGCAGGGCCCGAACCCGGCCGGCGCACCGCAATCCTCGACCCCGGAATATGTAGCACGCATTCAGATTGGCGGCGCATCCTTCATCCCTGCTCCAACAGAGGAGGAACTGGAAAGATACAGCCGCACCGTGCTCTCGAACTCGCCTTACCGGGACGCACTGCTCGAAGATGCAGGCACCGGAGCCTCCAACCCGATCCCGGCGCGCCCCGGCGACCCGTCGCCGATCGAGCACGTAGTCTACATCGTTAAGGAGAACCGCACGTACGACCAGGTGCTCGGCGACATGAAAGAGGGCAACGGCGATCCGTCCCTGGTCCTCTTCGGAGAGAACGCCGGCCCGAACCACCACAAGCTGGCGCGCGAATTCGTTCTGCTCGACAATTTCTATGTCAACGCGGACGTCAGCGCGGACGGCCACAACTGGTCCACTGCTGCGATTGCGCCGGATTACGTTGTGAAGCTGTGGCCGAATAACTACGCGCATCGCCGCAAGCGTTACGATTTCGAGGGGGAAGACCCGGCGTCGCTCCCGCCCACCGGCTACCTATGGACGCAAGCGGGCGAGGCGGGCATCTCGATGCGCAATTACGGCTATTGGGTCAAGAATCGCGCGCATCCCGGGCCGGACGGAATTCAGATCGAGTCGGTGCGCGACCCGTTCTTGAACCAAGTCACGAACCTGCGCTATCGCGGCTTTGACCTCGAGTATCCGGACGTTGAACGCGCCAAAGTTTTTCTCGCAGACCTCGCCGGCTTCGAGAAAAACGGCTCCATGCCGCGACTATTGTTTGTCAGGCTCGGCAACGATCACACCTCGGGCACCGCGCCGGGAAAGGTCGCACCGCTCTCCGCCTTCGCCGATAACGACTACGCGCTCGGCATGATCGTCGAAGGAATTTCGAAGAGCAAATTCTGGCCGGCTACGGCGATCTTTGTTCTGGAGGACGATGCCCAGAACGGGCCAGACCACGTGGATTCGCACCGCTCGCCGGCCTTCGTGATTTCACCGTACGCCAAGCGGCACGCCGTCGATAACGCCATGTACAATACGACCTCGATGCTGCGGACGATGGAGCTGATCCTGGGGTTGCGGCCGATGACCACGTTCGATGCCGGCGCGCGGCCGATGGCAAACGTGTTCCGTGAGCCGCCGGACACGCGCCCTTACACCGCCGAAAAGCCGCGTATCCAGCTCGACCAGCGCAATCCGGCGCGATCCGCCACAGCAGCGCGCTCAGGCCGGCTCGACTTCAGCGATGCCGACCGCATCGACGATAACGAGCTGAACGAAATTCTCTGGCTTGCGATCCGTGGCGATGCGCAGCCGCTGCCCGTCCCCGTGCGCAGCTTGTTTTCCCGTTGAGGCCATGCCGCGAATTTACCTCTGCGTCCTCTGGCACATGCATCAGCCGTTTTACAAAGATTTGATCTCTGGCGAGTATAAAATGCCGTGGACCCGGCTGCACGCGCTCAAAGACTACTGCGGCATGGTGGAGATCCTGGAGGAGTTTCCCGAGGTGCACCAGACGTTCAACCTGGTGCCGTCGATGATGGTGCAGGTGGAGGAGTACGCCGCAGGAACGGCGAGCGACCCGTTCCTGCGCGTCGTTCTGAAGCCCGCCGAGGCGCTGACCGAGGCCGAGCAGGAATTCCTTCTTCGCAACTTTCTGGCGACCAGCACGCCACGAACGATTGCGCGCTTTCCGCGCTACGTGGAGCTGTGCGAAGCGTGGCGCGCAGCCGATCGTAAGCTTGAACGGGCGCTGCGCGTGTTCACGCCGCGGGTGCTTCGCGATCTGCAAGTGCTATCGCAGCTCGCCTGGTTCGATGAGGAGGCCTTCGCAAAAGATTCGGAGGTGCGCGAACTGGCGGCTCGTGGCCGCGATTTTACCCCGGAGGATCAGGCGCTTGCCGGGCGCAAGCAGCACGAATTTTTGCGGCGTGTTCTGCCCGCTTACGAACGGTTTGCCAGACGCGGACAAATCGAGATTTCGACCACGCCGTTTTACCACCCCATCCTGCCGCTGATCTGCGATTCGAACATTGCCGAAGTCTCGCACCCCTATGTGCCGCTGCCGCCGCTGTTCCGATACCCGCAAGACGCGCGCAGGCAGCTCGAAACCGCTCGCGATTATATTCGCGAGCGGTTCGGCGCGGCGCCGGGTGGAGTATGGCCGTCGGAGGGATCGGTATCGGATGAAGCGTTGGATATTGCATCCGAGGTGGGGTTCCGCTGGGCGGCGACCGACAATGGCGTGCTCAGCCGCACGCTAGGGCGGACCGCGGGTATCGAGGAGACCTACCGGCCGTATGTCTGGCGGCGGGGCGGGCGCGAGATACGGCTGGTGTTCCGCGATCGCTATTTGAGCGACTTGATTGGTTTCGTATACCAGCGGCTGAGCCCCGCCGAGGCGGCGGCGGATTTTCTGAACCGCATCCGCGAGAACTCGCGAAGCATTCTGGAGAGCGGCCGCGACGTCTTCGTCCCCATCATCCTTGACGGCGAGAACGCTTGGGAACATTACCCGCAAAACGGGCGCCCGTTTTTGAAAGAACTGTACCGGGGCATCACGGCAGATCCGGACATCCAGGCCCTGACCATGGCCAAGGCGCTCGAGCGGGTCGAGCCACAGCCGCTCGATCATATCTTTCCCGGCTCGTGGATCGGCGCGAACTTCGACGTCTGGATCGGCGCCGAGGAGGACAATGCCGCCTGGGAACACCTGCTGCGCGCCCGGGAGATGTTTGACCGCGCCACCGCGGGCGGCGAAGGTGCGGCGCTAGCGGAGCAAGAGAGATCGCTCGCGTACCAGGAGCTGCTCATTGCCGAAGGCAGCGACTGGTGTTGGTGGTACGGTCCTGAGCATCAGTCGGACTTTCGCGCGGAATTCGACGAGCTCTACCGTGCGCACCTGGCGAACGTTTACCGCGCGCTGCGCTTGGCGCCGCCTGAGGAGCTGTCGCGGCCCATTCTGAAGACGACCGTCGCGGAAGTGCACACCGCACCCACCGGACCCATCCGAGCCACGATCGACGGCGAAGTGACTTCGTACTTTGAGTGGCTCGGAGCGGGCGTTTACCGCGTTGATGCGCGCTCGGGCGCAATGCACGGCAAGCGCTACTTCATCCAACAGCTCCACTACGGCAGCGACGGACACAACCTGTATTTGCGCGTGGACTTCGAGCCAAGCTCGGTGGAAGCCCTGCCGGGCATGGAAGCCCACCTGACCATTCAACCGTGCACGGAGCCGGGGCTCGCCAGCTTCCTCGTGCTTTCGTTCTCTGAGGGTCGCGTCGCGCCCGGCGAGATGCGGCTCGCCAAGCCAGTCCCCGGCACGGCCGCACAGTTTGCCTTCCGCAAGATTCTCGAAGCGCGCATCTCGCTGGCCACACTGGCAGTTGGAGCCGGCCAGTGCCTCCAGATACAGCTCTCGCTTTGGAAACAAGGACTGCCTCTCGATGCCATCCCGCAGGAGGGCTGGATCGAGATTTCCACGGCTGAGCCAACCGACTGGCCGCTCTAAGTCGGCGCCGGGAGTCGCCAGCCCCCTTCGGCGCTTATCTACGCGCTTTTCCGGAGCGAATATTTGTCGAGCAAGGAAATGAACTCAGACGCCGCAGGCGGCGGCGCGATGTTCCTTTCGACGATCTCGCGGTTCGTCAGCGTCCTCCCGTAAAGCGCGCGATTGACATCGAGATCCTGCCGCAGTGTCGCGCCGGAAAGCGATATGCCTCCGAAGAGACCGCGCGACCGGGACCACGTAAGAATCTCCGCGGTCATATACGCGTCGGTATCCGCGGTTGCCGTGCGTCCCACCGGGCCAGCAGCGACCGAGGCATCGCCGCCCAGCGTGAACTGGCTCGAAAGCAGGCGATCCGCGCCGCGCCGGTTCATCACCAGCATAATGACGTCGGTTTCCTCCCCGCCAATCTGGAAACCAAAGCTGCCGCCCTCGACGCGCACAGCGCCCGGCGCGCTCCAACCTCTGCCGCTTGCCTTGCGGCAGGACATGAAGCCGCGCCCATATTTTGCGCCAATGATGAACGCGCCCTTTTTCAGGCCGGGCACGACCACGATGCACTGCGATTTATCGAGCAGCGGCTGCGGGATGCCCTTGTCCGGTATCTGCATGATTTCCCGGAAGACCACAGCCGTCCGCCCCAAACGCTCCGCGTCCGACTTTTGGCCGTAAAGCAGGCACGCGCTAGCACTTGCCAACAGAACTACAGGAATTGTACATCTCATGTTCGTCACCCTCCCAGAGTGCTTCATTCACTTGTGTACCACATTGCAGAGGAGAATGCGGATTGATGATATCGGGATCGGCAGGTCCACTTCAAGGAAGGGCTCGACGGTTGCGATCCTGGATGGTCCCGCCTGCCGTCTGCAGGCTATCTCGTGAACCGGGTCGCGGCCTTGCCTCGCTGCCGCTCGAGTGCAAGCTCGATCAATCGATCGATCAGCGCAGCGTATGGCAGGCCCGTGGCTTCCCACATCTTGGGGTACATGCTGATCGATGTGAAGCCAGGTATCGTATTGATTTCATTGGCATAGATACAACCCGTCGCGGACTCAAACAGGAAATCGACCCGTGCCATGCCTTCGCACTGGACGGCTGCGTAACAGGCTGCGGCGAGGCGCCGGATCTCCTCCATTTGGGCGGGCTCGAGCCGGGCTGGAACTTCGGTGCGCGCGGTATCCAGAATGTATTTATCCTCGTAGTCGTAGAATTCGCGGGAGGGCAGGATTTCGCAGGGCAACGACACCTCCGGGGTTTCGTTTCCGGCGACGGCGCACTCGAATTCGCGCCCGAGGATGGCCCGTTCGACGAGGACCTTGCGGTCGTATTCGGCGGCGAGCCTAAGCGCCTGCTTCAGCTCCGCCTCGGTTCTTGCCTTGCTGATGCCTACCGATGAGCCGAGGTTCGAGGGCTTCACAAAAACCGGGAAACCGAAGGGGTTGCAGAAGCCGTCCAGGTGGTCTCGCTGGAGCACCGCGTATTCCACCACCGGCACCCCGCGCTCCCTGAAGAGCCGCTTCATGACTTCTTTATCCATCGAGACGGAGGATGCCAGCACGCCGGCGCCGACGTAGGGCAGATCCGCAAGCTCGAGCAGCCCTTGCACCGTGCCGTCTTCGCCGAACGTGCCGTGCAGAGCCGGGAAGACCACGTCGATTCCCGGGTTGGCGCCCGGCTCCGGGAGAATCGGCCCAGGCGTCCATTTGCCCTCCTTGGTGATGAAAATCCGAACGATCTCGTACTTAACCGGGTCCATCGCCGCCATGATGGATTCGGCCGAGCGGATGGAAATCTCGTGCTCGCCGCTCCTGCCGCCATAGAGAACCGCCACGCGCACCTTCATAGAATTCTCTTGCCCATCGCGGACATGACCAGCTCCACCGCCAGCAGCGCCGTCCGGTTTGCTTCGTCCATTACGGGGTTGACTTCGACGACCTCCATCGAAACCATTTTTCTGGAATCGCCAGCCATCTCCATCGCCAGGTGGGCCTCGCGGTAATTCAGGCCGCCGCGGACGGGCGTCCCGACGCCAGGCGCGAGTTCGGGATCGACCGAATCCATATCGAGCGAAACGTGGAAACCCGCCGTTCCGGCCAGGACAATTTGGAGCGCCTCTTCCATTACAGTGCGCATGCCGCGCTCGTCGATGTCGCGCATGGTGAAGGCGCGGACACCGGAGTTGCGCACGTGCGGTTTCTCGAGCGCGTCCACATCGCGTATCCCGACCAGCGCGACGTTAGTGGCCTCGACCTTTGGCCCGAAGCCATAGAGATGCGTGAGCTTCCCGGGGCCGAGGCCGATGCAACAGGCAAGCGGCATCCCATGCACGTTTCCGCTTGGGCTCGTGTCGGGCGTGTTCATATCCGGATGCGCATCGATCCACAACAGGCCGAGCCGCTGCTGCTTGCGGCGGAAATACTTCGCCATGCCGGCCACCGTGCCGATCGCGATCGAGTGGTCGCCGCCGATCACTATCGGCGTCCTCCCCTGGCCCATGGCGTTATCTACCGCTTCCGCCAGGTGCGTGCAGGCGTGGGCGATCTGCGGGAGATAGCGCGCATTGCGCGGGCCGCAGGGCGCCCGTTCGGGCTGCTCGACCGCTATGTTTCCGAGGTCGTTGATGCGGTAACCGAGGTCCGCGAGCCGCTGGCCGAGATTCGCAAAACGCATCGCAGAGACGCCCATATCCACGCCGCGCCGGCCTGCTCCGAGGTCGAGTGGTGCTCCGATTACGGCAATCCTCGCAATCTTGGTGTGGCCCATAGATTTACGCGCGGCGGGCAATCAAGGTTTGGTCCGGTAGAGCATACGCGGGAACGCGATCGTCTCCCGAACGTGCTCGAGGCCGCACAGCCACGCCACGCACCGCTCGATTCCCATGCCGAACCCGCCGTGGGGCACGGTTCCGTATTTTCGCAAATCGATATACCAGCCGAAGGACTCCTTCGGCAAATTCTGCTCCTCGATGCGGCCAAGCAGCAGATCCAGATCGTGAATGCGCTGGCCGCCGCCGACGATCTCGCCATAACCCTCGGGTGCGATCACGTCCACGCCCAGCGCGACTTCGGGACGCTCAGGATCCGGCTGCATATAGAACGCTTTAACCGCCGCAGGGTACCGATCGACCATGACCGGACGGTCATAATTCTCACTTAGCAGTGTCTCGTCCGTTCCACCGAAATCGCCACCCCACTGGATTTCGCTGCCCTTGGCCTGCAGCGTTTTAACGGCTTCGTCGTAACTGATGCGCGGGAAAGGGGGGCGGACGGATTCCAGCTTGCTGATGTCACGCTCCAGTTCCTTGAGTTCCGCCGAGCGCTTTTCGAGCACGCGCTCGACAAGGAACACGATAAGCTCTTCGGCGACGCGCTTCACGTCGTCGAGCGTGGCATACGCCATCTCGGGTTCCACCATCCAGAACTCGGTGAGGTGCCGACGCGTCTTCGACCGCTCGGCGCGAAACGTCGGGCCGAAGCAGTAGACCTTCCCGAAGGCCATTGCCGTCGCTTCGTTATAGAGCTGGCCTGACTGCGCTAAATAAACTTTCTCCTCGTCGAAATAATTCACCTCAAACAGGTTCGTGGTGCCCTCGCAGGCGCTGGGGGTGAAAATCGGCGTATCGACGAGCGTAAAGCCATTCGAATCGAAGTAGTCACGCACCGCCCGGATCACCTCGTGCCGGACACAAATGATGGCGTGCTGGCGGCGGCTGCGCAGCCACAGGTGCCGGTGGTCCATCAGGAAGTCGGTGCCATGCTCCTTGGGTGTGATAGGATACGGGTCGCTCTCGGGCACGCGCTGGACGACTCGAAGATCCTCGACATCCATCTCATAACCGCCAGGCGCGCGCTGCTCGGCGCGGATCTTACCGGTCACGATGATCGAGGATTCTTGCGTCAGGTCCCGGATGGCCTCGAAAAGCGGCTCGGGAAGCGCGCTTTTCACCACGACACACTGCATGATGCCCGTGCCGTCGCGCAGCAGAGGAAAGACGATCTTGCCCGACCGGCGCAGGTTGTAAAGCCAGCCCGGAATCGATACGGTCTCGCCAGCATGACCGCCGGCCTCGGAGATCGTAATTCTGGGGGCTTCGGCGTTCGCGTTCATCAGACACGCTCCAACCGTTCGAAGATTTCGGCCGCTGCCTTGACAGGATGCTTGAACTCGGGCGATTCCTTGAGTTCGAGCACCAGCGCATACTGGTCATCGCGTGAACGCAGCAGCTCCATCGTGCGTGGCCAATCGATCGTTCCGCCTGCTCCGAGCAGCGGGAAGATGTGCTTGTCTTCCTTGCCATCGTTGTCGTGGAGGTGAGTCGAGTGGATGCGGTCCTTCATCAGCGCGAAGGCGGCTTCGACGCCCTCGTCCATGTGCGCATGGCCGACATCGAAACAAAATCCGAGGTGCAGGTGCGTCTCATTCAGGAACTGGACCAGCCGCTCGGCGCTCGAGAGACCGTTCGGGATGTTCTCAAGCAGGATCTGGACGTCCCTCTTGCTTGGCGAAAACGGTCAACTCATCGAGCGAGGAGAAGGCGGCCTCCATTTTGTGCGGGTCATATTCCTCGCCGCCGGCACCGACGTGCTGGATGAGATAGCGGAACGGGACCGCCTCGGCAAACTCGATGGCGCGCTTGATCTCATCGACCATCGCAATGCGTTTGGACTTGACCGTCTCGGTGATCGTAAGCAGCGCGTTCGGGCCGGAGCGCCCCCAGATTTCATCGGTGTACATGGGCGAGTGCAACGAGTGCAGTTTCAGATCGGAATCGCGGAACCAATGCGCGAGTTCGGTGACCTGGGCGCGGTTAGTGTAATCCAGATGCTGGCGAGCACAAAAAATCTCGACTGCCGGAATCCCAGCGTGCTGGATCTTTTCCAGCCACAACGTGGTCAAGCGATGGTTAACGAACAAATGCGTGGAAATGGCGTGGATCATTGGCTTCAGTGCCTGGGGTGCATCTCGAACGATTGTACTATTGCACAACCCTACCCACTCTGCCTGCGCCGGCGCTTCCATTCGAACAAAACGATTCCGGCGGCTACCGAGACGTTCAACGAGGATATGTTGCCGGCGAGCGGGATCCGCACCACGAAGTCGCAATGCCTGCGGACCATCTGGTGCAAGCCCTTGCCTTCGCCGCCCAAAACGAACGCGGCCGGCGCGGCGTAGTCGATGTGATCGTATTCATTGTCGCCGCGCTCGTCCAGGCCGTAGATCCAAAAGCCATGTTGCTTAAGTTTTTCGAGTACCCGGCTGAGATTCCCGGCGCGCGCGACCGGCAGGTATTCGAGCGCACCGGCGGCCGCCTTCGTCACGGTTTCGGTGAGGCCGGCCGAGCGCCGCTCCGGAATCACCAGCCCATCGGCGCCGGCCGCATGCGCTGTCCGGACAATCGCCCCCAGGTTGTGCGGGTCCTCGATGCCGTCGAGGAGGACAAGCAGCTTGGCGCCCTCGATGATGTCTTCGAGCGCGACGTGCGAGTGAGCCGCGCCGAGTGCGATGACGCCCTGATGTGCGGGACTGCCGGCCACACGGTCGAGCGCGTCCCGCGGCTCGAAGCGGATCGGAACGCCCAGCTCGCGGCAGAGGTCGATGATCTCCTGCAGGCGTGTGCCAGCCGCACCTTTGGCCACGACCACGCGGTTCAGCGGTTTCCGCGCGCGCAGAGCTTCGAGGACAGCGTGAATACCGATACGGCTAGGCACGCCTCCATCATGGTACGCCTGCGGCGGTGGAAATGTGGGCGCTCTGCGTGAGGTGGTTCAGGAGAGGAACCGGATGAAATGGGGAGGGAATCAAGAGAGAGTAGGTCGCGGGCCCCCAGGTGTCCTCCATGGGCAATCGGAGACCCGCAACCTTGTGCTGGCGGCCGCCAGTTCGCTTTGGGGGGCCACGGGGATGCCGTCACGCGGCCCGGCTGTTCTGAGTGTAGATTCAGAAGCTCGACTGCGCGCGCGCCCCTCGACGGATCTGGCTCAAAATGCGGGCAAAAGAATTCTTTTCGCGCGGTGACCCTTCAGCGTACGGCGCAGCCGTTTCCTCGTTTCATAGATTTGCCGCCTACCGCCGCGCGGTTAGCATTACTCTTGCGGTTTCCTCGAGAACGGCGCAAACGAGAACCGCGCCGGGCTGATCGTGAAATAGTCGACGAAGCGCCGGTCCGGCCCGGACTCCGGCTCTCGCACCAGCATCTTTTTGCCCAGTTCGGCGAAGGCTTTGCCCAGTTCGGAGGCGGGCTCAATGGGTTTGGCGTCCGCAAACGACTTGTGGACGCCGCGGTAATCGTTGGGAAGCTCTACCGCGATCGGCACGCCAATGATCTTCTCGATCTCCTCCTTTGTCATTAACGATCGTTTTTGCGAGCGGTTGAGCACCAGGCTGACACGCTCATCGAGCTGCACGCTCCGTAGAAATTCCATTTTTTCGCGGGCCAAGTGCAGCGCAGGCAACTCGGGCGTACATACGAGGAGGATCCGTTTGGATTCGTGCATCAACTCGACGGAGTATTTTTCCAGCAACCCGGATAAATCAACGCAGATGACCTTATAGTTGCGGCGGGCGAACTCCAGCAGATAGCGAATGTGCACGGGCTCGATACGGAAATCCGGCCGCATTCGGCCGGAAGGCAGAATGTCGAGATTGCCGATCTCATGGACCAGCTTCGGCCATAGCTCCTCGTCCATGTGGGCGGCGTGTTCGGCGGCATCCACCACCGACCTCGATTCATCGAGATGCAGCAGAAACCCGATCATTCCGCAGTTCAGATCAAAATCCACCAGCAGGGTCTTGGTGTCGGGCGCCGCCGCTATCGCGATGCTGGTGTTCAGCGCCACCGTCGAGCAGCCGACGCCCGGCTTGGACGGCAGAAACGCGAACATTTGATCGGTCGAGTCGATGTTCGGGGGCTTGCGGTCAAGCGCCGCGTTCAGCCGGAGCAGCGCGTTCGGCAGCTCGCAGACGCCACCGGGAAGAGGCACGAATTCGCGGATGCCGGCGCGCATTAGCTCAAGCAGGGTGTGCTGCTCGCAGTCACGGGCGATTGCCATGACCTGGATTCCCGAAGCGTGCACTTCAATTTCGGCCGCAACCCGCAGCGCTTCGTCGAGCGCAGTGACATTCAGAAACACAATCTGCGGGCCGAGCGCGCGAATAACCCGCAGCAGCTCCTGCTCGAGCGGGTAATGATCGACCTTTCGTACTACGGCAACCTGGCCGATTTCAGAAAGGGCCGCCTGGAGCTGGTCTGCGAGTTCTATGTCAGGCGAGATAATAATCGCTGGTATCATAGATCCGAATCCCGTGCGCCGTCCGCGGTGTCCGCGGAGCTGATGCGAAAGCTGGTTTCCCTATAGGATGGCGCATGTTTTTGGCTGCAATCATGAGTGAGCCCGGCGCCAAAGCGCAGCAGGGTCCGGAAATTCCCAATAAGCTCTACTTCCGCATCGGGGAGGTCAGCCGGCTGATGGGGGTCGAGGCGTATGTTCTGCGGTACTGGGAAACCGAGTTCCCCGCCCTCCAACCGAAGAAGTCGGGCCGTGGCCACCGGCTGTACCGCAGGAAAGACGTCGAGTTGCTGCTCGAGATCAAGCAGCTCCTTTACGAAAAGAGGTTCACGATCGAGGGCGCTCGCCGGCATCTTGAAAATCAGAGCAGGATGGCGCGACGTGAGCATGCATCGAGGAGTCGACAAGGCGAGTTGTTCTCCTTTCCCGCAGCGGCCCTCGAAAACGTCCGCAAGGAGCTCGCTGCCCTTCTCGAATTGCTCAAGTAAGCGCCGCGCCGTCCCGCGCGGCCAAATGCCTCAACAGGAGGAGCTGCACTTCGATTCCCTCGAAGTGTGCCAGCGACCCGCGCCGTATCCGCGCGAGCACCGCCCGCATCTGGCGAACGATTGCCTCGAGCAACTCCCAACGCTCGCCCTCGATCGGCAATGCGTATGGCGGGACAGTAAAACGCCGGCCCAACTCCGCTTCCAAGCCCTCCAGATTGTTCCTCTCGAGAGCATCCAGGATCCTACCCGCGATGCAGGCCGAATCCGAACCGGGAGCCGCAGTGTTCATTCACTCCTCCTAAAACGCTCATCGGTCTGCCCACAGCGGTCTTTAACTCGCGGAGGGCGCGCCAGCGTTTCAAGATTCGCTCCGCAACGCCGATAAGCGCAGTGGGGAAGGCTGCAATCATGATCAGGCTGACTCGGTTGAAACACGGCCCATTTATGCTGAATCCAGACCTGATCGAGCACGTGGAGGTAACGCCCGACACCGTCATTACCCTGACGAACGGCCATCAATTCATGGTTCTGGAATCCGCCGACGAGATTCTGAACCGCGTGATCGAATTTCGCCGGGCCATTTGCGGCCGGCTCTTGCAATCCGCAACTGCGCGGAGCCCGGAGGAGGCACTGCCCGGCGGCAGTCAGAGCTGATTTCGGGATACCCGTATGGTGCAAAAACCGAAAACAGACAAACCCGCGCCGGCCCAGGAAAAAGCGAGCCGCGGCAAGCCGGATCTAGCCACGCTGGCGGGCCTGACCATTGCCATCGGCGGCATTCTCCTGGGAATGATCCTCGAAGGCGGCAAGATTCGCGAAATACTCCAGCCCACGGCCGCGCTCATCGTCTTCGGCGGCACGATTGGCGCGGTGTTGGTGACCATGCCGCTTGGCGTGGCGCGCCGATCTGTGTCCGCCTTGATGTCCATCTTGGTTGAGAAGGAGCAGACGCCACAAGCGATCATCGAGGAAATCATTGGCTACGCAACGAAGGCGCGCAAGAATGGCATCGTCGCGCTCGAACAGGACGCCGAGGCAATCCAGGACCGTTTCCTGCGCAAGGCGCTGAACCTCGCGGTCGACGGCACGGATTTGCAAGAGATCCGAAAGATGATGGAGCTTGAAATCGCGGTGGAGGAACACCGCGCCGCGTCCGAAGCGAAGGTGTTCGAATCCGCCGGCGGATATTCGCCAACCATCGGCATCATTGGTGCCGTGCTCGGGCTTATTCAAGTCATGAAAAACCTGTCTAACATCGACGAAGTCGGCCGCGGAATCGCCGTCGCATTTGTCGCGACGATTTACGGCGTGGGTTCAGCGAACATTCTTTTCCTCCCCGCCGGCAACAAGATCAGGGCGCGCGCGCACGCAGCCATCGAGATGAGAGAGCTGATGCTCGAAGGAGTGGCGGGGATTGTTGAAGGCCTGAACCCGAAGCTGATTCGCACCAAGCTCGAGGCCTACCTGCCCCCGGATGCCGGCAAGCCCAAGCCGAAGCAGGATGCCAAGAAGGACGCCAAGCAGGACGTGAAGAAGGACGCCAAGAAGGATGTGAAAAGCGAAGGCCCGGCGGCTGCACCTGCCGCGGCCTCGCCGGCAAAAGCATGAGCAATCGCAAACCGGAAGCTTCGCATGAGAGCCATGAGCGCTGGCTGGTCTCCTATGCCGACTTCATCACGCTGATGTTTGCTTTCTTCGTCGTGATGTTCGCGGCCTCACAGACCGATAAAGTCAAGGCGAAGGCGGTTTCCGAATCGGTGAAAAAAGCGCTGGAAGAAGGGCACATGAAGGCCCTCGCCTCCGTCCTGCTGGGCGGCACCATCGACGACCTGGGCAAGGGCAATGCAATGCACAATGGCCCGGGCGGCGTCCGGCCCCACCCTACGCCCCCACGGGTGGCAGCGCAGTTCCCGCCCCAAGCCTTCCCGGAACTGCTGCCCTCTTTGCTATACCTCTCCAAGGAACTGAAGCAGGAAGTTAAAGCCGGTAAGCTGCAACTGCGCTTAACGCAGCGCGGGCTGGTGGTCAGCCTTACGGAAGCCGCGTTCTTCCCCTCCGGCGAGGACACGATCGCTCTGGACACCTACCCGACAATTGGGAAGATCGCGGACGTTGTCATCAAGCTGCCGAACCCTGTGCGGCTGGAAGGCCACACGGATTCTGTCCCCATCCACAACTCGCGGTTCCGGAGCAACTGGCAACTCTCGACCGCTCGCGGTCTTTCAATGCTGGAGCTGCTGACAACCCACTTCAACGTCTCCGACCGCCGGTTAGCTGTAGCCGGCTACGCCGATACGATGCCAGAGGAGTCCAACGATACCGAAGAAGGACGCACGCGGAACCGCCGTGTCGACCTCGTCATCCTTAACAGGGTGGGCTACGAAACCGAGCCCAGCAGCAGCCCGCCCGTGGTGCACTAACGCGGATTACTGCGCCCGCTCCAGGAGACGCTTGAGGACCGCTTGTGCGGCTTTTTGCCCAGCGCTCTTCTTCGACTCGCCTTCGGCCTGGGCCACCAGATCATTGCCGAGCCGCACCTCGACGGTGAATTTGCGCGCGTGAGCCGGGCCGTCCTCCGAGACGACGGTATAACGGGGCGATGGCAGGTTCAGCGTGCGCGCCGCCTCTTGCAACGCGCCCTTGAAATTCGTGAATGGCGCTGCGGCGGCTTCTTCGACTTCCGGCGTGGGCCCGAGGATATGATCGACGACGAACCGGCGCGCTTCCTCGATGCCGCCGTCCAGGTAAATCGCGGCGATGAGCGCCTCGATCGCGTCCGCGAGCAGGCCTCTCTTTACACGTCCGCCGCTCAATTCTTCGCCGCGGCCGAGCAGAAGGTACCCGCCGAGCTCGAGCTTCTGCGCGACTCCGTACAAATGTGACGCGCTGACCAGGTAATTCTTCAGGATGGAAAGCCTGCCTTCGCGGTAGTCCGGGTATCTTTGTGTCAGGTACTCACTGATGAGGAATCCCAGGATGGAATCGCCGAGGAACTCGAGCTGTTCGTTGTCCCCGAGCAACTGCGGGCTTTGTTCGTAGGCGTGAGAGGTGTGGGTGAGCGCGCGGACCAAAAAAACCCGGTTGCGGAAGGCGTAATCAATAGCCTTCTCCAGTGCCTCCAGATCCGTGCGCATCGGGAAACAGCTTAGGGCTTCTTGGTGCCGGTGGCAAGCGGAGCCGGCGCAGCGGCGGGCGCCGTAGCCGCAGCACCCGCATTCGCAAGCGGCACGCCACCGGCCTTTTGCTTGACCTGAATGGCGCGCACCCGTTCGGCCTGCGCGGCCTGCTTGACGGAGGGATCCAGGTCCGGCGTGGCCATCAGCTTGTCTAACAGCGCAATGGCTTCATCCGGCTTGCCGGTCAGGGTGTAGGCTTCGGCGAGGCGGATGTCGCGAGCGGGATCGGGACTGGGGCTCAACGAAACGGCGGTTTTGAACTCGCTGATGGCGCCATCGTAATTCTTCCGGACCATCGCCACCAGCGCGAGCGCGTCGTGTGCCTCCGCGGTGAAGTCCGCCTTGATCTGGTTCCATTGTGCGTCGGGCAGGTCCGGCCTTGGCTTCGGAGCCGTTTTCAAGATGTCAATCGCTTCGTGGGCGTACTTCTCCACCTTGCGCAGCTTCTCATCCTTGTCGAGGTCGAACTCACGCGTCCTCTGCGCGATGCCGTTGGCCAGCCAGACCCTGACCATGTAGTTCTTCGGGTCGGCTTCGAGCGCCCGCTCGCCATAAATGACCATGTCTGTGAAATCGCCCTTCTGCTGATAGGCCTGTGTCGCCAGCGTTAACACGAACCCCTTAAACTCCGAGTCGGCGTACTTCGTCAGAAACTCGTCCGCAGCCTTGATCCGGGCGTCCGGGTCCGGCAACTGCAGCATTGCCTGAAGCGCTTTGGCCTCGGACTGCGATTTCACTTTTGGCTGGGCTACAGTCGGCGTTTCCCCGGCCGGCTGAACCGCGGTCTGCGCGCTGAAACACGCACCAACGGGTAATAGTGCCAGGACTGCGCTGATCAAGAATCGGTTCTTCATCACATAACTCCTCTTCATGGATATGTTGCCGATTGTATCTTTCCCCGGTCTAATGTTGCTGGTCCCTCCCGAAGCTCTGTTGCAGGCCCTTCTCGGCTGCCTGGTGTGCACCATCGGACGCGCCCGTTACTTGAAGCGCCGCCTGATAGTGCCGCTTGGCTTCGTCGCGCTGGTCCGCGGCATCGGCGAGCCGGCCGAGATACACGTATGCCCAGGCCTTCACCTCCGCATCGGGAGAGGACTCGAGCACCTTGTGAAAGAGGCTCTCTGAAAGCCCGGGATCTTTTCGGAGCGCGGCAATGCGTGCGAGGCCGTAATACGCCTTGGCGTGCAGCGGCTTATCCTCCGTCTCCTTCAACACGCGAAGATAGCCGGATTCCGCCTTGTCTAAATCGCGCTGGCGATAGCTTTCCTCCGCCTGTTCGAGCGTCCTATAGGCTCCCTGCGGTTCGATCTTCCGCTCGGCCGGCACGACCCTGGCTTTGCGCACGGGGCGCTCGGAGGCAAACTCCACCTTCGCGAGGCGCCGCTCTTCGCGGCCCACATTGATCGCGTTTACCAACTGCGGATAATAGAAGAGCAGCGATTGCTGCTGCTTCTCATAGGCCGGCAGCAGGTCCGCTAACGCGGGCGTAAGGATGTAGCCTTCCCGCAAGGCCTGCTCGACGATAGCCTGTCGCGTGGATGCGGGCGCCAGCCGGCTTTCGACGGCCTTGATGAGGCACTCATCCGCCAGCAGCAGGAAATCCGATTTGTAGTACGGTTCGAGGAGCGGCGCGCCCCGTGCGTAGTCGAGCAGGGTTTTCTTCTCGTTCAACTCGAGGGAATAGCGGATCGGCAACGCATCGAGCAGATAGTGCAGGTAGGCATGGCGGATATCATCGCCCTGCGGCTCGGCCGATGGGGTGACGACAATAAAGTAGTCGCTCTTGTAACTGCGGATCTGGATCTGGTTCGGCGCGCCGAGCAGGTCGATATAAATACGGAAGCGCGTGCCCAGCGGTCCGCCGCTGCCTGCATTCCGCACATAGCCATTCACTTGACGGAGCGCCTCGCTCGCCGGCCCGTGGTAACGCGCAATCGTCTCCTCAAACGCGGGCTGTACTTTCCGCCAGAGCTCTTCCAGACCGGCCTCGCTCGAAAATTTGAGCAGTATGGTTTGGAACCCCTCGAGCGGAACGACATCCGGCGGCAGCTCGCTCTCCTTGTAGCGGAATGCGAAATCCGGCGGATCGCCGAGGCAGAGCGCGAGAGAGACGTACTGGCTCAGCTCGGCGGTCGGGTCTTTTTGCTTGTGCGCGGCGAAAAAGGCCTGGAGCTCAGCGAGGCTGGCGGGATGCTTAGCATCGATCTGCTGCCGGACCATTTGCCGCACCGGCGAATTCGCGGGGGATTGAAGATCGGCATCGTAACCGGCGGCGTTGATCGCGGCCATAACCGCAAAGAGCGACCGGCTGGTGTCGAGCTGCTCCTCCACCGCGGCGCGCGCCCGAAAACCGAGACAGCTTGTGAGAAGGAGGACTGCCAGGACGTTACGAATCAAAAAGACCTGCCTTGCCGGACGCGCGTCCGAAACTCCGCGTCTTTTTGCCAGTTTAGCGCAAAGAGGTTGTGGATCGTGGACCGCCGCCGGCGGCCGCAAAGTGATGGAGTCTCGCGGGTGATCTGTCACCCACATCCCACGCTGCATGCGTCAGTATGACCTCACCGCAGCGTCTCGGCAAACAACCGGCTAATATGGAATTTACCTGCGAGCCGAGTTGCGCTTTCCGGGAAGCGGCACGTAATCGTTTCCCAGTCTCAAAGATGAGCGACCCCATCGCCGGCGGTGGCCTGCCGTCGGATGGCGTCGCAGGGCGCGGCAAGGTGAGTGCTTATGACTAAGGTTCTTATGGTCGCATCCGAGGCCACCCCATACGCAAAAACGGGCGGTCTTGCAGATGTCGTTGGCACCCTGTCGCCGACGCTGCGCGCACACGGCGAGGATGTGGCTATCGTGATGCCACGTTACTGGGGCATGAGTGTACACGGGTTGCCGCTGGTTTACGACGACCTGCGCGTCTGGTTCGGCCCGAACTGTTACACGTCGCGTGTGTACTGCGGGATCGAACGCAACGTGCCCTATTACTTCGTCGATTGCCCTCCGCTGTTTGACCGCGACGGTCTTTACGGCGACGCCTCCGGGGACTACGCCGACAACCATATGCGGTTCGCCGTCTTCTCACGCGTCGCGCTCACACTGGTGCGCCACACGTTCCGCCCGCAGATCATCCACTGCCACGATTGGCAGGCTGCGCTCGTGCCGGTTTACATCCGCGACCTGTTTGCGCGCGACCCCACCTTCCTCGGGCTCAAGACAATCCTGACGATCCACAACCTGGGCTACCAGGGCGTTTTCCCGAAAGACATCCTTCCGGAGATCGGCCTCGACCCTGGCCTCGCGACGCCCGATGAGCTGGGCTTTTTCGGGCAAGTGAGCCTGCTCAAGGGCGGCATCCTGGCGAGCGATGCCATCACGACCGTCAGCAAGAGCTACGCGCGTGAGATCCAGACCCCGGAGTTCGGCTCTGGACTTGACGATGTGCTGCGCGCCCGCGGCGATGCGCTCACCGGCATCTTGAACGGCGTCGATTACACGCAGTGGGACCCGGCCACCGACCCCCATATCGCCGCTCACTACTCGGCTGAGAACCTGGAAGGCAAACGGGCCTGCAAAGCGGACTTGCTCGCCGAGTTTGGCCTGCCGCAGAACCTGGAGCGGCCGCTCATCGGCATTGTATCCCGCTTCGCCGGACAGAAGGGCTTCGATCTCCTGGAAGAGGTCTCGTCCGAATTGCTGGCCGAAGATGTCGCGCTGGTTGCGCTCGGCACCGGCGAGCCACGATACGAACAGCTTTTCCGCGACTTGGCCGGCGCGAATCCGGAAAAAGCCGGCGTGCGAGTCGCATACGACAATGCACTGGCGCACAAGATCGAGGCTGGCGCGGACATGTTCCTGATGCCTAGCCGGTACGAGCCCTGCGGCCTGAACCAGATTTTCAGCCTGCGATATGGAACCGTGCCCATCGTGCGCGCTACGGGCGGCCTCGATGATACGATTGAGGAGGATACGGGCTTCAAGTTCCGGGAATACTCCGGCGGGGCTCTCTTTGAAGCAGTCTCGAACGCGCTGGCTGCTTATGGAAACCGGACCAGATGGACCGCCATGATGCTGGCTGGCATGCGGAAGGATTTTTCCTGGAACGCCTCGGCGGCAGAGTATTCGGCCCTGTACCGGCGGTTGGCGGCAGAACACTGCGTTTCCTCGCGAGCCGGTTGAATCCTGCAACACTGTTTTTGCATCTTTCACATGTTAGAGAGGGAGAGTAGAGGATGGCGGGCGCGAGCGTATTAACTTTCCAGGACGCAACCTTCGATAAGGAAGTTCTCAGCTCCGACGTTCCGGTGCTGGTCGATTTCTGGGCCGAGTGGTGCGGTCCCTGCAAGATGATGGCTCCCACTGTGGACCAGATCGCGACCGAATACGCAGGCAAGTTGAAGGTCGGAAAGATCGATGTGGACGATAATGGCGGCACTGCGATGCGTTACAACATCCGGGGCATTCCCACGCTGTTGCTGTTCAAGGGCGGGCGTGTGGTGGATTCGCGCGTCGGCGCGGTCGGGAGATCCGAAGTCCTCAAAATGCTGGAACCGCACATCCAGTAACGGCGCTTTGGAGCAGTGTGGCCCGTCAGCCTGGGCGTTTATTGCCGGTTTTTCACCATCGAAGTCACGGCGCCTTCCGACGCTGATGACACCAGGGCGCAATACTTCGCGAAGACACCGGTGCGGTAGCGTGGCTCCGGCGCCTTCCAGCGGGCGAGCCTCGCGCGCAACTCCTGCGCGGGGATCTCGATATCGATGCGTCGCGCGTTGATATCGAGCGTGATCGTGTCGCCTTCCTCCAGCGCGGCAATCGGCCCGCCGTTCGCCGCTTCCGGCGCGACGTGGCCGACCATGAAGCCGTGAGTCGCCCCGCTGAACCGGCCGTCAGTGACGAGCGCGACGCTCTCGGAGAGCCCCTCGCCGACGATGGCGCTGGTCACGCCCAGCATCTCGCGCATTCCCGGGCCGCCGCGCGGGCCTTCGTAGCGGATCACCACCACGTCGCCGGCCTTGATCGCGCCGTGTGTGACCGCGGCCATCGCCGTTTCCTCACATTCGAAAACGCGCGCCGGCCCGCGATGGATCTTCCGGTCCATCCCAGTGACCTTGATTACCGCACCCTCGGGCGCGAGCGAGCCTCTCAGGATGACAAGGCCGCCGCTCGCCTTGATCGGATTCGCTAGTGGCCGGATGACTTCCTGCCCCGGCGTCTCCTTGGCCTCCGCCGCCTCTTCCGCGAAGGTGCGGCCGGTGACGGTCATCGCCGAGCCGTGCACGTAGCCGCCATCAGCGAGGCGCTTCGCCAGAACCGAGATGCCGCCCGCCTTGTGCACGTCGTAAGCGACGAAGCGTCCCGCTGGTTTCAAGTCCGAAAACAGAGGCGTGCGGCTGCTGATGGTCTCGAAATCGTCGATCTCGAGGGGCACGCCCGCTTCGCGCGAGATCGCGAGCAGATGCAGCACCGCATTGGTCGAGCCGCCGCTGGCCGCAACGCCCGCGATGGCATTCTCGATCGCCTCGCGCGTCACGATGTCGCGGGGCTTCAGGCCGCACCGCACGGCGTTCATAATGACCGCCCCCGCCCGGAAGCAGACGTCCTCCTTCAAAGGGTCCACCTGTGGTACCGCGGCGCTCCCCATCGGCGAAAGTCCGATCAGTTCCATGACGGTCGCCATCGTGTTCGCCGTGTACTGTCCGCCGCAGGCGCCCGCGCCCGGACACGCCGAGTTTTCGATTTCGAGTAGCTCGCCGTCGGAGATGCGGCCCGCGGCGTTCGCGCCCACCGCTTCGAAGACATCCTGAATCGTAATATCGTGGCCGTGGTGGCGGCCCGGCAGGATGGTGCCGCCGTAGATCACTACGCCCGGCACGTTCAGACGCAGCAGCGCCATGGCCGCACCCGGGATCGTCTTATCGCACGCCACCAGCGCGACGATGCCGTCGAACATGTGGCCGCGCGCGACCAGCTCGATCGAATCGGCGATCACCTCGCGGCTCACGAGCGACGTCTTCATGCCTTCGGTGCCCATGGTGACGCCGTCGCTGATCGCGATGGTGTTGAACTCCATCGGCGTGCCGCCCGCCGCGCGAATGCCCTCCTTCACCTTCACGGCAAGCTCGCGCAGGTTGTAGTTGCAGGGCATGGTCTCGATCCAGGTGTTGGCGACGCCGATGATGGGCTTTTTCAGGTCCTCGTCGGTGAAACCGATGCCTTTGAGCATGGCGCGCGCCGGTGCGCGGTCCCGCCCTTGAGTGATGGTATAACTGTGGAGATTCATAGCCAGTTTCCCCCATCTTACCAACAAGTTGCCGATGAGTGCGCCGGTTACGCCGGGGCGTGAAACGAAAGCGCGGCCGTTTCGGATTTGCGGACGATCCGCCCTGAGTGCGGCCAGCCACACCGGCGCTTTGGGCGTGATACGTCAACTTAAAGGCTTAATCGAGAAACTACAGATGACGTAGATTTCCCCCGTCAGCCCATTCTTGTCCAGAACTATCCAGCGAATCTTATAAAACATTTCGCCATCCAACGGCTCTTTCGCGAATTCGAATTTGACCGTCAGGTTGTCAATGGTCGCGGTTGTGCTCTTGCCGCTCATGACGAGAGGGCAGTCCTCGATGATCTTCGTATATAGGTGGAGGAAGTGCGGCCACGCGTCATGGCGCTTCACCGTCAATGGCGGCAGTTTATTGTATTCGAGGAATTCTGAAAGCTCTTTCTCGAAGTAGCCGAACTTGGATAGCCTACGGATTCTCTGCTGAAGGTCACGCGGAAGTTGATCCATGTCGATGCCCGTCTTCAAATGAATGTTGGCCTCGTCGAACTGCTTCAGAACCTTCTGCGCCATCGGACCGGCGAGGCCCGGATGGGCAATCCAATCGCAGTAGAACTTCAGGTATTCAAGATCTTTCTTCAGGCTTTGCTGTTCCAGAAATTTGCGGATTTCGATCAAGAAGTACGACACTTCGGCTTCAGTGTCGATGCCTTTTTTGAGCTGCTGTTCGAGTTTCTTCAGGACGTCCATTATCTTAAGAGTCAGTAGTGCATTTGTCCACGGCCTAAAGATGGCGCAACACTGGTGCAGGCCACCAAGAAGTATTTGTTAAGGCTTTTTTGGTTTTGAAAGCTGCATATTGCCGTGTGCGAAGAGGCAACAAATGATAATTTTATCACCCGTGGGAGACAGCCAGCGAACTCCCTCGGCTTTCGCGTGGTCCTTTCGTCTCGAGAGGTAACGCGGCGGCCAGGCGCGTGCCCAGCGCATGGACGGCGATGGCGTAGGGCACGGCGGCGGCCAGGTCCAGGACGTAATGCTCGCCCGAAGAGAGCGTAGAAACGGCGGTCAACAGCAGGTACGCCACGCCGATCCAGCGGCCGTAAGGCAGCTTCCGGCTGTACCAGAAAATCAGCAGCGCGGTGGAGAAGTGGATGCTGGGCATGCCGTTGGGCGGGGCGTGGCGCGCGGCGCTCCACCAACTACACGCGATACGTGTCTGCGCGCCAGTCCTTGACGCTGCGTTTTATCGAGTCCTCGCTCAGGTCCTCTTCTGCCGCGCGTCGTGCGAGGCCGGGGAATTCGGCGTCGGAAGCGAACCGGAGCCCGATAATCTGACGCATGTTCAGCCGCGGGTCGAGCAGTTTGCCGGTCAACACGTAATGACGCAGGTTCTCCTCGGCACGGATTGCCCGGTCCTGGGCCTTCAGGGGGAAAACGCGGCAGAAGTAGAAGAGCAGCCCCAGGCAAACATCGACTCCAAGAACCAGCGCGGCGCTGTACATTCGTTGGTAATTGCCCAGCGACTTGTACAGGTCGAGGAGCGATCCCAAAAAGACCAACATGGTCAATCCGGCCAAAACGACGTGGTACATCGGGACGTTCCGCCGGTGGTTGGCGTAATTCTGCGGGGTCATTGGTATTATCCTTCCGGTCTCCCGATTGTACCGGGGATGGGACCGCCCGTCCCGATCTGCACGCGCCGGAGGCCGCCAGGTGCAAGCCCTCCGGCAGTTCATCGAATGGGAACGCGGATCTGAACTCCATTTTCGACAACCGTAGACCGGCCGTGGCCGGATCCGGTCCGCGCGTGGTAGTATTTTCGCAGAGATGTCCGGCCGGACGGTTTATCATGTGCTCAAGGAAACGGCCGCGCGATGCGGCGGCGAGCCCGCACTCTACCAACCGGCGAGCGGGGAGGGCACGCCCAGCTATCGCGTGTACACCTGGAGCGAATACCTGCAAGCGGTCCAGGAAGTCGCCGCGGGATTGCGGGTGTTGGGAATCCGCAAAGGTGACATTGTCGCGCTGGCGTCGGAAACGTGCGCTGAGCTTTACCTGGCGGACATCGGCATCATGACCGCGGGGGCGGTCTCGGCGGCGCTTTACACGAGCTACCCGGTCCCGGACCTGGTGCGGACACTCGGCGCGTGCGATGCCAGGGCGGTGTTCGCCGAGGATCCGGCGATGCTGGCGCGTCTGCGCGCGGCCGGAGCTGATTCGCTGAACGTCCAATGGCTCCTGCTCACCCCCGGAGCCGAAGACGACATGAGAAGGGCCGCGGGCGGCGTGGGAACAACCGCCGCCATCTCACTTGATGACCTACGACGTATGGGCCGCGCGGCGATCGCCGAAAATCCCGGTCTTCCTGCGCGCCTCGACGCCGAAGTCACTGCCGCGGACTACGCCATCTTGTATCTCACTTCCGGTGCCACTGGCGAGCCGAAAATGGGTCTGGTGACGCACGCGGCGCTCGTCGCGAACATCGACATGGGCCCGCCTGTGCTCGACCTCACGCCGCGTGATTCCACCATCGCCTTCCTGCCCTCGGCGCACGTCACGCAGCGCGTTGTCATGGAACTGCTGCCGCTCGGCTGCGGCATGGCGGTCTGGTTTTCGGAGAGTCTCGCGCAACTGCCCGGCGAGCTCGAACGCATCAAGCCGACCATTTTCGTTGCGCCGCCTCGGCTATGGGAGCGTGTTCATGCCACCATCCGAATCGAGTTGCGCAAGCGCCCGCGCGCGGTACGGAGACTCGTCGAATCCGCCCTCGAACTGGGCTTGAAAGCCGCACGCCTCCACCAGCACGGCCGGCGCCTGAATTTCGTGGAACGGCTGCTGCTGGCGGCCGCGGGCCGCTTCGTTTTCCGCAAAATGCGCGCACGCTTTGGAGGCCAGTTACGCGTGTGCGGATCGGGCTCGGCCCCGCTCGGCAAAGAGCTCGCGGAATTCTATATGGCGATCGGCCTGCCGCTGGTCGAAGGATACGGGCTCACCGAAGGCGGCGTGGTTGCGATGAATCCGCTCGACCGGCCTAAGGCGGGCAGCGTCGGCAGACCGCTGCCCGGCGTCGAGGTGCGGCTGGCTGAAGATGGCGAGCTGCTCATTCGCAGCGCCACGCTATTCTCCGGGTATTACAAGGACCTGGAAGGCACGGCGCAGGTATTGCGCGATGGCTGGCTCAAGACGGGCGACCTCGCGGAAATCGACCCCGAGGGCTACATCTACATCACCGGCCGCAAGAAGGAGCTGATCATCTCTTCGAACGGCAAGAAGATTTACCCATCTCGCATCGAGGCGCTTTTCCGGCTCGAGCCGATCGTCAGCCATGTCCTGCTCATTGGTGACAGGCTGCCATACGTCGCCGTGCTGTTGACAATCAACGCGCCAGTCGCCGGCGCGCTTAACGACATAAACGGCTGGCGCGGCCGTTCCTCCGCGGACATCACATCCGCGCCGCCAGTCGTAGCCGAGGTTGCGAGCGCGGTTGCGCGGGTGAACCGGAACCTGGCGCCGTTCGAGCAGATCCGCAAATACCGCATCCTTGAACGCGATTTCTCGATCGAGGCCGGCGAGCTGACCGCCACGCTCAAGGTGCGCCGGAGCCGCGCGCTCGAGAACTTCCGCGAATCGGTCGCCGAGCTTTACGCGGGCAGGGGATAAGAGATCTCGCGGAAGTCACCCTCGATCGTTCTCAGCTGAATTTCGATACGATCCGGGGGCCACAGCTCCGGGAACCGCTCGCCCCATTCCACGAGTACGACGGCGTCGCGATCGAGCAACTCGTCGAGCCCGAGGGTGCGAATTTCAGACGCTTTTTCGATGCGATACAGGTCGATGTGATACACGCTGCCTCCGCCATATTCGTGGACGAAGGTGAAGGTCGGGCTCGTGACCTCGTCCGGCCGGGCCGCGCCGAGCCCTTCGACAATGCCCTTGGCGAGCGTTGTCTTGCCCGCGCCGAGGCCGCCGATGAGCAGGATAACGCAGCGTGGCGGCAGTTCTCGCGCGAGCTTCGCTCCGAAAGCGATCGTCTCCTCTTCAGACGCCGTTCTCAGCACGGGCATGCATCGCCGCCGGGAGGAACCGCAGCAAGTCGGTCGCGATCAAGCATTTTTCGCCTAGTTCCGCGGCGCCGAGCTGGCCCGCGAGGCCGTGCAAGTAGACGGCGCAGGCCACCGCGCGCTCGATCTCCTTGGGGAACTGGGCCGCGAACCCGGCAATCATGCCGGTGAGGATATCACCGGTTCCGCCGGTGGCTAGCGCGGGCGTGCCGGTCGGGTTAATCCACACGCGCCCGTCCGGGAATGCGATCAGAGTGCGGCAACCCTTCAGCACAAGAATCACCTCGCGCCCGGAAGCGAAGGCGCGTGCTGAACCGACACGGTCTTTCTGAATTTCGGCGGCGTTTTTGCCCGAGAGGCGCGCCATCTCGCCGGGGTGCGGCGTCAGCACGCGGATGCGGCCGCGCGCACGGAAGCCAAGTCCCGCGAGTGCATTCAGCCCGTCCGCATCGATGATCATCGGCTGCTCAAACTCGTCTACTACCCGCCGCACCGCTTCCACGGTCTCCACATGCGTGCCCAGGCCCGGGCCGATGACCAGAAGGTCTTTGCCGGCGGCGGCGTTTGCGAGGCGGCTGCAATCGAAGCTGTGGAGCGAGACTGAGCCAGTGTCGGTTTCGGGCAGCGGTTCGGTCATGAGCTCGGGCGAGTGCGAAGCAATGACCGGAACAGCCGATTCAGCCGAGGCCACCGTCACCAGCCCCGCTCCCGCGCGCAGCGCAGCCATGCCGCTCATCGCAGCCGCGCCAGTCTTGCCTCGCGAGCCTGCGATCACCAGCACGTGTCCGAAATCGCCTTTGTGCGCGCACAGCGTGCGCGGACGGAAAAACGGAGCGAACCATCGCGGCTCCACCAGCGAGAGGAAGATGCCGTCGTCGTTCTCATAGAGTTCTGGCGGGCTGCCGATCGCCGCGACGCGCAGCGTGCCCACTCGCCCGCAGTTCGGCGCCAGTACTTGGCCCAGCTTCGGCGCGGTGAAGGTCACCGTGTAATCCGCGCGCACGGTTTCGCCCTCGGTCGTAGCGGTATCGCTCTCGAGGCCGGAGGGAATATCCACCGCAACGATCTTTGCCAGCGGAAAGCCCGAGTTCACCTCGCGGATCCACTCGATCATCGGGCCGGTCACCGGCCCTTTGAGGCCTGTGCCGAGCAGCGCGTCGAGGACGATCGTCGCGTTTCGCATCGCCGGGCGTATCTCGCGCTCGAACGGGCAGCCGCACGCCTGGAGCATGTGGTAGTTATCGAGCGCTTCGCCCTTCAACTCCTCCGGAGCGCCAGCCAGCGCAACGTGAAGCGAGCGCGGCCGCAGGCGGGTCATAAGTTGACGGGCAACCGCCATCCCATCACCGCCGTTGTTGCCTTTGCCGCACAGAATCACGATGCGGTGATCCGCGAGCGGCGCGAATGTTTCGGCCAGGAACTCGGTCACGCGCTGCCCGGCATTTTCCATCAGCACGATGCCGGGAATTCCCATTTCGATGGTGCGGCGATCCACTTCGCGCATTTGCGCTGCTGTTAGCACTTTCATGTCTGCACCCCCGCCAGCAGTGATTCCAGCTTGTGCAGATTCTCGTGCTTACCCATGACGACCAGGAAGTCGCCACCCTCGAGCACCGCCTCGGCCGCCGGATTGAAGAGCATCTGTCCGCTCGCTTTCCGGATCGCCAGTACGATCACGCCGAGGTCGCGGCGGACTTGGATTTGTTTCAACGACTTGCCGGCGAACTCGCCGCCTTCGGCGACGCGCACCTGCTGGAGCCCGAGGTCAAGGCTGATGCTCTTGGTCGCAGCGTCGAGGAACTGGACGACGTGCGGCCGCAGCAGTGAGAGCGCAAGCTGCTGGCCGGCGCTCGCATAGGGCGAGAATACGGTGTCGGCGCCGGCGCGGCGCAGCTTCTCCTCCGCTTCCTCCTCGCCCACGCGCGCGGCCACTTTCAGACCCGGATTCATGGCCTTGGCGGAAAGGATCAGAAAGAGGTTATCGGCGTCGGTGGCGAGCGCGGCCACGAGGCCCTTGGCGCGGGCGATCCCGACCTCAACCAGCGTCTCGTCGCGCGTGGAATCGCCCCTCACTGCCGCGATTCCGGCGCCCAGCGCCCGCTCAACCTTCTCCGGATTGTGATCCACGACCGCGAGCGGCACGCCGGCGCGCTCGAGCTCAGCGGCGGCGCTCCGTCCCACCCGGCCGAATCCGCAAACAATGTAGTGCTTATTGAGCTTGTCGATCATGCGTTTGATCCGCCGTTTCCCAAAGAATTCGCTAAACTCCAGCTCGATAATCGTCTGCGTCATCGCGCCGATGGCAAGAAAGATCGTGCTGACACCGAAGACGATCAGCACCGAGTTGAAGATCCGCCCCGCGCGGTGAAGCTCATGGATTTCGCGGTAGCCCACCGTCGTGATCGTGATCAGCGTCATGTAGAACGCATCGAATGGCGGGTAGCCTTCGATTACCGTGAAGCCGATCGTGCCGGCCGCGAGTGCGGCGGTGATTGCCAGGCCGATATACAGGAAGCGCCGCTTCAGCCGGCTCATCGCGGTCAGATTCTCCTGGCGAGCAGCAAGGTCATATCGTCCTGAAGCTCCGGCGAGCCGGTCCAGTGGCCCACGGATTCAGTTACGGCCGCGATGATCTCCTCGGAGTCACGGCCGTAATTCTTCACGACGATTTCGGTAAGCCGCTCTTCGCCAAACATCTCGCCAAACTCGTTCTCGGGCTCGGTGACGCCGTCGGTGAAGCACACGAGCAGGTCGCCGGGCTTGAGCGCGACCGTGCTCTCTTCGTACTGCGCCGACGAAAACGCGCCCACCACCATTCCGGTCACCTCCAACCGGGAGGGCTGGCCCTTGCGCAGCAGAATCGGCGGCGGGTGTCCCGCATTTGTATAGGTCAGCAGGCCCGTAGCATCATCGTACAGCGCGAAGTAGAAGGTTGCGAACTTCTCCGGCGGCGTAAAAGCAAAAAGTTGCTGGTTGAGGCGCGAAACGAGCGCAGCGGTCGAAAGCGTCACCGAGATCGCGCCGTTGCCGGCGGTTGCAGCGGGCTCGCCCGCGCGCAGCTGCGTGCGCATGGTGGATTGCACGGTCGCCATCAGCAGCGCCGCCGAGATTCCCTTGCCCGCAACGTCGCCGATGGCGAGTGCGATCTTTGAATCGAGCAGGTTCAAATAGTCGTAGTAGTCGCCCGAAACCAAACGGGCCGGGCGGCAAGCCGCCGCCAGACGCAACGTCTTTGAAACCGGCAGGGCCTTGGGAAAGAGCTGGTTCTGCACCTCGCGCGCGATTTCGATCTCCGATTGCAGCCGCTCCTTTTCCTTGGCGACCTCGACCAGGCGCTCCAGGTTCTCGGTCATACGGTTGAACGAGTCGCTCAGCTCGGCAAGCTGGTCCTTTCCGCGCACCTCGATGCGGTGCGAGAAATCGCCCTCGCGCACCCGTAGCGTGCCCTGATAGAGATTGTGCACGGCGCGGGTAATGCTTCGGGTGAGCCGAACGCCGAAGAGGAGGGAGGCCAGCTCGAGAACAAACAGAAAACCGGCGAGGAGAGAGAAGAGGAGCGCGATCGTGAACGCAACGCTGAGATCCTCGTGCCATTCCACCTGCTGACCAAATATAGTCCGCAAGACGGCTGAGGACCGCGTCATCAGGAAGAGGGGATCGCGCTCGAACTGTCCGGGCGACTCCCAGTTCGCAACTAAGACCGGCGTGGCCCAGGCAACATCGATGTCAAAGCGATTCGCGCGCGGCGGAACGCGCCCCCCGCGCGCCATGCGTTTGCCCGAGGCAGCATCCACGAGCGCCAGTTCGCCAAGATCGGGCGCCAGCGCGGACAGCGTATCCTCGTTGAGCGGCGCCAGCACTGTGACGTCTGCGGACTCGTGAATGGCGTGTGCCCACAGATAGAGCGCGCCGCCTTTGCGCACCAGGCCGCTGGCCTCGCCCCAGCCCCGCGGTGGCGGAGTAATCGAAGAATTCTCGGGATATCGCCAGATCCGGCCGTCGCTGATCACCACCTCAAAACCCGAAAAGCGCTCGCGGAAGTAGGGAACGAGCCACAGCGCCTGTCCCAGGCGCGCACGCGGGGGCGTCCGGGCCATGCCGCGCGCGGGCTCGAGCAAGGCATGGGCGCGCTGTTCCACTTCGGTTGTGATCAGATAAGCCGCGAGTTGACCGGTGAAGAAATATGCGCCGACCGCAACCAGAACCAGGACGAACGCCAGCGGCACGATCCCGAGCAAGAGCGACGCCAGCAGCAGCCGGTATCTAAGCCGCCACAAGACCCTTTTCAGCCCCACGAGCAGCCAGCGAAACACGACCAGCGCGCCTGTGACAAATGCCGCGAATACCAGCAGCGCCTCCGCCGCACTTGCCGTGAACACATATTTGGCGGTGAGCGCCGCGATAAGGAGGGCCAGAAACGTCCACTCCAGCCACGCGAGCCTCTGCAGCAACCCCTTAAGCGGCACGCGTCGCCCCTGCTTTTCCGGAGCCACGGCGCAATTGTAGCATTCCATCGACTACGGGCAAGTGCGAGAGGTTCAAGCGAAGCGCTTCCGCAATCCCGACCATAACGAGCCGTTCACGGCTGGAGGGTGCGGAGCGGTGAGCTGCTGAGCCAGTGCCGCCACGCTCTTGCCGAAGCGGCTCCGCGGCGGGAAAGCCTTGCCCTCAAGCAAGGCCTTCTGAATCGCTTTGTAATCGCTGGGGATGGTATGGAAGACACTGGCGCGTAACGCAGCCTCGATGCCTTCCTTGCGCAAGCCGAGGTCCGGATAATACCGGTTCACGACAAGGCGCACCTTGGAGCGGCTGGTGCCGTTGTTTTCTAAGTGCAGCAACGCCCGCTCGGTGGCGTGCAGCGCCGGCAATTCGTTGGTCGTGACGATCAGCAGCTCATCGCTGAGTCCTGCCAGCGCGAGATTCCAGTCGCCATACGCCCCGGCTGTGTCGAGAATGACTGTCTCGTACGCCCCACGCGAGTAGCTCAGGATGGGCGCCGGATCGTAGCTTTGTCCAATGCTGTCGACCGGGTTCTCAGGGGAGAGCAGGACGTCGATGCCGTGGCACGGGATGACCAGTACTTTCCAGAGGTCTGCGTCGAGACTGCTCGCATGCGCGAGTGCGTCGATGAAGCTGTAGTTTGACTTGAGCTTGAGGAGAAACGGCACAGTGCCGGTGAGCCCGTCCAGGTCGGCCAGCAGCACCTTGCGCGAATCCAGTCGTTTCATCGCGTAGGCTAGGCTCGAGGCCAGCGTCGTCGCGCCGCACGCGCCCTTCCCGGGGATCACGCAGTAGACCCTGGCGCGGGTTGCCGCCGCCGGCGGGTGGGGTGCACCGGCCGTTTGGAGCCTCGTGAGCCTGTCCAGGGCATGCTTAAGCTGGTCGGCCGTGAAGGGATAAATCAGAAACTCGCTTGCACCCTGTCGCAGGCACTGCAGGATCATGTCCGGGTCGTCGTTCCGGAGCAACGCGACGATCGCGACGGCGGGCGCGCAAACCGCGATCGCGGACATCAGCCGGAACGCGACCTCCCGATCGGAAATGGTGTCGAGAAACCAGAGGCGGTCTCCAGGCAAGCTTGCCAGTTCAGCCAACGTCGTCCGGTCGGGGTAACAATCCACGATTGCAACGGGTGCCAGCGGTAATTCAGACGCCAGCAAGTCCTTCAGCTCCGTGGTGATCCGCGGATCCGGCGAGATCAAGAGTGCTCGTGGACTCCCGTTGGGGCAGAAGTTGGGCATTGAACGCGCTGCAAATTGATCCAAGAATCTCATCGGCCACGAATGAGGAATTTTGAGAGCACCTGCACCGGCCACAGACTAAAGGTTTTTGGAGGGTCCGACGATCCGTAGCGCGCACAATGCCCCGCTCAAGATGTCCGCACTGAGCGGGGCCGGTGAGGACGAGCTTGCTAGCCGCGCGAGCGCTTGGAAAATGAGGAAAACGGTAGCGCTTTGCGACACGCAACCAGTGACGGCCGAGGGCATTCGCGCGTTGCTGGCCTCTTGCTCAGATCTGCAGTTCAGCCGCGGCGTTACATCCCTGCCGGCCGCCAGGGAGATTGCGCTCCGCTCACAACCTGCCGTGCTGATCCTTGACAAGGCGTTTGGTGCGCAGGCGGTGCTGGAGTGCCTGGAACAACTGAAGAGCCAGGCGTATCTCACTGCACCGGTGGTTTGGGGTGTCTCCATGACGGAAGCGGAGACACTCCGGTTCATTCAGGCTGGCGCCAAGGGCATCATCCGGAAGTCTGCCGATCTGGAATCGCTGCTCATTTGCCTTCGCTCGGTTGCGACTGGCGCCACCTGGATGGAGCAAAACGTGTTCCCTGACGCGGTGACCCCCCGACGGAACTCTAGAGGCGCGCTGACCGCACGCGAGCGGCAGGTCCTGGAACTTGCCGGGCAAGGCTTGAAAAACCGCGAAATCGGAGCGGAACTCGGCATCCGCCCGGGAACGGTGAAGGTTCACCTCAAACACATCTTCGAGAAGACAGGTGTACAGGGCCGGTATGGGCTGGCGCTAACCGGCCTGGGGGCGCCGGAAACCAGAACCGCTCCCACGGTGCCGCTGTAGGCCTGCGGTGCGCTGCTGAGATGCGCGGCCCGCTCCCTGAATCTTGGCAGGATTCGCCGTTCTGGTATTCTGTTGAGCGTGCCTGCACCGTTCCCCAGGAAACGGCCTGTGACCGTTCCGTGGTCCCAGCGACTGTACCTATGGGCCGGAGGCCACAGGCTGGAGCAGTCCGCGCTCAGAGCTACTCTCATCGCCGGCAGTGTCTCCATCGCATTCGCGCAAAGCCCCTCCCTGGTGCAGATTCTCGGGGATGAGCTCGAACGCAACTTCCAGACGCTGAAACAGAAGGCCGAACCGGCGCCCTATTACATCGCGTATGAGGTCACGGACCAGGAGACCGCAGCCGTCTCTGCCACGCTCGGGGCGCTGAAGAGCAGCGGCAACGAGCGCGGCCGGTTCCTGGACATTACCGTCCGCGTGGGCAGTCCGAAGCTGGACAACTATCACCGCATCCCTGGCGAATACGCGCATTTCACCTCGGCTGTGTCCCTGCCTATAGAAGACAGCCCGGCTGCCATCCGGCGGTGTTTATGGTTACAGACAGACCGCGTCTATCGGCTCGCAGCCGAGCGGCTCATCAAGATCCGTGCCAACCGGCAGATGAACGTTGCCGAAGAGGACGACTCCGACGACTTCTCGCAAGAGGAGCCCCAAGCGCACTCCGAGCAGGCGGGCAGACTGTTTTTCCCATTGGATCAGTCCGCAGCGCGGGTCAGGAAGCTATCACTGGAGTTTGCGAAGCACCGCTCGATCTTCACCTCGCAGGTGACGCTGGTGGCGCAGCGCGAAACCAAGTACTTTGTCAACACGGAGGGCTCGCGTCTCGAGCACGGGCGCGGTTTTGCCTCGATCACCGTTGCGGGCCACACCAAAGCGGACGATGGCATGGATTTGGGGACCAGCGAAAGCTTCGAGGCTGAAGATGTGGCCGGCTTGCCGAAGGACGGGGTTGTCGTAGCCGCGATCCATCGCATCTCAAATGAGCTCGAGGGAATGCTGCGCGCTCCGGTGATCGAGCCATTTAGCGGTCCGGCCATCCTCTCGGGCCGCGCTGCCGCTGTGCTGTTCCATGAGATTTTTGGCCACCGCATCGAGGGGCACCGGCAGAAGGATGAAGCCGAGGGGCAGACGTTCACCAAGAGCGTGGGCACGCGTGTGCTGCCCGAGTTCCTGTCCGTCATCTTCGACCCGACGCAGCGTAGTTTCAACGGCGTCAGCCTGAACGGCGCGTACGCGTACGACGACGAAGGCGTACAGGCGCAGCCCGTGACGGTGGTGGACAAGGGCATACTGAAGACATTTCTGATGTCGCGCTCGCCGATCCGCGGCTTCGCGCACTCGAACGGCCATGGCCGCAGGCAAGTGGGTTTCGAGGTGATCTCACGGCAGTCCAATCTGTTCGTCGAGTCCGCCGAGCAGGTCTCCGAGGCGAAACTGCGCGAGATGCTGCGGGCCGAGATCCGGCGGCAAAATAAGCCTTATGGCCTCTACTTCCGCGAGGTGACGGGCGGGTTCACCACCACGGCGCGGGAAGGCCTGCAGGCGTTCAAAGTCATGCCGGTCGTTGTCTATCGCGTGTACGCCGACGGCCGCTCCGACGAACTGGTGCGCGGCGCCGACATCGTCGGTACTCCGCTGGCAAGCTTCGCCAAGATCCTGGCGACCTCGGATAAACCCGAAGTCTTCAACGGCCATTGCGGCGCCGAATCCGGGAGCGTGCCGGTTTCCGCGGTATCGCCCGCCATCCTCGTTTCAGAGATTGAGATTGAGAAGAAGGAGAAATCGCAGGATCGCCCGCCGTTGCTGGGGTGGCCGCCGGAGGAGGGAGCGCGATGAGACGGCGAAGGCTGGTCCTGCTGTTGCTGCTGGCCGCCCCGGCGCTGGCGCAGGATGATGTAGTCCTGCGGGCCATGCAGGATGAGCTTGAGCGCTCGCGCGCGTTGAGCATCGTAAGCCTCGAGCAGCCGTATTACATCGAGTACGCAATCGAAGATGGAGACAGCATCGCGAGCTCGGCCACGCTCGGCGCCGTGATCAGCTCCCGCCACGCGCGCTTTCGGCTACCGCGCATTCGGGTGCGCGTCGGCGACTACAAGTTCGACAACACGAATTTCATCGGCTCCGATTTCAATTCCGGCGCCAGCTACGGTGTGGAACACTTCCCGCTCGATAACTCGTATGCCGTTCTTCGGCACCACCTCTGGCTCGCCACCGACGCGGCTTACAAGGCCGCGCTCGAAGCGTACTCACGGAAGCGCTCCGCGTTGAGAAACGTTACGCGGAGCGATGATTTGCCCGATTTCGACCGCGCCGAGCCGAAGCAATTGCTCGTGCCGGTGCACCTGGCCGCCGTGGACGAAAGCGCCTGGGTCGCGCGCATCCGCCGGCTCTCTGCGGTGTTCCTGAATTACCCGCTGGTCGAGCATTCGACGGTGGACTTTGCATGCGTCCAGAGCATTCAATACTTGGTCACTTCCGAAGGCGCGCGCATCCGTGTGCCGGAGCGGGCGCTCTCTGTCCGGGTGCGCGCTGGCACGCAGGCGCCGGATGGCATGGAATTGCGCGACGCTTTTGTGTTCCACTCGCCGGACCCGGAACACGTGCCGCCCGAAGCTGAGCTCGAGCGCGGCGTGCGGCAGGTAGCGGATAACCTGACGGCGCTGGCCGGGGCGCCGGTTGGCGAGGCGTATTCCGGGCCCGTCCTGTTTGAAGGCATGGCGTCCGCCCAGTTGTTCGCGGAAGTTCTGGGAAAGAACCTCGCGGTGGCGCGCAGGCCCGTGGTGCCGCCAGGACAGCCGTTGCCTTTCTTATCGAGCGAGCTGGAGGGGCGCCTGGGCGCGAGGATACTGCCCGAATGGATGGATGTAGTTGACGACCCGGCCCAGGCCGAATGGCGCGGCCACCGGCTCTTCGGCCATTACACAGTGGACCTCGAAGGCATCGCGCCCCAGCCGCTCACTCTGGTCGAAAAGGGCGTGCTGAAGAATTTTCTGCTTACCCGCCAGCCCGTTCTAGCGTTCACCGCCTCGAACGGGCACGCACGGCTTCCGGGTTCCTTCGGCGCCAAAGCCGCTGGCGCTGGGAACCTGTTCGTGCGGGCATCCCAGACCGCACCCGATGCGGAGCTGAAAAGGCAGTTGATCGACATGTGCCGCGAGCGCGGCAAGCCGTACGGCATTCTCGTGAAGAAAATAGACTTTCCGTCCTCGGCGTCTGTCGCGGAGGCGTGGCGGCTGCTGACTGGGATGATGCAGTCGGGCGGCGCCGCGCGCCCGGTGAGCGTGCCTCTGTTGACCTACCGCGTCTATACGGACGGGCGCGGGGAGCTGGTGCGCGGGCTTCGATTCCGCGGCCTGACGGCCCGCTCCCTCAAGGACATCGTGGCCGCTTCCGACGAGTCGTACGTTTTCGATTTCCTCGACAACACGTTGCCGTTCGCGCTGATGGATGCCGCCAACTATGTTACGGAGGTCTCGGTGATCGCGCCCTCGGTGCTGATCGACGATCTCGAGCTCGAGCGGCCACAGGAAGAGCTACCCAAGCCGCCCATTGTGCCCGCGCCGCCGCTCGTTGCGTCTCAAGGAAGCGGGGGTGGCGTTACGCCTCCTGCTTTACCCTAAATGAGGATTCTCAGCCGGGCCATCTTCCGCGAAATTGCTTCAAGCGCCTTTCTCGGCACGGTGCTTTTCACTTTCGTGCTGTTTTTGCAGCGCGCCGGCAAGACGTTCGAGCTGCTGGTGCGCAGCTCGGCAACCGCGGGGACCGTCGCGTATCTGTTCGCGCTCATCCTCCCGTTCACGCTCACATTCACCCTGCCCGTGGGCGCACTCGTCGGCATACTCATCGGCTTGAGCCGGATGTCAAGCGACGGAGAGATCATCGGGATGCGCGCCGCCGGCGTGCCCAGCCGGAAAGTCATCTGGCCAGTAATGGCCTTCGCATTTCTGGCGATGGCGGCTACGGCCGCGTGCTCGCTCTGGCTCACGCCCTGGTCGATCCGGCAAACCTACCTTGTCCTGAACCGGCTCAGCGCCGAGGAACTCACCGCGGAAATCCAGCCGCGGGTTTTCCAGGAGCAATTCCCGAACGCGATCCTCTATATCGGCGATGTCATCCCCGGGCCGGTCGAGCGCTGGCGCGACGTGTTCCTGGCTGATCTGAGGCCGCCGCAGGAGCGGGCCGGGGGATCGAGCGACCAGGCTGGCGAGGGGCCGCGCATCACGCTGGCGCGCGAGGCCATCGCGGCGCCCGACGTAAAGAACAACCGCGTCCAGCTTCACATGCTGGACGGCGGCACACACGACGCCGGCAAGGATCCCGACCAGTACTTCAGCACGAGCTTTCCTCAGGGCGACCAAGTGCTCCAGGCGGCGCGGCCGAACGAAGTGCGGGCGCGCCCCTACAGCGAAATGGATACGGGGCCGGTCTGGCGCGAGGCCCGCCAATCGCGCGATGCCGCCATCGAATTGCATCAACGCTTGGCGCTGCCGTTTGCCTGCATCCTGCTCGCGCTGGTTGGAATCCCGCTCGGCCTTTCCTCGCGGAAGTCGGGCAAGTCCGCCGCATTTGTCATGACGGTGTTTCTGGCATTCCTCTATTACATGGGTCTAATCAGCCTGATCAGCCTTGCCCGCCAAGGCACGGTGCCGGTTGCGCCGGCGGTCTGGGCGCCCAATGTGGTGTTCGCGGTGGCGGGGCTGGGGCTCCTGCTGGGGCTCGAACGGCCAGGTGAGCGGGACATCGTCGCGATGGTGAAAATGCGCTGGCAGGGCTTGTCCGCGGGCTGGCGCGGCCGGCTCGCTCCGGCTGCGGGCGCCGTGCGGAACGGCGGCCTGCTCGGACGGCTGCCGCTGCTGCCTCAGATCGTCGATACCTATATCCTTTCGACGTTTCTCTTCTACTTCGTCCTGCTGCTTGCCAGCTTCGTGATGATGACCCACGTTTACACGTTTTTCGAGTTGCTGGGCGATATCATCAAGAACAAGATCCCGCTGGAGCGCGTGCTGACCTACCTGTTTTTCCTCACGCCGAAGTTGATCTACGATTCGGCGCCGATCAGCGTGCTCGTCGCCGTGCTGGTGACCTTCGGCGTCATGTCGAAGCACAATGAAGTGACGGCGTTCAAAGCGAGCGGAGTGAGCCTCTACCGCCTGGCTTTGCCCGTTCTGCTGGCCAGTTTCGTTTTCAGCACGGGGCTGTTCGCCTTCGATTACTACCGCATCCTCCCCGAGGCCAACCGGCGGCAGGAAGCGCTGCGCGATGAGATCAAGGGCCGCGCTCCCCAGACCTATCTTCGCCCCGATCGCAAATGGATCACCGGCCAGGGACCGCGCATTTATTACTACAAGTATTTCGACCCTAACCAAGCCGTGATGGTAGGCGTGAGCGTCTACGAGCTCGACCTCAAAGCGTTTCGTCTCAGGAAACACATCACGGCCGAGCGGGCGCGCTGGGCGCCGTCGCTCCGCACGTGGATCTTCGAGAACGGTTGGAGCCGCGACCTGGAAGGTCCTCCCGAGGAGCGGTACCGGAAGTTCCAGGCCACGACGTTCCCGGAACTCGATGAGCCGCCCGGCTACTTCCTCAAAGAAGTGATCCAGGATAAGCAGATGAATTCCGAGCAGCTTGCGGACTACATCCGCGAGTTGCGCCAGAGCGGTTTCGACACAGTCCATCTGCGCGTCGAGCTGCAGAAGAAGTTTGCGGTTCCACTGTTTGCTTTCATCATGGCGCTTCTGTCGGTGCCGTTCGCGTTCCTCACGGGCAGCAAAGGCGCGATGGCGGGCGTCGGCGTGAGCCTCGGCATCGCGGTGGCCTACTGGGCCATCGGACAATTATTCGAGCAGTTCGGCAACGTTAACCAGCTCCCGGCCGCGCTGGCCGCCTGGTCGCCCGACGCGCTGTTCTCACTTGCGGCGATGTACCTGCTCGGCCGCATGAGGACGTAGGCGGCCTCAGTCGCGACCGGTTAAGTCTCCGAAGTGCCGACTCCGCTTTGAGGGGGGTCGATCCAGACAGGGCACTGCTGCGAGAAGCGGAGGCTATCAGACTTCAACTGCCCGCGTGGGGTCAATGGGGTTGATGAGAATGACCCTGTCCCAGCCGTGGTGCGGAATATGAATGGCTTCCCATACCCATACGCCGTAAAAGATGCGGTCGATAAGCACCAGCCACCACTCAGGGTATTTCGTTCGAATGCCCGAAATCTTTGCCGTCTTCTCGTCTATACAGATCCTGACGTTTCTCTCCAAGTGCGAGACGACCCAGGCCCCTGAATCCTCGCCGTCGAGCCAACCCATAACGAAATAATCCGGGTATGGTCGCCCCGCACGGATTAGGTGGAGCGTGAAATTGTTAAAGAGCCGAATCGTGGTTGGATTCTGTACAGGGCTGTCTAGAAACGCCCGAAGATGCTTGCTAACAGCGTTCCTCACCAGTCGCCAAGCTGGAACGGGCCGCGTGTACTTGATGCAAACATACCAACTAACTGCCCCACTGGGACGAGGTCCGAACGAAGGCAGAAGACCTTGAATCTTTTTCCGGACCGGAATGTCGATCTCCTCTACTCCTCGCGGCTTCATTCCAGGCTGCGAAGGTTCTTCGTGCTCATTTAGAACCCGGGCCTCAACTGCAATTCTGCCTTCGACGAGGAAGTCGGGAGGTTTGCTGGGGCCTGCGGGCTCGTATTCAATTCTCTGGAAGCCGAGGTGAGTGAGGTACGTGCGAGCCAAGCACTCTGAATCATCCATGCGCCCCAGTATGCCCCCGCACGGCCAGCAGATCAACCGGAGTTGAACTCCGATGCCGCCCCCCGGCTCGCCGCTGCACATCAAGTACACTGGTAATTCGGATGTTTCCATTGATCCCCGCATTCCTTCTGCTGCTCGCGGGGGCTCCCGCGCCAGATGATGTGCCCGAGCAGCTCAAGAAATTCACCGATGTGTATGCGGTTGTTGAGCGCGAGGCCGCCGACCCGGTCGCGCCGGAGAAGGCCATCTACGAGGGCGCCATCCCGGGCATGCTGCGCCGCCTCGATCCGCATTCGGTGTTTTTCGACCCCGACCAGTTCCAACAGCTCAAGCAGCTCGAGAGCTCCACGCGCAAAGGCTTCGGCAGCGTCGTCTCGATCCTCTCAGGCCGGGTGATTGTGTTGCAGGCGCTTCCGGGCACGCCGGCGGCGAGATCCGGAATCGCTCCGGGCGATGAGATCCTGGCCATCAACGGCGTCAGCCTGGCGCGCCTCGATCTGGACCAGTTGGTCGCGCTGCTCTCGGAATCGCGGCAGAAACAGGCTCGCCTGGACGTGCGCCGCCTGGGCCAGGAACGGCTCCTCGAATTCGTACTGACGCCGGAAGAATTGCAGGCGCCGAGCGTCGAGCGCGCCTTCCTTTTACGGCCCGGCATCGCCTACTTGCGCGTGTCGAGCTTCGACGCCGATACCGGCGCACGGATCAAGTCGGCCATCGAGAAGCTCGGCGGGGGCCAGCTCAAGGGCCTGGTCCTCGATCTGCGGAACAACCCTGGCGGGTTGCTGCCGGCCGCGCTCGAGACCGCGTCCTTATTCCTGAACCCCGGCCAGAAGCTGCTGAGCGTCCGGGGCCGCACCGTGCCGGGCAGGGAGGAGCGTGTGCCGCCGAAGGCGGCGCCGTATGAGTTTCCGCTCGCCGTGTTGATCAACGGCAGGAGCGCGAGCGCTGCCGAAATCGTCGCCGGCGCGCTCCAGGATCATGACCGCGGCATTCTCGTCGGGCAGCCGAGTTTCGGTAAGGGGCTTGTCGAAAGTGTGTACCCGCTCTCGGAAGCCACGGGCGTCGCGCTTACCATCGCGTATTACTACACGCCCAGCGGCCGCTCGATCCAGAAGCCGCTTGCCGGCAGCCAGATACAGCAGGCCGACATCGTGAATCGCTCCGGCCACGAGAACGAATTCCACACCGACTCCGGCCGGCGCGTTCGCGGAGGAGGCGGCATTCAACCGGATTATGAGGTTTATCCGGAGCCGATGACGCCATTCCGGGCGGCGCTCGAAGCCAGCGGCGCGTTCACTTCGTTCGCCACCGAATATCTGCAGCAGCACGGCCCGATTCAAGAGAACTTTGAAGTGACGCCGGACGTGCTCGATGACTTGCAGGTTTATCTTTCCGAGAACCAGATCCGGCCCAGCGCCGGCGAGTGGTCGAGGGAGCGGGAGTGGATTCGCAACCGGGTCAAGACGGAGATCTTCGATCAGGCGTTTGGCGTCGAGCGCGGCGACGAGATCGAGGCCCGGCGCGACCCGGCAATCGCCGCCGCGCTCGCAAACTTGAACGCGCGGCTCACCTCTAGCGGGCCAAAGTGAACACCACGTCGATCCCGGTCAAGACCTCGGTCGGCTCTCCGTTCAGCACCATCGGCTTGTAGTGCCACTGCCGCACCGCGTCTATGGCCGCCCGCGCCAGCAATGGCGGGCCGCTCACAAAGCGCAATTCGCGGATGCTGCCGTCGGTCCCGATGATCGCCTCGATCCGCACCAACCCGGAGATGCCCGCGGCGCGCGCCACTGCAGGATACTCCGGCGTGACCTTGTGGATCAATTGAGCAGGGTCCAATTTGCTGATGCGGATGAGCTTCGGCTGCTTTGCCTTCGTCTCGGCGGGCTCGACTGCGGGCGGGCGAAGAGTCGTGATCCACTGCGCCGGGCCGATCATGGTTTCGAGGCCGCTCCAGCCGCCTGGACCCGCAGGCCCGGGGCTGTTGGGAACGCCTGGGCTAGGATTGTGAGCCAACGCCGGCGGCTCGGGGTCCACAATCATCCGCGGCGGTCCCGTCGGAATTACGGCCGGCTCGATGAACGGCTTCCGCTCACCGCTCAGCCACTTCACGTCCACGACCTGCACCGCGTCCTCCGGCCCGGGTTTTGGCGGAGCCGGGGGCACATTGATGTGGAACAGCGGCTGCACTGGTGGCAAGCGGTCGGTGTGGATCAATGGCATCAGAACAGCGGCGCCGATCAGCGCGACCTGGCCTGAGAATCCAACCGCAACCGTCCAAGCGCGGCGCGTCCGGGCGGGCTTGGTGAGAAGCGTTTGCTCGAACATCGCGTCCTCCTTTCCACTGCGCCGGCATAATAGACACCTGGGGCGGTTAGGAAGTTCCCGCCTGGTTGGGTAGGATCGGAAGGGATCCTGCTTGGAAGACGCCCCTGAGCTTGTCCGCTTACGCTGCCGTCTTCCGCTTCAAAACCTCGATGAGTTCCTGGACAGCCGCGGCGCTCTTTTCCAGTTGGCCCCCCTCCTCGGGCGTTAGCTTCACTTCGTAAATCTTTTCGATGCCCCGCGAGCCCAGCTTCACCGGGACGCCGACGAAAACGCCGCGAAAACCATATTCGCCTTCGAGATACGCGGCGCAGGGCAGGACCTTCTTCTTGTCCTTGAGGATGGATTCGACCATCTCGATAGCAGCGGCTGAGGGTGCGTAATACGCGCTGCCGGTTTTCAGGAGCTTCACAATCTCGGCGCCGCCGTTGCGAGTGCGTTCGACCAACCGGTCGATGGCGGCCGCGTCCATCAGCTCGGCCAACGGGATGCCGGAGACGTTCGTCAGGCGCACAAGCGGCACCATCGTGTCCCCATGTCCGCCCAGCACCATCGCCGTGACATTCTCGGCCGATACATCCAACTCGCGAGCGATGAAGGCCCGGAACCGCGCCGTATCCAGGATGCCCGCCATACCAATGACGCGCTCTTTGCTGAACTTCGAAACCTGCAACGCCGTCCAGCACATCGCATCCAGCGGGTTGGTGACCACGATCAGGATCGAATTCGGCGAGTGCTTCGCCGCCTGCCCGGTGGCAGCGTGCACGATCTCATAATTCGCCATCAGGAGGTCGTCGCGGCTCATCCCGGGCTTGCGCGGAAAGCCCGCGGTGATAACGACGATGTCGGAGTTCGCGGTCGGCTCGTAATCGTTCGAGCCGGTGATGAGGACGTCATAGCCCTGGAGGGGGCCGGATTGAAGCAGATCGAGTCCTTTGCCCTGGGGAACACCCTCGATCACATCGACCAGCACCACGTCCGCCAGATCTTTTTCAACAATGCGCAGCGCACAATTCGCCCCCACGTTCCCGGCGCCGACCACGGTAACTTTTTTTCGCATGTGAGTCCCTCGAAATCCTGAGTGTGTGGAACTGACTCATTATAACCGGGCGCCGGAGGCAACGCCGGGCCGAAGAACCGCCCAGATTTTTCCATCCGGCGTCTCGGGTTTGGCAGTATTGGTCAGTGCAACGTCGGCCCTGAGTTTCTACGCGTCTTGGTTCTTCGTCGCTTTTGCGTCCCGGGCAGGTGCACTCGTGCCTACCGCCCGCGACAGCGAAAGCACGTTGCCGATCGCCTCGAACAACTCTGCGGGCCGAATTGGCTTAGAAATGTAGCCGTCCATTCCCGCACGAAGACAGCGCTCCCGGTCGCCTGTCATCGCGTGCGCTGTTAGCGCGAGCACAGGCAAGTGCTCTCCCGTGCTTTGTTCCTTCCCGCGGATCTTTGCCGTCGCCTCGAAACCATCCATTTCCGGCATCTGCACGTCCATAAGAATGAGATCGAACGACTGCTGCTCGACTGCATCGAGAGCGCCCCTTCCATCCGAAACCACCGTTACCTTGTGGCCTTGGTTTTCCAGCAGCCTCGCTGCCACTTTTTGATTAACAATATTGTCTTCGGCGAGCAGAATGCGAAGGAGCCGGCCCGTGGATTTTTTGTCTCCGGCGCACGGTTCCACTGGTTGCGATGCGGCAATTTCCGGTTGCGGCGGCAGTAGCGGCCGTATCCGGCCGGTAGAATTGCCGTCCGCCACCAAAACGTCTGGACCTTCCAGGCTGACCGCATCGTGAGCGGCGGTGCTGTCCTCAGCCTGCCGATGCACGCCGAACCGGGCAGTGAAGTAAAATGTGCTGCCTATGCCCGGCTGGCTCTCAACCCAGATGGTTCCGCCCAGCATTCTCACTAGTTTCGAGGTAATGGCGAGGCCCAGGCCAGTGCCGCCGTACTTGCGGCTGGTCGAACCATCGGCTTGGGCGAAAGGCTCGAATATCAGTTTCTGCTTTACGGCTGGGATGCCAATTCCCGTATCTCGCACGGAGAAATGTACGACGCACGAGAATTCTTGTTGGCCGGATGTCGATATGCTGTCGTCGAGATTCGCGTCGAGCATAATCTTGCCGCCATTGCCGGTGAATTTGACCGCGTTGCCCACTAGGTTCAACACGATCTGGCGCAGGCGAACGGCATCGCCCACGAGCGCGTCCGGAATTTCCCGCGCCACCCGGAATGAGATTTCGATCCCCTTCTGATGTCCGGACACAGCGATGATCTGCATCGCCTGGCCGAGACTCTCACGCAGGCTGAAGGGCTCATGATTGAGCTCCATCTTGCCCGCTTCGACCTTCGAGAAGTCGAGCACATCGTTGATGACGCTGAGCAGTTGCTCGGCCGAACTCTTGGCTGTCGCCACGTAATCGTGCTGCTCCGGCGTAAGGACGGTGGCTAGCGCCAGCTCCGTCATACCGATGATCCCGTTCATCGGTGTGCGGATTTCGTGGCTCATGGTCGCCAGAAAGACGCTCTTTGCCCGGTTGGCTGCTGCTGCCGCCTCTTCAGCGAGTTTCCGCTCGGCGATTTCCTGATGGAGTCCTTCCTCGGCCCGCTTACGCTCCAGGATCTCCTGCTCAAGTTCCGTCGTGCGCTCTGCAACGCGAAGCTCCAAGTCTCTTTGCCGTGCACGCAGGTTTCTGATACGCAATCGGTAGACGCCAATCGCCCCATAGAAGACAATCAGGGCACATACGCCATAAAACCAATAGGTCTGGTAAAAATATGGCCGGATATTCAGCTCAGCAGACGCGCCACTCTCGCTCCAGACTCCCCCGTTGTTGGCCGCCTGGACATGGAACCGATACCATCCCGGATGCACATCTTGCAGATAGGCGACACGACGATCGTTGACCTCGATCCATTCTTTATCCAAGCCCTCCAGCATGTAACGGAAACGAACTTTCTCGGGAGCAGTGAAGCTCAGGCCGGCATAGTGAATTTCGAGCCGGTGAGCGCCGGGCGGAACGGTCACGGATACGGGAGCCATAGGTGTGGAGGTCATGAAGTGCCGCCGGCCACCCGCTGACTGGCCGTCGATCAGTACGGCGTCAATCGCCAATTGCGGTGGCTGCGAATTGCATACGACGCTTTTGGGATCTACCATGACGACTCCCGTCCAGGTCGCAAACCAGAGTTTGCCGCCGCGGTCTTTTACTGCTGCTGGCTGCAAGCCCAGCGAGAAGTCCAAGCTCGGCAACCCATCGCTGGTGTTGAATACCTGGAAGGCCGCTTCGCTCTTTCGGCCGCTGATCACCGCCTCGAGCTGGCCGCGCGCGCAGCGAAGAATGCCTCGGTTCGATCCGAACCACAGGTTGCCCAACCCATCATCTAGAATGAACGCGATGCTACGCGCCGGCAGACCCTGCCTTTCCGTAATCCTCACCACGTGACCGTTGTGAAAACAGGCGAGACCCCCATCTTCGGTTCCGATCCAAAGAGTGCCGTCTTTGTCGGCCAATAGAGTGGAGATCTGCTGAGTTTTCAGTTCCCGGGCTTCGGGAACGGGCGTGAACCGATCCCCCTCCAACTGATAAAGGCCATCCGCCTTGTTTCCGGCCCAAAGGATGCCACGCCGCGGATCCTCAGCCAAGGCCCGGATGCTGCTGAGCCGTGGGGCACCTTCCAGGCGATGCATCTTGAGCTGGTTCCCGTAAAAACTCACTGCGCCATCGTCAGTTCCACCCCAGATTCTTCCGCGGGAGTCCTCGAAGAGACTGTAAACCGGCGGGCTTTTCCCACGGCTGGCAAGAAAAGCCTGGCAAGCGCCGTGGTGCAACATGTACAGCCCACCGGCGAATGAACCCGCCCAGAGACGCCCCTGGCGATCGACAAGTGTCGAAAGCGTAAAACCATCGAACATGCAGCAATCCCCGCTGTTCGGGCCGATGTTCGAACCGCCCGGCAGCAATACCGGGCTGATCCTTTTCCCGTTCAGAGCCACGATGCCCTTGCCGAAAGTGCCGATGACGATTCTGCCGCGACTATCGGCGCTGACGGATTTGACTACCCGCTCTGGCAGGCCCTCCGCCAGCCCCGCGACCATGAAATGGCGGCGCTTGAAGCGCATCAATCCACCGCCGCTTGTGCCGATCCACAAGTTCCCTTCCCGGTCTTCGAACACGAACCGGACCGCCCCATAGGACAGCCCGTCAGCAGTTGTGAAATGACGCCACTGACCGCCCGGCGAGAAGCGGTAGAGCCCGAAACCAGACGTGCATATCCAGACGTTCCCCTTGGAGTCCTCGTGCACACTCCACAGACGCCCCATTGGCCAGGGCGCGCGTGCTTCGAAGACTAATTTGCCCGCGCGGTACTTGCGAAGGTACCGGTCAGCGGCAATCCAAAGCCCCCCGTCCGCGCTGTTTCCCCCGATAAACCGCAAATCCATCCTGGCGCCTGGCTCGAGCAATCTCGAGGCGGAGATCGTCTCACGCCATTTGCCATCGACAAGCTTTCCTATGAATTGCGGGTTGACTACCCACAGGCAGCCAGCTTCATCGACGTACGGGAAAACTCCGAGGCTTACGTCAGCGGGCGGCCGTGGGAGTTCCTCGAACCGCTCGCCCTGGAACCGGAATAACTTATTGTCAAACGTAGACATATAGAGCTGGCCGGAAGCGCTCTCGGCAAACTGTCTGACATAATCCCCGGTCCATCCCGACTTCTCACCGAACACCCGCCACTGCCCATCCTTGACGCAGGCCATGCCCAGCACCGTGCTGACCCACAGACGACCGCTTCTGTCAAGATGCAAGTTGACGATGCCTGCGCTTGGTAGCTGTGGGGTGTTCGATCGGTCGAATACGGTAAACTTGACGCCATCAAACCGCACTAAGCCATTGAATGTTCCGAACCACAGGTAGCCATCGGGTGTCTGAACCATTGCTGTGGCCGAGTTCTCAGGCAGCCCTTGCTCGACCTCCCAAACTGTAATGATGTATTCCGGGTCGGGAGGCAGCGCGGCGCCGGCAAACGCCAGCCGGGCGGCCACTGAACATAGAAAACCCAGCCAAACAACAGCTCGAATCCTTCGGTCGCTCATAGCTACTCTTCGGTATCGATGGCATCGTGTGCCGGCTTGCGAAAGTGAGATCGTCTCTAACTGTCGCGGCGCCAGTCATATACGGACAGGCGCGGCTGCTTCATTCTGCCGGGCACAAATGGCCCTCCCAAATACCAATCGGACGAAACACGATGTTTCTTATCGCAATCGCGCCGGTTTCAATCCACGCACGGGGTCGGTACTGGTCAGTTCAAACTCGACCGGCTTCCCCGCGCCGCAGGAGGCCGCGCTCCTCCTGGCCGAGGCGATCGATTACGCTCGGCAGCGGCCGCTGGCAGCGCTTCGCGCGCGGACCGCGGCTCGGCGGTAGAATGAAAGCCCCGGATCGCATGCTCCCTTTCAAGCTCGTCTATCATCCTGGCTATGATCTGAACCTCGGTGATCACGTATTTCCTGCGCAGAAGTACCGGCTCATCCGCGATCGCCTGCTTGCCGAACATTTCGCGCAGCCCGAAGATTTCGTCGAGCCGGCGCCGGCGCCGGACGAGGACGTGCTGCGGGTTCATGACAAGGATTGGGTCGAGCGCCTGAAGAACGGCACGCTGACTTTTTACGACATCCTCAAGCTCGAGATTCCTTATTCACGCCAGATGGTGCGCGGATTCTGGCTGGCCGCGGGCGGCACGACGCTCGCCGCGCGGCTCGCGTTGCGGGACGGCGCCGGATTCAACGTGGGCGGCGGCTTCCATCACGCCTTCCCCGACCACGGCGAGGGTTTCTGCGCCGTACACGACGTGGCAATTGCGATCCGGCGGCTCCAGCGAGACAGCATGATCGAGCGCGCGATGGTCGTTGATTGCGATGTGCACCACGGTAACGGCACCGCGGCCATCTTTGCGCGAGACGAGAGGGTATTTACGCTTTCCATCCACCAGTTGCACAACTACCCTTCCGAAAAGCCGCCGTCAGACCTCGACATCAACCTGCCGGACGACGCCGGCGACGAGGCATACCTGGAGCTGCTGCGCGACGGTTACGTTCCGGCCTTCACAAACTTCCAGCCGCAGATTCTCCTCTATATCGCCGGGTCGGACCCGTATTGCCAGGATCAATTGGGCGGCCTCGCGTTGACCATCGAGGGCTTGGCGGCGCGCGACCGGCTGGTGATCTCGACCGCGCTCGCCGCACAGGTCCCGGTGGCCATCGCGCTCGCGGGCGGCTACGCGGTGGACGTGGAGGACACAGTAACGATCCACGTCAACACCGTCAAGGCGGTGAAAGAAGTGATCGAGGAGGTCGGATGGAAGGCGCGCGCGTAGCGACAAAACTCGCCTCAAAGTTCTTCGAAACCAGCCGATGAGATTCTTCTAGCAATCCTGCGTCCTTCGCAGTCAGGCTGCGAAAAGACATGTTAGTCCTGATTGGTATCGCAATTGTGTTCTCCGCGGTGGTGGGCGGCTATGTTATGGAGCGTGGGAACGTGCTGGTTCTGCTCCAGCCAGCCGAGCTTCTTATCATCGTAGGCTCCGCCGCCGGCATCACTCTGGTCGCGAATTCTACCACCGGCTTGCGCAGAATTCTGAGCGGTGCATTATCGGTCTTCACGCCTCCGCCCTACACGCCCGCCTTTTATCGGTCCGTTCTGAAGATGCTTTATGAGCTGTTCAGTATCGGGCGCCGCCAGGGCATGCCGACTCTGGAGAATCATATCGAGGACCCCGATTCGAGTGAGGTTTTCAAAGCCTACCCCGAGTTCAGCAGCGATGCAAGTGCGATGACCTTTCTGTGCGACTCACTGCGTATGGTGACTGCCGGAATCGCCAAACCAAACGAACTGGAGCACCTGATGGACCTCGATGCGGAGGTGCAGCGCCGGGAACGCCAAGGAACCGTGAACGCGGTGAGCATGCTGGCTGATTCGCTGCCCGGTCTGGGCATCGTGGCCGCGGTGCTGGGCGTGGTTTTGACGATGCAGGCGCTCGGCAGCGCGCCGGAGCAGATCGGCCAGAAGGTAGCGGCGGCGCTGGTGGGCACGTTTCTGGGCATCGTGCTGTGCTATGGCATGGTGGGTCCGCTGGCGGCGCACCTCGAATCCCGCAACGAGGGCCACTCGCATTTGATGCAGTCCCTTTATGCGGGAGTGCATGTGTTCGCGCGCGGCTCGACCCCGCTGCTGGCGGCGGAGTTCGCGAGGCGCTCGATTCCAGTGGATCTGCGGCCGTCGTTCGAAGCGATGCGGGCGATCTTCCGGCGCGAGGTGAGGATGCCCGCCGCACAGGTGCCGGGAGGCCACCGTGGAACAGCAAAATACGTCAGTTGAGATGCCCTCGTTCCGCCCCGTTGCGCGTCGCTACGGCCGCCGCCGTGGCGGATCGTGGAAGGTTGCCTACGCGGATCTTGTAACCGCGCTGATGGCACTTTTCATTGTGCTCTGGCTGATGAACACCAGTAGGCAGGTGCAGCAGGCGGTCGGCGCATACTTCAGAGATCCCAAAGCCTACGCGAAGACGCTAAGCGGCGCCGTGGGCGCGGCCAGAATAGGCGCCGAAAGCGCGAGCATGACCAAAGACAACGCCCAGCAGCTCAAAGAGAAGCTCGAAGAGGCGATCAACGCCCTGCCCAAGTTTCAAAAGCTGCGGAAGCAGGTGCAGATGAGCATTACGGCCGAGGGCTTGCGCATCGAGCTGCTCGAGACCGAGGGCGGGTTGTTCTTCGAGAGCGGCAGGCCGGAGCCGAGGCTCGAACGGCGTGCAGATGCTCGCATTGCTTGCCGCCGAACTGGGCCGGCTGCCGAATGAGCTGGTGGTTGAGGGCCACACCGACGCCCGGCCATATCGCTTTTCCGCCCTGAACGGCTACAGCAATTGGGAGCTTTCCGTAGACCGTGCCACCGCCGCCCGCCGTTGCATGCAAGATCACGGTCTGCGTCCGGAGCAGGTGGTGCAGATCCGTGGCTTCGCTGACAAGCACTTGCTGAATCCCGCCGACCCGAACAGCAGCCGCAACCGGCGGATATCGGTGGTCGTGGAGTACGACAAGCCGCAGACCGCCGAAGCTCCTAAAGCGGCCAGGAAATTCTAACTTAGTGCGCGGCAGCGGCCAGGTGCGCCGGCGAGCACTCGAGCAGCCGGTCTTCGAAGCTGAGGTCAATATCGCGGCGCCTGTGGTGCCGCAGATACCAGCGATAGGTTTCTCTCAAGCCCTGAAGGAAATCGATTCCCCGGAAGCCCAGCACCCGCTGCGCCTTGGTCACAATCTGCGTGATCGGCGGCAGATCGAGATAGAAGCCGAAATAGAACAGCGGCCCCATCGGGTTTCCGCCCAACTGGTAGATGCGCTCGCGCGGCACGCGCACGACGGCCAGTTTCTTCCCTGCCGCTTCGGCGAATGCCGCTATCGCTTCGGCCTGCGTGATGGCGCGGGGGTTCGCGATGTTGAACGCATGACCGACGGCAGCCGGCTCCTCCATGACGCGCAGGCACGCGGTCACCAGGTCCTTGATGTAGACGAACTGCATGAGGCGGCGGCCATCGCCGGGAAGAATGATAGGGCGCCCCTCGCGCAGGCGGTCCCAAAAAAAAGCCTCGCGGTAATACGGATTGCCCGGACCGTAAATGAACGGCGGGCGGATGGTGACCACGGGAAGGCCACCGCGCTGATGCAGGCGGAAGAGCGCCCGCTCGCTCATTGCCTTATTCCGGGCGTACGCTTCCGGGTGGTCGTCAGGCGCGAGCGCATCCCCTTCGTGGTGGTTCAGCCCATCGCCGTAAGCCGCGACGCTGGACATGAACACGTACCGTTCGAGGTGGCTGCCGCAGCAGGCGCGTGCGGCTGCCTCGACCTGCGCGGCGGTGGTGCCGCGCTCCCAATCGTAGACGTTATCGAAGACGACGTTGAAACGCGACTTGCTTAAGGCGCGCCGCGTCGCTTCCACGTCGTTGCGGTCGGCCACGATGCTGCCCACCCGCTTGCCCAGGTCGTGCCCGGGCTTGCGGTGAAGCACCGACACCTCATGACCGGCCTTTAGCAACTCGGCAACTAAAGAGCGTCCGATAAACAACGTTCCGCCGATGACTAGAACTTTCTTGGGGGCGGCGGACCCCCGCGCTCCGTTGTTCATGTTGTGAAAAATCAGTCGTAGTATTCCAGGCCCAGGTGCGTAATCAGGTCCTCGCCGCGCATCCACCGCAGCGTGTTCTTCAGCTTCATGAGCTGGATGAAAATATCATGCTCTGGATAAAGGCCGGGCGCGGTCATCGGCGCCTTGAAATAGAAAGAGAGCCACTCCTGAATGCCCTTCATGGCGGCTCGTTGCGCCAGGTCGAGAAACAGCGCCAAGTCCAGCACGAGCGGCGCGGCCAAGATTGAGTCGCGGCACAGGAAGTCGATCTTGATCTGCATCGGGTAGCCGAGCCATCCGAAGATATCGATATTGTCCCAGCCCTCCTTTGCGTCGCCTCGCGGCGGATAGTAGTTGATGCGGACCGCATGGTACAGGTCTTTGTAAAGTTGCGGGTAGAGATCGGGCTGCAGGATGTGCTGGAGCGCCGAGAGCTTCGATTCCTCTTTCGATTTGAACGAGCCCGGATCGTCGAGCACTTCGCCATCGCGGTTGCCTAGGATGTTGGTGGAGAACCAGCCGGCCACGCCCAGCATGCGCGCTTTCAGGCCCGGCGCAATGAGCGTTTTCATGAAAGTCTGGCCGGTCTTGAAATCCTTGCCGGCGATAGGCGCCTGCCGCTCGCGCGCCAGCTCGATCAGCGCCGGCGTGTCGGTGGTCAGGTGGGGGGCGCCGTTAGCGTAAGGCACGCCGCATTGGAGCGCGGCGTAAGCGTAAATCTGGCTCGAGGAGATTTCGGGATCGTTCCTGGTCAAGCCGCATTCGAAATCCTTGAGCGTCTGGTGGCATGCCGCCGGCCGGTGGAACACTTCTGTAGAGCCGCACCACACCATCACCAGGCGCGCCGCGCCGGTCTCCCGCCGGAAGTTCTCGATATCCTCGATGAGCGCTTGCGCCTTGTCCATCTTCGTGCCGCCCTGTTTCACGTTCGGTCCGTTGATGCGGCGCACGTACTCGGGATCGAATACCGCTTTCATCGGCCGCACGGCCGAGAGCGGCTGCTTGACTTTTTCAAGCAGTGCGGGCTCGAGCACGCCCGCTTTCATTGCCGCTTCGTAGGCATCGTCTTCGAAGATATCCCAGCCGCCGAAAACGAGATCGTTCAGATCGGCCAGCGGGACGAAATCCTTGATCCGGGGCGTGCGCCCCTCGGTGCGCTTACCAAGGCGGATCGTGGAGAGTTGGGTGAGCGAGCCGATCGGCTGGCCGAGGCCGCGCCGGATGGCCTCCACGCCTGCGATGAAGGTTGTGGTCACTGCGCCGATGCCAGGTGTGAGCACGCCGAGTTTGCCCTGCGCCGGTGCAATCGTGACGTTATCTTTCTGGGGCAATCCTGTCTCCTTCTCCGCGGCCAAGGCAGAGGAATGTCATCTTATTCAAGCTCAAAGACCCGAGATGTTATACTAACATTCTCATGCCGGAGCGCGCGACAGCCGCACTTTCAGCGCTCATCGTCGAGGATGAACCGCTCGCTTGCGATGAGTTGGTTTACCTGCTGAAAGAGTTCCCCGAGGTCGAGGTAATCGGGACGGCGAAAAACGGCTTGCAAGCGGTCAAGGTTATTGAGGATCTCGAGCCGGACCTGGTTTTTCTCGACGTGCAAATGCCGGGGCTGGATGGCCTGGGTGTGATCCACACGCTGCGGCAAAAAAATATCCCTCTGCCGTATTTCATCCTGGCCACCGCCTACGAGCAGTACGCGGTCGAGGCCTTCCGCCTGGAAGCGCTCGATTACTTGCTCAAGCCGGTGGATAAGGACCGGCTCGCACTCACCGTGGAGCGTGCGCGCCGCATCTTGCAGGAGAAAGCCAAGGCGCAGCCGGCCGAGTCGGCGGCGCCGACTCGGCCGGCCTCTCATCGCACCAAGCTGCTGGTCAAATCCGGCAACCGGAACCTCATCGTGGACGCCAGCGAGGTCATCTATGCGACCATCGACGACGGCGTGATCAGCGTGGTCACGACGGTGCTGGAGGGGCAATCAAACTACCGCACCATCGAGGAGCTGCAGTCGAACCTCGATCCCGGCACGTTCTGGCGCGTGCACCGCTCCTACCTGGTGAACGTCAACCGGATCAAGGAAGTCATCCCCTGGTTCAAGTCCAGCTACATGCTGCGCATGGACGACAAGAAGCAAACCGAGGTCCCGGTGAGCCGTGTGCAAACCAAGCGCCTGCGAACGCTGCTGAAGCTGTAGCACGCACCGCTCGTCCTCATTTCATTTTGCGTACGGCTTGGCCCTGGACCCGCGCGAGCATTTCGCGGATGCTTTTCCGCGTGACCGGGTGGCGCAGGTCCGGCGCGAGCTCGGCCAGCGGCTCGAGTACGAACCGGCGCTCGGCAAGCCTCGGATGCGGAATCGTCAGCCCGGACATTTCCATTACCGAATCGCCGTAGAGCAGGATGTCGATATCGATCGTGCGCGGCCCCTTCGGCCTGAGCCGCTTCCGTCCCAGCTCCAGCTCGATCTTTTCGATGCGCGCGAGCAATTGCTTGGGAAACAGCTCCGTTTCCGCTTCGACCACCGCATTCACGAACCAGGGCTGGCCGCGCAGCTCCTGCGGCTCGGTTTCGTAGAAGGAGGAGACCCGGCGCACGCGAAGATCCGGCGCTTCCAGGTGCGTGACAGCGTCGCAGAGGGCATGCTCGCGTTCGCCGAGGTTCGATCCAAGCGACAGGTAGACCGTTTTCACAGCTTGCTTAGAATAGCGGGTTTTGCGCGTTATCGCGCATACGGCGCGCGACGCCAAAATATTCGAAGGCGCGGTCGGTCGCGACGCGGCCGCGCGGAGTGCGGTCGATAAAACCGAGTTGCAGGAGATATGGCTCGTACACTTCCTCGACGGTGTCCGGCTCCTCGTCGATCGATGCCGCGATCGTGTTCAAGCCGACCGGACCGCCGCTGTACTTCTCGAGGATGGTCAGCATGATCTTCTGGTCGAGCTCATCGAGTCCGAAGCGGTCCACTTCGAGCAAATCGAGCGCGGTGCGCGCAATTTCGCCGGTGATGCGGCCATCGGCGCGCACTTGCGCATAATCGCGCACGCGGCGGAGCAGGCGGTTCGCGATCCGCGGCGTGCCACGGCTGCGGCGCGCGATTTCCCCGGCGCCTGCCGCGTCGATTTCGGCTTCGAGGAGCCCCGCCGAGCGCACTGCGATCTGGGTCAGTTCCTCGACGGTGTAGTGGTTCAGCCGCAGGACCAGGCCAAAGCGGCCGCGTAACGGCGCGCTCACCAGGCCCTGCCGCGTCGTCGCGCCGATCGCGGTGAAGCGCGGGATCACCATCGAGTGCGTACGCGCGCCCGGACCCGTGCCGATGAGGATATCGACCCGGAAATCCTCGAGCGCGGCGTAGAGCATCTCCTCGACGTCGGCCAGCAGCCGGTGAATCTCGTCGATGAAGAAGACCTGGCGCGCCCGGATCTGCGTCAGCACGCCCGTGAGATCGAGCTTCTTTTGCAGGATGGGGCCCGAAGTCTGCTCGAAGCCCACGCCCAGCTCGTTCGAGATGATCGCAGCGAGCGTCGTTTTGCCCAGGCCGGGCGGGCCGTAGAGCAGGACGTGGTCCATCGCCTCGCCGCGGCGCCTGGCAGCCTCGATTGCAATGGCGAGATTTTCCTTCAACTTCGATTGACCGGTAAACTCATCCAGGCGGCGCGGCCGAAGGCTCGCTTCGAATTGCCGCTCGTCATCCTGCAGCGAAGCCGAAACGATTCCCCTCTCCCGCATGACTCTTCAGGTTACCCCAACCAGCGCCGGCCCAGCAGGATGCTGAAAAGGTGCTGCACCGGCTGAAGACCTGTCTCACGTGGGGCTGGGTACTAGGACAGCTTCCGATTAAGGTTAGAGGCGATATGTCCCTAACCGGCCGAAGGTTCGACACGCGATCGACTGACGAAGCCAGGGGCTCCCTTCACGGGTGGGGCGTGATACGGCCAAGCCTATGGGCTGCGCTCTGCTTGCACTTCGCCTACTACAGCCTCTGCCGCATTCAACGCAGCCTGCGGGTCACGCCAGCTATGGAAGCGGGAATCACGGAATTACGTCGATCCAACTTCGGACGTAACAGACTGAAAATACAAGTTTTCTCTTGCGCTGCCCGACGTTCTATAATAAAGTTGAACTAGGGAACCTCCGATAAGATAGACTGTAGGGCTGTACCATGGTTTCTTGGGGAAAACCGAGAAGGGGTCACGTTGGCAAAGAGAATTCAAGTCCCGCTTGAAGGCAAACCGGTTGAGGCGGAACAGCTCGATTTCGAGGCCGAAAAGGAGCCGTGGTCTGTATACAAGCTAGAGGACGGAACTGTTCTGCGGTTCAAGACGGTTCTGGGGACTGCTGCGCGATTGGTTGATCGCTACAAGCCGGATGGCGAGCCAATTTACGTCTTCCAGATGGGTGGCATGCCCATACTCGAAGTACCTCCGGAGCTTCGACGAGAAGCCGCGCAATCGAAGGCCGAAAAAGAGTAGCGCTATGGCCGCCATTGCCCCAATCTCAATCAACAGATATCTGTCGTCGCCTCCTATTGTCTACCAAGTGTCGTCTGACAACTTCGATCTTCCGCTGGATCTCGTATGGGAAGATAACGAGGAAGGATGGGGGGTGACGGTAGACATACCAGCATTCTATGTGGCACAATTCGAGCCCCAATATTGCGTGCCCGCAAGTGGGACATTCCTGTCAACGGGGAATCTGCGGGAGCCCCAGAAGGAACTGCTGCAGCTCAGAAGTGCCATGGTAGAGTTGCGCGCGGTTGTCAAAGTCATTGAAGAGGGCCGCCCGCTGCCACCGGTGCCCGAACTAGACGACCTGCTTTCGCGCGCAGTGCAATTGGGGGGAAGACCCAGCAACATTGAAGAGTGGGCGCGCCAACTTGCAGCAGATGTCGGTGAATTGGTGGACTAGCGCCCGGTTCAATGCATCCTCCAGATTGTCCCACCTGGGAATACGACAATCACCCCCAGCGGTGCGCGACTGTACCAGTTCGGGTGTCTGAGATTCTCATCGAACTCATGGCGGGGGGGCTAGACACACTATCTCTGGCAACCAACACCCGAAAGGTGCATTTTCGGGTGTTCCAAAACCTGACCCCTCCTGGCTGTGAGTACTACGCTGGCCACTACCGTGGAGAGAGATTTCGATGTCTACGTTTCTACCGCGTCATGGTCAAGGCCGATCCCCGTGTCGGGGTTTCCCCGGAATCCGTGGGGTTCCGGATGGATGAGTTGAACGCCGAAATACGTGCGGGCCTGCTGGCATTGGATGCGAACGCTCTGTTGTCGCCACAGCAACGACTCCAGTACGTTCTGGCGCTTGCTTGCCGAGCGTTTGTCGCCTTCTTGACTGTTCATCCCTATGCCAACGGTAATGGACATGCCGGTCGATTGATCGTATGGAGCATCATGGGTCGTTACGGCCATTGGCCGAGGCGCTGGCCTGTCGATCCTAGGCCCCCAAACCCGCCCTATGTTGACCTGATTACGCGTTGCCGTGATGGCAATCCAGAGCCCCTGGAGCGGTATCTGTTACAGGCGCTGACCAGCTAGACAATCTGTCCACCGTAAGGCTCTCAACGCACTTTTGGACACTACACGCCCGTGCCAGAAACGGACACTTCCGAGCGAAAACGGATCGAGGAAAATTCTTCAGCGCCGGCCCGGGATTCACCGCACCATCTCGAGCGCCCGCCGGAAGAGCGGCTCAAAATCGCTCGGGCCGCCGGCGGCTTTCGCTTTTCGCACCGCCGCTTCCGCCGCGGCGGGCGTGCAGCCGAGATTCATCAGCGCCGAGAGCACGTCCTGATCGAGAGCGGTCAACCCCGGCGCTCCACCGCGTGAAACGCCCGCGGCTGCGGCCGCCGTCTCCGACAGCTTCTCGCGCAGCTCTAATAGGATGCGCTCGGCGGTCTTCTTGCCAACGCCAGGGATCCGCACCAGCCGCCCGGCGTCGCCCGCGCGGATTGCCGCGATCAGGTCCGCCACAGCCAGCCCCGAAAGCACCGTGATGGCGAGTTTCGGCCCGATGCCGCTCACCGAAATGAGCCGCTCAAAGAGCATCTTCTCGTCCGCCGAGAGGAAGCCGTACAGCGCCAGCGCATCTTCGCGGACGTGCGTGTGAATCCGGAGGCAAACTTCGTGGCCGGCTTCGGGCAGGGCAGCGTAGGTGGAGATGGGTATGGCGACGTCATACCCGACGCCGCCTACCTCAACGATCGCCTGGTTCGGGTGCTTCTCAAGAATCTTGCCGCGTAGAGATGCAATCATGTCATCCGGGGTACATTATTTCACATGGGAACTACGCTCGCGGCGAGGGGCGAAGGCGGCTTCCTCTAATGGCTCGCAGGCGCTTCTTCGTCGATGCGGTGAGCCAATCCCGCGCCGCCGTCAGGGGCGAGGACGCGCGCCACTTGCGGCAGGTGCTGCGCGCAGAAGCCGGCCAGCAGTTCGAACTTTCCGATAACCATTCCGTCTACCTTGCGGCGATTGAGGAGGTCCGGAAAGGCGAGGTCGTCTTCCGGCTCCTCGAGGAGCTGCCGGCCGAACAGCCGGCCGCGCATTTCACCATGCTGCTCGCACTCATCAAATTCGACCGGTTCGAATGGGCGCTTGAGAAGGCGACCGAGCTGGGTGCCGAAACCATCGTCCCCATCGCCGCCGGGCGCAGCGAGAAGGGTTTGGAACGAGCCGCCTGGAAGCGCATCGAGCGCTGGCGCCGGATTGTGCGTGAGAGCAGCCAGCAAGCGCGCCGCGCGCGGCTGCCGGAAATTCGCGATCCCGCCGCATTCGGCGAGGCGATCCTTCGGCCCGATACGTACCGCTACCTTCTCGATGAAGACCCCGGCGCGCGGCCGATGCTGGCCGCGGCGCCCAGTTGCCGGCATCCATCCGATCGGATTGCTTTGCTGGTGGGTCCGGAAGGCGGCTGGACTCCCGGGGAGCGCGCCCGCGCGCTCGAGGCCGACTGGTGCGCAGTCTCGCTCGGGCCGCAGATCCTGCGCGCGGAAACCGCTGCGATCGCCGCGTTGGCCGTGCTGCAAAGCGCATGGAGCATCCCCGAGAACGACAGATCTGCGCATTCACCGCGATGAATTTGCGGATCAGTTGGTGGAACTTCCGGAACTCGCCAATTTCCTGTTCCCCCGCTATGACCTCACTACCAGCGGTTGCGGTAGACTATCGGGAAACGCTATAAATGACTCTGGACCCTCGTTTTCTGGGTTGCGGCACCAGCAGTGCTGAGGCCGGTCACGCCGGTTCATAGCTGTTACAAACGCTCGACAGGAGAGAGAAAAAGGCCATGAAGACTTTGAAATTCGCTGTTCCAGCCCTTGTGATCGCCCTGGGCTTGACCATTTCCATGTCGACCTCGTTCGCGAAGCCCGAATACGCGAAAAAGGAGAAGAAGGCTTGCACCTTCTGCCACGTGAAACCAGGCTCGAAGGAGTTGACCGACGCGGGCAAGTATTACAAGGACCATAATCACTCGCTCGAGGGTTACCAGGAGAAGAAGTAGGCGCAAACACCGCGCGGCGGGCAGAGGCGGCACTTCCCTGAGGCGAGGAAACGCACGGTTCGCTTTCTGGAGCGGGTCGGGGGCCGAGTGAGATTTTGCCGCATCGCCATTGCATGCCTCACATGCGTCATGGCGGGCGCGCCAGCGGGATCGGCGGGAGCCGCCGCAACGCCGGATGACGCCGAGTGTCTCGGGTGCCACGGTGCAATCGCGGCTGCGCTGCGGAAACGGGTCGTTCATGCGGCGATGGCCCACGGCTGTACCGGTTGCCACATCGATCACCGGCGGGCGCCCCCTAGCCCACACTCGCTGAAGACGCCGGAGCCCCAGCTTTGTCTCGGTTGTCACCAACCGGGCGAGAAACTCACGGCGGCGCACCAGCAGCAACCATTTGAAAAGAGCGTCTGCACGCGCTGCCACGATCCCCACGCTTCGAAATCCTCAAAACTGATTTACGAAAGCGCGCATGGGCCCTTCGCCGGCCGGCGCTGTGAGGAGTGCCATTCCGAGCCAGAGGATGGCCAGGTGCGGCTGAACGTGGCCAGGGTAAACGAGATCTGCTATGGTTGCCACGTCCAGTTGAAGAATCGCATCGCAACCGCCAAGTCGCGGCACGCGGCCATCGAATCAGCAACTTGCACCGGCTGCCACGAGCCCCACGCAAGCCCTTACGCGCACCATCTAGCCAAGCCCGAGGCGGAGCTTTGCGCCGAATGCCACTCCGTGGAGGCGGCCGGCGGCAAGCCCCCTCACGGTCCTGCAGCTAGGCGTTGCACGGAATGCCATGACCCGCACACTGGCGGCCAAAAGAGCGGTCTGGAGGCAGGACCACCGCCCTCATCAATGGCCCCAACCCGATCGGAAGCCTTGCTCTGGTCTCATCAATAATGAATGCAGCACCGGTCTGGCGTCTTGTTTTTCAGTAGGCCGCAGCCGGCTAAGGAGATTCATGTGACCGGGTCCAGCTAAAAAAATTGCATCCTTTTGATCTGCTACACATCGAAATCTTAAAGACATTCGAACACAATCGGCGAGATCGCTTATGGGCAGCGATCCTGATGCCGAACGCTACGGGCTGGCGACGTTTATGGGAAACGCCGCCGGGGCAATAAGAAATTACGGGCTGGCGACCTTTCTGGGGAGCGTTGCGGGGTGACATCAGGGCAGGCACCGGCGCCTGCCCTTACTTATTTTTGGCGCTTGCCGCCTTCTCCTCACGCGTCCAGCTCAGCTACTTAAGGGCTTCCCTAGCTTCCGCGTGGTGGCGCACGTCCACACCCTGTACCAGGAATAGAACGTCCTCTGCGATATTGGTGGCGTGGTCCGCGATTCGCTCCAGATTCCGGGCCACGAAGATCAAATCGAGCGCGCGTGAGATCGTCGCCGGCTCCCGCTCCATGAAGCCAACCAATTCCTGGTAGATGGCGTCCCTCAGGTCGTCCACCGCATCGTCGGAAAGCAGCACGGAGCGCGCCAGGTCCGCATCGCGCTTCACGAACGCATCCAGGCTCTTGCGAACCATGGACTCGGCGCGGCGCGCCATTTGCGGGATGTCGATCAGGGGCTTCACCACAGGCTGCCGTATCAGCGAGAGCGCCCGCTCGACGGTATTCACCGCCAGGTCGCCCATGCGCTCGAGATCGTTGTTGATCTTGATGGCCGCGGTCAAAAGGCGCAGGTCTCCGGCCATGGGCTGGTGGCGCGCTATCAAGACGACAGCCATGTCGTCGATCTCGATCTCCATCTGGTTAATGCGGGCTTCATTGCGCAGGACTTCCTGAGCCAGCGCCTCGTTCCGCTCAATCAGCGAACGCACGCTGGTGTGGATGCCGGCCTCGACCAACCCCGCCATTTCGAGCATGCGGGCCTGGAGCTGCTCTAATTCCTCGACAAAGTGGCGCACAGGATCTCCGCGAATCCGTTCTATCCGAACCGGCCGGTGATGTAGTCTTCAGTCTCCTTCTTGGCCGGCCGCTTGAAAATGATCTCTGTCTTGTTGAATTCGATGAGCCTGCCAAGCAGAAAGAAACCAGTGTACTCCGCGATGCGCGCAGCCTGCTGCATGTTATGTGTCACGATGACCTGGGTGCAGCTTTCCCTAAGATTGAACATGAGCTCTTCGATTTTGGCGGTGGCGATCGGGTCGAGCGCCGAGCAAGGCTCGTCGAGCAGCAGGACCTCGGGATCCACCGCCAGCGCGCGCGCAATACACAGGCGCTGTTGCTGGCCGCCGGAGAGGGCGTATGCGGATTCGTGCAGGTGACCCTTCACCTCGTCCCATAATGCGGCGCGCCGCAAGCTCCGCTCGACGGCCTCCTCGAGTTCCGGCTTTCGCATCCAACCATTGACGCGCAGGCCGTATGCCACATTGTCGAAGATGGATTTCGGGAAGGGGTTCGATTTCTGGAACACCATGCCGACACGCCGGCGCAGCCCGACCACGTCCATTCGCAGAATATTCTCGCCGTCCAGCAGGAGCTCGCCTTCTGCGCGGCTGTTCGCCACGGTTTCATACATGCGGTTCAGTGTGCGCAGGAACGTGGACTTGCCGCAACCGGATGGGCCGATCAGCGCGGTGATTTGGTTTGGCACGATGTCGAGGCTGACATCGCACAGGGCCTGATTGGCGCCGTAATAGAAGTTCAGGTGCGCGATGCGCAGCTTAGGCGGAGAAGCGACCGCGTGGGGCGGGTCCGTCTCGGCGGGTTGGTACTCGCTTGTTTGCTCAATCATGCGGATGAAGCTGGTTGCCATAGTCTAAGCGCGTTGTGCGGTTTTGGGCGACAGAATGAGCCGTGTTGCGACGTTTGCGGCCAGCATCAGGCCGAGCAGCACCAGGCCAGCCGCCCAGGCCTGGCGGTGCCAATCATCGTACGGCGAAATCGCATATGTGAAGATCATTACCGGGAGCGAAGCGGTCGGATGGTTCCAACCCGTGCTCCAAAACGGATTGCCGAAACTCGTGAACAGCAGCGGCGCGGTCTCGCCCGCGACGCGCGCGATACCAAGGATCGTGCCCGTCAGCACGCCCCGGAGGCCGGCCGGAATCACCACTGTCGCGATGGCTTTCCACCGGCTGGCACCCAACGCGAGTGCTCCTTCGCGCAGCGCGTGCGGAACGGCGCGGAGGAATTGTTCGGTCGTGCGCATGGTCGTCGGAATGACCATCAGGCTGAGCGCCACCCCGCCCGCGAACGCTGAGAAGTGGCGCATCGGCACGACTACGATTGCGTACGCGAAGAGGCCGATGACGATCGAGGGCACTCCGTTCAGCAGATCAGTCGTGTACCGCACGAGAAAGGAAAACGTTTTGCCGCCGAACTCCGAAAGGTAGACGCCGCCCATGAAGCCGACGGGTACGCCCATCGCCGCGGCCAGCAGGAGGAGCTTGCCGGTGCCGGCGATTGCGTTCGCCATCCCGCCGCCGGCTTCGCCAGGAGGCCTAGGGAGTTGGGTCAGGAAATTCCAGCTCAAGGAGCGCACGCCGTACCACAGCAGGTACCCGAGGATAAACACGAGCACCGAGACGGTTGCCAGCGCGCACGCGGCGGTCGCCGTAAACATGAGCGCGTTGGTAAGTTTACGAAACCTCATTGCCTGGTTCCCCGCCGCGTGGTCGCGAGGATCATCAGCCGCGCCAGCGCGTTGATGACGATCGTCACAGCAAACAGCACCAGCCCCAGCTCGATGAGTGCGCTCAAGTGCAGGTCCGCGGTCGCCTCGGTGAATTCGTTCGCGATCACCGCCGCGATGGAATACCCCGGTGCAAACAGAGAGGAGCTGATTTTCGGATCGTTGCCGATAACCATTGTGACGGCCATGGTCTCGCCCAGTGCCCGGGCCAGCGCCAGGAAGATCGACCCGAGAATGCCTAGCCGGGCGTGGGGCACCACAACGCGCCAAGTGGACTCCCAGTGCGTCGAGCCCAGGGCGAGCGCTGCCTCGCGCTGCTCCCGCGGCACGGCCAGCAGCGCCTCCCGCGAGACCGACACGATGAACGGCAAAATCATGAGCGCGAGCACAACGCCCGCGCTCAGCACGCCTACCCCGTAATTCGGGCCTTGGAAGAGCGGCAGAAAGCCAAGCGTGGCTTGGAGGGCCGGCCCGGCCCAGTCTCGCATGAGCGGCACCAGGATGAAAACGCCGAGCAAACCATAGATGACGCTCGGCACCGCGGCGAGCAGCTCGATGACGAACGTCAGCGCGTCCGAAATGCGCGGCGGCGCGAGCTCCGAAAGAAAGATTGCAGCGCCCAAACCGAGAGGCACGGCAATCATGAGCGACAACAGCGAAGTGATGACCGTCCCGTAAATGAACGGCAGCGCGCCGAACTTGCCCGCGACCGGGTCCCAGGCACTGCCGAAGAGGAATGGCCACCCGAGCTCGCGCCGGGAGAGGGCGGAAGCTCGATAAAGCTCCAACACGAGCAGCGCCGTGATCGCCAGAACGCTCGCCGCAAACAGAATGGTGATCAGGTGCGCGATTTCATCCCCGGTGCGCAGTCGGCCGAGGAAGGCACGGACGCGGATGGCGCCGCGCACGTCCCCCGCCGGAATTGCAGTAGTGGCCACTTTAATGGATCTCGGAAATGGCCTTCTCTTCTTTGGCGATCACTTGCGCGGGCAGCGGCGCGTAGGATAACGACTCGGTGAATCCCTGGCCGGGCCCGAGCATCCACTTGAGGAAGCCGGTAATTGCCTGCTTCTTGGTGGCATCCGCGATCTGCGGTGGAATCAGCAGCCACGTGAAACTGGAGATTGGATATGCCGTCTTGCCCGGCGCGTTCGTGATGGAAACGCGAAAATCCGCAGGCATGTTTTTCGCGGCGGCGGCCGCAGCCGCGGTGACGCTCGCGAGATCGGCCTTAATGAAGGCCCCCGCGGAATTGCGCACGCGGCCATACGCCATTTTGTTCTGGACTGCGTAAATCAGCTCGACATAGCCGATCGCATTCGGCTGCTGCTTCACCAGGCCCGCCACTCCCTCATTGCCTTTGGCGCCCAGGCCGACCGGCCAGCTCACGGACGTGCTCGAACCTACACGGCTCTTCCATTCCGGGCTGGTTTTCGACAGGAAGTCGGTCCAGATGAAGGTGGTGCCGCTGCCGTCGGACCGATGCACTACGATGATGTTGGCCGCGGGCAGCGATACACCGCGGTTGGCGCGCGCAATTGCCGGATCGTCCCATTTCTTGATGTTGCCAAGATAGATCCCGGCCAGAGCTTCGGGGGTGAAGTTCAACTCGGCAGAAACGCCCGCGATATTGTAGACCGGAACCACGCCACCGAGAACGGTCGGGAAGTGCAGCGGTTTCACCTTAGAGTGCGCCATCTGTTCCTCCGACAGCGGCTGATCGGAAGCGCCGAAATCTACCGTGCCCGCTTCGAGCTGACGGATTCCGCCGCCGGAGCCGATCGACTGGTAGTTGATCTGAATATCAGGGTGCAGCTTATGGAACTCATCAAACCATTTGGAATATATGGGATACGGAAACGTTGCGCCAGCGCTATTGATCAAAATCTGACCCGCGCAAAGCCCGCCGGCCAACGGGACGAGAACAAGCCGGGCAAGCACAGAAATCCTCATTGAGCCTCCTCTTTTTGATTCTCACTGGCCTTTGTTACAGAATTGTTAAACGCGCGTGAAGTCCGCGTGACAGTGTGCTGGGCGCCCCCGACCGCTAGCGTGTGGATCAGTCAAGTCACTTCGGAGACGGCACGCTAGTGTAATCCGGCGGCCGCGCTAAGTCGTTTGCTTGATCCCGCGGGTCCGATCGGCGAACGATTCGGGTCTGGAGGCCTAATGAAGCCGGTCCGGATCTTCAGTGTCGTCCCATCTCTGCCTGCGCCGATGGAAGGTTTAAGAGAAATCGCCTACAACCTTCGGTGGGCCTGGGACCATGAAGCGATCGAGCTGTTCCGCCGGCTGGACCGCGACCTCTGGGAGTCCAGCGGGCATAACCCCGTGCTGATGCTGGGGACGATCGAACAATCGAAGCTCGACTCGGCGGCGGCCGACGATGCCTTCCTCGCGCACCTCGAGCGCGTGCGGCGGGATCTCAGCGCCTACATGGAGGGCTCGAGTTCCTGCTGGTTTCACAAAATGCATGAGGGCCGGTCCGAAGGCCCACTGGTCGCGTATTTCTCGGCGGAGTTCGGCCTTACCGAGTGCCTGTCGATTTTTGCCGGAGGTCTGGGCATTCTGGCGGGAGATCACCTGAAATCCTCGAGCGACCTCGGGGTGCCGCTGGTCGGCGTCGGGCTGCTGTATCAGCAAGGGTATTTCCGTCAATATCTCAACCAGTCCAGCTGGCAGCAGGAGGCGTACGAGGATAACGACTTCCATAACCTGCCGGTCGTGCCGGCGCAGGGTCCGGATGGAAAGCCCGTCGTCGTCGAGGTCGCGTTTCCAGGCAGGCAGGTGTACGCACAGGTGTGGCGGGCACAGGTAGGGCGCGTGCCGCTATACCTGCTCGACACGAACTTCGCTCGCAACCAGCGCGCGGAGGACCGGGACATCACCGACCAGCTCTACGGCGGCGATCGCGACATGCGCATACGGCAAGAGATGCTGCTGGGAATCGGCGGCTACCGCGCGCTCGAAGCGCTCGGCATCCAACCGACGGTCTACCACATGAACGAAGGCCACTCGGCATTTCTCGGCCTGGAGCGCGTGCGGCGGCTGATGGAAGTGCGGCGCCTAACGCTTGCCGAAGCGCGCGTGCTGGCCTCTGCGAGCCTGGTGTTCACGACGCACACGCCGGTCGAAGCCGGCCACGACTATTTCGGGGCAGATTTGGTGGACCGCTATTTCGGCGACTACGCGCGCGGCCTCGGCCTTTCGCGCGACGAATTCCTCGCACTGGGCCGGCGCGGAGCCGGCGATCAAGGCGACTTTTGCATGACGGTGCTCGCGCTGCGGCTAGCGTCCTACCGCAACGGTGTGAGCAAGCTTCACGGCGCCGTGAGCCGGAATACGTGGCAGCCGCTGTGGCCGGGCGTGCCGGTGGATGAAATCCCAATCCGGCACATCACGAACGGCGTGCATCTCCAGTCGTGGATTTCACTCGAGATGAACCGTCTTTACGACCGCTATCTCGGGCCCAGTTGGCGTGAGGAGCCGGCGAACAGCGATGTCTGGCGCGGCATTGATTCCATTCCCGCCGAGGAGCTGTGGCGCGCGCATCAGCGGAGGCGGGAGCGGCTGGTGACGTGGGCGCGCCAGCGTGTCCGCGATCAGCGCGTCCGGCGCGGCGCGCCGCCGGCGGAGATCGAAGCCGCGGACGAGGTACTCGATCCCGATGCGCTGACGTTCGGCTTCGCCCGCCGGTTCGCGACCTACAAGCGCGCGACGCTCATCCTGCGCGATCTCGAACGCCTGAAACGCATGCTGACCGACAGCAGCCGGCCAGTGCAGTTCATTTTCTCCGGCAAGGCGCATCCGCAGGATGGCCCCGGCAAGGATCTCATCCGGCAGATTGCGAGCCTTACGCGCGAGGCTGACTTCGGGCGGCGCCTGGTATTTCTCGAAGACTACGATATGGCCGTCGCGCGCTACCTGGTGCAGGGCGTGGACGTCTGGCTGAATACACCGCTTCGCCCGCGTGAGGCCAGCGGCACCAGTGGCATGAAGGCCGCCGCAAACGGCGCCCTCAACCTGAGCACACTCGATGGCTGGTGGGACGAGGTCTGGCGCGACCCATTACGGCCTGCGGGAATCGGCTGGGCGATCGGCAAAGGCGAGACCTACGACAACTCTGAATACCAGGACCAGGTGGAGGCCGAGGCGCTTTATGAGCTGCTCGAGCGCGACGTTATCCCGACGTTCTACGACCGGGGGCCGGACCGCACTCCCCGCCGCTGGATCGAGCGTATGAAAAGCTCCATCCACACGCTTGCGCATTTCGTCAACACGCACCGCATGGTGAACGATTACACGCGCGAGTTTTACCTGAAAGCGCACGAGCAGTTCCGTAATCTCGAGGCAGATGGGGCGGCCCGGGCGCGCGGCCTAGCCGCTTGGATGGCGCGGGTGCGGGAGATCTGGCCGCAGGTTCGCGTTGAGACTCTGGAAGGCGGGCCCGGCGAGGCGCTGCCCGTCGGCGCTCAGGTGCGCGCGCGTGTCCGGATCCACCTTGGCGCGCTGACTCCCGATGACGTGCTGGTCGAGCTCTATTGCGGCCGCCTCAGCATCGCGGGCGAGATTATCGAAGCAGCCCCCACGCCCATGAAGCCGGCCGGGCAGGCTGGGGAAGGCTGCCATGTGTTCGAGGCCGCGGCGGCCTGCGCGAAGAGCGGGTTGCACGGCTTCACCGTTCGCGTCCGCCCAGATCATCCTGACCTCACTGCGGCGGATGGTGTGACGCCGTTTCTGCCGGCTCTCATTGCGTGGGCCGAGCTGGAGAAGACCGGCGCGCGAGCCGCACGCTGAGCATCCCAAGAGCGGAGGGACGTACGGCTTTCTGCTCGACACCTACAAAACCGAGATCCCGAAAATCACCGGCATCTGGGAGCCCTTCTCTGAGCCGGCCTGTGAATGCTTGTGCGAGATCAGTACGCCAACACCGGTGAGAGCGCCCGCCGCCCCGATTCGAACGCTTCGGTAAACTCGTAAAGCGAGATGCTAGGCTAACCGTGAGTACTTTGCGGAATGTGTGCCAAGTCCTGAGGCTGATCGTTTTCTCCGGCCCTGCTTGCTCGGGAAAGACGACGCTCGCCGCGCGGATTGCGGCTGATCTCGGGGCGCCGCATCTTCAGATGGACGAGACTCGCGCGCGCCTGATGCCGCATTCAGCGCACACCCGTGAGGACAGGGAAATCGCCTACCGGGCAATTGAGTTTGCGGCGGAGTTGCTGCTCCGTGTGGGCGCGAGTGCAGTGCTCGACGCGCCGTATGGATATCCTGAGGACCGGAGTGCGCTTGGCCGGCAGCCGTTGCTCCTGGTCGAGTGCAAAGTGAGCCCGGAGGTGGCGGCGGAGCGGTTCCGAAGCCGCGATCTACGGCATCCCGGAATGCAGGATCTCGATGAGGCACGCGTGCGCGAAATCGTGCGGACGTTTCCCTACACCGGCAAGGGGCTGCTCATTGATACCGGGGCGCTCGGGGTTGAGGAGTGTGTGACGCGCATCAGGCGCTATGTGGCTTCGGGGCGGCCGCTCGCACCAGGCGAATGGACGAGTTGATCTCGCAGAGCGCGGCATCGCGCGTGCGCTCGACGCCCCCGTCCCGCAAAAGATGAATGCCGCACTCCTTCGGGCCGCCGGACTACCACCGCGAGCCGGCCGGAGCAGAATCTCGAGGCGGGTGGCAGCAAGCCAATCCCGATCCACATGCGGCAATCTGGCCGGGATACTCGGCTTACCCAAGGAAAATGGCTAAGGCTGGTCCTTCGTGCGGTTCAACAGCACCTTGCCGCTGCCCTGGGGCTCCGAATCGAACTCAAATATCTCCCCGGCAGTATGAACGACCAAATGGCCTGGCCCGAGGGGCTTGCCCGCCGTGGCGAAGAACACGGCGCCGTCGGTCGAGTCGCCAGGATCGAGCCTCGTGCGGACAAATGCGATTGCCGAGGCGGCTGCCGCCGCTTTGAGCCGGCTCGAGCCGAATTCGGCCAGCGCGGCCTGGCGGCGCTGTTCGTAACCGTTCGTGGAACGGAATTGTGGCATGCCGTTCAGGGTGTTTTCGTACGTGGAAATGAGCTTGATGACATCGCTGCGGGTCGCGTGATCGAGCAAGCGGTCAACCACGGTTTTCGCGGGCGTCGCGCGCAACACGGCGCCGTCCGTTCGCAGGAACGTGAAATCTTCCGGGCGGACGGAGTCCGTCCGCTGTGAACCGTTCGAGACAGCGACCTGTAGGATGGAGTACTCGTGCAGCTTCATCGGCAGGTGAGCCCACATGAGGGTCACTCCATTCCTGCTCAGCGCTTGAAATTTGAGCCCGCCCGACTCGAACTCGATGACCTGCGCCTGCAGAACGCACGATGCGGCCGCCACGACGAGAGCGGCGAGTTCGAGCCGAACACACAAACGCATAAAGTCATTATGTTATACGTTGCCGGGCCGGGCGAGTTTCGCGGGGCGATACTGCGCCGGAAACCCTCGGCCGAAACGCCGCGCCATGCGGCCACTTCGCTCCGTCAGCACATAAGTGCGTGCTATATTGGCCCGAGCGAGGCTATCGAATGCAGAATGCAGGCATCGGTCCGAGCCGGTATGGCTTGCACGAACACGGCATCCGCAACATCAACATCGCGTACTGGAATATGGACACGGCGCAGCTTCTGGAGCGCTCGGTGCAGAGGCACGAGGGGCTGTTCGCAGCCGGAGGGGCGTACGTGGTCAGGACGGGGCAATTTACGGGCCGCTCCCCGAAAGACAAGTTCATCGTCCGCGATAGTGTAACCGATTCGACCGTCAAGTGGGGCCCGGTGAATCAGCCCATGTCGGAAGAGCGGTTCGGATGGCTGTACGCCAAGATGCTCGCCTTCTGGCAGGGGCAGGACCTCTTTGTCCACGATTGCTTTGCCGGCGCCGACCCGGCCTACACACTGCCGATTCGCGTGATCACGCAGCGTGCCTGGCACTGCCTGTTCGCGAGGCAACTATTCATCCGCCCGGACCCCGCGAAGACCGAGGAGCACGTCCCCCAATTCACGATCTTTTTCGCTCCCGGTTTCCACGCCGATCCCGCTGAGGACTGCACGAACTCGGAAACTGCGATCGCAATCAACTTCAAGAAGAGAATCATCATGATCGCCGGGACGACTTACGCCGGAGAGCTGAAGAAGTCCGTGTTCACGATCCTGAATTACCTGCTGCCGGAGCGCAACGTGTTTCCGATGCACTGTTCAGCGAACATGGGCGCCGACGGCAAAGTCGCGCTGTTCTTCGGCTTGTCGGGCACGGGCAAGACGACACTTTCGGCCGACCCGACGCGCCGGCTCATCGGCGATGACGAGCACGGCTGGAGCGACCGCGGCATATTCAATTTCGAGGGGGGCTGTTACGCCAAGACCATCCGGCTCTCGCGCGAGAAGGAGCCGCAGATCTGGAGCGCGATCCGCTTTGGAACGATTCTTGAGAATGTCGTCATCGATACCTCGACGCGGCTGCTCGATTTCGATTCCGACGAGATCACCGAGAACACGCGCGCCGCGTACCGGCTGGCTTTCATCAACAATGCGGTGATTCCGAGCGCGGGCGGGCACCCGTCGTACATCGTCTTCCTCACGGCGGATGCATTCGGAGTGCTGCCGCCGATCGCGCGGCTGACGCCGGAGCAGGCGATGTACCACTTCCTCAGCGGGTACACGGCGAAGGTGGCGGGCACCGAGCGCGGGCTCGGAAAGGAGCCCAAGACGACTTTCAGCGCGGGCTTCGGTGAGCCCTTTCTGCCACGCGATCCCGACGTCTATGCGCGGATGCTCGGCGAGCGCATGGAGCGGCACAAAGTTGCGTGCTGGTTGGTGAATACCGGCTGGGTCGGCGGGCCGTACGGCGTGGGCGAGCGCATCCAACTCGCCTACACGCGCGCTATGGTCAACGCGGCAATCGAGGGGAAACTCGATCAGGTTCCGGCTAAGCCGCACCCGGTGTTCAGCGTCCTTGTGCCTGAGAGCGTGCCCGGCGTGCCATCCGAGGTCCTCGATGCGCGTGGGCTCTGGCAGGATAAGGCTGCCTACGACCAGGCCGCGCTCGGCCTCGGCGCGCGCTTTCACAAAAACTTCCAGCGCTTCGAGCGCATTGAGCCCAAAATCGCGGCAGCGGCCCCGCGGGCCTGACTCTTGTTTTCTAACAATTACGTATTACGGGTACTATCGATTTGCGCAAACTCCGGCAGAAACCGCAATTTCGAGATAGAGCGTCCAAAACTTCCTTGTCCGATGCCTCTTAGACAGTAAGGCCGCGGGCCCGTTCGCCGGGGCGGGGATCAAGTGAGCGTCAATTAGAGCCCGAGTCCGAAAACACGCTGCGCGAACGAGTTGGGAAGCAATGGAACAGCTTCGCTCGGATTAGAGGCGGTTGGCACCGGCGATGGAAAGATTGGCGAGGTCCTGGATCAAGCCTTTAGGGCCTCATGCACAGACTGCTTCGATCTGCGTTTGTGCCAGTCGAGCGCGACGGTGAGCAACGTTCCCGCGAACGCCATCAATGTCAGCAGCGCTCCGGCAAAAGCGGTCCACGGCGCGTAAAACAACACAACCCGGCTCTCGCCGCGCGGCACAACAACTCCGCGGAGACCGCCGTCCACTTTGTGGATTGCTGTATCCGCTCCGTTCACGGTAGCGTACCAGCCTGGGTAGAAGTTCTCGCTGAGAACCAATAGCCCGCGGCCATTTGCGCGCACGGCAAGTTCCAGCCTGTTCGCCTGGTACGCAACGAACCGTGCCTCGTCTGGAGCGCTCTGGATGGGCGGCTCAAGCGCGGTCTCGAGCGGCTGAACCAAGAGCGCCGTTCGATGCAGATCCACGGTCGGATCATCCAAACGCCGGAATAAGCACTTCCGTGAAGGCTCGGTGATCGTGTCATGAACCACCCAGGCAGCCGGATACGCCTTGGAGTTCTCGTATATCTTCCATGACGCATCCTGATAAACCGCGCCGGCATCCTGCGTAGAAGCAGGTTTCAAAAGATACTGGACGTTCAGCAATTCACCGTGTTTCGAAGATAGCTGCATGTAGTCGTTGAGAAGAGTCACGGCTCCGCCCTGGGTCGTTCGCAGCTCGAAGATGTCGCCTAGATTCGGGGGGTTATCGCCGGGCGCCAAAACGCGGAAAATTCCGGGCCGCGATTTTAGGAATTCCACCGCACCCCGGCAGCTCAGCAGCAGATCCAGATGGTTTGTATCCGTGCGCGCTAGCTCGATCTTGTTCCGCGGCGTCCAGTCGAAGGCGCTCAGATCGAACAGGAGCAACCCCACAATCAGAAGGCGCGAAGCCAGGCCAACATGTCCCTTGGCGATATACCAGAACAAACTACAAGAGACAAAAATCAGGAGGATGGACAGCGATATCGACGGATTTAGCTCAGGAACGTCCGAGCAGCGGTGGAGCTGCCAAAGCGAGGGCGCACACAATCGCAACGCCGCCAAGAACGCGGCTCAATGCGCTCCAATTCGCTCTGTACGTCTGAGGGTCTAGAAGTGCATCGACCCCGAAGGCGGCAAGGATCGCCAGCGCGAAGTCCACCAGGTACACAAAGCGGTCCGGCTCCCGTGCCATCCACAAATCGGGCACCACGGCGTAGAGGACCCCGTGCAGAAATGAGAATTCCCCGAGCGAGTACAGGAACGCCGCCGCGGCGAGTCCCGTCAGATACCGGACCCACGGTTCGGACCACCGCTTCCAAATGCCGGCGATGGCCGCAATGATAGGAAAGACGCCTATGTAAAAACCGAAACTCTCTCCTGCCCCGAGGCGTAGGCTTGGAAACAGTATTCCCAAAATACTCTGGGGCCAGTGGCTGTCTGCCGCGATAAATGCGTATGGGATTTTGGCCGTGGCGGGCAACGCTCCCGACGCGCCCAGAAAACGCATTGCCAGGCGGCTGTACTCGATCGAAGGGAATAGCTGAACGGCGCCCGCGCAGAAGCCAACGCCTGCCGCAATGGAGGCGGCGAGCGCCGGTATGGTCCACCGCCGGTTGCCGGACAGGCTCCGCCGTAGCTCCGGTTGGAAGGCCGCAAAAGCCGCGGCACTGGCGATCACCAGCACCTCCATGATGACCACGTGGAGACAGCCGGCAAGGATGGCGAGTCCCAGACAAATGCCGCTCAGTGAGGAGTTCAGGAGGGCCTGCTTGGTGGTCCCCGCTCGCATGCCTCGGACCAGGAACAGAAAAATCAGAGGCAGCCAGATGCCGCTGTGCAACATGTGCGGCCACCCCCCCAAGCGCGCAACGAAACCGCCGAGTGAGAAGCAGATTCCGGCGACGATTGCGGCGAAGCGCCGCAGGCCTAACTCTCGCACTAAGGCGTACATGAAGCACGCGCCAAGAAAATGCGCGAAAGCATACCAGATGTGATAGCTCCCGAGCGAAAGAACCCCGTAACGATTGAACGGGAACAGCAAAAGCAGGAAATTCAGAGGATAGAACGCCGCCGTCTGCATTTCCCCGGGGAAACTGCGCCCCGCGAAAATGTATGGATCCCAGAGAGGCAGCGAGCCGTGCCCGATACTTCTGATCCAGAAATGGAACCACGAGTATGCTTGACTTACACCCTCACGCGAGGTCAACAGCGAAAACTGGCCCGTCAGAAGGATCTTCCAGTAGAACAGCACTGTCGCCACCAAGAGCGCCGATAATGCCTTAGCGGTTGGTTTTGTCATGTAGAGGTGCTATTATCGCGCAAATGCTGACCGCCACGTCACCCCCGCAGTGACATCGCCCGAAAATCGCTCAGACATCAAGGGGCATACGGCCCGCTCGGCGCTCCAAGGTTCGCCGGATCTTCCAGGCACCCTGCCGCGCCTGGGTTTGTCCACGGACGCAAAGTCGCGTCAAGGCCGCGATCCCAAACCTTGCGGGAGCCGATCAGGCGGAATGTCGGATACTGCAAGAGCCGCTTGGCATCATTGACGTCCTCATAGCCCGCGATGCGGCTGTAGAGCGACTGTCGCAATAAGTCCGCCAAGGAAAGTTGCGTGTTCTTCCCCCGGCGGGAGTCGGTCGGATACTGGGTGATCAGTTCGCCGAAGCCCAGGCGCTCATCCAACTCGCGAACAAGAACCAGGCCGCCGTCGGAGGTGACCCGCGATCCCCGGAAATTGATCTTCAGAGAAGCGTTGAAAGAAAGCTGAAACGGTCCGCTTTGTTTCTCACCCATTGGGTGTCGTTCTCCGGGGGTTTCCTTCATCACGTTGAAACCCGCATGATAAAGGCGTCGGGGGCCATCAAGAGGTTATCAGTAACTGCTCAAAACGGAAATGTGGACTTAGACAGTAAGGTCGCGGGCCCTGTCGCCGGGGCTGGGATCAAGTGAGCGTCAATTAGTGCTTGAGTCCTCTCCGATACCGGTCTATGTGGGCTGTGCTTGACCTCTGACGGCCTGGAGCCGCAATCAAAGCGGAACAACTCAAAAACGGGGCGGCCGTTTCGATCGCTGATGGTCTCTAAGGGCACCCGCTGATAGCCTGCTTGGTGCGCGAATCCCGAAAGCCTCTCGCCAACGCTCTGAAAGGCTTCTTGTCCGGCGACGTGGTTAACAAACACATGTCCCGGATCGGAGATTGCAGCCATCAGAATCTTCCTCTCGTCATCCCGCCATTCCGGTTCGCGAAGGAAGCTCAGTTCGTTGAGCCGCAAGGTCCCGCTGCCGAGCAATCGCAGCGAATTCATCATTCCCCAGTCGGCCACATCAATCTCGCTCGAGTGGTAGTGGCGCAAGCGGCCGGACAGCGCGTAGATCGCGTCAGTCCAATAGCCCGCTGCACCATTGCGAATGAGCTGCCTAAGACAAGTGTTGTAGATCAAGAGATCCTGGCCGGCCATTAGCCCCACTGTAATAGCGAGAAGAGGTTTCCCAAATCGTCCGAACCGCTTCGAGATTTCCACGAATGCGACTGCAATCAAGAACAGCGGAAACGGCCACAGCAATATGACGTGATGCACGGAGTTCCCGGCGCCGCCAGTTAGGGCCATCTGTGCCCAGGTGACCGCCAGAAAGACGAGAGCGAACAGCATCGGCCGTCTTGCTGGCGTGCGCCAAAGGAGTGGCAGTAGCAATAC
>CAWIHA010000030.1:0-41290 GCA_963835855.1 Bryobacterales bacterium | reverse complement strand
CAATTGCAGCGGAAAGAACCTGGGGAAATTCCCTCAGACGAAAACAGCTCATTCTATCGGGTGTCATCCTGGGCCTGGCATGGGCTGACGCGGTAATCACCGGTTTTATCGTTAAAAATGGATACGCCTCGGAGGCGAACCCACTCTTAAAAGGCCATGTCACCGAGAGCAATTTCGGAGTCCATCAAATTTATTGGAACTCTGCTCGCGCTGCTAATTCTGTGGGACGTATTCCGCAGGCACCCCAGGACCGCGCTGGTTTTCAGCCAAATTTTTGTAGCTTGCTATACGCTAATTGTCTGGTGGAATGTTTATTTAGCCTGCAGAGGTATTTTTCACTAACTATCTTTGCTTCCGGCGTCGGACGGTAAGGCCTTTTAGCCTATCCCACAAACTCTTTTATCTTCTGCGCCATAAGCGGTGTAATGCCGCTCACCTGCGCCCACCTGCATCTTGTGACAACACTTAAACAACCAAAGCCACCCTTTTTCAAGGATGGCTTCAGCTTAACTCAAAAACTATTTAATCGTTATGAATATTCCGTTTGATTTACAATCCCGTGGGCATTCCAGGAATATACACCGTGAATTGAACTGGTCAGATAGATTGAAAGAATACCGCCGTCGCCCGTAACGCCGCTGGCTACCTCGATAGTTCCGTCATGCTCGAACATATAAGCCACCACACATGTTTGAATTATCGAGAGTTCGGTAGCGGCGGCTTCGGATTTGCCGTGGTTCATGAATTTGCCCAGGTTGGGGATAGCGATGGCAGATAATGTTCCGCAGAGAATAGCGATGACAACCAGAAGTTCGATGAGGGTGAATCCCCTCTCGCAATCATATGAAATGCATAACAAGAGGGGAGCGTTCCCGCTCCCCCTCTACTTTCAGCCGGTTTAAGCTGCTTTCCGGAACAGATAAATCGCCCAGCCGACCGTGTCACGGCCCCACCGCAGATAATTCGTGCGTTGACTGGCAATGCGGTCCATGACCTCTTTGACGTCATTATCGTCCGGGTTTTCCCGCGCATACTTTTCAGCCGCGTACCATTGAAGCGCGAGCTCGCTCGGCATGAGGACGAGCGGGATGACTTCGAGTACAGCGAGGAACATGTAGAGTTGGAGTCCGATCTCGAGGAATACGGGCCGGAAGAAGCGGACGAAGAGGACGAGGAAGAGGAGGACGAAGTGCTGCCACCGGCGGGCGCCGTCGCTGAGCCCCTGCCGCCTCCTCCCGTGCTTCCTAGCCAAGAAGCGCCACCCCCTGCTCCTCCCGTGAAGAAGCCCGCGAAAAAGGCCACAACCAGAAGGAGAGCCCCCGCAAAGAAGGCGGCCGTGAAGGCGCCGGCCAAGAAAGCGGCCAAGAAAAAGGCGGCGAAGAAGGCTGCCAAAAGGGCGCCGGCCAAGAAAGCGGCCAAGAAGGGAGCGGCCAAGAAGAGCGCGAAGAAAGCCGCCAAGAAGGCGAAGAAAGCCGCCAAGAAGAAGGGGAAGAAGGGCGGCAGGAGATAACGAGCGCCGGCTGACCCGGCGCTCCTCATTTCTTCAGGATCGCGCGGCAGCGCTCGAAGAGTTCGAGCAGAGCGTCTGCGTACTCCTCGGCGGTGCGGGTGCCCTTGCCGGTATAACCCGTTGCCGGTGCGCCCTTGCCATAGCCGGTCGTTACCGCGACAAACTTCATAAGCTCGAGCGCGATTTCATCCGGGCTGCGGAGCGGAGGGGGTTGAACAGTTGGTTCATCGTCCATGGGCGGGATCTCCTTCGGGTGCGATCAAAGATTAGGGTAGCGTATTTCCCATGCCGCTTAACGCCCGCCGGCATATTCGAAAAATGCGCGGCGGCGCCCAGGCGCACCTGATTCAGGCCGACGATGCGCAGTTCTATGTCGTCAAATTCCGCAATAACCCGCAGCACCGCCGCATCCTGATCAACGAAACCATCGCGTCTGTCTTCTTGCGGTATCTTCAACTCTCCGCTCCCGAAGTCGTCGTGATCTCCCTCTCGACGGAGTTCTTGCGCGACAGCCCAGAAGTGTCCCTGCAGTTGGGCACACACCGAGTACCGGTCGAGCCGGGCTGGCACCTCGGCTCCCGCTATCCGGGAGATCCGGAGCGCCTGGCGGTGTACGATTTTGTTCCGGACGCTCTGCTCAAGCAGGTGGCCAATCTACGCGAGTTCTTCGGAATGCTCGTCTTCGACAAGTGGGTTGCGAATGCGGATGGCCGGCAGTCGGTGTTCTTCCGCAGCCGCGTGCGGCAATGGCCGGGCCATTCGCCCGCGGATCGCCCCGCATTCATAGCCTGGATGATCGATCAAGGCTTCGCGTTCAACGGGCCGCACTGGGACTTGCCCGACGCCCCGCTTCATGGCCTTTACCACCGTCCGGTGGTTTACGAAGCGGTGCGAGGCCTGGACGACTTTCAGCCGTGGCTCGACCAGGTGGTCCATTTCCCTCTCCACGTTGTCGACCAGGCTTACCGGCAGGTCCCGCTCGAGTGGCTTGACGGCGAGGAAGACGCCCTCCAGAGTCTCCTGGAGAGACTGCTTCGGCGCTGCCGCCGCGTGCCCGATCTGATCGCCGATTGCCGCGCGGCCAAGCCCGCGTTCTTTCCAAGCTGGACATGAACTTCGCGGCACGCACACTGAGATACGCCGCCTGGCGCCGGCAGTACTGCCGGTTGGCGTCTGCTTTCGATAGAATGTACAGTTCCGTGATACACCGCTTTGTCCTGCACAACCATGACCTTCGCAAGGCTTCCGAAGCCGTGTTCTCCGCGAGGCAGATTGGGTTCCTGCCGGGATGGGGTGTGTTTAATCGCCAGGTGGACTGCCATGTGGCGGAGCACAAGAAGTATCCGGTCGCAGGCGGGAAGGTCCGCAAGTAACATCTCATGCCGCTCTCTTGTCCGAAATGTGGAAGCAGGAACCTCCGCCTTTCCCGGATCCGCCGATTCTCCGAGCGCTGCTGGAGTTGGCTGGGCATCCACCCGCTCCGTTGCCGCGATTGCCGATGCCGGTTTGTGGATCGCACCTGGCGCGTTTCCAATCTGAAGTATGCCCGTTGCCCCCGCTGCTGGCGAATGGACCTCAGCACGTGGAAACCGGAGGACTACCAGGTGTCAGCGTTCCGGCTATTCCTCCTGCACATCGGTGGCCGGCCCTTTCGCTGCGAATACTGCCGCCGCAACTTCGTGAGCTTTCGCTGGCGGCGTGAGAGGTTCAGTTTCCGGCGCTGGGGCAAGCGGGCACAAGCTCCTGAACCGGTCGCGGGAACCGAGGGCCGCATAAATCCTGAGATCGAGCCGCAACGTGCCGAGGACAAGGCTTCCGAAGAGCCTCCGGCCACGCATGAGACCGGAATTAGCAGCATCCGAGGCGCCCATGGACAGCCTCTCAAGGACAACGATGCGTGACTATCTCACTTGCCCAGGTGACTGCGCTTGGCGGCCTCAGGCGGCAAGCTGGCACACTCCGCGCTTTTGAGGCGGGCAAAAAAATGGTTCCAAGTGACCCACGTTCGCAGCTTGTCCGCCAGCCGGCATGCTCGGCCTGGACGCGGCAACAGGGATGCGGGATTTTGGCCTTCCTTTGCTCCTCGCAACAGCTTTTGACCGCCGCGGATCGCTGCTCCGGAAAAGATCCCTACCTTCTCTGCTGAAGCCGACGCCTCGACACGGCCTTTCCCTCCCCCGCAAAGGCTGCCCGTTACCGAGCCACCTCCGCGAGATCACCGCTCCTGGCCTGCGTCTTCAACGCCACGCCCAACTGGCCTCAGGCCCGTTCGGTTGTGGGCTCCCTTCCTCGCTCCGGGTTCTCCGGAACGGGGAAGATCAACGTCCACTCCCCGTTGCCTGCTCCTAGTTCGGCGCTACCGAACGGTTGCCTGGCTTTACTCCCCTTCGGGACCTTTTGCTCCCTTCGGATCACCGCTCAACCCGGTCCACCGTTCAGGAAGCTTGCCTTGCGGACGCCCGATCACCCCTCACTCCCCGAAATGGCAAGACCTACGCCTCATCACTCCGGCTCATCGTTCCGGGCCCGTTGCGTTTCGCGTGGCTCGCTGTTCCGTGAACCTCTTGGAACCGCTACTATCTTGCCTCCAAACCCAGCTGGAGTCAAATGGAAACTGCACAGCAGAACCCCGATTTCCGCAACTTAGTTGTTATTTGTTTTCAGTAAGATACAAAATAAGAGCAATGGAATTCGTGTGCATAAACCAAGAATAGAAAATGTTGTTTTTTCGGGCGGCGGGCGATCCGGAAGACCCGCTCGGGGAATCTTCTTGGAGTAGGCGGCGCTGCGGGCAGCCCAGGGCGCGGCAAGTGCCGGTGCGCAGTGCGAAACTAGGTGCGCGGCGCGGCCGGGCCCGGCGCCAAAACCAGCTCAGCGTGGTTCGCAGCCTCGATCGCCGTGGGTTCCATGCGCGCCAGCACCAGCAGGCAACCGACCTGCTCGCCAACCGTGGTCAGCAGTTCCATCTCGCGGCCGGTGTGCTGATGCGGCAGCCGGTGCTGCACGTTGATGACGCCAACCACACGATCGCGTGCGATCACGGGGGCTGAGAGGAACGCCTCGAAGGTGTCCTCAGGCAAATCCCGGAATTGCTTAAAACGCGGGTCCCTGTAAGCTTCTGCCGTAATCGCCAGTAGACGCCGTTCGCGCGCGACCCAGCCGGTGAGCCCTTCGCTCAGCTTTAAGCGCACGTTACCGATGGTGGAGGGATGCGGGGTGTTCGAGGCGCACAGAACCAGTTCGCCGCGGGCGAGCAGGTATACCAGGCAGGAGTCGCAGGCCATGAACTCGACCACCAGCGAAACGATGCCTTGCAGCACTTCCGGCAGGCTCATTTCCCGCACCATAAACCGGCTGATCTTCTGGAATAACTGGAGTTGCTGTTCGGTGCGCTGGAGGGTTGCCAGGAGATCTTTGACCTTCGGCACACCTTATGATATCGCAGGAGGGAACAGATCGTGGGTTGTGGCGGCACTTGTGGCTGACTTCCAGTGGGCAACGATCAACGTTCCACGATCTCCAGACTTCGTCCGCCGAGATCCCATGATTAATGTTGCTCCAGCCACACCCTCCCCCCAAAACCCTACGATCGGCGTTCCCCGACCACTGCCCCCTTGCGTTCCCAAAGTACCGGTACACTTCCCGGGTGAGCGGCACAAATGGTGATTGCCTTTATGGGGAGAGGTTTATAGTATAGAAGGGTCGTAGTAGTGTGCGTTACGGGAGTAGGCATTCATAGACGCTTATACTACGAGCAATACGGAGACATTGGAAATGTGGAATAAACGCAGGGAAGACGAAAATGTGCCGAGGCCCTCCGCGGCGCCGGCCACTCCTCCAATCGAAGCCGGCCGTGGGCCCTCATCGGCTCCAGGCGCCGCGTCGAGAGCGGCAGCAGAGGGTCCGCACGGAGTTGCGGCCATCGGAAAATCGGTAATAATCAAGGGCGAGATCCTCAGCCGCGAAGATCTGTATCTGGACGGCGAGGTACAAGGGACCGTAGACGTGCCTGAACACCGGCTCACGATCGGCCCGCACGCCAAGCTGCAGGCCGGCGTTCGCGCCCGCGAGGTGGTTGTCCTGGGCGCTGTCAACGGCGATGTTGAGGCGACCGAGAAAATCGACATCCGCAAAGAGGCGAGGCTGATCGGGAATATCAAGACCGGCGGCATCATCATCGAGGATGGAGCGTACTTCAAGGGCAGCATCGATATCGTGCGGCCAGCCGAGAGCGGCAAGCCAGCGGCCCAGGCTTCTCGGACGCAGCCGGCTGCCCAGCCCGCTGTTACGCAGGCGCTTGCGGCAGTTGGCGTTCCCGGTGACCCGAAGCCATAGCTCTCTCGAGGCATTTTTGTTCGGCGCTCCCCGGAAATCCGGCACGCGAGCGGCGCCCGCAGGCGGTCCGCAAGGTGGTGGGCCCCGGCCAGCGCAGTGGAATCCTCCGACCTTACCGAGCGGCCTGGAATCCCGGCGGGGGAAGGATCGGTCTGTCTATTCACGCCACAGCAGCGGACTTGAACAGTTCTTCGGCTACATCCACGGCGAACGGGGATTGAGAATCCTGGACTTCGCGGGAGTGTCCCAAGCCAATGTCGGCTTCATCACAAACCTCGGGCACAAACTTTACACCGAAGATCTTCTGCGAACCCTCGACTTGTTTTTCGGCGACGGCGACTTTTTCAAGAACCAGTCCGCTCCGGAACGGGTCGAAGCCTTTCTCGAGCACAGCCTTAACTTCCCCGAGAACCATTTTGATGGCGCACTGGTTTGGGATGCACTCGAATTCCTCGCTCCGCAGCTGCTGAAAGCCACCGTAGACCGCCTGCACCGCATCACCAAGCCGCACAGCTACATCCTGGCAGTTTTTCATGCCGAAGAAAAAGTGGATCTCATCGGTGCGTATAGGTATCGAATCTCCGACGCCAGCACTTTGCTGCTATCCCTGCGCGGCATGCGGAGGCCGGCCCAGTTTTTCAACAACCGGGCGGTGGAGAGGCTGTTTCAGTCCTTCGAGTCGGTGAAGTTCTTTCTGACGCGGGATGCGCTGCGGGAAGTGATCGTCAGGAGGTAGAGCCGCTACCGGTAATAACCCAGCAACTGGTTGCGCCGGATCCTCGCCAGATCGACAAACATGTTGACGCTGTCGCGCAGCATGCTGACCTTCGTGCCCTGGGCGTGACTCCAGCGCACCGGCGCCTCCACAGTCTTGTAGCCGAGCTTGCGCGCGATGAACAGGACCTCGACGTTGAACCCCCAACGCTCGATCCGCTGCCGACGAAAGATCTCGCGCGCGGCATGGGCCTCGAAGAGCTTGAAACCGCACTGCGTGTCGCTGAATCGGAGCCCGGTCGCCAGGCGCATCAGGAGATTGAATACGCGGCCCGCAAGCTCGCGGAACCACGACTGGCGCACCTCGATCAGCGAGCGGTCGAGCGCGCGCGAGCCGATGGCGACCGACGCGGCCTGGCGGCGCACGGCCGCAAGCAGCACATCGAGCTCCTCGATCGGCGCCGAAAGATCCGAGTCGGTGAACAGTATCCAATCTCCGGCCGCTTCCAGCATGCCATGCCGCACCGAGTAGCCCTTTCCCCGGTTGCCCGGGTTTTCAAGGATACGTATGTTTGAATGCGAAGCCTGAAACTCCCGCGCGACCGCGGCCGTGTCGTCCGTCGAGCCGTCGTTCACTATGAGGATTTCGAACGGCAACCATTCCCGCGCGCCAATGTACTCAAGGACTGCACAGAGGGTTGCTGGCAGGCGGGCCGCTTCGTTATAGGCAGGTATAACAATCGAGATGGAGGTCAACCGTGTCATTATAATGCTGTGGTGCAAGGCCGGCCACAACGCCGTTGCCGACAATACGCAAGTGGCGGTTGGCCAGGGTTGAGCCTTGGGCAAGGAGCTTTTCTTGGAAGACGAATTATTCGAACAGCGCCTCGATCGTGTGCGCGAGATCGCGGCGTTGGGTTACCAGCCCTACGGTCACCGCTTCGAGTTCACGCACACGATCCCGGAGATCCGGGCGGCCTATGGCGCCAAGACGGCCGAAGGGCTGGCAAGCCGCATCGCCGTCCGGATTTGCGGACGCGTCGAAACCATCCGCCACATGGGCAAGGCCGGCTTCGCGCACCTGCTTCAGGACGGGGAGCGGCTCCAGGTTTATGTGCGGAAGGACGCGGTTGCCGAGCGCGATTTCCAGCTCTTTCAACTCCTCGACATCGGCGACATCATCGGGGCCGAAGGTTACCTGTTCCGCACCAAGACGGGCGAGCTAACGGTCCATGCCGGGCGGCTCGACTTCCTCGCCAAGACACTGCTGTCAATGCCGGAGAAATGGCACGGCCTCGAGGACGTTGAGATACGCTATCGCCAGCGCTACCTGGACCTCATCGCGAACCCCGAGGTGCGGAAGGTCTTTGCGACGCGCAGCAAGATCATCGCTTCCCTGCGGCGCCAGCTCGAAGAGCGCGGTTTCCTCGAGGTGGAGACACCGATGATGCAGCCGCTTTACGGTGGCGCGGCTGCCAAGCCGTTTGTCACGCACCACAACGCGCTCGACATCGATCTTTACCTGAGGATTGCGCCAGAGCTGTACCTGAAACGGCTGGTCGTCGGCGGGCTGGAGCGTGTTTACGAGATCAACCGCAACTTCCGGAATGAAGGCATTTCCATCCGGCATAACCCCGAGTTCACGATGCTCGAGTTTTACCAGGCCTACACCGATTACCGCGGCCTGATGGACCTTTCGGCGGAGTTGCTGCGGCAAGCCGCGCTCGACGCCACCGGTTCCACCGCAATCGAGAACCAGGGACATACGATCGAGTTCGGCACGCTCAAGCGCTTCAGCATGCGTGAGGCGATCGTCGAATTCTGGAACGGCGGGGAGCGGCCGGCGCTCGAGCACGTCAAGGACCCCGATTGGCTAAGGCGGCACTCGAGAAAGAGCGCGCCGGGCGAGGCGCTGCTCGACATCTTCGAGCGCGTGGTCGAGGCCCAGCTCACTCAGCCGACGCTCATCTACGACTTTCCGGTGGAGGCGTCGCCGCTCTCAAAGAGCAAGCCGGACGAACCGGATTTTGTCGAGCGGTTTGAGATCATCGTAGGCGGAATGGAGATTGCGAACGCTTACACCGAGCTCAACGACCCGCTTGAGCAGCGGCGCCGTTTCGACATGCAGCTAGCCATGCGCGAGGCGGGCGACGAAGAAGCGCATCAGATGGACGAGGATTTCCTGCGTGCGCTCGCCTATGGCATGCCGCCGGCGGCCGGCGAAGGCATCGGCATCGACCGGCTCACGATGCTGCTCACCGGCTCGCGCTCGATCCGAGACGTGATCCTCTTCCCGCAGCTCCGGCCGGAAGGGCCGATCGGGCTGGCCGGCCGGCTCCGGGCCGCGGATCCGGAGCCGCGGCGAAGTGAGCGCAGTTAATACCGTGAAAGCTCATTTCGAATTCTTCGTCGCGCAGCGCTACCTGAAGGCGAAGCGCAAACAGGCGGTCATCTCGCTGATCACCGTGATTTCCGTCCTCGGCGTCGCTGCCGGCGTGATGGCGCTCGTGGTGGCGCTCGCCATCAACAATGGGTTCCGCAACACGCTCCAGCGAAGCCTCCTCGGTGCCTACGCGCACGTCAATATCATGGAGAAGGAGCCGGGTTACGGCATTCAGAACTGGCGCGAGCTGATTAGGAAGCTCAAGAAACTGCCGCATGTTGCCGGCGCCGCGCCGACCCTTTACGGGCAGGTGTATATCTACAGCCCCACGCAGTCCGACGGCGCTGTGCTGAAAGGCGTTCAGACGGAGGCCGAGCTCGATACGAGCGACATGCTGTGCCATCTCAAAGCCGGTTCGCTCGCCAATCTCAACGTGGACACAGGCTTCCCCGGCATCATCCTCGGCGCGAAGCTGGCCCAGGGCCTCGCGCTGAAGATGAACGATTTGGCGAATGTCATCAGCCCGCAGGGAGAGATGACGCCCTTCGGGCCGCGGCCGCGTTCGCAGCGGTTCCGCGTGGTCGGAATTTTCGAGTCCGGGTTCTATGAAATCGACTCGGTCTGGGTATTCACGTCACTTGCCGCCGCGCAACGGCTGCTCTCCGTAGACGACGTTGTCAACAGCATCGAGTTGAAGCTGGACGATATTTACAAGGCGCCCGAGGTCGCACGCCAGGCGGACCGGGTGGTGGGGCCGAAGCTCGGAGCAACCACCTGGATGGAGCAGAACCGCCACATCCTGAATGCGCTGACGATGGAGAAGGCGGTCACGGTGGTCACCATCGGACTGATCGTGCTCGTGGCGGCGCTGAATATCCTGATCACGCTGATCATGATGGTCATGGAGAAAAACCGCGACATCGCCATCCTGGTCTCGATGGGCGCGAAGACCGCGCAGATCCGCCGCATCTTCATGTTCCAGGGCGTGCTGATCGGCGTCGTCGGCGCCGCAATCGGCCTGGTTGCCGGGCACGTGCTCTGCTTCCTTGCGGAGACATATCGCTGGATTCGCTTGGACGAGGAGGTGTACTCGCTCAGCTACGTGCCGTTCAATCCACGCTGGATCGACAGCGTCTGGATCGCGGCGATGGCGATTGTGATCAGCTTCCTCGCCACGCTGTACCCGGCGCGCAACGCCGCCCGCATCGCGCCCGCCGAAGCGCTGCGATATGAGTAGTGGAACTGTTGCGGCCGGCACGGCGCAAGTGGTTCGTCAACGCGTGAGCGTGTTAATCTCGAATGTCACCTATGGGGTTTGCTGACCCTGTTCCTCGGGACGAGGCGATGGAACATACAGAGTGTGTAATTGCCCGCGGGGTTTCCGGAAAGTCAGTCGGCTCTCATCGGCGATATGAGCTGACCGTTCTCGCGTTCGCCGCGGCCATTTTTCTCGCCTGCATCATCAGCCCCCCTTCACTGATGGACGACGTGGACGCTGCGCAAGCGCAGATTGCGCGCCACATGGTTCAGTCCGGCGATTGGGTCACTGCGCGCCTGGACGGCGTGACTTACCTCGAGAAGCCGCCCGCGAAGTACTGGATGATCGCCACTTCGTTCCTGATCTTCGGCGCGCACGATTGGGCGGCGCGTATCCCGATCGCGCTCGGGGCGATCCTGCTGTGCTGGATCATATTCCGTTTCGGCGCGTGGGCCTTCTCGCCGAAAGCCGGGTTGTACGCCGCGCTGGCGCTCGCCACGTGCGCGGGCCTGTTCTTGTTCACACGGGTCCTGATCGCCGATGTCATCCTGACGCTCGCGATCGCGCTCTCCCTCTGGAGCTTCCTTCGCGCACTCGATGAAGAGGAGCGGCATCCACGGCTCTGGGCGTGTTCGCTGGCGGCCAGTCTGGCTGCCGGTGTGCTGTTGAAGGGCTTGATCGGTCTTGTGTTCCCATGCGGCGCCGGCTTCTTCTACCTGGTCTTCACGCGCCAGGTTTTTTCCGCCCGCGTGTGGCGGAGGCTGCATCCCATTTTGAGCTTTCTGATTTTCCTTGTGATCGCCGCGCCGTGGCACGTGCTCGCGACGCTGCGCAACCCACCGTATCTGGATTTCACGCTGCACGCGGAGCCTGGCCAGTATCGGGGCTTCTTCTGGTTCTATTTCATCAACGAGCACGTGCTGCGGTTCCTGAACATGCGTTACCCGCACGACTACAACACCGTGCCGCGCCTGTATTTCTGGCTGTACCATCTCCTCTGGCTGTTCCCGTGGAGCGTGTATTTCCCGGCGCTGGCGCGTCTTGGGTACAAGCCGGTGGATCGCGCCGGCCGCACGCGGCTGCTGGCCCTTTGCTGGATCGGCTTCGTGCTTCTGTTCTTCTCGTTCTCAACGACGCAAGAGTATTACTCGATGCCGATCTACCCGGCTCTGGCGCTGCTGCTGGGGGGCACCATGACGAGGGAAACGCGCTCGATTCGCATCGGGACGAAAGTTGCGTCCATTTTTGCCGCGGCCGCGTTCGTTGTCACCGCCGGCATTTTGATTGCCGTTCGGGGCATCGCTGCTCCGGGCGACATCTCGGCGGCGCTGACGCAAAACCCGGACCTATATACGCTCTCCTTGGGGCATCTGACGGACCTGACTCTTCGCGCTTTTGCGTATCTGCGCGCGCCGCTCGCGCTAGCCGCGCTCGCGTTTTTGGGGGGTGCCATAGGGGCGTGGCGCCTCCGTAGCGAGCGCGCCTACTACGCATTGGCGATCATGATGGTGCTGTTCTTCCACGCCGCACGCCTGGCGCTTGTGGCTTTCGATCCCTATATGTCGTCACGGCCTCTGGCCGAGGCATTGAATCGCGCGCCGGAAGGGAGGCTGATCGTCGACAGGGGATATTACGACTTCTCGTCGATTTTCTTTTACACAAATCGCGACGCGCTGCTGCTGGACGCCCGCGTCAACAATCTCGAATATGGCTCGTACGCTCCGGGGGCGCCGGAGGTCTTTATAAACGACGCCGACCTTCCACGGCTCTGGTTCAGCCCGGTGCGGTATTACCTGGCCGCGGATGGCTCAGAGCTGCCGCGGATCGAGAAAGTCCTCGGGCAGCACAGCCTCTATGTTGTCGCCGAAAGCGGGGGCAAATTCCTGCTCTCGAACCAGGCGCCGGTCTTGGTTGCTCATGCACATTTTGGTTGACGCCACGCCGTTACTGCTGCGGAGCGCTGGAGTCAAGAATTACGTTTACCATTGGATCTCGCACCTGCGGCGGGTGGCGGGCGATCACTCGATTTCGACTTTTCCGATCGGGATTCCGTTGGAAAAACTGGATCACGAGCAATCGCTCGCAGGGCCCCTGGCCACGCTAGGAGGACTGGCGCGCCTGCATTTGCTCAACGGCTCGCGGCTGCGCTGGTCGTGCCGTGGTGCGGACGTGTTCCATGCATCCCACCAGTGTCTCAACCCGCCACGAAACACCAGACTGACCGCAACGATTTACGACATGACCTGCTGGCTCATGCCGGAACTGCACTCCCCGGCCAACGTGAGGGTGGGACGGCGCTTCGGCGAGCAGGTGTTGGCGCATGCGGATGGCCTGATGGCGATTTCGGAAAGCACGCGCCAGGACGCAATCAACATCCTCGGGCTGCCGCCCGGACTGGTCGAGGTGATATACCCGGGAGTCGCAGATGCCTTTTTCGAGGCAACGCCAGAGACCGCGCGCCGGAAATATAAGCTATCGCGGCCGTACGTGCTGTTCGTCGGCACGATCGAGCCACGGAAGAACGTGGATGCGCTGCTGGATGCATACGGCAGCCTCAGTGCGTCCACCCGGGACGAGTTCGAGCTGGTCGTGGTGGGTCCAAGAGGGTGGGCGAAGCGGTCGACCCTCGCGAAGCTCGGCGGCCCGGGCATACGCTACCTCGGCTACGTTCCGGAAAGCGACCTGCCGGGCATCAACGCCGGAGCGGCGGTGTTCGCGTATCCATCCCTCTACGAAGGTTTTGGATTTCCGGTTGCCCAGGCGATGGCGGCGGGTGTGCCGGTGGTCACCTCGAACGTATCGTCGCTGTCTGAAATCGCGGCTACAGCGGCGCTGCTGGTTGACCCGCGCAGCGTCGTAGAAATCCGCTCGGCGATGGAGAAGCTGCTTAGGTCGCCTGCGCTGCGCTGCGATCTCGGTGAGAACGGCCGCCGGCGCGCCCAAGAATTCCGCTGGGAAACGACGGCGAAGAAGTCGCTGCGGTTCTTTGAAAAGGTCGTGGGAAGTGACGGCTCGCCCTGGGCGTATCAGCTCGTACGGCGGCAGGAGTAATCTTCCGCCGCGCGGGTCAGGTTGGGACTATAGAACGGATCTGCGGCAATGATATCTCCCCAGCGGCTCTGCATCACAGCCACCTCGGCCGGGTGAGGCATGATGTCCCGCGCGGTCTTGGACAGCGCCTCGTGGTGATACAGGAGCGCATAAGGCGTATAAAGGATCCAGTACCCGCGGCTGCCGATCTTCAAGCAAAGGTCAATATCGTTGAACGCGACCGCGAGCTGCGTTTCATCAAAGCCGCCGGCCTCCCAGAAGACGTTCCCTCCGGGTCATAAGGCAGGCGCCCGTCACTGCGCTCACGTCGCGAATCACGTCCGGAAAATCAAAATAGTGCTGCGCCTGTCCGTCGAGGCCCTTGAAGGCGTGTCCACAGTTCGCAAATACGCCCATAATGACGCCAGCGTGCTGGATGCGGCCATTCGGGTACAACAGCTTTGCTCCGACGGCGCCGACTTCGGGTCGTACCGCGAGCTCAACCATGGCGGTCAGCCAACCAGGTGCGATCACTTCCGTGTCGTCGTTCAGGAATAACAGCAAGGGCGAGTTCGACTGGCGCGCGGCGGCATTGTTCAGCTTGGAGTAGTTGAACGGCTCGCCGCGAAAATCGAGGTAACGCACCGGTTTCCTGTGCTTGGACTGGCGTACAAACCGCTCGATGTTATTCCCCTTCGAGTTATCGATTACGACGATTTCGTACGGATTGTAATCCGTTTTGTCCGCCAGACTCTTCAGGTTCTTGCGGAGCGCATCCAGATTGCCACCCGAAGGAATCAGGATGCTGACCGGAGTGTTTTCCGCGATGGCATAATGCACGCGGAACCGGCCCGGTGCGCAACCCTGCTCCACGCGCGCGGCAACTCCCACGGCTTTCAGGTGGTCTTCGATCGCGCGGCGCGCGGCATCGTTCGAGTGTGGTTTCCGGCCTGAAGCCAGCGCGGTGGAAGAGGCGGCGGTGCGCCAATGGTACAGGACCGAGGGAATGTGAACGATGCGCCTGGCCCTTTGTGCGAGCCGCAGGACGAGATCGTAATCCTGGCTGCCGTCGTACTCACTGCGGAACCCGCCCGCCTGTGAGACGAGCTCACGGCGCGCTACCAGCAGGTGGCAGACATAGTTTTCCGAAAGCAGCAGATCGGGAGACCAGTCGGGCTTGAAAAACGGATCGAAGCGGCGGCCCTCCGAGTCGATCTTATCCTCGTCCGAGTACAGCACGTCCGCGTCCGGCGCCCGGCCAATCGCCGCCGCGACGCCGAGAAGGGCATCCGGCGCCAACTCGTCATCGTGATCGAGCAGTGCGACGTACTCGCCGGCCGCGAGCGCAAGCGCAGCATTCGACGCCGCGGAAATGCCACCGTGCGCCGGAAGCGCCGTCACCTTGATGCGCGGTTCCCGCGCGGCGTGCCGTTCGAGAATCGCCGCCAGCGCAGCGGATTCGGAGTGATCGTCCGCGACACACAGCTCCCAATTCGGAAAGCTCTGTGCGAGCACTGAGGCGACCGCGCGCGCAAGCAAGGTGGCGTCCGTTCGGAAAACTGGCATCATCACGCTGATCAGCGGCCCCAATGAAAGCCCAGCCAGTTTCAGCCGGATTGCGGCCTCTTCCGGCCGCTCGAATTCGGCGATCCAACGATCGTAGCCTGATGCAAACGCTTTGTCGTGGTCTATCACGATCTGACGGTGCACCGTCCGCACCGCGCCGGCACCGCTGGTCGCGCGCACCCGGATGGTATGCACGCCGTTTGCGAGTGGCGTCGAGTCGAGCGCGAAGTGATAGCCCGGTCGCGACGCCCCCGTGATTTTCGGAAACGCTTTGGCAACATCAGGGCGAGACTCGCCCAACTGAGCGAGTCCAAGCGGGCCATCATCCACCTGGACTTCGACTCGCCCGATACCGGAAGGCGCGAGTGCCCAGCCGCGAACAACGATCGTGCCGCTCCTCTGCGTAACATCTTCCGCAGACGGTTCGTCACAGATCAACTGCAACTCGTTCTTGCGCTGGTAGATCTGCCCGAGCTTCAGCGCGACTTTTCCCACTGCTTGCAAGCTGCGCCAGATACGGCTGTTCAGGACTTCCGAAACGTGGCGTGAAGCGCTGTCAGCCACCCGCGCCAAGTCTGCGAGCCGCAGGTCGGTTCTTTCCATATCGGACCGTGCCCGCTCGAGGCTGGCATTCATGGCAGCGGCGGCGTCACGAAGGACTTGGCGGCTTGCTGCGGCGTCCTTCGGCAACGCCTCGAAGACAGCTGTGCTGTCCTTCACCAGGCGCTTCAGCTCCACCACCTCGAGCCTTAGCGCTTCAAGCACGCGGCGATCTTGATCCGCGGAAGCGAGCGCCGACTCCAGGTTGCGGATGTGCCGATCCTTGTCCAGCACAACCCGGCCGTGATGCGTGATCTGCAACCAGAGCTGGCAGAGCGGCAAGATGGAATCCGCCTGAACGGATTGGGGTGGCTGCCCGCGCAGGGAAGCCGCCAGTTCCTCCAGTTCCGCTTGCGTTCTTGTCTTCGAAAGCAGGAAGCAAGTCCGGTACGCCGGCTCGTCCCAGTCGCGCGCGGCCCGAGTCGCATTGAACCGGCGGTTCAGATCCTCAACGAGCGTGTCGTCCCCAGAGGCCCGCAGCGAGTGATAAGTCAGCATCATGAGCAGCCAGAACGTTGGTGTTGCCGTGCCCGAACGAGACTACAGGGTACTGTGCCGAGGCCAGGCATGCGCGGATCTCATCGCGGTCGGGCAAGCCGAATTGCCGGTGCTCATCGAGTTGCGGAAGCGAATCGGGCAGGTATAGCTCGATGAAGTCGCCCAGCATCTTTTCCGCGCGGCGATTGGCGGCGGAATCGAACGGGAAGCAGATCGAGAGGCCATCCCGCGTGACCCGCAGCATCTCCTCGAGCGCGGCTGCGCGGTCTTGCCGCGGAAGGTGCTCGAGCATATCAAACGAACAGACCAGGTCAAAGCTGCCGTCGCCGAAAGGCAGGTGAGCGGCGGAACCCTGAGCGTAGTTCGTGAGACCTCCGGCGGCCTTCACGTCTACCGTCACCGCGAGCGCGTCCGGCAGCGTCTCGGAGACCAGCGAGGAGAAACCCTCCCAAAGAACAGGTGTATTGCCGCCTACGTCGAGCACACGGAGGCATGCGCCGGCGGGTGTAAAAAACGCACGAATCGCCGGCAATATACTGTAGCGTTCATAGAGATCGAAGGCGAGGCCAGTAAGCGCTTCGTTCGCGTTTCGCAACTCAGATGTCCTCAAGGCGGAGCGAGGCGTCTTCACGCTCCCTAGTGAGATTGGGGTTGTAGTAGGGATCGCCGGTCTCGAGGATCATCCCCCAACGGCGATACAGCCGCTCGCGCTCCTCGTACCGGGTGTACCGGCTGCTTGGCGGCCGCGTTGCGCCTTCCTGATGCCGCAGCACGGCCGCGGGCTCGTAAATGATTTCGTAGCCGGCCTCGCGGGCGCGCAAACAGAGGTCAACATCGTTGTAGTTCACCGGGAATGCCTCGTCGAATCCGTTAAGCTGCTCAAACACCTGTCTCCGCATGGCGAGGCAGGCACCGGTTACTGCGCTAACATTTCGCATGGTATCGCCCCAGTTCCAATAGGGCGATTCGAAGCAGCCGCGCTGCAGATGCCCGGCCCCATCCATAATACCGAGCGCGATTCCCGCGTGTTGCAACGCGCCCGAAGGGTACAGCAGCTTGGCGCCGGTCTGCACCGACTTCCGGTCGCACGGCCTGCGCGACCAGTGATGCCAGCCAGCCGGGGACCAGCGGTTCAATGTCGTCGTTTAAGAACACCAGGATTTCGCCGGCCGCCGCACGCGCGCCGCGGTTGTTCATCTCGGCGAAATTGAATGGGCCGTCGTAGCAGACCTCGCGGCAGCCAAACGCGGCCGCCAGCGAATCGATCGAACCGTTCTTGCGGGTGCGGTGCCGCACCACGACGATCTCGCGTTGCGCGTAAGAGTTCTGGCTCTCGATGTGGCGCAGGCACCGGCGCAGCAGCCTGGGTTTCCGCGAACAAATGACGATGCTCACCTTGGGCTCGCAGGGCAATTTCCGCCGCACAGCGTATCTACCGGGATACGGGCCATCCTCAACGGCAGCCTGCCAGCCGCGCTGCGCGACCGCCTCCTCGAGGGCGTGCCGCCCGGCCGCATGTGCAGCCGGCTTTGCGGCCGGATTCCCGCACGTCGAACCCGGATGCTGCCGCCAGTGGTAAAGGATGCGCGGGACGTGCCGTACGCGGGCGAGCCCGCCGGTGATGCGCAGCGCGAGGTCGTAGTCCTGGCTGCCATCAAACTCGCTGCGCAACCAGCCCACGCGCTCCAATGCCGGCCGCGCCACGACCAGAAGATGCCCCAGGTACATGCAGCAGCTCAGCAAGTCGGGAGACCAGCCGGGCTTGAACACGGGCCGTATGCGGACGCCAGCGGCGTCGGTAACATCCTCGTCGGAATACACAAGATCAACATCGCCTTCCTCGAGCGTCTCGGCGACGTAATGGAGCGCATACGGCGAGAGCGTGTCGTCTTGATCGAGGAAGGCGCAGTACTCGCCGGAGGCAAGCTCGCCGGCGCGATTCAAGGCGTTCGAGATCCCAGCATGTTCGTGTGAGTGGATGAACCGAATCCGAGGATCCGCTTCGCTCCGGGTGCAAAAATAGCCGGCGACCCAGTCATCGCCCGACGCGTCATCGCAAACGCACAATTCCCAGCGCACGTAGGACTGGTCCAGCACCGATTGGACGGCCTGTTCCAGCCATTCCCGCTGAGGCCGGCACACCGGCATCAGGATGCTGAACAAGGGCTGGCGCACGAGCCGGGCGGCGCGCTCCCGGTGCCACTCGAAGGAAGGCAGCGCCGCATTTTCGCGCCGGAGCCAGAGCTGATACGCCTGGCCGGATTCAACGCGCCCGCGTAGCTTGAGGCACAAGGGATGCAGCGGAGAATCGAGCAGGCGGCGGCCCACCTTGGTCTTCCAGATATGGAGGAGTCTGCCTGCCGCGCGCAGATTCCGGAACAGGAAACTGTACTCGATGGGAAGCAGGCGGGCGTCCAGCTTACTCTGGTTCTGGGCGACGTGCCTCAGCGCCCGCCGTAATTCTTCGCGTTCGCGGCCGAGCTCGATTGCGAGGCGCTCAAGCCCGGCGATCAGCGCCAGCAACTCACTGGGCGGGACCGCCCCCTCCACCCCTCGCAATCGCTCCCGAATGCGCTGGAGTTCGCGTTGAAAAGGCTCGCCGATTTGCTCCTCCTAGGAAATTAATCCGCTCGAAACCTGAGGGGGTAGTCTAGCAAAGACGCACTCACGATGCACACGCCGGCCCCGCGCACTCATATGCTTGAGATTCTATTTCGCGCCGGAGCGGGCCTACTTGCGGCGGCGGAAGCCGCCGATCAGGATCAGGCCGGCGCCCAACAGTAGAAATGTGCCCGGCTCTGGTACTAAATTCGCTGTTCCACTCAGACTTGCCTGCAGGCCGCTTGGATCTCCACAAACGCCAGGTTCAACGCAGGTACCTGGAGCATTGTAAATCACGAAATCCAGATAGTTCACGCCACTGACGAAACCGCTGTTGAGCGTGAACGTATGAAAGTCTGCGGGAAGAGTGGGGTCACTTGCACTCGTTTCGAAAGAATAGGGATCGGGTCCGGTGTAGCCACTTGGGAAGTCGGTATTGCCGGATGCAATAGTCACATTGGGACTGAAGGAACTGGTCAGGGCGTCGTTCAGGTAAAGCGCCCCGGCATTGTCCGCATACCAGGTGCCCGTAATGGAGGCAGTGTTAGGGTCGTAACCGGTCAGGTCGAAAGACAGGCTGTAAACATACAAGCCGGCCGGGTCGCCACTCGTTCCACCGACGTTCCAGTATGCGTAGCTCGCTTGGGGTGCGATCCATTGCGCAGTCGAACTGTTATCTTGCCACCCTCCGGCAAACGGGAACATCACATTACTGTATGTGTCGGTTCTCTGCACCACGTACGCTGTCGCTGAGGTGCCGCTCGGGGGAGTCGAAGGCCAGTTTCCGGGCCAGGTGGTAATACTCGTGGTGAAGAGGGACCAGTTTCCCTCTGCACCCATTTGGCTCTGGAGCGATCCTCCGCCCGTGATGAATCCCGTGCCGTAAAGACCCGGGATAATTGGAGTTGCAGAAGCCGGCACTGCGAGCGTGCAAAGCACCAACGTCAGCGCAAAGACGCCACTCTTTTTCTCCATAAACCGCTGCCTTCTGCCCGCCTACACATCAGCCTTCGGCGGGCAATGACCTCTTCCACCACTACTTGGGATATCGTAGACAATTGGTTTGGCCGTGTCAACTCTTAATCGTTTTTGAGTACCAGTAGCCTCTCGCGTACTATCTGCACCGCAAACTGATGAAAATAATAGGCTAAGCTAGAGATACGCCTTTCGTATGGATTTAGGTCCGGTGGCGCCGATAGTACTTTTGCGAAATCCAAAACGGGGGCGGGGATCGTTTTTCGTATCGCTACGGCAGCTGAGCTGCAGTGCCCGCGGCTAATGGGCTGCGCCGGGGTGGTAGGTAAAATCCCAGGTCTCGATGTTGCCCTGGCCCTGGGTCCACTCGATGACGGCGTACTCGCCGGGCTCGAGCGGCTGTGCGGGCCAGATCTTGTAAAGGGCGTCATCGACCTGCCTGTGGAAAATCCGCACGTCCTGCTGCTGCTCGACGAGCTCCTTGGTGACCGGGAGGATGCTCCACTTCTGAACGATGCGCGCGCCCTTCTTCGCGCCCATCCTAACAATTCCGAAGCGCTCGTCCAAGGCCAGCCGGATGTAGAACTCAGGCCGGTCCACCGCAACGGCGTTCGAGGAATGCTCGCCGTCGAGCTCGACGGCGGCCTTGCCGGAGACGACCGGAAGAGGAGACATCACTTTCAACACGGACCGGCCTTTGTTTGTGACCACCTTCGCTTCAGCCTGCCTGAGCGTCTTCAGCTCCGTGCCCGCCACGAGGTAGACGCCGGCTTCTTGCGGAACTTTCTCCCGCTCTTCCCGCTGCTGCCGCTCGAGTTTTTCCTCCGCGGCGGCTTCTTCGGCCTCCTTACGGATGCGTTCCTCGCGCGCTTTGTTCTCCGCGTCGGTGCGCGTCAAATCGACCAGGCTGAGAGGAATTTCCTCCCACTCGCTACGCTCGACGCTGTAGTAGCGAACGCGGCTGCCATTGACTTGGTACTCGCGCACGATCTGATAAGTTCCATCCTTCAAATAGAGGCGGCAATTCGCGGCGAAAGCGGCCACGGCGAGGAGAAACAGGAGGATACTGACGCGGAACATCGGGCACTTCAATTGTACCCTCGGCGCGCCCGCGAGCTAAGCTCCCTCATCGGTCCTTTCACCGGCGGCCGCGGCCGCTTCCCTCCCAAACACATCAAAACCTGCAAATATATAGATGATCATGCGATATCGAACACTTGGCAGAACGAATTGGGAAGTCAGCGAGATCGGTTACGGCGCCTGGGGCATCGGCGGGGCGATGTGGCAGGGCAGTCAGGACGACGAGTCGCTGGCCGCGCTGCGAACAGCGATTGAGCTTGGCTTGAACTTCATTGATACCGCGCTCGCCTATGGCGACGGCCACAGCGAAACTCTGGCCGGGCGGGTCGTGCGCGAGGCCGGCAAGAAAATCTATGTCGCCACCAAGGTTCCGCCGAAAAACCTGCTTTGGCCGGCGCAGCCCGGCATTGGCATCGAAGAAGTGTTCCCGTATCGATACATCATGGATTCGACGGAGCGGAGCCTGAAGAACTTCGGCCTCGAGCAGATCGGTCTTCAGCAACTCCACGTCTGGAACCCCGAATGGATCGGCCGCGACGAATGGCGGCGCGGGGCGGAGGACTTGAAGCGCTCCGGCAAGATCCGCGCATTCGGCATCTCGATCAACGATCACCAGCCGGACACGGCGCTCGAACTCATCAAAACCGGCCTGATCGACACCGTGCAGGTGATTTACAACATTTTCGATCAGAGCCCGCAGAAGAACCTGTTCCCGTTGTGCATCGAGCACAAGATCGGCGTGCTCGCGCGGGTTCCGTTGGACGAAGGCGCGCTGACGGGAACGATCACCGGGAATACGACCTTCCCGCCAGGTGACTTTCGCAACTCCTACTTCAGCGGCGATCGGAAGCGGCAGGTGGTTGAGCACGTCGCGGCCTTGCAACACGACCTCGGCGAAGCGGCTGGCAGCCTGCCCGAGGTCGCATTACGCTTCTGCTTGTCGCACCCGGCCGTCTCGACGGTCATCCCGGGCATGCGGAAAATTCGGAACGTGAAGGCAAACTGCGCCGCATCGGAGAAGGGCCCGCTCGGCAAGCGGACCCTGGCGGTCCTGAGAAAGCACGCCTGGGATAAGAATTATTACGAATAGCGAGCCGCCGCCTCGAGCGTGAACGAGAATCGCATTTCGTCCTTGGTACCAATGAGACCGAGCGCCGCCGAAGGCGGCTTGATGCCCCAGGCGGTCATTCGCAACACCGCCGTCCCCTGGAATGAGAAATCGGGCCGCGCTGTGACATGCACGATCACGGGCTTGGGCACACCGCGAATGGTCAGCATACCTTCGACATCGTAAGCCGCGGCGCCGGCCGGCGCGATTCGGCTCGAGGCGAATGTGATCTCTGGATACCGCTTCACGTCCAGCACGTGCGGACCGAGCGTGTAGTCGATGAGCTTCTTGCGGTCGCTTTCGCTGACCCACGCGTCGTGACTAATAATGCTTGCGGCTTCCACTGTGAGTTGTACCTGCGATTGCGCTGGATTGTCGCGATCGTAAAGCACCGTTCCCCGATAGCGACCGAAGGTAAAATCGTGCTTTCGTCCGCTCCATAGGCCGGTCTTTTCGACTTCGAGATGGATCGTGTTCCCCGGCCCAGGCGCGATCGCCAGCTTGATCGCAGGCTCGATCACTGTTAGCAAAATGATAGCCAGCGCTCTCCACATACCTCAAGAGATGCCTTGCATTGCAGCCGGTTACAGGAATTTTGGTACGATGAAAATCTGCGGATCGGGATTCACACCTCCATTGCGGGGTCACTTGAAAGAGCCACTTTGAAGGCCGCCGGACTCGGCGCAAACACGTTTCAGATTTTCTCCGCGAGCCCCCGGATGTGGCGTGCGGGCAGGCTCGATCCCGGCGAAGTAAAGAAGCTCAAGGCGGCGCGCGAGCGGTTGGATCTGACGCCGCTCGTGATTCACGATAATTACCTGATCAACCTGGCCGCGCGCAATCCACGGCTGCACGAGCAATCGGTCGCGGCGTTCCGCGGCGAGGTCAAACGGGCCGTCGAGATCGGCGGCGACTATCTGGTCGCACATCCAGGAAGTTACGGCGATCAAGGCCTCGAGCAAGGGATTCGCACGGTGATCGAATCGCTGCGGGCGGCGACGCGCGGCCTCAAGCTGAAGCGGCTGGTCATTCTGATCGAGAACACGGCCGGAGGCGGAACCAGGCTCGGCGGGCGCTTCGAAGAGTTAAAAGCGATGCGCGAGGCAGGCGCCAAACATATCGATGCGGAAATCGGGTTCTGCCTGGATACCGCGCACTGCCTCGCTTCGGACTACGACGTGGCAACCGCGGAAGGCCTGCGCCACACCGTTCGGCAAGCGGAAGAGCTGCTGGGCCTGGGAAACGTCAGAGTGATTCACGCGAACGATTCGAAAACGCCGCTCGGTTCGCACGCCGACCGCCACCAGCACATCGGAGAAGGCTACATCGGCGCCGCGGGGTTCCGCCGTATTCTCGCGCATCCGAAGCTGCGTTCAAAACCCTTTATCCTGGAGACACCGCTCGACCGGAAAGGCGACGACCGGCGCAACGTGGAAACGCTGTGGCGGTTGTCGAGGCGCGGCCGTCCGCCGCAGGGCGGGCGGTCACGCGGTTAACGTTATGCTGGAGAAGACTTACGACCACAAAAACATCGAACTGAAGTGGCTGGAGCGCTGGAACGCGATGCCCGCGCTCTATCAGGCCGAAGAGGAATCTCTCCAGGAAACAGGGCGTGGCCGTTCCCCGGCTCCGCAGACTGCGCTTCCCGGCCAGAGGCCGCAAGCCGGCGCAGTCCGCGCCTCCAAGCCGAAGTATTACGTGCTCGAGATGCTGCCGTACCCGAGCGGCGCGCTCCACATGGGGCACGTGCGCAACTACACCATCGGCGACGCACTGGCGCGATATAAATGGATGCGCGGCTTCAACGTGCTGCACCCGATGGGCTGGGACGCCTTCGGCCTTCCGGCGGAGAACGCGGCCATCAAGCGCGGCATGCACCCGCGCGACTGGACGCTGGCCAACATCGCGGAGATGAAAAAGACGCATCGCCGCTTCGCCTTCAGTTACGACTGGGACCGCGAGATCTCCACCTGCGAGCCAGAGTATTACCGCTGGAACCAGTGGTTCTTTCTGAAGATGCTCGAGCGCGGCCTGGCTTACCGCAAGAATTCGCGCGTGAACTGGTGCCCGGAGTGCGCCACCGTGCTGGCCAACGAGCAGGTGGTGGACGGCTGCTGCTGGCGGCACGAGCAGACGCCGGTGGAGCAGCGCGAGATCGAGCAATGGTTCTTCAAAATCACGGCATACGCCGATGAGCTGCTCGCCGATATCGCCAAGCTTGAAGGCGGCTGGCCCGAGCGCGTGCTGGCTATGCAGCGCAATTGGATCGGCCGCTCCGAGGGAGCCGAGATCGATTTTCCCCTGGAAGGTTCAGGCAAGCCGATTCGCGTCTTCACGACGCGCGTCGATACCATCTACGGCGCCACGTGCGTGATCCTCACGCCGGAGCATCCGCTCTCGCGGGAGCTGGCCGGGGCTAAGAGGGAGGCGAGCCTCCTGGCGCGGATGATTGAAGCGCAGCGCCGCAAGAGCGCGGCCGAGGTCGAGAAGGAAGGCTTCTTCACGGGCCATTACGCCATCAACCCGTACAGCAAGCGGCGCATCCCGGTCTGGATCGGCAACTTCGTGCTGCTCGAATATGGCACCGGAGCGATCATGGCCGTGCCGGCGCACGACGAGCGCGACTTCGAGTTCTGCCGGAAATACGGCATCCCGGTGCGGCCGGTCATCCAGCCGGTGGATGGCCTGCTGGCCGAAGAGTCCACGATGAAAGAGGCATTCGTCGAGGACGGTATCGTCGAGAACTCGGGCGAATTCTCGAGTGTTGCGAGCGGCGAAGCGCGGCGGCGCATGACGGCGAAGGCCGAAAAGGAAGGCTTCGGCAAAGGCTCGATCACATATCGCATTCGCGACTGGGGCATCTCCCGGCAGCGCTACTGGGGCACGCCGATCCCGGTGATCCACTGCCAGCGCTGCGGCGTCGTGCCGGTGCCCGAAAACGAGCTCCCGGTCGTGCTGCCGCTCGATATTCAAATCACCGGGCGCGGCCGCTCGCCGCTCGAGAACGTGCCTGAGTTCATGAACGTGAGGTGCCCCTGCTGCCGCGGCGTGGCGCGGCGCGAGAGCGACACCATGGATACGTTCGTCGATTCGTCCTGGTATTTCTACCGCTACTGCGACGCGCATAACGGCGTCGCGCCGTACGATTCGCGCAGGATCGCCTATTGGTTTCCGATCGACCAGTACATCGGCGGAGTCGAGCACGCCATTCTGCACCTGATCTACTCGCGCTTTTTCACCAAGGTGATGCGCGACATCGGGCTGATCCGCAACGATGAGCCGGCCGAAAAGTTGTTCACGCAGGGAATGGTGCTCAAGGACGGAGCGGCGATGTCGAAATCGCTCGGCAACACCGTGGGCACGGACGAGATGGTCGAAAACTACGGCGCCGATACGGGGCGCCTGTTTGTGCTCTTTGCCGCGCCCCCCGAGCGCGATCTCGATTGGCAGGAGTCCGGCGTCGAGGGCATGTACCGCTTCATCGGGCGCTTCTACCGTTTCGTTACGCGAAATACGGAGAAAGCCTGCCCGGGCGCAGATCCGCGCACGGATGCCGACACAAGAGCTTTGCGCAAGCTCCATCAGACCGTAAAAAAGATCACCGAAGACTTCGAGAGCCGGTGGCACTTCAACACCTCGATTGCGGCGGCGATGGAGCTGCTCAACGAGCTGCAAGCGCTCGAAGGACGGCTCTCGGGCTCCGCTCTCGCCGAAATCCTGGAAAAAATGGTGCTCGTGCTCGCGCCGTTCATTCCCTACGTGACTCAAGAGCTCTGGGAAGAACTCGGCCGCGAAGGGCAGGCATTCCGGCAGTCCTGGCCCTGTTACGATCCCGAGCTCGCACGCGAGGAGGAAGCCGAGATCCCGGTGCAGGTAAACGGCAAGCTGCGCGGGCGCATCACCGCGCTCTTCGGCACGCCCCGCGAAGAGCTCGAGCGCAGGGCGCTGGCAGATGAAAAGGTCCAGGCCCACGTGCGCGGCAAACAGGTCGTCAAGATCATCGTCGTCCCCGACAAGTTGGTGAACGTGGTGGTGAAGGGCTAGGAACGGACCAGCTCCGGCCTACTCCGGCTCGAAATCGCAAACTGCCTCCCGCAGCAGCCCTCTTTGGAGACGCGCAACCCCGCCTCCTGGATTCCTCATCGCCCCGCATGCTTGCGGTCCAACACGGCGTAAGTTGGAACTGGGTGCGTGTTCCGCTTCCCGTAAGACGACGCAAGGCCGCGGCCATAGTGCGCCATGGCCGCATCCCTCATTCCAGCCAGCACGTGGGCCGTGTAGAATTCGAGTGGAGGAGCTATGTCGAGGATGCGTGCTGTTCAAGTACGAGAGCCGAAAGGGGCCTTTCAACTCGTGGAACGCGAAATCCCGGAGCCCGGCCCCGGATCGGTGCGAATCAAGGTCCAAGCTTGCGGCATTTGCCACAGCGACTGGTTTACGAAAGAGGGCGTCTGGCCGGGCATCCAATACCCGCGAGTTCCAGGACACGAAGTCGCCGGAATCATTGACGCGGCTGGCGCAGGCGTCGTTGGCTGGAAGACCGGCCAGCGGGTCGGAGTTGGCTGGCACGGAGGACACTGTGGGTATTGCGATTCCTGCCGCCGGGGCGATTTCGTCACCTGCCGCACCGCGCCGCACATAACAGGTATTTCTTGCGACGGAGGCTACGCCGATTACATGATTGCTCGCGCCGAGGCGCTGGCGCTGATCCCAGAGGAGCTTTCAGCCGCCGACGCGGGACCGCTGATGTGCGCCGGAATCACTACCTATAATGCTCTGCGGAACAGCGGCGCGCGCGCGGGCGACGCCGTCGCCGTGCTCGGAGTAGGCGGGCTCGGCCACCTGGGCATTCAGTTCGCCGCCAAGATGGGTTTCAAGACCATTGCCGTCGCGCGGGGAAAGGACAAAGAGCAGTTGGCAAAGCAGCTTGGCGCGAGGCATTACATCGACAGCCAGTCGCAGGATGCTGCCGAAGAACTGGTCAAGCTGGGAGGCGCGAAGGTCATCCTCGCAACGGTCACGAGCGGGAAGGCAATGACTGCGGTGCTCGGCGGCCTGGGCATCAATGGGAAGCTCATCATCGCCGGCGCTGCCGATGAGCCGATCCACGTGCCGGCGGGCCTGTTCATCGGAGGGCGCCGGTCGGTTGCGGGCTGGCCCTCCGGTTCGCCGATCGACGCGGAGGATACGCTCGCTTTCAGCGCGCAAACCGGCGTGCGGCCCAGGACGGAAGTCTTCCCGTTGGAGCGCGCGGCGGAGGCCTACGAGCGAATGATGAGTGGTAAGGCGCGTTTTCGAATCGTTCTCGCAACCGGGCATTAGACTCAAACGCGCTACCGATGGGACGAACTTGGAGGTTCACCCAATGCCAGACAACTACGTTTATTTGCAAGATCTGCGGGAACAGAGCAAGGTTCCCGAAAACGGCATCCTGAGCCAGACCCTTCAGGACGGCAATGGAACCAAAGTGGTGTTGTTTGGGTTCGCCGCGGGGCAGGAACTCTCGGCCCATACGGCGCCTTTCCCCGCCATCCTCACCTTCTTAAAAGGGCGGGCTTCACTCCGCCTCGGTTCGGATGAGCACGAAGCCGTCGAGGGCACGTTCGCGTATATGCCGCCCTACCTGGAGCACGGCATCAGAGCCAAGACCGAAGTCGTCATGCTGCTGACGATGATTAAGGCTGGAGCCGCGCAAGCCGGCGCCTGAAAACGGCTTACGCCCCGGCCTTCCCCGGCGGCCGGCCGCGTTCTCTCGCCGCGATCGTGAAGCACTCGACCGCGCGATCGATCTGGCGCGGCGTATGCGCAGCGCTCAGTTGCACCCGGATGCGGGCCTTGCCCTTCGGCACCACCGGATCGCTGAAGCCGATGACGTAGATGCCGAGGTCGAGCAGCTGCTCGGCCATACGTGCGGCGAGGCGCGCGTCTCCCAGCATCACGGGCACGATCGGGTGGGGCCCCTCGGGAATATCGAAGCCCGACTGCCGCATCGCGGTCCGGAATCGGCGGGTGTTCTCGCGCAGCCGCTCCCGCCGCTCCGCGCCCTCATCGGATTCGATGATGTCCAGCGCGGCCAGCGCGCCCGCGCACAGGCTGGGGGCCAGCGTGTTCGAGAACAGGTACGGCCGCGAGCTGTTCCGCAGCCACTCGACGAGCACCTTCTTGCCGGACGTGAAGCCGCCACTCGCGCCGCCGAGCGCCTTGCCCAGCGTGCTCGTGATCACGTCCGGGTCGGCGCCGTAGTACTCACCCGTTCCACGGCCGCGCTCGCCAATGAAACCGGTCGCGTGCGAATCGTCCACCACCATCAGCGCCCCGTGCTCGTGCGCGAGCGGCACGAGTTGATCCAGCGGCGCGAGGATCCCGTCCATGCTGAAGACGCCATCGGTGACCGCAACCTTGTCGCCATCGCCGGCCTCCTTCAGCACGCGGGCAAAATCGGAAGGATCACATTCCACGTAAGTCAGCCGGCGGCACTTGGTGAGGCGTGCGCCGTCGATGATGCTGGCATGGTTGAGCCGCGCGCTGATCAGGCTGTCGTTTTCCCCGAGCATGCTCTCGAACAGACCACCGTTGGCGTCGAAGCAGGATGTGTAGAGGATCGTGTCCTCGGTTCCGAGAAAGCGTGAGATGCGGGCCTCGAGCTGCTTGTGGATCGCCTGCGTCCCGCAAATGAACCGGACGGAGGAGAGCCCATAACCCCAGACATCAAGCGCCTTGCGGCAAGCCTCCACGATGCGGGGGTGGTTGGCAAGCCCCAGGTAGTTGTTCGCGCAAAAGTTCAGGACCGGCGCGCTTCTGCCCTGGATGCGGATCTCGGCTGATTGCGCCGAAGTGATGATGCGTTCGGTCTTGAGCATGCCCGTCCCGGCCCGTTCTTCGAGAGAACGCTGGAGTTTTTCGTAAAGGCTCATGGAACGCCCCCAAAGTACCATGATATTCTTAAGTACCCGCGATGCCGCTCCTCGACTCCCTCCCTCGCATCTGCATCGCATTGGGGTTCCCGACGGACGGCACGCTGCTCGAGGCTGCGCGGCGCGAAGTGCGTGCGGGCGAGACGCTCCTCGAGTTCCGGCTGGATTACCTCGACAATCCGGCGCAGGGCGTGAAAGCCATGCGGGCGCTGCTTGAGGAATCGCCCGAATGCGCGATCGTGGCGACCTGCCGCCGGCATCAGAATCACGGCAAGTTCAACGGCAGCGTGGAAGAGCAGATCCGCATTCTCGATGGCGCGGTCGAGGCGGGCGCGCGCGCAATCGATGTCGAGATTGAGACCGCCGAAGCGGCTGGCGCCGGCCTCGAGAGGTTTCGCGGACGCGCGTTGCTGATCCTTTCTTATCACAATTTCGAGGCTACGCCAGCAATGGAGGCGGTGCTGCGGCGCATGGAGCGCGTGCCGGCGGACGCTTACAAGTTGGTGACCACGGCGCGCAAGCCGTCAGATAACTACCGCATCCTGTCGCTCGCGCGGCTGCACCCCCGGACGCCGATGATCGTGCTCGCGATGGGCGAGACGGGCTTCCCCTCGCGTGTGCTATCGACGATCTTCGGCGGCCTTTACACGTACGCGGCGCCCAGTGCGACCGCGGGGACCGCGGCGGGCCAGGTCTGCGCGCACCAGTTACGGCAGCTCTATCGCATCGAGAAGCTGGCTCGCCATGTGAAGATTTACGGAGTCGTCGGCGATCCGGTGCGGCACTCGATCTCCCCCGCGGTGCATAACCGCGCATTCCAGGCGCGCCGCGCCGATGCCGTCTACCTGCCTTTCCTCGTTCCGCCGGTGCACCTGAAGGATTTCATGCTGCTCGCCGGGAAGCTGCCGGTCGCAGGCTTCAGCGTGACAATTCCGCACAAGCAGAAAATCTTGCGGTACCTGGATGCCATCGATCCGCTGGCACGGCGGATCGGCGCGGTGAACACGGTTTGGCGCAAGTCGGGGAAATGGCGCGGAGCGAACACCGATGCCGAGGCGGCCCGCGCGCCGCTGGAGCGCCATTTGCGGCTGGCGAAATCTTCCATACTCATTGCCGGCAACGGCGGCGCGGCGCGGAGCGCGGCGTTTGCGCTGGCGGATGCAGGCGCGAAAGTGGCCATCGTCGGCCGGAATCCGGACCGCGTGCGCGCTCTCGCCAAGGCATGTGGCGCCGAACCGCTGGCGCGCGATCAGCTCGAATCGCGTAACTTCGACGGCCTGGTGCACGCGACGCCGCTCGGCATGTGCCCCAACGTAGATGAGTGCTTTTTCGGCGAGCGAATCCCGGCCGGGGTGGTGTTTGATATGGTCTATAACCCGGTCGAAACGCTGCTGCTGCGCCGCGCCCGCGAGCAGGGCAAAACGGCCGTGCCCGGCACGGAGATGTTCCTCGAGCAGGCCGCAAGGCAGTTCGAGATCTGGACCGGGCAAAGCGCACCGCGCGCGGTCATGGAGAAAGCCGCGATGGAAGCGCTGGCAGGACGCTGCGAGCCTATATGATGTCGAAATGAACTCACGCGTAGGGAGTTGGCCGGCGCCCTCGCCGGCGCAACGGCAGTCCTCGCCCAAAATCGGACACCCCAGAAGGTCTCTAGAAGGTGGCCACTGGTCGCGGCCGCGCAATCGTCACGCAGGTTTTGGCGAACGCCGAGGTGCATCTTCAAAGGAGCCGGTCTGGCGACTGCTATGCGATAGCCTCAGAGCAGCAGGGAAGGAGAGAGGGGAATGAAGATCACCCCCCTCCATGGGCTCATTGCACGGCAGGCAGCGAGTTGAGATAGGCCCGCATGCCGTTGGAGAAGACCTGGCCACCATACACATCCCAGTTGATCGACCAAGTCATAATGCCGCGCATGTTCGGGTAGCCGGACGCATTGCGCAATTTGTAACTCCCACCGAACGACTGTCCCTTAATAAGGTAATTCAGCGCATTCTGAAGGGTCGCGTTATCCACCCATCCGTTACCGGCGTTTACATACGATGGAACGCCCATCAGCGCTTTGTTCTGCGGTACCCCAGGCCATGTGTAAGCCGGATTCTGGCCGATTGGGAAGCCCGTCATCACCATTTCGTCCATGGCAACGAGAAAGTCGGCTGAAGGCGGAGTGTAATAAGTGTTATCCAAGGCCATAATCGGGCCAGAGTTGTATTCCTGAACCCACAAGTAAGTCAGGTTGTTGCCTATCCCATAAATTACCGGTATGTATGCCGGCGTCGTGGGGTAGTCATAGCCCTCCTGCACATAGTAGGTTTCCGGTGCGATGCTGATGATGAAGCCGGAGCCGAACTTCGCGGCGAGCTGATTCAGGGCGGCAATCAGGTTGACCAGTATGGGCGTGGTCGGGTGGGCGAAATCGTTATCGCCCGCATTCAGGTAGACGTTGTGGTTCTCGATATCGATGTCGATCCCGTTGAACCCATACTGCTGGACCAGCGCCGAGACGTTTTTGACAAAGGTCGAAACATCGCTGGAGTTGTTCAATGCGATGGTCGGGCTGGCTCCGCCGCCGATCGACAGCAGGACCTTCCTGCCCTGACTCTTCAAATAGGCGACGTCACTGATGAACTGAGCTTGTGTCTCGGTCGAGTAAACCGAGAAGGTAATGTCCGCGGTCCCGGTATTCGGGGTCGCAAACGCCACGTTGATGATGTCATATGCGGGAGGGACATTCCGCAGCGGAATGAATCCAGTCCCGTTGTCGAAGTCATGCCAGTAACCAGCCAATAAACGACCATTTCCGTTCGGACCGGGCCCCGTAATTGGGGTCGAAGTTGTAGTTGCGGTTGCAGTGGCCGTTGCGGTAGCCGTAACAGTTGCCGTCGCAGTTCGCGTCGCAGTAGTCGTTGCAGTCCGCGTTGCAGTTGCCGTCGCAGTTCGCGTTGCGGTGGCCGTTGCAGTCCGCGTGGCGGTCCGCGTTGCAGTGGCCGTTGCGGTCCGCGTCGCGGTGGCCGTTGCAGTCCGCGTGGCGGTTACAGTCGCAGTAGCCGTCCGGGTTGCTGTTGCGGTCGCCGTCGGCGTCGCCGTGGGGCCGGTGGTGCAGGTGCCCATTAGGGACCAGCCCGCCGGCCAGTCAATCGGGTCCCAGTTGGGTGCGGCGTTATTATTTGCCTGGAGACATTTGTATTCCGAGCCTTGATAGGTAACCAGTTCGCCCACGGTGTAATTGCCGCCAGCGGCCCAGGCCGTCACGCCCGAGCAGTTGACTGACGCCGCAGACGCGACGGCCAGCAGGAGCAGCAACAGGCCGAGGGTACTGAGTAGAAGCAGGGGTGTTCTTTTTTTCATTCGATCTCCACAGGGAAAGGAGCCTTTTGAGGAGCGGAAGCAACCTACCGCTATCCGCGGGCACTACCAACGAGTGCCCGGTGGTTTGAGTTTACAGCGATTCACTGATCCTTGCAATCATGATTTCAAGATCCAACTACGTTAGAACCACCAGAATAATGGATCTGCTAGGACTCGATGTAGTCCTTCGGGGCTAAGCTGATCCGGACTCCATTGCGCGGCCTGACAGACCCGGCCCTGGGGCTTCCGAAGGGCTTCGGTGGAAGGGGCGGCGCCGCACACTGCGTATGCCCACTTGCGATGAGTTCGCCAGTGCTGGCCCGCAGCCGCAACCACGGGCCAGCATGTAGCAAATGCCATACGCCGCTGTTACGGCAATGATACCGGGTTCTTCAAATACTGCTGCGCGGCGTTCATCCACCAGTAGTTATCCGTCGGCGGGCTTCCGACGCCTTGCGTGCTGCTGCCCACCCCAGCACCGAAGAGCATGACCGTGACGCCGTTGCTCTTGGCCGCGGCCACGTGCGATTTCCAGGTGACCAGATTGCCAGAGCTGGTGATCAGCGTATCGCCACCCAGGTTTGTGCTGAAGTAGGTCAGGCGCGTCCCGCCACCCGTGTCAAAAGTGTCGCCGAGGAAAAAGTCGGGAGCGGAATCTTCGTAGGTCTGAGAGGCATTGGTCAGCGCCGGGAAAAGGCCCCCGGTATACGGGTCCGTCGCCTGCGATGTATTGATGTGCCCGACGGGGAGCTGCCAGAGGATTACTGGCAGGCCGGATGCCGCGTGCAGGGTCTCGGTGAACAGCAGATAGTTATTCCACTGATCGGCGTTCCAGAACCAAGCCGAGGTGGACGGGTCGTTGCCGGACATGTTGGCTCCGGCATCTAAACCATATTTGTCAATCGAAATGAAGCTCGCACCGTTGCTCGTAATGCTGCCGTTCAGGTAGTAGTTGGCGATCTGTTGCGCTTCATTGGCGATCGCCGTGCGGCCGGCGCTGATTCCCATCGTGTCGGTCAGGTGCATGAGCCCATTCGAGGGAATGCCCACCGTGATCCCGGGCGAGGCCCAGAGGTTGAACTGCCAGCCGAAGATGCAGTTGGAACAGTTCTTGTGGATGGTGTAGTTGATGGCCTGGATCAGACCGGCGATAGTGTTCGGGTATTGCGGATCGCTCGAGGTCAGTACACCGCTGCTATAAGCCGCGCTGGTCGCGGCTGCGATTGACGTCAGTGGCACCGGGCTCTTCCCTCCCGAGTTCTGCATCTGGTAGCCGATGAAATCGGGCTCGATCACGATACCTACCGTGTCGCCGCCCGCCGATTGCTGCACCAGGCCGAGGAAGAACTGGAGGCACTGGAAGTAGGAGGTCATGTAGCTGGTGCTCTGGGCATTCGCCGTATCGGCGCTGTAGCCCTCGCTGCCGGCCGGAATATTGTACCAGACAAAGAAGGGGATCATGCCCCACATCTGGCTGTTGCGAATGAACGTGGTCGCACGGCCGCCGGGCACGTTCGTCCACGTCGTCCAACCGTTTGTCGGGCCGCCGTTGAGATAGATGTAGCGGATGTCCATGCGCTTGTTCGTCGCCGGATTGCTGAAGTCCTCCCACATGCTCACATCGGCCGTGGTATCCTCGCTGACCGATCCGATGGCCACGTAGCTGGGCAGGCCGGGAGCCTGTCCAGACGAGGTCAGGACACGGAAGCCGACATATCGCACATCACCGGAAATGCTGTCTTTGATCACCACACCTGCGCGCCCGGCCTGCAATCCTTTCACCGTCAGCGTGCTGCCGCTCGCCGAGGCGCTGATGACCGAGCTGTTATTGGCGACCACCGTAAAACTTGGGCTGGTTTCGCCGAAGATGCTCAGTGTATAGCTGGTGGTGCCTTGCGGAATAGTGATCTGGGTCGCCTGGTGGGCGCTATCCACGCTGCTCATCATGATCGGACTGGCGCCGCCGTCGGTGAAGCTTTGCTGGGCGCTATAGGTCGATCCTGCCGAGTTGCTGACAATCACCTGATAAACCCACGTTCCATAGGTGTGAGTGGTAATCTCATAACTGCCGCTCGTGGTGCCGGCCCCTGAGTAAATTACGCTGCCGTTTTCCAGAAGCTGCCAACTGGTCGCCGCAGTGCCGTAGTAGATATTCCAACTCACGATGTAATAGAGACCGTTGCCCTGGCTCTGGTCGGTCTGAATGCTGAGCGTCGGTGTTGCCGGTGCGCCGGCGGCCGGAGTTCCCGTGGCCGTTGCCGTAGCGGTCGGAGTGGCGGTTGGGGTTGGAGTCGGGCCACCCGTGCCGGTGCATGACCCGATTGGCGTCCACAAGGTCGGGGTGCTCGGCGGTGTCCAAGCTGAGTTCGAGGTATGCGCGTATATGCATCGGTAATTTTGCCCACCGTAACTCACCAACGCCCCCACCGCATAGTTGATGGGGTATGCCCATGCCGGGTCGCAATTGCCGGTCGCGGTCGGCGTGGCGGTTGCTGTTGCAGTAGCCGTCGCGGTCCGTGTTGCAGTTGCGGTTCGCGTCGCGGTTGCGGTCGCGGTAGCCGACCGGGTTGCCGTCGCGGTTGCCGTTGCGGTTCGCGTCGCCGTTGCTGTGGCTGTTGCAGTGCGTGTTGCGGTTGCCGTTGCTGTCCGCGTCGCGGTCGCCGTTGCTGTTCGCGTCGCCGTTACCGTGGCTGTTGCAGTGCGCGTTGCGGTTGCTGTTGCTGTCCGCGTCGCGGTCGCCGTTGCCGTCGCAGTCCGCGTAGCAGTTGCGGTAGCCGTTGGCGTTGCCGTGGGGCCGGTGGTGCAGGTGCCCACCAGCGACCAACCACCCGGCCAGTCCACCGGGTCCCAGTTGGGTGCGGCGTTGTTATTGGCCTGGAGACATTTGTATTCCGAACTTTGATACGTGACCAGTTCGCCTACAGTGTAATTGCCACCGGCGGCCCAGGCTGTCACACCCGAGCAGTTGACCGACGCCGCGGACGCGACTGCCAACAGCACGAGCAGCACTCCAAAAATACTAAGCACGAGCAGGGGAATTCGTTTCTTCAAGTGGCCTCCTATGCGGGCCTGGACACCTTCCGATCTGCGATGAGCGATGCGCGCCTGTTCGGGAAAGAAGAGCAGGCGCTCGGAACCTAGACAGGTTCACTTTGGGGGTCGGGACTTGGCTTCCCTCCCCCTCGCTGGATATGCCGGCCCGTTTCGATTTGAATTTGCGATAGCGGCTCTGCGGCCCCTATCAGCTAGTACCCATTGGGGTCACATCATTTCATCAGATTTTGGGATCTGTTTCAAGCGTGTGGGCAGACTCGGGGGGGCCATAGTGGAGAAACACCCGCAGGCCCTGCTGGATGGCGCCGCCACGGCCATTCAGCCCCAAACCCGCGCGCGGCTTGGGGCTGAACCGGCCCGTGACGAGCAGTTTAGAGTTGCGAGGTGGTCGTGGCGTTAAACTTCATGCCCACGGCCGACTCGAGATTACCGATGGCTCTGTCGATCACCGCAAAGATCTTTGCCCGATCAGCAGCGGTGCTGAGATCGAGAAGGGCGGTGCTCGAAACGGAATTCGATGCTAGCGCGGAGTTGAACGCGGCCTGCGCTTGTGCGGCGGTAAAGAACTGCGCCGGATTGGTGCCGTTCGAGTAGGAGAGCAGCTGGAACACGTTGGAGAAGACATTCTCCAAGGTGGGCATATCGAAGCCGATGTGATTGGTTGGCGTGACCAGGATTGTCGCGCTCGAGCTCGATGCCGGGATCGGGTTGTCATACATCTGGTCATCGTAGTAGCGCACCTGGTAGGGGTACTGCCCAAAAGTGCCGCCTGTTGCGGCATAAGCGGAGGTGTATGAGCCGACCGTTGCCACCGTCGCCTCGGTAGCCGTTGCGCCCTCGTTGCTGTACGTGGTCACCAATCCACCGTAATAGCCCTGGTTGTAAGCGACGTTCAGGATTATGTCGAGGAAGCTGTTCGGCAGATTGACGAAGTTGGCCAGCGCCTCGTTATACTCCGGTTGCCACGGAGTGCCGGTGCCGCCGTTGATGATGTTCAGCGCCACCATGTCGTTGTAATGGAAGTACGCTGGCAGCATCGGCCCATAGTACTTGTTATTGAACGACGGCGGGGTGGGTAAGCTTATCTGGGCTGCGTTGTTAGCCACCGTGTAGCCGATATTCTTCTGGATCGCGATGTAATTGATCAGCGCATGACCTTCCGCCGTCGCGCCGCCGGCGACCATATCCGGAACGTAGTTGTTGATTTGATACGGCCCGCCCTGGCCTGCCGACATCACGCTCTGCTGGTCGGCTGCGGGATCGATTAGGTTGCTGCTGGATTCGTACTCTTCGGTTTCAATGTTCTCCTGCAACAACTGCGCCATCATCGTCCCGTAGATGTACTGATTGTTGAACTGGATGCCCGGGTAGCCCTCTTCGATGATGTGGCCAAGCATCACACCGGCGATTATGTTGGACATAATCAGGTCGTTGTAGTTGCCGCCATCCAGCGTAAGGGTTTCCGACGCGCTGCTCTGGCCCAAAATCAGGTGGAAGCCGATCGTGCCGGTGGTCGCTCCTGGAGTCGGAGTTGGCGTAGCTGCAGGAACGCATGCCCCGATTGGCGTCCAAAGCGTCGGGCTAGTCGGGGGTGTCCAAGTTGAGTTCGAGGTATGCGCGTATATGCACTGGTAGTTTTCCCCGTTGTAGTTCACCAACGCCCCCACCGCATAGGCGACGGGGTATGCCCATGCCGGATCGCAACCGGTAGTCGCGGTCGGCGTGGCCGTTGCTGTGGCAGTCCGGGTCGCTGTCGCGGTAGCCGTGGCCGTCCGCGTCGCAGTCGCCGTAGCCGTTGCAGTCCGTGTTGCGGTTCGCGTCGCAGTCGCCGTCCGGGTTGCCGTCGCGGTTCGCGTTGCGGTTCGCGTTGCGGTCGCGGTGGCCGTCCGGGTCGCTGTTGCGGTCGCCGTGCGCGTTGCAGTTGCGGTTGCTGTCCGCGTCGCGGTCGCCGTTGCCGTCGCGGTCCGCGTGGCAGTTGCGGTAGCCGTTGGTGTTGCCGTCGGGCCGGTGGTGCAGGTGCCCACTAGCGACCACCCCGCTGGCCAGTCAATCGGGTCCCAGTTGGGTGCGGCGTTGTTATTGGCCTGGACACATTTGTATTCCGAGCCTTGATACGTGACCAGTTCGCCTACAGTGTAATTGCCGCCGGCGGCCCAGGCGGTCACACCCGAGCAGTTGACCGACGCCGCGGACGCGACTGCCAACAGCACAAGCAGTAGTCCGAAAATACTGAACACGAGCAGGGGAATTCGTTTCTTCAAGTGGCCTCCTATGCGGGCCCGGACACCTTCCGATCTGCGATGAGCGATGCGCGCCTGTTCGGGAAAGAAGAGCAGGCGCTCGGAACCTAGACAGGTTCACTTTGGGGGTCGGGACTTGGCTTCCCTCCCCCTCGCTGGATATGCCGGCCCGTTTCGATTTGAATTTGCGATAGCGGCTCTGCGGCCCCTATCAGCTAGTACCCATTGGGGTCACATCATTTCATCAGATTTTGGGATCTGTTTCAAGCCAGGTGGGGAGTCCCGGGGGGTCAGTAGTGGAGAAACACCCGGAGGCCCTGTTGGATGGCGGCGGCGCCGGCGGCACCGCCCAGCGCGGGTAGGAACGCCGGCGCGCCGCGGCGCCTCCACTCGCCATGTACAGCGTGGAAACCGAGATACAGGAAGCTGCCGCCCGCAAGCGCCAGGGCGTAACCCACCCACTCCATCCCCAGCCGCGCCGTCACGGCGGATTCCAGCACCGCACCAAAGAAGGTGGCCGATTCGGCCGCAATGCACCAGGCGAGCGCGGCCGAGCGCGAGCCGACGGCGGCGCGCAACAGGATGCCGAGCGCGATCCCTTCCGGGATTTTGTGCGTGACGATCACAAGCCCGATCAGCGCGCCCAAACCGCGGGCCGGCTGCTGCTGCGATGCGGCTATGCCCAGCCCATCGAGAAAACTGTGAATCGAAGCGGCGGCCACAAGCGGCAACGCGAAGCCGTGCAGCGCGGTCGAGCAGCGGTCGTGATCGTGCGTATGAGAGCACGAAGGGCAGACCGGGTAAACGTACCGGCCGAACAGCCAGAGCAACAGGAACCCCGCCAGTAGCAGGGCCGCGGCGCCAGCCCAGGGGTAATCCTGAGCCAACTCGGGCAGAACGCCAAAGACCGCGATCCCCATCAATAGACCGCCGCTGAACGGCACGATTTTGCGCGGCGCACTGGCGAGCGACGACACGCCGAAGACGGCGCCGCCGGCACCGATGGTCGTTGCCAGAAGCGAAAGCAGTGTTGCCGGGTAGGATGAAAACACGCCCACACGAATCCACCCCAGCGTACAATACATGGAACAGATGGAGTCAAGCCTGCGCGAGCGACCCATGCTGCCGGTGAAAAATGAGTCTTAACTGGTTGTCTCAGTTTAGGGGACCAGTCCAGTTGGACTCCAACACCCATTGCGCAACGATGGCGTACAACAAAGATGTCCCCCTCGCGAAGGGGACTGAAACAAGAAGGTCACGGTGCAACAATTCGGCCGCGCGAAGCGGAAGTCGCCCTTATGCGAAGGGAGCTCAGGTGCCGCGAATGCGCCCCCGAACACCAGAAAGCGGACAGGCCACCAAGCGGTACTCGTTGCGGATGGCCAGTTCTAAATCGCCACGTGCAGTTTGATCCCATCGTTCGGCGCATGCACCAAGTCCTGTCTGGTCCCGAGGTACCGCTCGGTCGTCTGAACCGAAGCGTGGCCCAGCAGCAACTGGATCTGCTCCAACTCACCGCCTGCGGCCCGGTCCACGCATCAATCGCCACTTTCACCCAGACCGGCATCGGCACCGTGCGCACACGCCCGTGCTTGCCGAGCAGGTCCACGATGCACCACCGGCCATCGCGCTGCTGAATGTGGCCCATCGTGAGCGCCGCCACTTCGGACCGGCGCAGGCCGCAGCCAAGAAGGACAGCGATTATGGCGCGGTCGCGCAGGCCCTTCAGGGTTGCAATATCCGGCGCATTCAGGAGCGCCTGCGCCTGCTTCAGCGACAGCCAGTTCCCCGTGCGCACTCCAATGGACTTCGCACTCTTCACGCGGGCGATTCCGGCCGCTAGCTCCGGCGCCAGTAGCCCGTTGTTCGTTGCCTCAGTGGCCAACTGTCGCGGTAGGGACGGCCATCGCTGATCGCCCCCCGCACAGATCCGTACGTGCGCGTTTACGCATACGGCTCTTACGAGGGATGAGTGGCGGCGAAGCGGGCGTCAGGATAGGGGTGCAGAATGCGGGGTTGCGGAATCCACCGGTTCAGGACTGGGGTGAGACGATCCCATCGCACCTGTGCGCGCTGACTGCGACGGACCAAAACACTCCGCCACAATCGGCCAACGCGACGGCTAAAGATGCGCAGCTGAGGCGAGTTGCCGGGAACAGCATAGTATTGGTAATAACCCAGTACAACCTTCCGGAGCCATTCACCGACCTCGGCCGTGCGATGATGCTTCCGACGTTGAAGTTCAGTCTTGATAGCCTTGAGCTTCGCCACCATCCGCTTCTTCGCCGTAATCCGCCAGACGATAAACGCTCCGCTGCTCATGAGCTGCCCACAGAAGTGGGTGAAGCCCAGGAACGTGAAGGTCTCCGGTTTTCCCTCTCCACGCCGCTTTCGGTCTCGGGCGGCGAACCGCCCGAACTCGATCAGTCGTGTCTTGCCCGGATGTAATTCCAAACCAAACTCTGCCAGCCGTCCCCGAAACTGCTGCAGGAACCGCTCGGCGTCGGTCCGGTTCTGAAAGCCTACCACAAGGTCATCGGCGTAACGGACGACAATCACATCGCCTTTCGCGACTTTCTTGCGCCAGGCCTCGACCCACAGGTCGAATACGTAATGCAGGTATACGTTGGCAAGCAGCGGTGAAACGACGGCTCCTTGCGGCGTACCCAGCATCGTCTCCAACCATTGGCCGTCTTCCGAAACTCCAGCCTTCAACCATTTCTGGATCAGGCGAAGTATCCGGCGATCGGCCACGCGATGCTCGATGAACTTCATGGTCCATTCATGGCTCACGTTATCGAAGAAGCCACGAATGTCCGCATCGAGCACCCAGTTCACTCGCTTCCATTGGATGCCCACGGTCAGCGCGTCCAGCGCTTGATGCGGACCGCGACCGGGCCGAAACCCATAGGAAAAGCCTTTGAAGTCGATCTCATATATCTGGTTGAGAATCGTCACCACAGCCTGTTGAACGATTTTGTCCTCCAGTGCCGCGATGCCCAACGGTCTTTGCCGTCCGTCAGCCTTCGGAATATAGACTCGTCTTGAGGGTCGTGCCCGATACGCTCCACGGTGCACCCGGCTGTGCAGATCGACAAGTCGATCCTCCAACCCGGTTTCATACTCTTGCCACATCACGCCATCCACTCCCGGCGCAGCGTTGCGCTTCAAAGCGTAAAAGCTGGTTCGAAGCAGATCGACGCTCAGATGGTGGAGCAAAGCGGTGAACCGTTCTTGCTTCCTTTCTTTTGCTGCTTGCCGCACACCGTGCAACCCCTGGGACATACGATTCCCGCTCTGTGTCGGGCGCATGTGAGATTGAACGATGTTCTCCCCAGTCCGTGCCCTTCCCTCCCCGACCTCCGCGGAAAGTTGCCCTTCCTTGTTCGGCTGGTTCACAGGTACTACGGCACAGTCCGACTTCTCCTGCACGTTCACGTCCGCCGTTCGGTTTATGGCCTTCGCGGACCGGTCTTGATCGGTTGACCAAGACGTGCAGGAGATCTCCCGGTTCTCGTGCATGTTGTTTCTCAGCGTGCGCGGGTTCTAAGACTACGCAGGACCGAGCAAGCCACTCGCGGTAACGTGGTTGCCGTGTTGCCTTCCTCCTCTCGCAACGGAGTCGGCGTCCTGTTCCATCGGCTTTTCGAAGCTCAATAGCCCGGCCCACTGGTACCTCTGTCTACGCTTCAAGCGCCACCTCGCGATGCCGCCTGCAAGACTCAAGGCCAGGATGGATTCGCTGCTCTCCTTTCCTGTAGGGCTCTTTCATCCCCTACAACATGCCGGTTTATCCCGGCGCACTGCGGATAGCCGACATCCTAATAATGATCGAGGATGACCCGAGGCCACGTGCTTCGAGCGACGCCCGCCACGCGCTCACGGTAGCCTTGGTGAAGCCGGGCCGCGGCTCCTGGCCATACCAGGAGAAGAATTCGTTGAGCGCCATGTTATACACCCGCTTCGTGATCGGCGAGGAGACGCTATCCAGCACCAACCCCTTCAGCCACCGCCATTCGGCAGCCTTTGGAACAACAATCAAATCAGTCATTTAGGCCCCCATAATGGGCATTGTCGGT
>CAWIHA010000029.1:0-59543 GCA_963835855.1 Bryobacterales bacterium | reverse complement strand
GTGGCTGGAAAGCAGCGTATTGCTCGGTAGCGAGATCGACCTGCTCATTCGGGTCGCTGGAGTGAGCGAGCCGGGAGGCGGCGCTCTCGACCCGCGCCTCCGCCCGGCGTAGCCCATCCAAAGCCACCGCCTGGACATTCATTGCTTTTTTTGCCTTAACCTCCCTCTTCGACCGGGATGAGAGAAGTTTGAGGCAGTTTTGATTCTTTTTTGCGCCCCGGACGGGCCGGAACGGTTGGCCGCGCCGCGCGCTCGCCGCTGCTGGCCTCCTTGGTAATTTGAAAGATGGCCCGATGAGCATGTCAGGTCCAGCGTCCATCGTAAGGCGAGCGTATTTCGAGACGAGCGCGCTTGATAGGATCGTCAGGAAACAGGTACCTGCTTCGCGCATTAAATTGGAGCTCGAAGCTCGCGGCTTGATTGCCTGTATCGGAGGGCTGACTCTCAATGAATGCGCTCAGCCGATTCTTTCAGGAGCGGGCGAGTTTTCAAGGGCACTGTTCAGCAGCATTCGCGACCTCCAGCCCAGGTTTCTAGCCGACCCATTAGACCTATACAGACAGGAGATTTCCCTGCTCAGGACAGGCACGCCCGTAAACCGGTATCCCAGCCGAAATCAAGAGGAGTACTACCGAGACGAGGTAGCCAAGCTCGCAGACGGCTTGATCGGCTCAGCGTTCCTGGAAATGGTACGTAGGCGTTCGCAGACCAAATTCAAGGAGTGGCGATTGCACTGGCGTGGGTATCTCGGAGCAGTGAAAGAAATACGAAAAGGATCTCCTGCGTCTGTGCCACGGTTCCGTGATTTCCAGCAGCTCGCGGCCCACTTCGAGCCTGATCTTCCGCGCTTCATTCTTCGCTTGGCCGGATCGCATGAGCTAGCTTTGTCTGTTGAGGAGGCACGTGCGATAGGGTCGGCCATTGGCTGTTACCCTGCAATTCAAACGAGTATCTGCTATCACTGGAATTCGATGTTCATATGCTTGTCTGGTCGCATACCTCCTTCGGTCGATAAGGCCGATGACTACCGCCACGCGGTCGAAGCCTCCTACTGCGATGTTTTCATCAGCGGCGACCGTCAATTACTTCGCTCCATTCCCCGTCTGCACCATACACTGCTTCCGCTTGACATTGACGAGCTGATCGGCACCAATGCCTCCGGCCCCAAGCTGCCCTGAACGGCCCAACTGCAACTTCGTAGACTGACCCACCAGATCGCCCACTCCAGCGACCCCTGTAAGCGCCTTCACCGCCGGCCAGCGCATTCGAATCACGGGTTCGGCGCCCGCCCGCCGCCCGCTCAGAAGTGCTCACGAAGCTCGGCGAAGCGTGTGAGCACGATCAGACGGCTTCCACCGTCCCGGATTTGCTCCTGCTCGAGCGACCAAGGAATGGGGTGTGGAATATAGACCGCGCCCAGGCCCAGTTCGAGCGCGGGGTTAATGTCCGAGCGCGGCGAGTTGCCGATCATCCACGAACGCGCCGGGTCGAGCTGGCGGCTGAGCAGCAGCTCGCGGTAGGACCCGGCATCCTTCTCCCGGACGATGGCGGCGTGTGAAAAATACTGGCCCAGCCCCGAGCGCTCGATCTTCAGCTTCTGTTCCTCGGGATGGCCTTTGGTGAAGAGCAGCAACTCGTGACGTTGGGCCAGGTCCGCGAGCGTCACCTCGACGCCTTCGATCAGCTCGACCGGCTGTTCGAGGATCCGCTCAGCCAGCGACATCACGCGGCTCAAGTCCGCGGCCGAGATCTCGCGCTCGCACAAGTGCTCGTAGCATTGCCGCAAGTTACGCCCGAAATTGAGTGCGCCGTAACCCTGCGTCTTACGATTGGCGAGTTCAATCTCGTCCAGCACCGCCCGGATCTCGGTCGCGCTCAGGCTGGAATGGTCAAGGAATCCGGTGAACTCCTCGAAGGCGCGCTCAAAGTAGATGTTGTTCTCCCAAAGCGTGTCATCGGCATCGAAGATGAGGTGCTGCCGCTGGCCAGCCTTTGAAGAAACTGCGGGAAGTTCGGTCATCGCGGCGATGGAAGCGGCGAGTGGCTGTGCCCGTTGAACGGCTGCATCCGCATGAGACGCCCAATTTTTCGCTGCTTCGGGACGTAGCCATTCGAGAACCCGGTCATTAGGAGAGGTGTGCGAGGGAGGAGCACGAGAAGCACTGGGAACAGCGGCACTGGCCCCTGCTGCATGGTACCATTATGGCTCAACGGGTCCCGGTTTTCTTTTTTTGCATCCAATCGGAGTACGTCGAGCGAGACGCGGAGCAGCCTGAATGATCCTCAAACTGGTGCGCACCCCCGGCATCTATCTGGCCGGTTTCATGGGGAGCGGCAAGACCGTGATCGGGAGATTGCTCGCCGGCCGCTTGGGTTGGAATTTCGTGGACCTCGACGCGGAGATCGAAGCTGAGCAGAAAACCTCGATCGCTGAAATATTCGAGACCCGCGGCGAAGAGTATTTCCGGCAGCTCGAAACCGAGGCAATCCGCAAGCAGATGAGGATTGTCCGCACAGGTACGCCGATGGTGATTGCGCTCGGCGGCGGGGCCCTGGTCCGGCCGGAGAATTTCGAGCTGCTCGAGGATAACGGCGTAACGGTCTGGCTCGATTGCCCGCTCGAGGCGGCCCGCCAGCGCGTGGCAAACTGCACGAATCGCCCGCTCGCGCGCGAGCCCAAGCGGTTCGAAGACCTCTACCACGCGCGCCGCTCCAGTTACGCTCGCGCCGATTTCCGCATCGAGATCACTGGCGACGATCCGGAGGCGGCGGCCGAAGCGATCTGCCGCCTGCCGATCTTCTAGTCGCATGTCCTTGGCCAGGCGTATGGCGCCTTTGCGCAAACACGCGCTTGCGATCTTTCGCGCTGCGCTCGCGGCGGCCGACCCCGTCCGCGCCGTCCTCGACCACGTAAAGAGGGAAGACGAAACGCTGGTCGCGGGCAGGTTCCGCTACAATCTGGCGGGCTTCGAAAACATTTACGTCGTCGGCGCCGGGAAGGCGGGCGCGGCGATGGCTCGCGCCATGGAACGGCTGCTTGGCCGCCGCATCCAATGCGGCCTCGTCAATGTGAAGTACGGGCACCTGGCGAAGCTGAAACGGATTGAGCTGAACGAGTGCGGCCACCCGGTGCCCGACGCCGCAGGCTGCCGCGGGGCGGAACGGATTGCCCAGATCGCGCGCTCAGCTACCCGTCGCGACCTCGTCATCTGCCTCATCTCGGGCGGTGCTTCGGCGCTGATGCCCATGCCCGCGCCACCCATCACGCTCGAAGAAAAGCAGGCCGTCACGAAACTGCTGCTCGCCTCCGGCGCCGGCATTCACGAGATGAACACGGTCCGCAAGCATATTTCGGCGATCAAGGGCGGTCAGTTGGCGCGCATGGCGCATCCCGCCACCGTGCTCGTGTTGCTGCTCTCCGATGTGATCGGGGACGCCCCCGATGTGATTGGCTCGGGACCGGCTGCTCCCGACCCATCGACCTTTATTCAGGCCCAGGCCGTCCTGGAAAAGTACCGCATCCTGGAGCGCGTGCCCGCGGCTGTGCGCGACCGGATCGAGGGCGGCGCCCGCGGAGAGATTCCGGAAACTCCGAAAGCCGGCGACCCTGCGTTCCGCCGGACACAGAACTTGATCGTCGGCAATAACCGCCGGGCTGTGAATGCTGCGGCGGCAAAGGCGCGCGAACTGGGGCTGCGACCGCTCGTCCTTTCCACTTCTATCGAAGGGGAGACGCGCGACGTGGCGCGGATGCACGTTGCCATCGCGCGCGAGGCGCTGGCTTCCGGCCGGCCCATCAGGCCGCCGGCGTGCCTCATCTCGGGCGGCGAGACCACGGTGACGCTCCGCGGCAACGGCCTGGGCGGCCGCAATCAAGAGTTCGTGCTTGCGGCTGCGATCGATCTGGCCGGAATGGATCGCGTGGTGGTGTTGAGCGGCAATACGGACGGCACCGATGGCCCGACTGACGCCGCCGGAGCGATTGCGGATGGCTCGACGCTCAGCCGCGCGCAAGACCTTGGGCTGGATGCCGCGCGGCGCCTGGCGGACAACGACTCGTATCACTTCTTCGAAGCGCTAGGGGACCTGCTGAAAACCGGGCCAACGAACACCAACGTCATGGATGTCCGGCTGATCTCGATTGCATAGCAGCTTGCGGCAAAATGCAGGGGCGCGCACGGCCCCCAAACCCGCCATCCGGAACGCTGGCTTTTTGAATCTCTCCGGCGAGCGCCAGTCCACGCGATCAGCGCAATCACGCGCCCGCGTGCCAAACAGCCGATTCCGCTTCCCATCGCAAGATGAAGTTCGTCAAGCCATCGATTGCCGATTCGATCGTCTGAAGGACCTCATCCGTCTCGGCTGCCGGCATCCTGTACGGGTCAGGGATGCTCACCACCGGTTCCGGCGCAAATAACCCCAGCATGGTGGTGCGGGAGAGAGCAGCAGGAAATTGTGCGGCCATCAGCCTGTAATTGTCGAGGTCCATCAGCAGGATCAGGTCGCTGGCCTCGACCTGCGCTGCCGTCACGCGCTGGGAAGTGGCGCGCGAAAGATCGATGCCTTTTTCCGCCGCGGCCGCACGGACATGGGTGGGGGTGAGCATGCCCTCTCTTGGGGAAAGGCCAGCGGATTCAACAATACAGGCGGGCAGCCTCTGCCGCGCCACAGATTCTGCGAACGGGCTGCGGCACATGTTACCGAAACAGACAAACAGAATCTTGCGGGGGGCATGATCTGGCCCTGTTACCGCCCGCAGCACCTCAGCGTGGTGAGCACGCACGCGGCGCTCCAGGGTGCGCCGTTCGACGGCCATTCGCGCCAAATTCGCGTGACGCTTCATGGCTTCGCCCAGGGAGGAGAACGTAACACCAAGATCGTGAACGTCGAAATGATCCCAGCTTTCTCGCCCGATGAGCGGTCTGAGATATTCCAGGAAGCTCGCAAGCCGCGGCCTGGTCAGCAGCAGCCGGTTCGAATGATCGGCGCGGAAATTGTCCTTTAGCCACTCCAGATCGCCAGCGACATACCGCGTGTAATAGCCGGCTTTGAAAGCTGGCTGCGGAGGCAGCTTTTCTACGGACGCGACGAGCAGCAACCCCAGCGGGAAGTTTACGCCTGCATCAATCGAGAGCGCCAGCGATCCCCAGAGACGGGGATTGATTTCCATGAGCCAAAATGCGCCATCCTGCCGCATTTTGAATTCCACCATAGCGACGCCATGCCACTCGAGTGCCTCCAGTAAAGTCTCGGCAGCGCGCAAGACCCGGGGAGGCGGCGTCATCGAGCGGCGGTAGGTGCTTGCGCCGCCGGTCAGCGGAAACTCATGCACGCGCTCGTGGGCAAAATGCCATTGCTTTCGGCCATGGCTGAACAGGAGTTCGATCCCAACCCCGGTTCCTCTTATGTATTCCTGCTCCTGCACGGGCGTGTGTGGCAACAAAGCACCGAGCACTGCTGCCCGCTTGTTCTCGTCACTAACAACCGTTGCCTCGAAGGTCTGTAGTCTTCCATCCACATACACTTTGCTGCTCAACGGTTTCAGTACCACGGGGAAGCGGTTGACTGGCAGGACCTGGTCAAGAGTTGTATACAGAACGGAAGCGGGGATGGATATGCCAAGCTGAGCGGCCAGGCGGTTTGTCTCTTCTTTATTCAGCGCAATTTCAAGTGATGCGTTGGAAGATAAGACCGCGCGTTGCCGGATTTCATCCCCCTCCGGGAGGGCCATCAAGGAACGCAGGGAGACCTCAGTCGATGGGATCACAAGGTCATACCGGTGTTCCGTTTGGATTCGCGCGATCCACTCCAGGAACTCCGCATTCGTCTGAGCAGGAAGAACAAACCGGTTATGGACGTAACGGGAGCGAAAACAGAGGCAGCCCGGATCTCCAGCGGCGACATCCACGGCAACGCCTACCCGGCCGAGGGCCTGGGCGCTCTCGATCGCCGCACGGCTATGCCCATCCAGGATCAGGCTGCGCATGGTTAAGCGTTCGGGCGAACAAGCCGCCAGGCAAGGAGACTGGGATCACCGGGCGCAGGAATCCGCGGGAGGCGAAACGGGTCCGCCTCGGGACCGGCGATTCCACTTTCGGTCGACACCGCGCATTTGTAAGTACGACGGACCTCGTCTACAACGGCGCTATTCTCTGCGCCGTTGGGGTAACAGAACAGATCAACCGTGCGATCCAGCTTGGCCTCCAGCATGGCGCGGCTCTCGACAATTTCGCGGCGGCACTCAGCCTGGCTCAGAGTCGGCAAGACTGGATGAGACACAGTATGCGAACCCACAGCGGCGACTCGAGGGTCAAGCTGTCTCAATTCGTCCCAGGTCATGAGGTCGTACAATTCACGTTCCTCGTCAGACGGCTGAAAGTTCGATGTCTCCTCCCGCAGCCTGTATTCAATCTGTGCCCGTATCGTGAAGGGGAGAATCTTCATCCATTCGACGGCTTCGTTGGCATCCACCGGCGAGCCGCCAAATGAGCCCATTACTGCCGCTATCCGGTTCGCCGGCAACCTTTGCAATCTGGCCCGGACCTCATGGTTCCACAACCACTGGTGCAATTCCACCAGGCCGGGACAGACAAAGAACGTGGCCGGAATGCCGAGTCCTGCCAGGATGGGATACACCACTGTATAGTTGTTCCGGAGTCCGTCGTCGAACGTCAATACGACCGTCGTCTGCCGGCATTCCTGCACGCGGAGCGCCTGCACAGCGGCGTCTAAAGGCAGGATGGAGAAGTGTCTCTTCAAGAATCCCATTTCCGCTGCAAACTGTTTTGCTCCCGCGGGGGGGATTCCGTGATACATCAGGATACGAATTCCGGGTGAGCGGTGCGCCAGGAATGGCGCAAGCCCCGTCCGAAATGCAACGTGGTGCACAGTGGACCTAAGCTGTGCGGCTGCTCCGCCTCTAAGCATAGTGGTTGCCACGCTGAACGGCCGGTGCCCCCGATGCGCTCGCCGAACCTCAGGTGCTACTAGGTATTCTAGCAGGCTGCTGAAAAACTCTTTTGATCAGTCCCTTACGGTCCTCGGAATCAGTTGCGTGCGGTTCCAAGCAGGTGTTCTGATCCTGCGCGCACTTCTTTTCACCGCTCGAACCCGTGACGCCCAATTGAAGCCAGCCTTCGCCGGCTGCGATGCTTGCGCGGCGCCGGATCGCACTGCCAACCCATTCCCGTTGGACCAGTGAAATGGCGCCGCTGCCCGCAGTTAGTCCTTCTCGATCGTGAGGGTGGCGTGGCCGGACTTGAGCTCGATCTTGCCTTTCGGCGGGAGCGGTGCCATCGGAGCCGGCGGCGCACCCGAGTCTTTGCGGATGGTGATCGAGCCGCGATCGGTGCTCAACACAATTGCAGGGCCCTGGCCAACGCTGCCTGTGAGGGAACCGCCCGTGTGGCTCGCGTTCTGGTACTCAGTCTTGAGCGCCGGGCCGAAATCGTTGTTGAGCTCGCCATGGTTTGTGGCCGCTCTCAGCTCGAAGTTTGCCGCTACGGGGAGCGCCAAGTCGATGTCGCCGGCGCGAGTCTTAGCATCGATCTTGGGGACCGGTGCGATGATAGGCCGCAGAGTCGCGTCACCGCGGTCCAGCGTCAGATCGAGTGACTGTGTGAACTGCTCGATCCGGATGTCCCTCGACCGGCTTGACGACAGACGGATGGGCCCGATCAGGTTGGCGCCGGTGAAGTCGCCGAGACCCATGTGGATCTGGCCCGGCAGTCTTTCAACGCGCAGGCTGGTTTGCGGCATGGCGACCCGCAGCGTCTTGGCCAAATTACGGAACTGCAAATCACCCGAATAAGAACCGTTGACCGCCACCTCGCCGCCGATGTTTTCGAGTTCGACGTCTCCGCCCTTGTCGCCATTCATCTCGAATGCGCCCTTTACGTTGGCGGCGCGCACCGACCCGCTCTTGCGAAGATCCAGCCGCGCATTCGAACCGATGTTTTCGAGGCGCACGTCCGCGTCATCGCTCGATATTTCGACCGCTCCGCCGATATCGCTGAGATCGAGGTCGCCGTGCCGGCCGTGGATTGCCACGCTTGCCGCGCGCGGCACCGCGATCTCCAAATCGGTCTTAACGCGCTCGCCGCCCGTTACGCGGTCCTGATTCGTGCGGACGATCACCTGGCCGCCCTGTGTTGAGATCTCAACGGGGCTTTGCTGGTTCGCCCAGTTCGCGTCGCTCTCCTCGATCGCACGGATGGTTTTCCGGCCGCTGACGCTCACCTGCGCGGTGTCGGCGCCTGTGATCCGGACGCCGCCGCGCAGGTTCTCGACCAGAACACGGACCGGCGCGGGCGCCGCCGTCCTTTGTCCGGCAACCGCGAAGTCATAGCTGTGGCTAAAGATCTCGATCCCGTTGGGGGCGATGAGGCCAAAGTGTTGCCAAGGCCAAAACCGGTTTGCCGCATACAAGCCGGAGCCGATGACGCAAATGAATACGATTGCAACCCACTCGCCAGCGGTCACTCCGCGGCACGGCAGAGGCTTGCCGCGCGCGGCCCAGATGAGAATCTCAACCAGACGCAGCGCGCCCCAGGCGATCAGCAGGAACGGCCAGAACCTGGCGGCGAGATCAAACAGCGGCAAATTCGGGCGCAAGCTGCTTATCAGGAACCAAACGCCGATCAGGATGATCAGCAGCGGCCCCACCAGCGAGCCTCGTCTCATGCCGGGCCTCCTACGGGCCTTCTCTGGCCGTTTCCGCCTCCCGCCGCCAGCCGTTCGACAAACCATATTGCTCCGTACACGATCAGCAATACCGGCCAGGTCCGGTAGATGGGCTGCCGGCCGAAGTGGTCGATTGCGAAAAGCGTTCCCAGCATCATCAGCATGACCGGGCCGCGGATGGCCCGGAGCAACGCGCTAGTGCGGTTCATTGGGTGTCCCTTTCTCACGGGAGGCCGGCTGGTCGTAATCGCCCGCGAGGCGGCAGTAGAGCTGATAAGCGCCGATGGCGATCAATAGCACCGGCCAGTACCGCACGCACTGCTGGAGATGCAAGATGCCCAGCGTATTCAGCAAGAAGATTACGCCGAGCGCCATCAGCACGATGGGCCCGATCGGCTGCCCCGTCATATGGCGCGGCCGCAGCCGAACGAGGCTGGAGAACTCATCGACAGGCTGGCCGAATTGCCGCCTTCGCGCCGTATGGTAAGCCTCGAACGGCATGTAGAAATACCAGATGGCGATCAGCAATCCGAATAGCGGCTCCCAATCGGAGGCGGCGCCGGAACTGGTGATGCTGATCAGCAGGCCGAAGATCACCACGTGAATGATGCCCTTCACATACTGGCCGTTGTAAATCGCACCAACGCCGGGGATAAGCCCAAGCACAAAGGCCAGGCCCGGAGAGGCGCTGGCCGCAATTGGCTGGGGAGCGGGAGCAGGCGGCGGCGTCACCTGCGGCGGCGCGTGTTCTTCGCACACGATCGTTCCTTCGACGGGGCGCTGGCAGGTCTGGCATAAAGGCTTGCCGCACGTCCGGCAAAACGCAACCGCCTGAACCTCCGGGTGCTTGTAGCAATTCATGACTTTGTTCTCCTATCTCTCATTACGCATTTCCGGCGCGCCGGTTCGCGGTCTTGATGCTGGGCCGGTAGGGACGGATTGCACGCGCTCCCGCTCGGGCGCGCCCATGGCTGCTTCCGGGCTCGCCGCCCGCCCTCTCAGTTCCTGCTCTTTCTGAGTCCACTCTCTGAGCTGCGTCTGGATCTCGTAAACGAACCGCAACTTCTCGTAGAATTTCACGGCATGCTGCCAGCTCCGGTAAGCCTGCTCGTCGACCCGCTGCCAGATGCGCGCTGGATTGAGGTCGTCCGCCGTAAGATTGCGCACTTTGATGCCGGCGGCGTGCTCGAGCAGCGAGAACGAAAGGATGGTCATCGCAAAGCCCATTGCGAATCGCGGCTGGAGCACCGGCTGCACCCACCGGTCGAGCCACCGGCGGAACCCGTGCGGCTGCTTGGCCCGCGCATGGCGCGCCAAGGGCAGCTCGAACAGAATCCGCGTCAGCAGTTGCGGTGGCGGCTCGACTTTCGCGGCGCGATCGATGAAACCGACGGCAGCGGAGACGTCTGCGCCATGGCCGCGCATCGAGCGCACCCGGCCAGGTGGCGCTCCAGGTCCACCCTGGCATCCGGAGCAAGCGTGCCATCCAGGTAATCGCAGAACAGGATTTCCAGATCCGCGCAGTTCATACCAGGACCCTCTGCTTTCGCAACAGGCGGGCCAGTTCGGCCCGGCCTCGGTTGAGCCTCGACTTCACGGTGCCCTCCGGCACCTTCAAGACCTGGGCGATTTCCCGATATTCCAGTTCCTCGATATCGCGCAGGATCACCGTCTCCCGCAGGTCTGGCGAGAGCTTTCCCAGCGCTGCCTGCAAAAGCTCGCTCGCTTCGCGGTCGGCGAGCAATGCGTCCGTCCGTGAGGCAAACGTCTCCCGCTGCTCGATCCTGGGGAGCTGTTCTTCGATGGAATCCGTCGCGCGCTCCATCCGGGTCCGGCGGTAATGATCGATCAACAGATTGCGCGTCAACCGGGTGAGCCAAACGACGAACGATCCCTCACCGTAGCGAAACGTCTTCAGGGTGCGAAACACGCGGAGAAAAACTTCCTGAGTAAGGTCTTGGGCTTCGGCATCCTTTCCGGTGAAGCGGTAGCACAGCGCGTAGACCCGCCGGGTATGGGTCTTTACCATGTCTTCCCAAGCGGCATCGTCCCCGCTGAGGCAGCGCTCCACGAGACTGGAATCCGGATCCAATCTGGTTCCCGAAAATGTGCGGTAGCCTAGGAGGGTCGGCGGTTGCCACATGCGGCCGGCCTGGAATCCTGGTGTGGTGAACGGGCCCGGAATCGTATTGGCACTGGCTGCCATGGCTTTGCCTCGCACGTCAGGGCTCTGTGTGCGCCGCCAAGAAGTCCAAACCGGGCGGCGCGCCCTCCTTCGGGCTTCCAGTTATTAGAACGAGGCCTTATCATAGGAAGTTCGCCCAAATCCTAGCCTACCGGCATGCAAGGTTCCATTCTAGCCCGTTTCGGAAAAAACGGCGGTAAGATCCCGAGAGTGAGGGCAATCAGGTTCAAGGCCTGGCACTGTGGGCTTTTGGTGCTTGTCGCCGCCTGTTTCGTTGCGTGGATCTTGCGCGAACGCTGGCAGCAGGCCCACTTTCATTGGGCAGTCTTCGCCGCCAGCTTTCTCGGCCTGGATTGGAAATGGATGACTGCGGCCGCGCTCCTCGCGCTTCTTACGTACTATGGGCGGGCGCTGCGTTGGAGAGTCATGCTCGAACCGCTGCGCCCGGACGCGAGCATCTGGGAGTTGTTCAAGGCCACGGCCATCGGATTTACAGCGGTCGTGCTGCTGGGCCGCCCGGGAGAGTTTGTTCGGCCCTACCTCATTGCCACCAAAGAGCGGGTTCCGTTCTCGTCCCAGCTCGCCGCCTGGTTCCTGGAGCGCATGTGCGACCTGTTGGCGGTGCTGTTGATTTTCGGCTTCACGTTGACCCAGGTGGACAACACCCGTGCCGCGCTCGGGCCGAAGCTGGCCTGGGTCCTGGAAGCGGGCGGGTACGTTCTGGCGATTGTGGGCGGGCTCTGCTTGATTATTCTTGTCATGCTGAGCCAGTTTTCAGGCACCATGCGCCGCCGTTTGCTGGAGGGGCTCAGTTTCTTGCCTCCACATTACCACCAGAAGGCGGACCACGTAGTTACTGCGTTCCTGGAGGGCACGGCCGCAACCCAGACCCGCACATCGGTTTTCCGGCTGATGTTTTTTACGCTGCTCGAATGGGCGCTGATCGTGATGTGCTTTATCTGTCTGTTCAGATCCTACCCGGCGGCAGCCGGCTTTGGCTTGCGGGAGATCCTTATTTTCATGGGTTTCGTGGCTTTTGGGAGCATCATCCAGATCCCCGGCCTGGGGGGCGGCGTGCAACTCGTCTCGATCGTTGTGCTTCGGGAGATTTTCGGCCTGCCTCTCGAACTTGCAACCAGTATGGCCATCATGATCTGGCTCATCAGCTTCGTGCTAATCGTGCCTTTTGGGCTGCTGCTGGCCTGTCATGAGGGGCTCAACTGGAAGCGCTTCCGGGCCTTGGAGCGCGAAGCAGTTTCCCGAGCGCAAGTGACTGAAAAAGCGGAAGAACTGGTATGACCTGCCCATTCTGCGGCCACACGGAGGACAAGGTCGTCGACTCGCGTGAAAGCAAGGAGGGCGAGGTCATCCGCCGGCGGCGGGAATGCCTGGCCTGTGAGCGCCGGTTCACCACGTATGAGCGGATCGATGAAATCCCGCACATGGTGGTCAAGAAAGACGGCCGCCGCGAGAGATTTGACCGTCAGAAGGTGTTGGCCGGTCTGCTCAAAGCCTGTGAAAAGCGGCCGGTTGCAATGGGCCGCCTGGCCGCGATTGTGGACGAAGTCGAACAGCGCCTGACCGACAGCCCGGAACGCGAGATTTCCACAAGTGAGATCGGCGAATTGCTGATGGAACACCTCCGAAACCTGGATAAAATCGCATACGTCCGTTTTGCGTCCGTTTACCGGGATTTCCAGGACGAGGAAGCTTTCTTTAACGAGCTAAAGAACTTAATCCGACAGAAGCGGTCCTGAACCGGTCTACCGTAAGGGGAGGACGCCTCGGTGGCTGGCGTGTTCCCGCTAAACCTTGACCGGGCGAGAAAAAACCTTGCGCTGCCGCACCAGAAAGAAGGGGAATCGCGCCCGTCAAATAGATGTAACCAAAGTTGTCCCCAAACATCTTCAAGAATAGGGCTTAACTTCTTGGAAGATCAATGATATGATCGAAGACGGCATCAGGCGCCGGACGTGCAGCCGTTTTTATCATCAGAAGTGGCCGGCAACCATACTCAAACAATCTACCCCGAGATGAGGCCAAGTTTTGGCTTTGTTCCAACGGGGAGGTGAGTCGAACGGTGAATCATTTTGAAGACCAATTCCTGACCGACAACCACGAAACCCTCGGTCCCCCCTTCGACGAAGAGACGGCGAAGTTCTTTGATGCAGAGGCCGAGGATTTCCACTCCGTCCAGCAGGTCGAGGAGTCTATCTACACTGACGACCCGGTGCGGGTGTACCTCCGCGAGATGGGTGCAGTGCCGTTGCTGACCCGCGAAGGCGAAGTCGATCTGGCTCGCCGGATGGAACGCGGTAAGTTGCGGATGCAAAAGGCGATTAGCCGTTCTGCCCTGGTCCAACTGGCGGTTGTCAGCCTGACCGAACAGCTCAAGAAAGGCGCCAAGGAGCTCGATGACGTAGTCGAGTTGGGCGATGTGGAAGAAGGCAGCCCGGCCGATGAGCAGCGTCGCGCCGAAGTCCGGCAGTTGTTTGTGGATGTGCTGACGCTGCACAAAAGGCAGCAGCAATTGACCGAGAAGCTGGAATCCATCGCGCTATCGAACAAGAAGGCCCGGCGGCGGTGTGGCGGGAAGCTGGCACGCTCGAAAGTCGGTACGTCGCTGGCCATCCGCAGAATTCCCTTCCACTTGCTGAAGTGGAAGGAGTTCTCCAAGGAAATCGAGCGGGCCGTCGATGAGCTGAGCCAACTGGAAAGCGACATGAAGCGCTTCGAGGAGCGGCGCGGACAATCCAACCAGCTCAAAGTCAAGGAGTTGCGGCGCGAGATCCGCAAGCGCGAGGCGGCCGCCGGCGCCGGCACTGCCGACCTCAAGCACACCTTGGCCGTCATCCGGCACGGCGAAATCGAGGCTGAGCGCGCCAAGAAGGATCTGGTCGAGGCCAACCTTCGGCTCGTCGTTTCGGTCGCCAAGAAGTACGTGAACCGCGGTCTGCACCTGCTGGATTTGATCCAGGAAGGGAATATCGGATTGATGCGCGCCGCCGACAAGTTCGAGTACCGGCGCGGGTACAAGTTCTCGACTTACGCCACTTGGTGGATTCGCCAGGCTATCACGCGGGCGATTGCCGATCAGTCGCGCACCATCCGCATCCCGGTGCACATGAACGAGAGCATGAACAAGTTCCTGCGCGCGAACCGGGAGCTCGAAAAGGAACTCGGCCGGGCTCCGACGAACGACGAGATCGGCCGGCGGATGGAGATTTCAGTCGAGAAGGTCCAGAAACTGAAGACGATTTCGCGCGATCCGGTGTCGCTCGAGACGCCGGTTGGCCGGGACGGCGAATCCGCTTTGGGCGACCTGATCGAAGACCGCTGGGTCGGCTCCCCGGTCGACTCGGTGATCGAGTCCAACGTGCGCGACGAGACCGCCAACATCCTCAAGACGCTCTCCCCCAAGGAGGAGAAGGTCATCCGGTTGCGGTTCGGCATCGGCTGCGAGCGTGAGCACACGCTGGAGGAAATCGGGCAGGAATTTGACGTCACCCGGGAGCGCATCCGCCAGATCGAGGCAAAAGCTTTGCGCCAGTTGCGGTCGCCCGAGCGCGCCCGCCATCTGCGGGCTTTGCTCGCCGCGCGCTAAACGAATCAAAAATCTGCCACTTACAAAGGCCGGGGCCACATGGTTCCGGCCTTTCTTTCCATTGCGGCGACCTGCTGCTCCGCGGTGGAGTCGAGCTACGCCTGCTTCTCCGCGAGCGGGCCGATGACCGGCAGCAGCCACTTCTGGCCCTGATAGGCTTTGACCATCAGGAGGACCCAGACGACCAAAATCCCAAGCCAAACCAGCAAATGCACCATGCCCCACAGAGAGAGCATGAGAAAGCTGATCGAGAAAAAGATCGTACCGAGGATGCTCATAATGATCATGAGCACGATCGTTGCGATGTTGAAGAAGATCGACTGGAACGCATGGAACCGGATGGTTTTGTTCTGATTGTAGGGTGCCAGGACCAGGAACAAGATGCCCGTAATCAGCCCGAGAATGTAACAGAGCAAAGAGGCGACGTTGTCAGTCAGGCCAGTAGCGGCTGCCGCTGGCGGGACAGCCGGTCCGGCCGACGGCGGATACGCCTGACCAGCGGGCGGGGTGGAACTTCCTGGTGCGGGCGCCGCAACCGGTGTGCCGCACCTGGCACAAAACTGGCCGTCAACGGGTGAGCCACAGTTTCTGCAAAACGCCATATTTCCTCCTGACGCTCCAAATGTAAACGAATACTCTGAGCATAGCAAGCACGCTGACGCCCAGCCCGCTAGCCGCGCCAGAGTAGTGCGTGAATCCAGTTCGTGGCCAGCAGAACGACAACCACAGCGCCCTGAACCAGCGCCAGCTTCCAAACCCTGCGCTTGGCCGCCTCGGCCTGCGCCGCGCTGGCACTGCGCTGGCGCCAGGCCAGCCAGAGCAAGGCCCCGGCGATACTTACCACCGCCAACACCCACAACGGCCCAGCAAGATTGAGCCGGAGCGCTGTGGCGGCGTGTCCGTGCAGCGTGAGGACTATGCTCCGCGTCATGCCGCAGGCCGGGCAAGGCAGGCCGGTGATCTGCCGAAACAGACACACTCCACCGACCGGGATCCCAAAGAAAAAGACCCTGTCCTGGCTGGCGCGCAGCAGGAGGCCGGCCCATGCGATCTGAGCCAGCAGCAGGACCGCGGCCAACGCGGCGGCCACCCCAGGCTTGGCAGGCTGCGGCCTCATTACCGCCCCGCCGGGTTCATGATGACGTAGCAGCCGACGGCCTTATCGTGCAGGGTCTGCCGACGCTCATCCCACAGCGGCCAGAGCAGATCAAGTATGCCGCCGAGAGGAACGAAGCTGAGGCCGGCGTGCGCGAGCAACCGCAGCAGCGCCGTTCCCGTTGTGAGCAACTGTCCCTGCGCATCGACCACTTTGATCTTAACCAAGCCCTGCCCGATCGAAAAGCCACGTTGCGCCACCAGGTACACCTTATTCCACAGCCCCACCGCCAGCGTGGCGATCGGGAACAGCGAGAAAAGGCAGCAACAACCCGATAGGCCCAGGCCCCGCAGACCTTCTGAGCCAAGGCCGTGGCCGATACCGGCGATTCCACCAAAACCGAAGATGGCAACCAGGAGCAGCACGCCGCCGGCAGCTCCCACGAGCGCTCCATCAATCAGGTATCCCAGGACGCGTGTTCCCCAGGTGGCGTAGTCGAATACAGTTGGCGTCACGGGCAGCGGAGCAGGCATAGCGCCAGGTAGGGGCGCGGCGGGTGGTGGTGGTGGCGCCGGTTTCACGGGCGAGCCGCAGTGGATACAGAAGCCTGCGGGCTGATCGCCGATGTTATTACCGCAGTTTGGGCAGAACATTTGAGCCTCCTTAGTGCTCTGGACTGAATGCCCGACTTTATCGAAGTTCACACGCCGTGGCAAGAGGGATTTTCCGCTGCTGCGTCCAATTCGAAAAAACATCTGATTAAGTCGAGGGGCGGCATGGCGAGGATCCCATGTGCCGCTGGGATGCAACCCGGGCGTCGCTGGCATCCCGCTGAATTTGCCGCGCTAGACCAGGGGAGCCGGGCATCCCTGCCGGCAAGTGCGGGACACGTGAGGTCACGCAGGGGTGTGCGACATGGAGATTAGGCGGAGCAGCCCTCCCGGTAGTCTTCGAACTGGCCATTGAGCCGACAGCAGCGGAGTGCAAGGATGGCATTGGCCCCGCCCACCGTCCAGGACATTCCCGAGCGCTTGAGCCGTGAGCCGCTGCGAAAATCGCCGAGTTCGGCGATTTGGCGGAGGATCTGGGCACGCTGGGATTCGAGGGACGCGAGGGTATCGGACATGGTTTTATCCTAGCGTATAGCATACGCCAGGACCATAACCGAACAAGAGCAATCCCGGACCTCGCAACTCCCATGGCGCGCACCCGTTCTAGCCCTTGGACACCATCGGTTTCTGAGCTAAGCTGTAAATAGAGGCCCTGCATATAGATATTTCTCTTGACGAGACACTATATATAGGGGCAACATTACAGTCTGGGCAGTTTTCCATGACGGATTCGTTACAGGTTGCCGTCCGTGCCAACGCGCCGAGGGCTTCCTGCGATGGAATGGCTGCCGCGAAAATTCTACACTTAGGGAGGGCGGGGCAATGGGTCACTTGAGTGTCGAAGTGAGCAGGAAGGTTCAAGTGCTGAAACGCAACCTCAAGACGGAAGAGCGGAAAGGCTTGTCGTTCCCGCGGTACTTCACCGCGAGACTGGAACCCGGCCGAACCCCATACGACGACTGCCGCTGGGAGATCCGCACCGCCAGCATCGCCAATGATAAGGGCGCGATCATCTTCGAGCAGCGCGACGTGGAAGTCCCCGCCGATTGGTCACAGACCGCAACCAATATCGTTGCGAGCAAGTATTTCCACGGCCGGCTCGGCTTGCCTGAAAGGGAGAACAGCGTCGCGCAACTTGTGCACCGCGTCGTGGACACCACGGTGGATTGGGGCAAGAGGGGCGGCTACTTCAAGACGGAGGAAGATGCCGAGAACTTCCGCGCCGAGCTAACCCACCTAGTCCTGATGCAAAAGGTGAGCTTCAATTCGCCGGTCTGGTTCAACGTCGGAGTCAGCGAGGCGCGCGGCTACGGCTGGTACTACGACGAGGCCGCCGGTGCGATCCGGAAGCTCGCGCCCGGCCAGCACAAGCCGCAATGTTCGGCCTGCTTTATCAATTCGGTCAAGGACTCTCTAGAGTCGATTCTCGACTTGGCAAAGACCGAAGGCATGCTCTTCAAATGGGGCTCCGGCACGGGCACGAACCTTTCGAGCCTGCGCGAGGAAGACGCAATCCTCTCGGGCGGCGGGCGCGCCTCCGGTCCGCTCAGCTTCATGAAAGGCTTCGATGCCTTCGCGGGCGTTATCAAGTCGGGCGGGAAGACGAGGCGGGCGGCGAAGATGGTGATCCTGAACATCGACCACCCCGACATCGAGAACTTCATCTGGTGCAAGGCGAAAGAGGAGAAGAAGGCGCACACACTGGTAGACGCCGGCTACGATGCCTCTCTCGACGGCGACGCCTACAGCTCAGTGTTTTTCCAGAACGCGAACAACTCCGTCCGGGCCTCCGACGAGTTTATGCACGCGGTGGTCGAGAATACGGATTGGTGGACGCGATCGGTCGTCGATGGGCAGCCGGTGAAGCGCTCGAAGGCCCGCGAGCTGCTGAAGCAGATTGCGCAGGCAACGCACCAGTGCGGCGACCCCGGCATGCAGTTCGACACCGCCATCAATCGCTGGAACCCGTGCAAGAACTCCGGCCGCATCAATGCGTCCAACCCTTGCTCAGAGTACATGTTTCTGGACGATTCGGCGTGCAACTTGGCGTCGCTGAACGTGATGAAGTTCGTGGGGCCGGACGGCCAGTTCAATGTGGAAGCGTTCCGGCACGCGGTGGACACCGTAATTCTGGCGCAGGAGATCTTCGTCGATAACGCCAGCTATCCGACCGAGAAGATCGCGGAAAACTCGCACAACTTCCGGCCGCTCGGGCTCGGCTACGCGAACCTGGGCGCGCTGTTGATGTCGCTCGGGCTTCCGTACGACGGCGACGAGGGGCGTGACTTCGCCGCCGCGGTGACCGCGATCCTGTGCGGGCAGGCGTATCTCACGAGCGCACGCATTGCCGAAGCAGTCGGGCCGTTTCCGCAATACGCCAAGAACGAAGAGCCGTTCTTGGAGGTCATCCGCATGCATCGCGGCTCGGTGAGCCGCATCCAGCCGCACAACGCGCCGGGGCTTTACGACGCGGCGCAGGCGGTCTGGAACGATGCGTACGAGCTCGGCCGGCGGGCAGGGTACCGCAACGCGCAGGTCACCGTGATCGCGCCCACCGGCACTATCGGCTTCATGATGGATTGCGATACGACGGGCATTGAGCCCGACCTCGCACTGGTCAAATATAAAAAGCTGGTTGGCGGCGGCGTGATCAAGATTGTGAATAACACCGTACCCCAGGCGCTCATTCGCCTGGGGTACAACCCCGAGCAGGTGGAGCAGATTGTGAGCCATATCGACGCGACCGGCGCCATCGAGGGCGCACCGTTCCTCAAGCCCGAACACCTGCCGGTGTTCGATTGCAGCCTCCGCCCGCAAAACGGCTCCCGGTTCATTCGCCACATGGGCCACGTGCGCATGATGGGCGCCGTCCAGTCATTCATCTCCGGGGCGATTTCAAAGACCATCAATATGCCGGAGGAATCGACGGTCGAGGATATTGTGGACGCGTATATCGAGAGCTGGCGGCTGGGGCTGAAAGCAGTCGCGATTTACCGCGACGGCTCGAAACGCGTGCAGCCGCTGAGTTCAGGCGACGGCAAGAGCGCGAAGTCCGCCGCGGTAGCGGGCTCCTCCTCAGGCCCCGAGAAAATTGTCTACCGCCCGCAACGGCGCAAGCTGCCAGATGAGCGGCAGTCGATCACGCACAAGTTCTCGATTGCCGGCCACGAAGGTTACATCACCGTCGGCCTCTACGACGATGGCACGCCCGGCGAGCTGTTCATCACGATGGCGAAGGCCGGTTCGACGATTTCCGGCCTGATGGACGGTTTCGCCACCGCCATCAGCTTCGCACTGCAATACGGCGTGCCACTGAAATTTCTGGTGGACAAGTTCAGCCACGTCCGGTTCGAGCCGAGCGGCTGGACCGGAAACCCGCACATCCCGTACGCGAAGTCGATCCTCGATTACATTTTCCGGTGGGTCGGCGCGCGGTTCCTCGGACCTGAATATGCGGTGACCGAAGCGGGCGAGACGTTTAAGCTCCAGCCGACGGAGCCGGACCCGCAGCCGAGCCTACCCTTCGCGCCGGTCGCCGATGATGCCCCGATCTGCTCCGAGTGCGGTTCCATCATGACTCGCAACGGCAGTTGCTACAAGTGCGCTAACTGTGGCGGCACCAGCGGCTGCAGCTGATTCTCCACAGCGGCGCGGCCGGACAGCGGGCCAAGGCACTGGCGGAGGAAATTCCTGCCTTAAGGGTCCTTTTTTGTAACCTCCCCGGCGGCACTCGCCGTCAGGAGAAGTGAATCGCCTAAAGGGGCCCGCTTAATTGCCATGGACCAAAGCGATCAGAGTGGCAAACATCGCGGCTCCTTTTTCGCGATACTGGACTACAGTTGGGCCTGCGAATGCGGGCCGGTTGCCGGGCACGAGGGTGCCCGGTGAAAACGGAACCTGCGCTGGCGCCGGCGGCCATAGGGCGATGCCGGTAAATAGCGAAGAAGCATGAAAGGAGACATCGCGTTATGCGAAAATCCCTGGCCATCTCACTCATCCTTTATCTGATGATGTACGTGCCGCTGCTCCAATGCCAAGACGCTCCGTCCGGCGGCTATTTCTCTCCCGAGCAACTCGACAACCTGCTGGCGCCAATTGCTCTCTATCCCGACCCGCTGCTGGCGCAAGTCCTGCTGGCCGCGACATTTCCGGACCAGATCGACGAGGCCGCCCGCTTTTTGCGCGCGAACGCCGACCCGGCCTATATCGACTCCCAGCCCTGGGACGTCAGCGTGAAAGCCGTCGCTCATTACCCGACGGTTCTTTACATGATGGCCGACAAACTGGATTGGACTACCGCGCTGGGACAGGCCTACGTCAACCAGTCCGCCGACGTGATGGCGTCGGTTCAGCGGCTCCGCGCAGAGGCGCGTGCTGCAGGCAACCTGGTTACAACGCCGCAACAGGAGGTGGTCGAGACCGGAGGTGACATCGAGATCTGGCCCGAGCAGCCGCAGTTCCTCTACGTGCCGGTATACGATCCGGCCATCGTGTATTTCAGACTTGGGGGCATTTCGTTTGGAGCGGGTTTCGCCATCGGGGCGTGGCTGAATTATGACTGCGACTGGCACAACCACCGTGTCTTCTATCACGGCTGGGAGCACGGAGGAGGCTGGATCGAGCGGTCCCGGCCTTACGTCCACATCACCGGCGTGTACGTGAACAACAATTACCGGAACGTCGCGATAAACCGGAACGTCGTGAACCGCACGGTGAACTACGGCGCTTTGAATCGCTATGACGCCGTTCACCGCAACGTGAACTTCAACAACGTCCGCGCCAGCAACACCGTCATTAACAATCGGACCAACATGAACGTGAACAACAAAATCATCCAGCGCAACATCAACACCAACGACCAGAGGATCAATGCGTACCGCGGGCATGGGCCCGGGCAGCAGCCGGTGAACCAGCCCGTGTATCAACCGCCTCAGCAATTCGCGCGGCCGAACCAGCCCGAGATCAGCCGCCCGCCAGTGACTCGGCCCGAAATGAACCGGCCTGCGTATCAGCCGCCGCCCCAAAACTTCGCGCGCACGAACAATTCGGCTTTTGGCGGCAACAGCAGCGCGTTCGGCGCGCGTGCAGCAAGCCTGCGCGGACAAGCCAGCCGGATCACGACGTACCAGCCGCAGTCTGCGCCTAAGGTTTCGGCTCCTCCCGCATCTCACGCGGGCGGGCCTGAAGGCGGCAAGGGGAGGCGGTGATGAATCCACATGTGATTTCAAACACGAAAGGGCTGAAGCATATGGATCTCTTCAAGAAGCAATGCTTGAGCGTTTCCTCGAACCAGTGGCGCGGCGCTGCTGCGCCAGAAGCGCAGCGGCCGCCACGCAACTGGCTGAGAAGGCGAATGAACTCGCTCGATATTCCGCGCTTGGTGTCTTTCGCGCTGGCGGCAGTGTTGCTGCTGTCCCTGGGCCTGCTTCAGGCCGGTGCGGCGGTTGCCGCCCAGAAGCCCGCGCAGGAAGGGGCCCAGAAGCAAACGTTGTTCGCGACTCCGGAAGACGCTGTGAAGGCTCTGGTGAGCACCGCGAAGGCGAACGATCAAGGCGCGCTGACAGCCATCTTCGGACCCAACCGCGAGAAACTGCTCTCGGGCGATCCCGTCGAGGACAAGAACGCGCTGGAGCGCTTTGCCGCGAACCTGGAGAAGTCCGCCAAACTCGATAAGGTGAACGACGCGAAGTTCACCCTCCTCATTGGCCCGGAAGGCTGGCCGTTTCCCATCCCGATCGTCAAAGAACAAAACGGGTGGCGCTTCGATACCGCGGCGGGACTCGAAGAAATCCTGAACCGCAGAATCGGAGACAACGAGCTTTCGGCGATTATGACGTGCCGCGCCTATGTTCTGGCGCAGTGGGAGTATTTCACCGAGGCGACGGGCACGTCTGAGGACGGCCTGGCCGTCTACGCGCAAAAGTTCATCAGCACGCCCGGCAAGAGGGACGGGTTGTACTGGGAAACGGCTGAGGGCGCCAAACCCAGTCCGCTGGGAAATCTGGTCGCCGAGGCGCGCGCGGAAGGCTATCCCGCAAGCAGTGCCCAGGGCGCCGCCGCCGGCAAGGAAGGTGCGCCGGCGCCGAAGCCGAAACACTCTCCCTATTACGGATATTATTTCAGGATCCTCACGCGCCAGGGCCCGCACGCTCCGGGCGGAAAATTCAGTTACATCATCAATGGCAACATGATCGCCGGTTATGCCCTGGTCGCTTATCCCGACAAATGGGGCAGCTCCGGAGTCATGACGTTCATCGTCAACCAGCAGGGCCGCGTGTATGAGAAAAACCTTGGTCCTAACACCGGGGCGATTGCCGGCGCGATGACCGAATACGATCCCGATCCCAGCTGGACACTGGTCAAGGAGCCATAGCCCGCAGCGATAAAAGAGCCTAGAACCTATCCGCTAGACGAGGCGGGCAGAGCGCGAGCGCCAAGTTCAGCGGTGGGGCCGAGTTGTGCGTGGTGCTGAGCCCGCAGCGTGCGCCGCGGCGACAGGCTGAACATCTTCGAGACCAGGGAAAGGTCACGAGTCCTCTCCTGGAGAGCAAGCGCAACGAACGGGAGTTTTCGAGCAGCCGGTATAATCGTTTTGCATGCCGATCGACTGGTTCCCGCTCTGGCTTAGCCTCAGGGTGGCCGGCATCGCTACGGCCCTGTCGCTCGCCTTCGGGCTGTGGCTGGCCTATGTGCTGGCGGACCGGAAATTTCGCGGCAAAGAGGTGCTCGACGCGGCCGTTACGCTGCCGCTTGTACTGCCACCGACCGTACTCGGGTACTATCTGCTGGTACTGTTCGGCAGGGTGAGCCCGCTCGGCCGCCTCTACGAGTGGATCACCGGCTCGCCGCTTGTATTCACGTGGCAAGCAGCGGTGGTCGCGGCCATGTTCCACGCCACACCGCTACTCGTGATCGCCGCGCGGGCCGCTCTAGAGAGTGTGGACCACAGCTACGAGCGCGCTGCGCGCACCCTCGGCGCTTCGGAATGGCGCGTCTTCTGGCGCGTGAGCCTGCCGCTTGCGCGCCGGTCGATTTTGGCCGTCACCATGCTCGCCTTCGCGCGCACGCTGGGCGATTTCGGAATCACGATCATGATCGCGGGTAACATTCCCGGACGCACGCAGACGATGGCGGTGGCCATATACGATGCGGTAGAGTCTGGCAACGGCGCGCTGGCCCGCACGCTAGTCGTCGTGATCTCGCTCCTCGCCGTGGGGATTCTCTCGCTGGCCAACCGGCTGGCATCCAGGCAGGCCACCGGATGATCCAGGTTCGCATTCGAAAGGAGTTCCCGGCGCGCCCGGATTCCGCGGCTTTCTCCCTGGACATCGAGTTTAGGGCCTCCTGCGGAGTGACGGTGCTGTTTGGGCCGAGCGGAGCTGGCAAGACGCTGGCGCTCGATTCGATCGCAGGCTTCATCGCGCCGGAGGAGGGGCGCATCCTGCTCGATGACGACATCTTGTTCGATGCCGCTTCGGGCGTGAACCTGGCGCCGCAGCGGCGGCACTGCGGCTACGTGTTCCAGAACTACGCGTTATTCCCGCACATGACCCTGCGGCAGAACCTGGCCTTTGCCGCCGAGCGCCTGCCGCGCCTGGAGCGCCACCGCAAGGTCAACGAAATGCTCGACCGGTTCCATCTCGCCGATGCCGCCGGGCGCCGGCCGCATGAGGTTTCCGGCGGCGAGAAGCAGCGCTGCTCGATTGCGCGCGCGCTGACCGGCGCGCCGAAACTGCTGTTGCTCGATGAGCCGGCCCGCGGACTCGATGCCCCGCTCCGTGCCGAGCTGTATGCCCTGCTGCGCCAGGTCCGCCGCGACTTTGCGACACCCATTCTACTCGTGACGCATGACCTCAACGAATGCTTCGAGCTGGGCGAAGAGATGCTGGTGCTGCGCGAGGGCCGCTTGGTGCAGAGCGGGCGGCCGCAGGCGATCGCCGAGCGGCCGGCGAGCTTCGAAGTGGCTCGGCTGCTGGGGATTTTCAATCTGTTGCCGGCCGAGATCGTCGAGTCTCGATCCGCAGCGGAAGGTGAGCCGCCTGCGCCTGGGCCAATACGAGCTGACCGGTCCTTACTTCCCCGGTCACTTGAGGGGCGATCGTGTGTGGCTCTGCGTGCGCCCGGAACAGCTCGGTGTTTCCGCGCGCGACGGCAGGCCGGGCCCGAACCAGATTCCCGCGCAGTTGCTTCGCACCGTCGAGACGCCGCAGGCCGTGCGCCTGGAGTTTTCGGGCGATATCAGCGTCGAGCTCTCGCGCGCCGAATTCGACAAGCAGAAGCATAATAAGGAATGGCTGGTGTGGTTTCCGCCGCAAGCGCTCACGGTGCTGTAGCGGGGCACGCCGCTCGTGGGATGAAACCCTTTGACGAATATGCCGCTGCCCCAAGCGCTCCGCTACTACATCACCGACCGCAAAGCGCTCGGCGGCGTTGACGCGTTGCTGGGGGTGATCGAACGGAATCTCGCGGCCGGGATCGACTTGATCCAGATCCGGGAAAAAGACCTCACGACGCGCGAGCTTCTCGGCCTGGCGCGGGCCGCGCTCGAGATCCCTAACCCGCACGGGACGAAAATCCTGGTCAACAGCCGCGCGGATGTCGCATTAGCCGCTGGTGCACAGGGCGTACACCTGCCGTCGGATGCGGTTCCGCCGGCGCGTCTGCGGGCGATCGTGCCGCCAGGATTTTTGATCGGTGTCTCCTGTCATCGCTTGGAAGAAGTTCGCGCAGCTGAGGACGGTGGCGCCGATTTCGCCGTATTCGGCCCGGTATTCCTCACACCATCCAAGGCGACTTATGGTGAGCCGGCAGGGCTCGAACGGCTGAGTGAAGCCTGCCGCGCGGTGCGCATGCCGGTCGTCGCGCTCGGTGGCATTACGGAGGAGAATGCACCGGGGTGTCTGGTGGCAGGGGCGGCCGGGATCGCCGGGATTTCGATGTTTCAGCGGACCGCGGAATGAGGACGGTCCGTTAAGCCGGCCGGCGGGCGAGAGAAGGCCGCAGACGTGAAGGGCCTGCATGACGGCCAGGCTAGTGCCGCGTGCCGGGCGGCGAAAAATCCGTTTGTGTTATTCTGTTAGGCGTACAAGACGGAGATTAAGGACAGAGAAGGAGTATCCATTCTAGGATGGCGTTGGCGACAGACGTTAAGACGCAGATCATTGGCAAGTTTCGGGTGAACAAGACTGATACCGGTTCGCCAGAGGTGCAGGTGGCGCTCTTGAGCCGGCGCATTGCCGAACTCACGGAGCATTTCAAAACGCATGACCAAGACCACCACTCGCGAAAGGGCTTGTTGACTATGGTCGCCCAGCGCCGGCGCCTGCTGAACTACTTGAAACGCGAGGCGCCGGAACGCTACAAGAAGTTGATCCAAGAACTGGGCATTCGCCGCTAGAGTGGGCTCATAGGCAGAGCGGGCGAGAGTCCACCGGGTCCGCACGACTTAACAGCTTTTTGAAGCTGGACATCGCCCTGGTTCAAAACCCGCTACGTCACTCCAATTCCAATCTCCAGCGTGGGCCGTGTTGCACCGGCCCAAACACGAACCGGTCCCGGTGGACCGGGGTTGGAGAATTCTAAATGATTCACACTTCTGAAATTGACCTGGGCTCATGTAAGATCACGATCGAGACAGGCAAAGTTGCCAAACAAGCGAATGGAGCGGCGCTGGTGCGCTGCGGAGATTCGGTAGTCCTCGTGAGCGCGTGCATGGCCCCGGAACCGAAACCGGGCGCCACGTTTTTTCCGCTGACCGTAGATTATCGTGAATACACTTACGCCGCCGGAAAGATCCCCGGCGGTTTCATCAAACGCGAGGGGCGTCCGTCGGAAAAAGAGACCCTCACCAGCCGGATGATTGACCGGCCTATCCGCCCTTTGTTCCCCGAGGGCTTTAGCCATGAAACGCAGGTGATCGGGATGGTGCTGTCGGCCGACCCGGCGAGCGATCCTTCGACGCTGGCGATGATCGGCGCGGGGGCCTCGCTGGCGCTCTCGGATATTCCTTTCCCCGAGGTGCTCGGCGCCGTCCGGGTGGGCCTGGTCAAAGGGGTATATGTTGCGAACCCGACCTATGACGAAGCCCGCGAATCCAAGCTCAACATCGTCGTCGCCGCAACCGAATCCGGCATCGTCATGGTCGAGGCTGGCGCGCAAACCGCTTCCGAAGAGGAAGTGCTGCAGGCAATCGAGTTCGGCCACCAGTGCTGCCGTAAGATCATCGCGGGCATCCGCGAGCTGGTGGCGCAAGCCGGCAAACCCAAGATGCCGTTCACGCTCCCGGCGCTCGACCAGGCGCTCTATGAGCAGCTTTCCGCGCAATATCGCGAGCAACTGACCGACGCGCTCAACACCGAAAAGTATCCGAAGCTCGAGAGCTACGCAAAAGTCCACGAACTGAAGAACCAGGCCCTCGAAGCCGCTCCCGAAGAACAGAAGGAAGAGTACGGCAAGGTATTCGATGCGCTGAAGGAGCGCATCTTCCGCGATCAGATCCTGAGCGAACACCGCCGGCCTGATGGCCGCGCGTTCGACGAGATCCGCACGATTTCGATCGAGGTGGGCGTGCTGCCGCGCGTGCATGGCTCGGCGCTGTTCACCCGCGGCGAGACGCAAGCTCTCGTAACGGTGACGCTGGGCACGAAGGAAGACGAGCAGCGGCTCGAGTTGCTCGAGGCCGGCGGCGACACCTCGAAGCGCTTCATGCTGCACTACAACTTCCCTCCGTTCAGCGTGGGCGAGGTTGGGTTCCTGCGCGGGCCGGGCCGGCGGGAAATTGGCCATGGCGCTCTGGCGGAGCGCTCGCTGTTGCCGATGATGCCGGACGAAAGCGCCTTCCCGTATACCATGCGCGTCGTGAGCGACATCCTCGAATCGAACGGTTCGAGCTCGATGGCGACGGTTTGCGGAGCCACGCTTTCGCTGATGGATGCGGGCGCGCCGATCAACGCGCCGGTGGCTGGGGTGGCGATGGGCATGGTGAAGGAAGGCGACCGCTACGCCGTGCTGACCGACATCGCTGGCGCCGAGGACCATTACGGCGACATGGATTTCAAGGTCGCCGGCACGCGAGAGGGCATCACCGCGTTGCAGATGGACATCAAGGTGCCGAACATCACCACGGCCATTATGCGCGAGGCGCTCGAGCAGGCGCACCGGGGCCGCATGTTCATCCTCGACAAAATGGAGGCGGTGATCGCGGAGCCGCGCCCGGCGCTGTCGCCTTACGCTCCGCGCATTTACACGGTGACGATCCCGACCGACAAGATCCGTGAATTGATCGGTCCGGGCGGCAAGGTGATTCGCGGCATCGTAGATCAGACGGGCTGCAAGATCGATGTCGAAGACGACGGCACGGTCCACATCTATTCGGCTGACGAGGCTTCCGCGGCGAAGGCGCAGCAGATGGTTTCCGACATCGCTGCGGTTGCCGAGGTCGGCAAGACCTATCTCGGCAAGGTGGTCCGGCTAGTGGATTTCGGCGCATTCGTCGAAATCTTCCCTGGCACGGACGGCCTGTTGCACATCAGCGAGATTTCGGAGAACCGCATCAAGAACGTGCGCGACGAGCTAAGGGAAGGCGACCAGATTCTGGTCAAAGTCCTGGCGCTCGAAGGCAACAAGATCAAGCTCAGCCGCAAGGCCGTCCTGCGCGAGCAGCGCGAGAAGCTGAAGGCCGGGAAATAACTGAAGCGGGTTGTGGGATGCAGGGCCGCCCTGCTGAGTGTGAGGTGTAGGGAACCTTACTGCCCAACGCCCACGTCCCACAATCCGCGTTCTCAGATCGCTTCCAGTTCCTCTTCCAGCAATTGCCGCTGATACAGGTCCGCATAATAGCCTCCCGCCCCGACCAGCTCAGAATGCGTGCCCTGCTCGACGATGCGGCCGTGATCGAGCACGATGATGCGGCCGGCGTAGCGCACGGTCGAGACACGGTGCGAGATCAGGATGGTGGTGCGCCCGTGCATGACTTCCGCGAGGCCGCCGAGGATGCGTTCTTCAGTGAGCGTGTCGACGCTCGAAAGCGCGTCGTCGAGAATCAAGATGCGCGGATTCCGAAGAATCGCGCGTGCGATCGCAGTCCGCTGCTTTTGCCCCCCGGAGAGCGTGATGCCGCGCTCGCCCACGACGGTCTCGTAGCCATCCGGGAAGGTCGCGATATCGGGCCCCAGGCCGGCAAGCTCCGCCGCCCAGCGGACCTGCTCCTCCGTGGCATCCTCCACACCGAACGCTATGTTCTCTCGCAGCGTCGCGCTGAACAGAAACGTTTCCTGCGGGACGAAGCCGATGTTGCGCCGGAGCGCTGCGGGCGATAACTGGCGCAGATCGACGCCATCGAGCAGCACGCGGCCTTCGGTCGGATCGATGAGCCGCGGCACCAGGCGCGCCAGCGTGCTCTTCCCGCTGCCGGTATGTCCGACGACGGCCACCGTCTCGCCGGCGCGGATATCGAGATCGATGCCGTCGAGGGCGCGGCCCGCCGGATACCGCACGGCGGCTCTCGAAACTCGATCTCACCGCGGACATCGGCGAGCGCAACAGGCCGCGCCGGCCCGGTTATGGTTGGGCGCTCCATCAGAATCTGGTTGATGCGGCCGAAAGAGGCAGTGCCGCGCTGCATCAGGTTCACTACCCATCCGAGCGCGATCATCGGCCACACCAGGATTCCCATAAACATGTTGAACATGACGAAGCTGCCGAGCGAGAGATGCCCGGTGAGCAGCCGGTACCCGCCGGCCCATAACACGATCAGAAGAGTGATGCCGATGAACAGTTGCAGGAGCGGCATGAAGAGGCTCGAGGTGCGCGCCAGCGAGAGGTTGCGGCCGATATATTCCCGGTTGATTTTCTCGAACCGCCGCAGCTCGGCCTCCTCCTGCACGTAGGCGCGGACCACGCGGACCCCGGCGAGATTCTCCTGCACGCGGCTGCTGATATCGGAAAACATGGCCTGGATACGCTCAAACCGCCGGTGGATCACGCTGCCGAAATAGATCACCACCGCGGTGACCAGCGGGGCCGGCAGGATGGCGATCAACGTGAGCCGCCAGTCGAAATAGAGCATAATCGCCACCGCCAGCACGAACGTCAGCATCGTTTCGGTCCAGTACATGACGGCCGGGCCGAGCATCATGCGGACGGCATTCAAATCGTTCGTGGCGCGCGCCATGATGTCGCCGGTCCGCATGCGCGAGTAAAAGTCCGAGGAGAGGCCGATGAGGTGGCCGAAGAGGTCGTTGCGCAGATCGTACTCTATGTCGCGCGAGATGCCGATCAGGATGACGCGCATCCAATATTGAAATACGCCTTTCAAGGCGGAAAGGCCGACCAGGCAGGCACAGTAGAGCAGCACGACCTCGAGCCGTATGCCGTGCGCGAGCGAATCGATCCCGCTCCTCATAAGCAGCGGCAGGCCGGCGGCGGCGAGGTCCTTAAAGACCAGCGCGCCGGTGCCTAGCGCCATGGCACGGCGGCGCCGCCGAAAATAGGGCCAGAGCTGGCGCGCCGTCTCCAGCACGCCCGTCCTGGGGGCTTCGGCCGCGGCTGTCACTGTGGCGGCGCCGGTTGACACTTACATCCCCACCCAGCTTGCGACCGTCTTAGCCCATTCAAAGAAGACCTGCTTCTGGCCCTCGCGGCGCCGCCACCAGTCGTCCGGGCGGAAAGCCCAGTCCGGCGCGGCCACAACACGGAAGTCCTCCGGCGGCACGAGCGCGCGGTAGGCGTTCCCGGCCCGGCGCGTATGGTAGTTGCTCGTGACCACGATGAATCGTTTTACGCCGCGGCGCTTAAGCTCACCAACAACAACCCGCGCCTCGGCTTTCGTCGAAGTGGCCTGGTGCGGCAGCGGGAGGAACCACTCGCGCGGATACCCCCGCGCAACTGCGAAGGGGATTGCCAGATCGGATTCGCGTGCTCCATAGCAGCAGAGCGGGCCGCTCACCAGAATCCGCGGAGCATAACCATGTTTGACCAGTTCGGCCGCCTTCACAATCCGCCGCCCGCTGTCGTCCCCGGCCAGCACCACAACCATGTCGGCCTTGAAAGGGGCTTGGGAACGCACTAGGAAATCGCCCAGTGCGCGCAGCCAGAGCGGATACGCGGCAATGAGAAGAACCACCCCGCCGGCGGGAATTGCGATTCGCAAAAACCGAGCTTTCAGGAAGGCCACGAACTATTCTTCGTCCATGGAGTTGTCTGGGTCAAGGCGGCGGACCGTCTTCAGCTTTTGAAAGAGCCGTTCCACTTCGGCTTCGTCCTCGGGCCGCAGCAGGCGATATCGCGGCGAAGCGGGCGGCCTGGCCTCCGGAACACCAGGCAGAGCCTCGCTCCAGAACTGCCGGTAAGGAATGCCATCGATCAGCGCCTCGCGCGCCAAGCGGCGCAAGTGCCGCAGCAGGCTGTTGGCGGAATCCCGGCTGCCGGGATAAATCAGCAGGATCCGGCTGTCGTCAAACAGCGTGATGTTGACGATCAGCGGCGACAACCAGCCCGAACGGTCGAGGCGGCGGATGTCAAGCCAGGCGATATGGCGCCGGCCGATCGTCAAGTGCGTCTCATGGATCTCGATGGGCGGACGAAAGGCGAGGAACATGAGGAGAACAGCGCTTGCGAGCAACAACGCTGCGGCAAAATCAGCCGGAGCCCACCTCCAGCCACACCAAGCCGCGAACGCTCCCAGTGCTAACGCTCCCAGCGCTGCCTGACGGTAGTGGCGAGAAGGCACGTAGCGTCTCAACTTGCACCTCCCCTTTTCTTTAAGCCTACCCCTCGCTACGGACACCCGTCAATCGGTGGTGTCTGAAATGTGCGTTGATCGGATAACAGCTAACGCTTGCTTTTCGGGCTGCCTACTGCCTGCATTTCGCGTAATACAATTTCTGCCGGATTCACAAGAGCCTGCGCGTCACTCCTGCGATGGAAGCGAAGATTGCGGATCACGTATGGGAACTGGCAGAACTGCTGGCGTGATATGCTGGGCAGTTCGATGAACAAGCTCTATTACGGCGACAACCTCACGGTTCTGAGGGGCTGTTTCAGTGATGAGAGCGTGGACCTCATCTACCTCGACCCGCCGTTCAACAGCCAGGCTACGTACAATGTCCTTTTCAAAAGCACCGCTGGCGAGAGATCGCGCGCGCAGATCGAAGCGTTTGAAGACACTTGGCATTGGGGTGATGAAGCGGAATTGGCTTTCGATGGCGTGATGACCAGCCAGAACGCGGACGCTGCCGAGATGCTGCGCTCTATGCGCGCATTTCTCAAAGAGAACGACATAATGGCATACCTATCCATGATGGCAGTGAGACTGCTGGAACTGCGGCGCGTGCTAAGGCCCGCAGGAAGCATCTACCTGCATTGTGATCCGACGGCGAGCCACTACCTGAAACTTGTCATGGATGCCGTTTTCGGTGCCGAGAACTTCAGAAATGAGATTATCTGGAAACGAAAGGCGGGTAGGGGTGAGACGAACAAGGCCGCCGTTCGATTCGGAGTATCCCACGACATCATCCTGTTCTATGCGAGAAGTGGTGCGGCACCGTTCAATCGACAATACCGCCCCAGCAATCCGGCATACATCACTTCCAAGTTCACACACACGGACGAGCATGGTAGGCGATACCGGCTGGACAATCTGACCAGTCCTTCGTACCGGGCGAATCTGATCTATGAATACAAGGGCTATCAACCGCCCCAAAAGGGCTGGGCGGTATCAATCGAGCGTATGCGCGAGATGGAAGCCGAGGGGCGGCTATATTTTCCGGCCGACAAAAACCGACGGATTCAGAGAAAGCGGTTTCTGGACGCACTTGAAGGCGAGACAGTTGACACCCTCTGGGATGATATCTCTCCAATCAATTCCCAGGCCCAAGAACGTCTCGGCTATCCAACACAGAAACCGCTGGCGCTTCTGGAACGCATTATTGCCGCCAGTTCGGTTGAGGGCGCAATTGTGTTAGACCCGTTCTGCGGATGCGGAACGGCGATCCACGCCGCACAAAAGCTCAGGCGCGAATGGATCGGCATAGACATCACACACCTCGCAATCTCGCTCATAGAGAAGCGACTGAAAGATGCCTTCCCCGGCATTCAGTATGAGGTTCACGGAACCCCAAAGGATCTGGATGGTGCCCGTGATTTGGCGATGCGCGACAAGTACCAATTCCAATGGTGGGCCGTATCGCTGGTGAATGCCGTTCCCTTCGCTGGCAAGAAAAAAGGAGCCGATACTGGCATTGATGGCCTGATCTATTTCAAACCCGAGGGCAAGATCACCGAGAAGGCCATCGTCTCCGTCAAGGGTGGCGAGCACGTAGGGGTCGCAATGGTGCGCGACTTGGCTCATGTGGTTGATAGGGAGAAGGCCAAAATCGGCGTGTTCATCACCCTGGCCGAACCGAGCGTCCCCATGCGAACAGAAGCGGTCAAGGCTGGCTCCTACAAGACGCTGTACGGCAACTACCCGAAGATTCAGATTCTCACCATTCGTGAATTATTCGAGGGGAAGCAACCGAACATCCCCCTGGTTGATCCGTCCGCGTTCAAGAAAGCCCCGCGAGAAAAGCAAGGGGATCAGGACGCGCTGCCGTTCTGAGAGCGCTATAATCCTCTGGCAGGAGGATCTAGCGACATGGCTAAAGTAGCACCGTACCATACGAACTCAACTGAGTATCCGCCCAAACACAGGAACGTCCACCACGATCATGACGATTGCCCGGACGGTAAGAGAATCCAGCAGAAACATCGTGAAAGCGGAACTGGAAACAAGCCGCGCTGTGACGAATGCGTCAAGCTCGGCTAGAGCATCCTCTTTCGGAAGGTAATCTCCCAATGCGGGCCGGTGGGTTCGTTTGTGTCGAGAACATCCCAAACCCGGCGCAAGGATAGGATTGGAAGTCCATAGGTGAGGCAGACGCCAACGGCTCGCCATCCCGCCTCCGGTGTGCCGTAGAACGCCACGGTGGGTTCTGGGTATGAATGGCCAGGGCCACCCTCGCAGGATTCAAAAGTCTCGATGCCGTGCTCCTGAAGGCGTTTGACGGCCTGCCGGATACCGGGATCAATTTGTCCTGGGATGGAGGGCGATGGCGGCACCTCATCGTTTTCCAGGGATGCCAGAGATGCAGACCGAGCGGTGTGTGGAATGAGACCGCGCTTAGGTAGCTTCACTTCAACGTCCGCTGTCCGCTTGGGGCTTATCGGAGGAGCAAGTTTTTTCATCATTGTACGGCGATGCCTTCGGCTTCAGTGTATTGTTCAGCTTGCATCTTCTGGGCCGGTATCCAATCGCTATGGCCTTCAGGCTGCGGGAAAAATATTTCGCGGGACTGGTGAATGGCCTCAACGCACATTTCAGGCACGCCCCGTCAATCAGCGTGATCAACCACTTTTCCCATCTTCGCCAAGCCATTTTAGACCCCGTCAGATGCTCGCCGGGCTTGATCTTGCCGCCAACTTCCAATAAACTCCTCATGAGTTGAAGTCCATCAAGCTGAGGCAGATTTCGCAGATCTCGTTCCTGGCGCTATTCCTGTTCCTGTTATTGGGAACGGAGGCCGGGAGCGAAGGTGCGCGGTTGCGGTATCCCGTAAGCTTGTTTTTGCAGGCGGACCCGCTGGCTGCGGTCCTGAACGCGCTCTCGACCCGCGCGCTCTACCGCGGGCTCCTCTGGAGCCTCGTCATCCTGATCCCGGCTTTGTTTGCCGGGCGTTTCTTCTGCGGCTGGATCTGCCCGCTCGGCACTCTAAACCATTTCTTCAGCAACCTGCGCTCGGAGCGGAAGCGCGGGCCCCGGCTTATCGAATCGAACCGTTACAAGAGTTGGCAGAAGCTGAAGTATTATGTTCTGATCGCGGGCCTGGCCGCGGCATTGCTCGGCTCGGGGATACTGGGCGTGCTCGATCCGATCGCGCTCGCGGTGCGCTCGTTTTCGCTCTCGGTCTTTCCGGCGCTGAACTACGCGTTCGAGCGCGTTTTCCATGTGGGCCTGCTCAGCCTCAAGCAGCCGCATTTCCGGCAGGCGCTGTTCTTGGCCGCGGTCTTTGCCGCGGTTCTGGCGCTCAATCTCCGCATCACGCGCTTCTGGTGCCGCGCGCTCTGCCCGCTCGGGGCGCTGCTGGGCGCGGCGTCGCGCTGGTCCGTGCTGCGCCTCGAAAAGCACGGCGAGCGTTGCGAGGATTGCAACCGCTGCCTTCTGCATTGCCAGGGCGGAGACGACCCGATCCCCGGCGCGCGCTGGCGCAAGTCCGAGTGCCACCTGTGCCTGAACTGCGTGGCGGATTGCCCGGAAGGGGGACTCGCCTTCCGCCTCGGCGCAAAATCGGGACGGGAGACGGCCGAGGGTCCGGATTTGAGCCGCCGCCGGGCGTTGACGGGATTGGCCGCCGGCGCCGCGCTCGTGCCGCTGGCCCGCATCGGCGCCGCGCCCATCGAGCACCGCGACCGGCTGGTGCGTCCGCCGGGCGCGCTGGATGAGAATGCGTTTCTTGCGCGCTGCATCCGCTGCGGCGAATGCATGAAGGTTTGCCCGGCCAACGCACTGCACCCCGCGTTCCTCCAAGCCGGCCTGGAGGGGCTCTGGACGCCGCTGGTCGTGCCGCGTATCGGCTACTGCCAGCCGAGTTGCGTGCTGTGTGGACAAGCCTGCCCCACGGGCGCCATCTGGGAGATCACCCCGCGCGAAAAAGGGTGGCGCGGGGAAACCGATGGCGCGGACGCCAAACCCATCCGCATCGGCACCGCGTTCTACGACCGCGGCCGCTGCCTGCCCTGGGCCATGGCGACCGAGTGCATCGTGTGCGAGGAGTGGTGCCCGGTCTCACCTAAGGCCGTTTACCTGCGCGAGGCGGATGTCGCCGATGCTTCGGGGAACACGAAGAGAATCCGCCAGCCCTACATCGATCCGGAGCGCTGCGTCGGCTGCGGCGCTTGCGAGTTTGCCTGCCCCCTGCACGAGCGCCCCGCGGTGTATGTCACGAGCGCCGGCGAAAGCCGGTCCAGGACGAACCAGTTCCTGCTGCAAAAGGCGCAGACGAAGCCGTCGGCGTTCGCGCTTCCCGAATCCGGCGAGGCCAAAGGTTGGGAAAAGACCGGCCCCACGCGCAGCTTCGATGCAGCCGATCTGTGGCAATACCTGGATGGCGGTGCGGATAAGTATGTCAACGCGGGCCTTGTGGTCACGCTGACAGCGCATTACCGCTACCGGGGCAAGCTGGATGCAGTCGCCGACCTGCACGTGTTTCGCAGCGTGGCAGGCGCGGGGCGCTTATTCGAGGAGGAACCCGCCTCGGGCAGCGCGCCCGTGGCGCTCGGCGATGCCGCGCGGCTCTATTCGGCGAGCCTCGTCTCTCGTAAAGGCCGGTGCCTGGTGCGCCTAGTGGCCTATTCCGAGGGGCCGGAGGTCGTCGGCGCGCTCTTGGCGCTGGCGCACGCTATCGAGAGGAAGATGCCGCCAGAAGCCGTTGGTGGTATATAAAGAGAGGTCGAGGTTGTAGATGAACCGCCGGGAATTTGTCGGCGCATCTTTGGGCGCGGTGATTGCTGCCGCGCAAACGGCGCTTCCGGCGAAATCGAGAGTCGTCATCGCGCGCGATGCGGCGGCCCCAGGAAGCTCGGCCCGGCTAGCGGGGCTTCTCGACCGCGCGGTGGAGGCTTTCTACAATCGCGACAGCTCGCTTGAAGCTTGGAAACAGGTCGCGCGGCCAGGTGAGGTCATCGGGCTGAAAGTGAACTGTTTGGCTGGCCGCGGCACCGCCTCCACCAGCCTGGTGCTCGTTGAAGCCGTCTGCGAGCGGCTCCGGCAGGCGGGTGTAGCGGCCCAGGACATCCTCATTTTCGACCGGCTCTCTGAAGACCTCGAGAGCGCTGGTTTCCACATCGCGGATAGCCCCGGCCGCATGCGCGCCGTAGGCAATGACATCCTGGGCTACGAAGAGGAGCTGGCCATCTTCGGCAGCGCGGGCAGCCTGCTCTCGAAAGCGCTCACGCGCGATTGCGATGCGGTGATCAATCTGCCCGTGCTTAAGGACCATGGCATCGCCGGCGTCACCATGGCGTTGAAAAATCTGTTTGGGGCGATACACAACCCGAATAAGTACCACACCAACGCAGGCAACCCCTACGTCGCGGACGTGTATATGCTGCCGCCCATCCGGCAGAAGGTCCGGCTGGCCATCTGCGATGCGCTGAGAGCGCAGTACGAAGGCGGCCCCTCTTACATGCCGCAATGGTCGTGGCCTTTCAACGGCCTCATCGTGGCGCGCGATCCGGTAGCGCTCGATTACACCGGTTGGCAGATCATCGAGAAGAAACGGGCGGAAAAGGGTATGAAGCCGCTAGAAGCGCTGGCCCGGCGTCCAAACTATATCGCAACGGCGGCGGATCGAAATCACCGCATTGGGACGAACGATCCGGGGCGCATCGAGCGCGTGGAGGTATGAGATGTTAGACCGCCGGGCGTTCCTGAAAACGGCGCTTCCGCCACTGGCCGCCTGCGCCTTTCCCGCGCTGGCCGCCGAAAGCGACGCGCGGTTCATCGCCGAGGCGGCGCACTACGAAAAGCTGCCGTACAAGAAGATCAAGTGCAAGCTGTGCCCGCGGGAGTGCGTCATCGACGACCGCGAGCGCGGCTACTGCGGCGTGCGCGAAAACCGCGGCGGCACTTACTACACGCTGGTTTACTCGCGCGCCGTTGCGGTGCACATCGATCCGATCGAGAAGAAGCCGTTCTTCCACTTCCATCCCGGCGCGATGGCCTTCTCGATCGCCACCGCGGGCTGCAACGTGAATTGCAAGATGTGCCAGAACTGGGAGATCTCGCAGGTGCGGCCCGAGCAGGTGCGCGATATCTACCTGCCGCCGGACCAAGTGGCGGCGGGCGCGAAGGCGAACCGCTGCCCCGTCATCGCGTACACCTACAGCGAGCCGGTAATCTTTTACGAGTACATGATGGCGGTGGCGGATGCCGGGCACGCACAGGGCATCAAAAGCGCGGTCGTGACCGGCGGCTACATCCAGCGCGAACCGCTTACCAAACTCTGCCGCCACGTGGACGCCGTCAAGGTGGACCTGAAGGCGTTCTCGCCGCAGTTTTACAAAGACATCGTCAACGGCGAACTGAAGCCTGTGCTTGACGCCCTGGCCACGCTACGCGCGCAGGGCATGTGGACCGAGATCGTCTACCTGGTCATTCCCACGCTCAATGACGGCGAAAAGGAATTCACGGGCTTGGCTAAGTGGGTGAAGGCCGAGCTGGGGCCGGATGTGCCGGTGCACTTTTCTCGTTTTCATCCGGAATATCTGCTGAAGAACCTTCCGCCGACTCCGGTCGAGACGCTCGAGCGGGCCAAAGCCGCCGCCGATGCCGAGGGCCTCCACTATGTGTACGTGGGAAACGTTCCGGGCCATCCGGCCGAAAGCACGTATTGCCCGCGCTGCCGCCGCATGGTGGTCGAGCGTGTGGGCTTCAGCATCGGCGCGATTAACATACAGAAAGGCAGGTGCCGGTTCTGCCAGCAGCAAATCGCCGGCGTTTGGGGGACATGATGTCACGACTTCGTTTGCGCAACATGGCTGCGCTCGTTCTGGTGTGCGCGGCCGTTTTGGCGGCGCAGGTTAGAAAGCCCGCGGTCGCCGGCGCGTTCTATCCCGCCGACGCGAAACAGCTCGCGAAGATGGTGGACGATTTTATCGCGCGGGCGGCGCCGCCGGCGATTCAAGACCCCGTGCAGGCCCTGGTTTCGCCGCATGCGGGCTATGAGTACTCGGGCGCGGTGGCCGCGTACGGTTATGCGCTGCTGAAAGGGAAAAGATATGAGCGTGTGGTGGTCATCGCCCCGTCGCACTTGGAAGCCTTTTCTTTCGCATCGGTATACCGTGGCGATGCTTACGAGACGCCGCTCGGCATCGTCCCGGTGGATAAGGCCTTCTGCAGGAGGATCGCAGGCGGCGGGCTGGTGCAGCTCTCTTTGCGCGGGCACGCGATTTCGGGCGAGCGCGGCGAACACGCCCTCGAGGACCAGCTCCCGTTTCTCCAGCGCGTGCTCGGGCAGTTCAAGCTCGTTCCCATCGTGATGGGCGACCAGAGCTATGAGTCGTGCCGGGCGCTGGGCCTCGCGCTCGCGAGTGCGATGAAAGACGGCGGCACGCTGATCGTCGCCAGCTCCGATCTCTCCCATTACCACTCCTATGAGGACGCCGTGAAGATGGACCATAAGACGCTGCGCGCCATCGAGGAGTGGGACTACCTGAGCCTGGTCGAAAACTTCGAGCGGCGAATCTGGGAGGCGTGCGGCGGGGGACCGATCGTCGCGGCGATGATCGCTTCCGAGCGGCTGGGAGCGGCGGAGCCGCACTTACTCAAGTACGCCAATTCGGGCGATGTGACGGGCGACCACCGCAGCGTGGTTGGCTACGGTTCCGTGGCGTTCGTCAAGCCGATGAAGCGCCGGGCCTCCAGCGCCCCGCAGTTTTCGTTGAGCGATGCGGAAAAGGAGGGGCTGTTGAAGCTGGCGCGCCAGTCGGTCGAGACCGCGGTCAAAGAGGGGAAGCTCATGGATGACCCGGCGGTGCGCTTCGAGTCCTTCAATCAGGAACGGGGCGCGTTCGTGACGCTGAGAGAACACGGGCAGCTTCGCGGCTGCATTGGATATATATCGCCCATAAGGCCGCTCGTCCTGACCGTGCGCGACGTTGCCGCGGCGGCCGCGACCGAGGATCGCCGTTTTGAGCCGGTCGTCCCGGCGGAGCTTGGCCGCCTGGAATATGAGATCTCCGTGCTTTCACCGTTGCGGCGCGTCCTGGACGTTAGCGAGATTCAGGTGGGGCGGCACGGGCTGGTCATGAAGAAGGGCGATGCGGTGGGCCTGTTGCTGCCGCAAGTGCCGGTCGAAGAACACTGGGACCGGAAGACCTTCCTCGAGCAGACCTGCCGGAAAGCGGGTCTTCCGCCGAATGCTTGGCAAGACCCGGACACCGATATTTTCTCCTTCACTGCGCTGGTCTTCGGCGAGCACAAACAAGGAGCGCAGCCACAGGCGCCAGGCAAACCATCGAAATGACCATTGCGGTGCTCAGAAATCCGAACACCGGAATGAGCCAGGTGCTGAGCGCGAGCGCGCCCAGGCAGGCTCCCGCCAGATCGATGCCGTAAAGCGCTCCGAGGCTTCGCCTCCCATCCTTCCCATCCGTGAAATAGAGCCGGCTCGCGATGGCGAACTGCCAGCCGCCGATCGCGCCGCACGCCACAGCCAGGGCGGGGAAGAGCAATTCGCTCGCGGCCGCCAGCATCCGCGGGCCGGTGATGCCCGCCAGCGAATCCAGGAACGCACAGACCAGGAGCGGCGCAGCCGCCGCGGCGATCTGCACTCCGGCAAGGCCGCCCAGACCGGCGGAGCCGCGCATGCCACGCCATGTGCCCAGCGCCATGCCTGCCATGAACGCCGCGGTCAGGATCGCGAGCTGGTTGTACACGTAGCCGTAGACCGCTTGAAAGCCGAGCAGCAGCAGGATCTCCAGGCCCATCATGGCGAAGCCCATCGCGCCCGCCGAAAGCATCGCGTTAGTTTTCGTTCGCCCGCGGCCCACGACAGCCGTCACCACGAGCAGCGCCAACAACAATCCCCACGAGACCGCGCCGAACGGGATGCGCGCGATGGCGTCGAACACGCGCCGGTAGCCGGGATGGAATTGCGCGGCCCAAAGCGTCATGTCGAAGTAGTAAGCGATGGGGGCGAAGTCGCGATTCAAGGGCGTACCGGCGGCGGGCCGCACCTGCTCGTCGAGGTCGCGCATCCGGTCGGGCATCATGCGGAACGGAATGAAATACTCGCGCACATACAGCGTCCTGAGCCGCCGTTCCCGCAGGCGGCTCAGCAGCATGCCGAGGCCGGCGAGAACGCCCTTGCGCTTGGCCGCGAAGAAGTGAACGGTCTCGCCCGGCATGAGGCTCATCTCCGGAAAGACCATGCCCAGGGTCTTCCGGATCGAGCCCAACAACGCCGCGAGTTCCGGGCTGATGTAATTCTCCGAGGCACGAAGCTGGAACGAGAGCACGCCCGTGGGCGTGAGCTTTCGCGCCGCCTCGCGGAAGAATTCGAGCGTGTAGAAACGGTTCAACTGCGCGGTCTGCGGCTCGGGCAGGTTCACGATGATGACGTCGAAGGCGCGGCCGGTGGTTTTGAGATAGAGCCGCCCGTCGAGATTGTGAACATGGACCCGCGGGTTCGAAGCCACCGGGTTCCAATCGGCCGGGAAATACTTCCGCGCCACGCCGATGAGCGCCGGGTCCAGCTCGACGTAATCGATGCGCTCGAGCGTACGGTGCTGTAAGGCTTGTGCGAGGCTGCCGTTGACCCCGCCTCCGATGAGCAGGAGGCTGCGCGGAGCGGGATGCTGGAGCAGGGCGTAATGCACATCTTCCTCGGCCGCGGCCGGGTCCGGCACACTCGCCACGGCGACGCCGTTCTCGTAGATGGTTCCGCTCGCTTCGGTGGCGATGACGGCGAGATTTCCGTAAACCGAGTTCGTGTTCCCGGCAAGGCGGAAGCCATGCCATAAGCGTTCGAGAGACGCGCGATCGAGCCGCACGGCTGCCCGCGGAGACAACGCCAATGCGGCCAGCACCGCCGCGGCCGCGGCAAGCCGCCGGCGGCGTCCCCGGAAGGCGAGAGCCACGGCCGCGCTGAAATCGAGCGCAGCGATCAGCGCAGCAATCTCGAAAGCGGCAGCGTAGCGGATCAGCACCAGGCTCGCGAGAATTCCGCCCGCGCCGGCGCCGGCCGCTTCCAGCAGGTACACCGTTCCGGTGGACTCGGCCGCGGCCGCGCACGTTTCGGCGCTGTAGAGGCGGCTGGCCGCGGCGAACAGGCAGCCGGAAAACGCACAGAACGCGCTCAGGGTGACGAAGCAGGTGAGCAGCACGGCGCCAGGCCCCAGGATCTCGCCGGGAGCGGTCCGGAGCGCTTGCGCGCTCGCTCGCACAGCATAGATCGAGGCTGGGAACGCCGCCGCCACCAGTGCGAAGAGTGCCGCCGCCGTCCGGCGCGGATCGCCCCCGCGCACGGCCAGGCGCCCCAGGGCGCTGCTGCCCGCTGCCGTCCACAGCAGCCATGTCGCGAGCATCAGTCCGAGCGAAATCTCGTTGCCGTGAAAAACGACAATCAGCTCGCGCATCAGAACGATCTGCGCGATCACTGCGGTGAAGCCGGTGAGCATGAGCACGCCTCGAAGCGGCCAGATGGGCGGTTTCTTTTCGCTGCTCACGGCATTAAACTTATCACGATGCAGGAAGGCGGCGAGCGGGGCAGTTCGAGGCGTGCGCTTCTGGCGGGGCTGCTGCGCGCGTGGGGGCTCGGCGCGGGGGCCGCGGGCTTGGGCGTTTGGCTCACCAGCCGGAGCCACCGCCCGGGAGACGCCACGCCCGCGGTGGTGAAGCGCGACCTCACGATTCCGCGCGATCCGGAACTGCCGGAGATGGCCGTTATCGAGGGCGGCGGGCCGGCGCAACTGGTCCGGAGGGCGATCGAGGAACTCGGCGGCATGCGCCGCTTCGTCTCGCCCGGCGACGTGGTCCTGGTCAAGCCGAACATGGCCTGGGACCGCACGCCCGAGCAGGCCGCCAACACCAATCCCGAAACCGTGGCCGAAGTGGTGCGGCTGGCGCTCGACGCCGGGGCGAAGAAGGTCATCGTGACCGACGTCCCCATCAACGAGCCCCGCCGCGTTTTCGAACGCAGTGGCATTGCGCACGCCGCGCGCGCCGCGGGGGCCGGGGTGGTGCTGCCTGGGGAGGCGGGATTTCGCGAGGTCGATCTGGGCGGAGAGGTGCTGCGCGTCTGGCCGGTGTTTGAGCCGTTCCTGAACGCCGACAAGGTGATCAACGTGCCCGTAGCCAAGCATCACAGCCTCACCGGCGCCACGCTTGGCATGAAGAACTGGTACGGCGTGCTCGGCGGGCTGCGGTTTCGCCTGCACCAGCGCATTCACGAGAGCCTTGCGGACCTGGCGGCATTCCTGCGCCCGACGCTTACCGTCCTGGACGCCTATCGCGTGCTTTTACGGAACGGCCCAAGCGGCGGGAGCGTCGAGGATGTCGCGTTGAAGAAGACCGTAATCGCAGGCACGGACCCCGTTGCCGTTGACGCCTACGCAGCCCGCGCGTTCTGGGCCCTGGATTACCACACGCTGCGGTACCTGGAACTGGCAGCGCAGCGCGGGCTCGGCGACCTGGAGCTTGCCGCCAGCCGCCAGGTGCATCGGGTCCTTGCTGTCCGGTAGCGGTATGATCCGGCGGATGCCGCCAGCGGCGTGGCGTTGGCGGCGTGCGCCTCTGGCCTCGTCTAATCTCTGGCTGAGGAAAGACTTCAGGTTGGTTGCGGGGGGTGGATTTGAACCACCGACCTTTGGGTTATGAGCCCAACGAGCTACCAGACTGCTCCACCCCGCAGTCCTATGCTAGCGCAGGGCCGGGGTGAGGTCAATCGTTTTGGCGCAACTCTTTTTCAGTGCAACATTGCGGCGGCGATGTGCCCAGAGAGCGGCATCGTGTCGGCACCCTCCGGGTTCGCCATCGCCATTTCTTCGCTTTGGCCGGTCTCATCAATACCCAAAGCGAACTGTAACCTGCGAAAATCGCGGAACCAAAGGCACTGCCGGCGGGAACCTCGCCCTCCGAAGAGCTGTAGGTTTAGACCCAGTACTGAATACTAAAGCTCATCAGAAAAGCTCAGCCTGCGCCTGCCCATTCTTGGGGTGGTCCAGGCTGACGGAGCGTTCGAATCGCACCTTGCTCGCTTCTAGGTACTTTGGAACACACTCCATTGCTATCCACCGGCGTCGCAGGCCTTCAGCGACTACGCCCGTGGTGTTCGATCCAGCGAAGGGATCTACGACGTAATCGCCCTGGTCGGTCAGCAGTCTGATGAAGAACTCAGGCAACGCAGCGGGGAAACGCGCAGGATGCATTTTCAGACCCAATTCTTTGCTTCTCTTTGCATACTCGTCATTGGCTGCGTTATTGCCGAACTTCAGCATAGTCTCCGGAGCCGAGGTTTCTAATGCTTCCGGTAGTTCGCTTTCGACGACATTGGGCGGAATCGCGCCGCCTGCCGCGAGTTTGTCAAACGAGTCCCGTATGACGTGCCCAGATGGACGCACCGTGGGCTTCACGCCCCTGCGGCTCAACCGGATCATGTCGGGACTATATTCTTTCAGGACCCGCACGTTGCTTGCTTTCGGCCAGGGTGTCTTCGACAGCCACCAAACGTACTCGACGGAGTCCTTGATTCGAATCCTTCGGACAGTGACCCATTCCGCCGGCATCGGCATTTTGGCGGGGTTGTGCCAGAAGCATTCCTGCGCCAAATGGAAACCGACTTCCTCAACCAATGCGATCAGCAGATGGAAGTGATACAGCGAGCGGGTGGGCCTTCCCTCGTTGTAGCTGCCACCGATATTCAGAACAAAGCTCCCATCGTCCCTCAAGACGCGGAGGATCTGGGTGGCGAAAGGAATGAACCACCGTACATAATCCCGTTTGTGGGCATTTCCGTACTCCTTTTTGAAGTGCAGTGCGTACGGCGGAGACGTGAAAACAAGATTTATGCTGCCCGTAGGGATCTGGGCTAGCATTCCCAGCGAATCACCAAGGAACGCTGCCCCTTGCGCTGTCCGATATAGCGGTTCCCTGCCGAGGGAGGCCTCGACATTGTCTGAGGTTAGCTCGATATGCACACCGTCCGTCGGCATGAGCTGCAGCACTCCAGTCTAATCGTTATAATCATCGATTGTACAATCTTAGCGCAATAGGTTGACAATGTCAAGTCATTTACGCGACCCGAATGAATGGATTTCGCAGGCTGAAGCCGCGAGGCTTCGTGGTGTGTCGCGGCAGGCAATCGCGCTTCTCGTTAAGAAGGGTCGCTTGCCGGTGCTCAGGATCGGAGGACGCCTGCTCGTCCGACGCAAGGAGGTTGAAGAGTTCACGCCCGAGCCAGCCGGGAGACCTCCAAAATGAGCCGAGCGACGGACGAGATATGCGGGCTGATCGATGGGTTGAGCGAGGAAGACCAGCGCCTCGTACTCAACTATCTGCGGCAGCGCCTTTCGCTTCACCCGCTTGAACAGCAATGGGGCACAACGGCTGAAGCAATCCTGACAGCGATTGCGCGTTCGTCGGACCTGACTTTGCGCGGCATTCGCGGCATTCTCGCAGAGGCCACCTTCGAAGAGAACGTCCTTCCGCAGATGGAATCATCGGGCTGGAAGTCGATCCCAATTATCGGCGATCAGACGTATGACTTTGTTCTGGAGAACGCAGGAGATCGGGTGCGCATTCAAGTGAAGCTACAGCGCAAGGAGGCCGGTATTCCTAAAGAGTATTCGGCGCGCGCACGTGCTTCACTGAACTGCCCACCTGGGCCGATGCACGTAGTCGAAGTACAAAAAACGAGAAGTGGCCAGAAAAACGGGGAGAAGACGCGTCCGTACCGGTTTGGCGACTTCGATATTCTCGCTGTCAACCTGCACCCGTCGACTGGGGATTGGAAACGATTCGTCTATACGGTGGGAAGTTGGCTTTTGCCCCGCCCTCAACAGCAGGCGTTGATCGAGATCTTCCAGCCGGTCCCGACCTGTCCGGACGAATATTGGACCGACGATCTGGCCCGCTGCATCGATTGGTTCTTGGCACGTGAGCAAAAGAGTCTCTATTCGTAACCGCAGGACGGCGCGGGTTCCATGGCAATAGAACACGGTAACAACTGAGCGCAGGCGAGCCTGCCAGCCTCAGTCACGCTGCCACAATTCACGACACGGGGTCTAAAGAACCACGCGCGCGTCCCCATCCCGCCGCGTCACTCGCACGCGGTCCAGGTACTCCAGGAGCGGAATCGCGTACTTGCGGGAAATGCCGGCCAGCTCTTTGAACTGCGCCACGCTGAGCCGCTGCCCCTTGTGCGGGGCCAAGCGTTCGCGCAGCGATTCGATCGCCGAGTGATGAAATACGAGGTCATCGGCGATGCGCATGAGCCGCCCCTGCCGGATCAGGATTTCGAGCAGGGACCGGGCGCGCGCCGGCTCCACGCCGGATTTCGCCAGCACCTCATACGGCGGCGGCACGCTGAGTCCGGTCTCGAGAAATGCGTTTTCGATCGCGTACGACGCTTGCTCCTCATCCTCTTTCAATACGACCTGGTGCGTAGCGAGCCGCACGAGGTCACCTTCGGAAACGATGCCGCTGGCGCGCTCAATCATGGCATCGAGCAGGAACGGCGGTGCGCCCGGAAGCTCGCGGCTGCGAAGCTCTTGCCTGGGCATGCCGGCAAGCAGTGGGTGCTGCTGGTGGAACGCTCGCAGCCGGTTCGTGATGCGCGCGAGCGTCGAGAGGAGCCACTCGCGAGCAACCAGCCACAAATGCGGCTCTGGAAGGGCGACGATCCCCTCGGCCTTCGCGGCCTGCTCGATTTCGCCTGCGAGCAGGCCGGTGAGCGCAATCAGATCAGGTATGCCCAGGCCGTACTTCGACTCGCGTACCAGGAGGGCAACGCGCTCCTCGGGGGCTCCGGCAAGCGCGCGCAGCCGCGCGGCGGCGTCCTCGCCCCGCCGGTACCGGTGGCCGCTGATGTCGATGACCACGCCGCCGCCAATCGTCACCACCGGAGAGAACATGCGGATAATGAACCGGTCGCCGGGCAACGCGAGCAACGGGTCGCGAAGCACGATCCGCACATGGGATCGAGCGCCGGGGTCGAGCTTCTCGGCGGCATCGAGCAGCCGGACTTCGGCTTCGACCTCGGCCGTGCCCGTGTGGAAATGCACCGGCGCCCGGTGCTTCAGCGCGTGCGCCGTGGGCAGCAGGTCGACGAGGCAATCGATCCGCGTCACGGCCTGGAATTTTCCGGGCTCGGTGAGCACTATGCCGCGCGCGAGGTCCGGCGGGTCCGCGCCTGCCACATTGAGCGCCGTGCGCTGCCCGGCCAGGGCGCGATCGGCCGGCTGGCCATGTACCTGGATGCCGCGCACGCGCAGCCCCCGCCCTCCAGGTTGCGCCTCGATCTCCTGCTCTTGCGCCACCGAGCCCGCAATCAGCGTGCCAGTCACGACCGTCCCGAAGCCGCGCATTGAGAACGCGCGATCGACCGGCAGCCGGAAGTGCCTCGATGAGTCCTTCAGCGGGACTTGAGATGAGAGTTCGAGCAAGCGCGCGCGCAGCTCATCCAGCCCCGCGCCGGTGGTTGAGCTTACCGCGACGACCGGCGCGCCTTCCAGAAACGAACCGGCGACGAATTCCTCGGCCTCCAGGCGCACCAGCTCGAGGACGTTGCTTCCCACCAGGTCCGCCTTCGTGAGCACCAGGATGCCTTTGGGAATGCCGAGCAGCCGGCAGATGTCGAAATGCTCGCGCGTCTGCGGCTTGATGGATTCGTCGGCAGCGATGACGAGCAGCACCAGATCGATGCCGGCGGCCCCGGCCAACATGTTCTTCACGAAGCGCTCGTGGCCGGGCACATCTACAAAACTGAGGCGAACATCGGAGGAGAGATCGAGGTGCGCAAAGCCGAGGTCGATCGAGATACCGCGCCGCTTCTCCTCCTTGAGACGATCCGTGTCGATCCCGGTCAGAGCACGCACTAACGCACTCTTCCCATGATCGATGTGCCCCGCCGTGCCGACGATAATGTTCCTCATGGGGGCACCGCTTCTCATCCTACTACTCAGGCCGGCGGCGTCCCTCCAGAATGAGGACACACCAATAATGCGGTGCTATGTACACATTGCGGCCACCCGCGGCCGCTGAAGGCGGAGATGTCAATGCTCTACGCTGGATGCGCCGCAGCGAATCACAGCGGGATGATCAGCCTGAACCAGAGCTTATCTCCGCCGAAGCGGTTCCGGACGGCCATTTCGTGGTCGTACTGGCCGATGATTTCGATGTGCTTCTTGGTCGAGTAGCTCACGCTCGGGCCGGCCGCGAACGCCTGCCCTTTGCGGCCGGTGGTCCAGAAACCGTCCAACGCCTGGACAACTTGTCCGCCTTCGATATCGTCCTGAAGCTGCTTCACGAAATAGCCATCCACGCCAATAGACACGGGACCGATGTGACGGCCGACGATGTAATCGAAATGGAATTCATCGCCGGAGTGATAATCGGTCGCACCGTTCGTCGTATTTGCGTCGAACATGATCTTTGCGGACGCTTCCCAACCCTTCTTGGGAAGGAACGTCAAGGCGAGCACCGGCTGCAGAGTCCAATAATTGGTTCCAATGGACACACGCGGGTCGTTCTTGTTATACGGAGCCGTGGGAGCGAACGCTTCCAACCCAATCACTGCGTGCGCGTTTTCGCCATGCCAGCCCAAAATGATCGGATCGAACTCGATATCGCCTATACCGAACTTGCTGGCTCGGCCGCCGTAGGGCGCCATATCCACCGATTGCTCGACCAGCGGAACGACCAGGTGCATTGCCCAGTTCGCGCCGAGAAATTTGTACTTGGTTACGTGAACGAACCGGAGGACATCGAATTCGGCGTCAACCGAGGGCGTGTATCCGCCCATATTGACGTTATGTCCGGAACCGTCCTTCAGTTCGCCGTGGTAATAGCCAAGATAGTTGAGGAAATACGTGCCCGGAGGGGGGAGAGCGCCGGTGAACCAGGCTTCGGCTCCGTAGCCGTACTGGTCGGCTCCCTCTTTCGCGAACGCGGCTGGGATCGCCACTGCGAGCACGAGGATGAGAACAATTTGCTTCATTCCGAATTTCATACCAATGCCTTTCGTGTAAATTTCCGGGGAGGCTGAAAACGAGCGCCGCAGCAGAGCAAGGGGTCAGCCCGTCTTGCGATTCCTCCTCTCTCGAACGAGGAGAGCACTACAGATTACAAGAGATCAAATGGTTTTGTCATCACCCACGATGACGTGGTGTACATAGGTTGGAAGCTCTTACCTGGGCGTGGGTGTTAAAAAATGTTCAGCATTGCTGGCTCGAGCCTTACCAGCCGACCGGCTTGCCGCGGTTCTGTTCGTCGAGCCACTTCTGGAGCGGCGCGAAATAATCGAGGATCGCCGTGGCGTCCATCTGACGTTGTCCGGTAAGCGCGTAGAGCGCCTCGGGCCACGGCCGGCTCTCCCCCATTTCGAGCATCTTCATTAAGCGAAGGCCCGCCTCTTTGTTGCCGTAAATCGAGCAACGATGGAGAGGCTCCTTGCAACCGGCCGCCTGCGCCAGCGCGCGGTGAAACTGGAACTGCAGGACGTTGGCGAGGAAATACCGCATGTAGGGCACGTTGGCCGGTACGTGATACTTTGCGCCTGGATCGAAATCTTTCTCGCTGCGCGTGACAGGCGCGTCCACGCCCTGGTACTTCCGCCGCAGCTCCCACCAGGCCTGGTTGTATCTCTCCAGCGGGATCTCGCCCGAAAACACTTTCCAGCGCCACTCGTCGATGACCAGACCGAAGGGCAGAAAGGCGATCTTATCGAGCGCGCGCTTCAGCAGCAGCCCGATATCTTTGGAAGGATCGGGCGCTTTGTCAAGGAAGCCGAGCTTCACTAGATACTCGGGCGTGACCGACAGCGCGATGGTATCGCCGATCGCCTCATGAAAACCGTCGTTCGCGCTGTCACGGAACAGGAACGGCTGCTGATCGTACGCTCGCTGGTAGAAGTTATGCCCGAGTTCGTGGTGAATGATGATGAAATCCTCGCCCGTGATGTCGATGCACATCTTCAGCCGTAAATCGTCGGCGTAGTCGATATCCCACGCGCTCGCGTGGCAGACCACGTCGCGGTCGCGCGGCTTCAGAAACAGCGAGCGCTCCCAGAATGTTTTCGGCAGCGGCGCGAACCCGAGCGAGGTGAAGAAGCCTTCGCCGTAGCGGACCATCTGCAGGTGATCGGTTTTGCGCGCCTTAAGGATCTCAGTGAGGTCGAAGCCGGGGTCGGCGCCCTTCGGCGCGACCAGCGGGTAGATGTTGTCCCAGCTCTGCGCCCACGGGTCGCCGAGCAGATGCGCCGGAATGGGCCCGCTGGCCGGCACGACGCGATCGCCATACTTCTCGCGCAGCCGGTTGCGCACGTACGCGTGCAGCGAAACGTAAAGCGGCCGCACCTGTTCCCAGAGGCGATCGAGCTCCTTCGGAAAGGCGCCGGGCGGCATTTCATACTTCGAGCGCCACATCGCGCCGGTGTCGGCGAAGCCGAGCTGCGCGAGCTCCCTTGTTCGAAAGCTCAACGAAGCGCGCATATGCGGGGCGCATCGGCGGCGAGATGGTGCGCCATCCGCGCCACACGTCGAGCAGTTCGGCCGGATCCCGGCTCGCCGCCATAATCCGCGTGATGTCTTCCAAGTCAAGGCACTTCGATTGGCCGCCGGGGCAATATTTCCCGCGGCCATAGGCGCCCTCCAACGAAGCAACGATGCGCGTAAGCTCCTCGCTCTCTTTCGGGTTGGACGGAGTCGCGAGCGTCAGCGACAGTTTCAGCAATTTCATTTTGCGGGCGAGGTCCGGCGGCAGCACGAGCCCAGTGAAGCGAGCGGCCTGCTTGGCGAAGGCCACGGTTGCCGCGATCTGACGCTCGTCGGCCTGGGCGGCGAGTATTTCCGTGTCTGGGGTGATGTAGGTGGCATGGACCCAATCGGCGCGGCCGGCGGCAATCGAAAGATCGAGGAGCTTTGCCTCCGCCTGGTCCATGAATGCTTCCGCTTCGGCGATGGTTGGCGGCCTTCGATTCTGCGCAGCAGCCAGCGGCACAAAGAAGAGCGCCGCGGCGATTGCGCCGCGCAGATGGATATTCATTGTTGTTCGTCTCCTCCCACCTTCAACACGGATAGAAAAGCTTCTTGCGGGATCTCGACCCGCCCGACGCGCTTCATCCGCTTCTTGCCTTCCTTTTGCTTCTCGAGCAGCTTGCGCTTACGGGTGATGTCGCCGCCGTAACACTTGGCGAGCACGTTCTTCCGCAGCGCGGAGATCGTTTCCCGCGCGATCACCTTGTTTCCAATCGCAGCCTGCAAGGCGACCTCGAACATTTGGCGCGGGATCAGCTTGCGCAGCCGCCCGATCACCGACTTGCCGCGCTCGTAAGCAAAATCCTTGTACACGATGATGGAAAGCGCATCCACAGGCTCGCCCGCCACCAGCACGTCCAGCTTGACCATCGAAGAAGCGCGGTAGCCGGCGAGGTGGTAATCCAGCGAAGCATAGCCGCGCGATACCGTTTTCAGACGGTCGTAAAAATCCAGCACGATCTCGTTCAACGGCAGCTCATACACCAGCAGCACGCGCCCCGTGCCGATGTACTCGAATTTCTTCTGCACGCCGCGTTTCTCTTCCAGCAGCCGCAGGATTTCGCCGAGGTATTCCTCGCGCGTGATAACGGTGGCCTCGATGACCGGCTCCTCGACCTGATCGATTCCGGCAGGGTCCGGGAACTTGATTGGATTATCCACCTCGATGACATCGCCGGCGCGCGTCCTCACGCGGTAGCGCACGCTGGGCGCGGTGGTGATGAGGCCGATATGGAACTCGCGCTCGAGCCTCTCCTGCACAATATCCATGTGCAGCAGTCCGAGGAAACCGCAGCGGAAGCCAAAGCCGAGCGCGGCGGAGTGCTCCGGCTCGAAGCTGAGCGCGCTGTCGTTGAGACGCAACTTTTCGAGCGCGTCGCGGAGCACGCCGTGCTCGTGTGACTCGACCGGATAGAGTCCCGCGAACACCATCGGTTTCACTTCCTGGAAGCCGGGCAGCGGCTCGGCCGCCGGCTCATCATCGTCCGTGACCGTGTCGCCGATCTTGGCGTCGGATACCGTCTTGATATTCGCGAACATGTAGCCGACCTCGCCGGCCGAAAGCTCCTCGCACGGAACCGGCTTTGGCGACTGGTATCCGAGCCCCTCGACCTCGAACGCCTTGCCGTTCGACCACAGGCGGATCTTCTGGCCGAGGCGCAGCCTGCCATCGATGACCCGCAGCAGCGTGATGACGCCGCGGTAAGGGTCGAACCAGGAATCGAAGACGAGCGCGCGCAACGGTGCGTCCGGCCTGCCCTTCGGCGGAGGAACCAGGTGCACGATCGCTTCGAGCACCTCGTGAACGCCCGTCCCCTGCTTCGCGCTTACCAGCAGAGCGCCCGTGGCATCGAGCCCGATCACCTGCTCGATCTGCTCGCGAATTCGCTCGGGTTCCGCGACCGGTAAATCGATCTTATTGATCACTGGGATGATTTCGAGGTTGTGGCTCAGCGCCATGTATGTGTTGGCGAGCGTCTGCGCCTCGACGCCCTGCGACGCATCCACCACCAGCAGCGCACCCTCGCACGCTTGCAGACTGCGGGACACCTCATAGTTGAAATCCACGTGCCCGGGCGTGTCGATCAGGTTGAGCTGATAGACATTTCCGTCATCGGCCTGATAGTTCAGCCGGACCGCGTGGGCTTTGATGGTGATGCCGCGCTCGCGCTCCAGGTCCATCGTATCCAGGACCTGCTCCATCATCTCGCGCTGGGAAAGCGCGCCGGTCAGTTCGAGCAGGCGGTCGGCGAGCGTGGACTTGCCGTGGTCGATGTGCGCGATGATGGAAAAGTTGCGAATGGATTGCGGGTCCATGCGGTATGATGTAGCTTCCGGGCAGCGCAGCACCCACTCGAGGGTGCATGTGCGCAAACTTGCCTAAGCCTTTTGGCCGCGGGGCAGTCCCGCGGATAGCGGCCGTGAAGCCGATTATCCCATATGTCTTACAATCGGATCGTCCTGGAGCTTTCCGGCGGCGGCATCGCATTGGTTACGATCAACCGCCCGGACAAGCTGAACGCGCTGAATCGTGAAGTCGTGAGCGAGTTAGAGGAAGGACTAAAGTTTGAAGCCGCCGCCTTCGCCTCAGCGCCGCCACCGAAGACCGGCGGGAGGGCACGGGCGCGTTTCTTCGAAAGCGCAAGCCCGCGTTCCAGGGGAAATGAACATGTCCAAACACGTGATTGAAGGCCATCTGAATGCGGCGGGACTGAAGTTCGCAATCGTCGTGAGCCGTTTTAACAGCATGATTACGGACCGGCTGCTGGCCGGTGCGCTGGATGCGCTGGCACGCACGGGGAGCCCGGCGGAGGGCGCCGATATCGTGCGCGTGCCGGGCTCATGGGAACTGCCGCTGGTGGCGCGAGAGCTGGCGCGCCAGCACCGCCACGATGCGATCATCTGCTTGAGCGCAGTGGTGCGCGGCGACACGCCGCACAACGAATACATCGCGGCCGAGGCGGCCAAAGGGATCGCGCAGGCGGCGCTTGAAACCGGCGTTCCGATCGCCTTCGGCGTGCTGACCACCGACACGCTCGAGCAGGCGATCGACCGCGCCGGCGCTAAGAACGGCAACAAGGGTTTTGACGCCGCGATGTCCGCGGTCGAGATGGGCAACTTGATGCGGCGGCTGAGGGAGAAATCGTCGTAGCCGCTCATGCCCTCCCGCCACAGATCGCGGCAACGGGCGCTCCAGGTTTTGTTTCAGGCGGACCTCAGGCAACAGCCGGCCGAAGACGCGATCCGCGCCTATTACGATTCCCTGTTTTCGGAGGAGAGCCCGGCCGGGCCCGCGCCGGACGCATTCATGGAGCAGCTCGTGCGCGGCACGGTGGAAAAAACCGCCGAGATCAACGGGCGCATTGCGGCTCATTCCGAGAACTGGCGCCTGGAGCGCATGCCCGGCGTGGACCGCAACATCCTACGGATGGCGATCTATGAGATGAGCGAGGGTCTTACTCCGCCCGCGGTAGTCATTAATGAAGCGCTCGAGCTCGCCCGCCGTTTCTCCGGCGATGAATCCATCCCCTTCATCAACGGCATCCTCGACGCGGTGCGGCGGGAAATACCGGAAGACAAACCGGCGGCGGAATAGGCAGTCACTTCCCAATACAGAACGTCGAGAAGATGCGGTTGAGGATATCGTCGGCCGTGGTGGCGCCGGTGATCTCGTCGAGCGCCTGCAACGCGGCGTAAAGATCGAGCAGCAGCATTTCGTGAGGAATGCCCTCGGCGATGGCGTTGCGCGCTTTCTCCAGCGAGTCGAGCGCCTGCTTGAGCAGCCGCTCGTGCCGGATACTCGTGATGAAGCCCGCCTGCTGCTCGATTCCGCCGGGCGCGATCATCTCGACGATGCGCCGGCGCAGTTCCGGAATCCCATCACCGGTCAGAGCCGACACTGGTACGCAGTCCTGGGCCAGCACGGCGGCGCGGGCGAGATCGCTCTTGTTGCCGGCCAGCAAGTATCGCCCCTGCCCGCGCGCGCGGTCTATGAGCGCGGCATCCTCGGCATCAAGCGGCGCGGAAAGATCGACGACGACAAGCGTAAGGTCGGCATCCGCCATAGCCTGAAAACTGCGCTCGATCCCGAGCGTCTCGATACGGTTCCGGCCCGCGCGAATTCCCGCCGTGTCGAAGAACTTCACCGGAATACCTTCGAGCGATGCGACTTCGGAGACCAGGTCGCGCGTGGTGCCCGGGAGCTCGGTGACGATCGCGCGATCCTGCTCGAGCAGACGGTTGAACAGGCTGCTCTTCCCGACGTTGGGCCGGCCGACGATCGCCAGCGCGAGGCCCGAGTGAACCAGCTTGCCGTATTCGAAGCTCGCGGCAAACTCAGCGAGGCCACGCGCCATCGGATCGAGCCGCGCCAGAATTTGTTCGCCGGTGGCGACGGCGATGTCGTCCTCAGCGAAGTCGATGCCGGCTTCGAGTAGCGCGACGAGCTCGATGAGCTGCTCCTTGAACGGAGCAATGCGGCGCGAAACCGAGCCCTCCGCCTGCTGGGCGGCGACGCGCGCCTGGTAGAGCGTGGTGGCGTCAATGAGATCGCGGACGGCCTCGGCCTGAGGCAGGTCGATGCGGCCGTTGACGAACGCGCGCAGCGTGAATTCCCCGGGTTCGGCCAAACGCGCCCCCGCGTTCACAGCCTGCTCGACCGCATAGCGCAGGACGACCGGCGAGCCGTGACAGGAGATCTCGACGATGTCCTCGGCAGTATACGAACGCGGACGCTCGAAGAACGTGACCACCACCCGATCTACGCCCTGACCGTCCGGACCGGGTAGCTCAGCCAGTGCCAAGGCCCAGCTCTTCCATTCGGGCGCTTTAGCAAAACGAAGGATGCGTACTGCAATGGCGCGGGCGCCGCTTCCGGATAAACGCACAACACCCAAGCCGCCACGGCCTGGCGGCGTCGAAACCGCAACGATGGTGTCGCTCAGGTTCAAAGAGCGTGCTGAAAAACCACTTTGTCAAACCCCGCGGCGGGAGCCCCTGCGCAGCGCGGATGGCCTGGCGGCGGCGGGCGGGGCCAACTCGGGCCGCGAGGGCATACCCGCGGGATAGATGACAACCTGGCGGTGCGGCCCAAGGCCCACGCTCTCGCTGCGAACCGCGGTCTCGCCGCGAAGCGCCAGGTGAATAATGCGCCGCTCGCGGCTGTTCATCGGATTAAAGCGGAATGGAACGCCGCTGCGCTTGACCTTCTCTGCCGCGGTCATCGCGCTGACACGCAGCTCTTCGATGCGCAGCATGCGGTAGTCGTTCGCATCGAAGCACAGCAGCGAATGGTCCTCGGGCGGCATCCGCAGCACTTCCATGGTGAGCTGTTCCAGAGCCAGCAGCAGCTCGGCCTTGTTTTCGAGCAACATCTCCGTGTCGGGGCCGGAAAACGTTATCACCACATCGGGGTTTTCGAAATCGGGATGGCGAGTCTCGCCCTCCGAGATGCGGAAACTGGTTTTGAGCCCGGCCCGCTCGAGCGCCAGCCGCAGAAAACCGCCAATCCGCGATTCGACCGAAGCAAGCGTGTACTTCCTCTGGCTCACCGTCTGCTCCTGCTGGGCTTGCCACGCTTTGTCGCAGCCGGTTCGGGCGGGGGAGGCGGCGCCGTAATCGGCATAGTCTTATTAATAAACCACTGCTGACCAATCCCGACCAAATTGCTGGTGAGCCAGTATAACACCAGCCCGCTCATGATGTTGTAGAACATGAAGCCGAAAATCAGCGGCATGAACATCATCATTTTCTGCTGGTTCGGGTCCACGGAAGGATTCGGCGTCATCTTCTGCATAACGAACTGCGCAACGATCATCAGGATCGGCAGAATGTGGATGGGGAGGTGCTCGGGCTGCGAGAGATCCGTAACCCACAACCAGCTTGCGCCGCGCATTTCGATGGCGACCTTGAGCACGGTGTAGAAAGCGAAGAAGAACGGGATCTGGAGGACCATCGGCAGGCAGCCGCCCATCGGGTTCGCCCCATGTTTCTTGTAAAGCTCCATCACTTCCGCGTTCTGCTCAGCCTTGCGTGGGTCGCGCAGCCCCACGTTCTTGTACTTCGCATTGATCGCATCGATCTGCGGCTTGAGCGCCTGCATCTTCTTCATCGATTTCATGCTCGAGAGCTTCAGGGGCAAGAACGCGAAGTTGATGATGATGGTGACGATGACGATAGCCCAGCCATAGTGGTCCTTCCAGCGGTTCGTCCAGTGGTCGTTGATCCAGTTCACGATCAGGAACAACGGCTTGGCGAGCCACCCAAGCCAATGGCCAAAATCGACCATCTGTTCGAGCTTGGGATCGATCTTACGGAGAATGTCGATGTCCTTAGGTCCGACGAAAACCGAAAAGCGGTTCATCGCCGCGCCGCCTACGGCAGCGCCGGCGTAGAGCTCTTCCTTTGCCGCGTCGAGCGCGCTGGGCACGGTGTCGCTCAGAGTTTCAAGCTCCAGTGGGGCACTGCCTGCCGGCAAGAACACCGCCGCAAAGTACGTGTCCTCCAACCCGGCAAACGAATAAGTGCCGGAATCGGTTACCGGCCCGTTCTTCGCAGCCTGGGCGCTTCGCGTGACCAGCTTGCCGGACTCAACATCGAGATACAGCGTGCGCTGTGTGCTGGCGGCTTTCTCGACGCTGGCATCGCCGAAACCGCCGCGCCATTCAATCAGGCTCGGGAGCGCTGCACCGTTCTGGGCGACTTGCCAAGAGAAATGCGAGAGATAGCTGTCTTTATCGAAACGGAAGGACTTGTGCGCAACCACGCTGCCGTCGGAGTAGTCAAAGTCGATCCCCAGTCCCCCGGCGTCCGGCTTGGCGACAAAAAGCGCCTGGTTGACATCAACGGGCGGTTTCTTGTCTTTGAATTCGAGCGAGAACGGGTAGCCGGTCTTCGGGGCGCCCGCGGAGCTGACCAGTTCCAGCTCGTTGCCGGCGCTGTCCTTGTATTTCTTAAGCACCCAACTCCGCACCACTGCGCCGCGGTTCGAGAGCACGATGTGGTACAGATTCGTGTTGATCGCCAGTTGCTCTTCCTTCTGTGCCGTGACCTGTGGCACCGCTGCGGTTTTGGACGCCGTAGGCTCGACAGCCGAAGCGGCTTCCGGAGCTTTTGCCGGCGTGGGCGCCGGGGCTTGGGTCTGTGTCTGCGTAGGCCGGGCGGGCGCGGGCGGCGCGACATGCTTGTAGAAATACGGCGTGAGGAACAGCACCGCGCCCATCAGCAGGAACGCCAGGAGCAGCCGTTTTTCCATGGACGGTTCCTCTGGCAGGATCGGTTTGCCTTGGTCTTGCCTCGTCGAGGTGTCCGCCATCGTCTTATCTCGTCTCTTTCAGCGAATTCATCGCACGGGATCAAAGCCGCCCTCATCAAAAGGATGGCAACGCAGCAGCCGCTTCAGGCCGAGCCATACGCCGCGCCTCGCGCCATACCTGTTGACCGCTTCGAGCATGTATTCCGAGCAGGTCGGATAGAACCGGCAGGCTGAGGGCAGCAGCGGAGAAATCATCCGCTTATAGAACCGCAGCAGCAGAGTCAGCAGGTTTTGCATCGGGAAAAAAGCCGGCGCACTTCCTGGCTCAGATCGTCGAACGGCGCCATAAGCGCCGCCGGGCGAGGATTGATCACGATGTCCCACTGCGGTTCCAGTTCCGAGAGCTGGCGGCGAACCGCCTCGCGGACCCGCCGCTTCAGGCGATTCCGAACCACCGACTTGCCGAGCGCGCGTGAGGCGGTGAAACCGATCCGCGAGCTTTGCGCTTCCAGACGCCGCAGACAGAACGCCGCGAAGAATGGGCCTGAAAAACGGGACCCTTCGGCGTAGATCTTGCGAAAATCCGGCGGCCGCAGGATGCGGGCGCTCTTCGGGAACGATAAAATCCTCTTCGCCGTTTCGATGGGTCTACTCAGAATTTGCGTAGCGAACAGCCCGCTCGTCGCTGACCGTCAACTTCCAGCGGCCCTTGGCACGGCGGCGTGCGAGAACGGCGCGCCCGTCTTTCGTTTTCATCCGTTCCCGAAAGCCATGCGTCTTGGCCCGGCGGCGGTTATTCGGCTGAAATGTGCGTTTTGGCATTCTTCTTTATGTCCAAGGACGGGAGCCACTCTCACGCGTAATCCTGGCTTCGAGACCAATACTCCGCGACGTTTCAGTATAGCAAGGCGTGCGGACGGAATGTCAAACGACGGTCGCGAGCCCCCGCGCGCACCGGGAGGGCACGGCCGGCGCGAGGCGGCCGCGCGGGACAACGCTCAATGCGCGGCTGCGCGTCCGTAGCCTCCGAAATACCATCTCACGCCAACCGTCGTATACAGGCCGTATGGCCCATCCGGACGGAGCGTAACCGCACTAGGCATGGCGCTGTACCGGCCGAGCAGCTTGTTCCAATGATGCGTCAGTCTGAGCTCGAATTGACGCGGCAACGCCACGCCTGCTCCGATCGTGTTCTCCAACAGGATTCCTGACGGCGAGGCCGTGTATCGCAACTGCGGCAGGTTGTCACCTCCAAACAGTTTCGGCTCCGTGAAAAGGAACAACCGCCTCAGCGGGCCTCGCCCCAAGGGCTGCACCTCCACGTAGCCATCCCAGATGTACCGCGCGAACGCGGCGCACTCGGCGACGCCGGCCTGCGGCGGCCCCATCCGCGGGGCACACAGGCCCAGGTCTACCTCATTGTGCGGAGGCGCTATCTGAAAATCTACGAATCCTCGCACGAAATTGTGCGGAAATAGCAGCCGGTCCCCCGCATCCGTAACTCCCGCGTTGCCCGTTCCATCCTCCGCGGACCGTGCTGCGCCAACGGCGCAGAGCAAGAGGCCGCAAATTATAACCAGTACTCTCATGGCTAGTTTCTCTCCTTGAATTCGCACGACCTTGCACATCTGACCGGATTCCTGCCGCTCTGTCTCCGGATGTGCTTGCGCAATGTACCACATCCCTGGGCTGCCATGCTGCACTCCCATGCCGCGGACTTCGGCCAGTTGCAGTTGAGCGATGCCGATCGATGGAGGCCGAAGACGTGGCGCGCCCGGAAGGACGCGTATTCTTGGCAGCGCGCTTCTTCTCGCGGAGTTCGCAAGGGATTCCTCAAAGACCTCAGCGGCAGGGCCACCGCACGGCCGCAAGCCGCGCCTCCTGGCCTGAAGCGGTAGGCTCTTATGCTTTCTTCTGATATTTCTCGCTGCACGCGGCCGAGCAGAAGTACACGACTTCGCCGCCGATCGTCTTCTTGATGGATGTTGCGGTCGAAACATAGGTGCCGCATACAGGATCGCGCTTCAGCTCACCGGCTTTCCGCGGCTTCGAAAAGGCGCGGGCGCCCGCGCCCGGCTCCAGCAGACCTGACAACACCTTCGCCACCACGCCCACGATCGAGCGCAGGAAAGTAATGAGGACGATAGCAAGAAAGATGTAGAAGACAGCTCGAATCATTGGAAGGGGGCATTTGGTAGGACGCCCCACACAGGCACTGCATTACTTCTTCTTGGTCTTCTTCGCTGGCGGCGCGTTCGGATTTACGTACGTGGTCTGAATCTGCGATTCCATGGACTGGAGCATGGCCTTTGCCGCATCAGCGAACTGGCCCGCCGGCTTCAGCCGGAGGTAGGTCTCGAACTCCTCCCTCGTGCCCGGTGGCGGAATGATCTTCCCCTGGGCGTCGATCTTCGCCTGCGAGATCAAGTAAATGCCGTATTGATAATGCGCGTCGGCATAATTCGGGTCGGCTGCGATGGCCTTCTTGAACACTTCGCCGGCGGCCTCGCTCTGGCCGGAGTTGACCAGCAGCGCACCCAAATTGTAATAATACTTGCCGGCGTTGGGGGGATCCAGATCCGCTGCCTTCTGCAGCTCTGCCTGAGCTTCCTGGCTCCTCTTAGCCCGGGCGAGCGCGAGGGCGTAGTTGTTGTGCAGCGCGGCGTCATCAGGCGCAAGCGCGATCGCTTTGGTCCATGCATCCAGCCCCGCGTTATAAGCTGCGCCCTGCTCCGCTCCCGCCTTGGCCGCACCCAGCCCCGCGTAGGCCTCGGCCAAGTGAGACCAAACCACCTGCTGGTTCGGGTCCACCTCGGCCGCCTTCT
>CAWIHA010000028.1:0-68734 GCA_963835855.1 Bryobacterales bacterium | reverse complement strand
AATGATGGGATGCATGTTGCCGTCGCCGGCGTGGAAGATGTTGCTGATGGTCAGCCCGTACTTCCGCGCCACCTCGCCGATGAACTGCAGCGTGGGCGCGATCTTGCGTGCGCGGCACCACGCCGTCCTGCACGTAGTAGGTCGGGCTGACGCGGCCCACCGCGCCGAAGGCGTTCTTGCGGCCCTTCCACAGCAGCTCGCGCTCCTCGGCCGTGCGCGCCACGCGGAACTCGCGCGCGCCGCAGACCGGGCAAGCCTCGCGCACCTGCTCCACCTGCTCCTCCACGGCCTCGCGAATTCCTTCCAGTTCGATCAGCAGCACCGCCGCGGCGTCCATGGGGTAGCCGGCGTGCGTGGCCTCCTCCACCATGCGCAGCATCACCCCGTCCAGCATCTCCACCGCTACGGGCGTGATGGCGCGCGCGGTGATTTCGGCCACCGTGCGGCCGGCGTCCTCGTTGGATTCGTAAATCGCGAGCGATGGTCTTGACCGTCTCCGGCTTGCGCATCAGCCGGACAATCGACTTTCGTGACCAGCGCCATGGTGCCTTCGCGAGCCGGTGAGCAGGCCGGTCAGATCGTAGCCCGGCAGGTCGGGCTCGCTTGCCGCCGGTCTCGACCACGGTGCCGTCGGGCAGCACCAGTTCCAGTCCGAGCACGTGATTGGTGGTGACGCCGTAGGCCAGCGTGTGCGGTCCGCCGGCGTTCTCCGCCACGTTGCCGCCGATGGTGCAGGCGCGCTGGCTGGAGGGATCGGGCGCGATAAAAATATCCGCTGCCCTCGCACCGCCAGCGTGATGTCCAGATTGACCACGCCTGGCTCGCACCACGGCGCGCTCGTTTTCCAGATCGAGTTCCAGGATGCGGTTCATGCGCGCGAACGCGACCATCATCCCGCCCTCGCGCGGGATGGCCCCGCCGCACAGCCCCGTTCCGGCGCCGCGGCCCACGACCGGCACGCCGAATTCGTGCGCCACCTTCACGATCGCGACGACTTCCGCCGTGGAGCGCGGGAAACACAACCAGGTCGGGCCGCGCCTTGTCCACGCCGCCATCGTACTCGTACAGCGCCAGGTCTTCGGGGCGGTCGAGGTAGCCGCGGGGACCGAGTAGCGCGGCGAGTCTGCTCTTGGCTTGGGCGGAAATCATGAAGCGAGCAGCGCTCGTACGCGGCTCAGGACGGATGGATCGGTCCAATCCGTGGGGCCGACGATCTTCTCGATCACTTTGCCGCGGCTGTCGATGATATAAGTCTCGGGATACTTGAACGTGCCGTATTCCGCGTTGATCTTGCCCTCGGGATCACGCGCCGTCTCAAAGGCGACCTTCACGCGCGACAGGAAATTGCGGTACGCCCGCGCGTTCTGGTCAACGCTCACGCCGAGGACGACCACTCCCGAGCCGGCGAGCTTCTTCTGGAATTGGTCGAGCGAGGGCATCTCTTCCAGACACGGCGGGCACCACGTGGCCCAGAAATTCAGCACCAACAGCTTGCCGCCGAAATTCGAGCGCGAGATGGTGCGCCCCTCATCGGTGGTGATGGAAAAATCGGGAGCGGTGTCGCCGGCCACCACCACTTTTTCGCGGAAAGTGTCTATGATGACCCCTGCCAGCACGGCCAGGCAGACGGCGATCAGCGCCTGCAACACACGTTCTGTTTTGACGGCGAGCACCGGAAATTCCTATGATCTAAGTGTATCCGGTTGCGCGCGCCCGCATCAGTGAACAGGGTGCGTCTATTCGGTTGCGGTCTCGTGAGTACGCAGCCCGGAAGCGGGTTTCCGAGCTGCGGCCGTGAGTGGTCAAACAATCCCGCCGGCGCAACACGAACTGCCGGCGCGCAGGAGAGCTTGGGGGCATGTATATCACGCGGAGAGTCGAGTTTTCCGCCTCTCATGTGTGCTGGAGCCCGAATCTATCCGAGGAGCAGAACCGCGCGCTCTACGGCGAGGCGGCCAACCGGCACGGGCACGGGCACAACTATGCGGTCGAGGTGACGCTCGAAGGCGCGCCGGATCCCGTTACGGGCATGGTGTTCGATCTGAGGCGCTTGAAGGATATCCTGAATCGCGAAGTGGTGGAGCCTATGGACCACCGGTTCCTTAATCATGAGGTCCCGCCATTCGACCGCGTTGTGCCGACCAGCGAGAACATTGCGATCGAGATCTGGAAGCGCGTCGCGCGGCGCTTGGCGAATGGCGGCGCGCGGTTGCACGCCGTCCGGGTTTCGGAGACTGACGACTTGTACGTAGATTACTTCGGGGAGGCCCAGTGATCCGCCTCACGCGGCGGTACACATTTTGCGCTTCGCACCGGCTGCACACGGATAGGCTCTCGGACGCCGCGAACCGCGAGCTCTATGGCAAGTGCAACAACCCGTACGGTCACGGGCACAACTACGTGCTGGAGGTGAGCGTTTGGGGGCCGGTGGACGCTGCGACGGGCTGCGCGGCTGACCTGGGCGCACTCGACGCACTAGTTCGTGAAGTGCTGCGCGCGTTCGATCACCGCAACCTGAACGAGCAAGTGCCGGAGCTCGCCGGCGTCGTGCCGACCACCGAGAACCTAGCGCTCGAAATCGAGAAGCGGCTGAAAGCGCGCTGGAGCGCCGTGTCCCGCAACCAGTGGCCGAAACTCGCGCGCATTCGCATCGCGGAGACGAAACGGAACAGTTTCGAAATCGTGGCCGGGCAGGTCAAGCCCGCTGGGAGCGAAGCCGCTCCGCAAGGAAGACGGTGAAGAATAAAGTTGTCGTGAAGGTGATGTCACCGAAGCGAGAAACGGCGTCCATCGCATCGCTGATGGAGGAGGCGCTGCGCCAGCTCGGCGAGGACCCCGGCCGGCCGGGCCTGCGGAGAACTCCCGAACGCGTCGAGAAGGCGCTCCGATACCTGACCAGCGGTTACGGCCAGGACCTTAGCCGGATCGTCAACGGCGCGCTGTTCAGCGTCAAGTACGACGAGATGGTGATCGTCAAGGACATCGAGTTCTTCAGCCTCTGCGAGCACCACTTGCTGCCGTTCTTCGGCAAGATCCATGTAGCGTACCTGCCGCGGCAAAGGGTGCTCGGCCTGAGCAAGATCCCACGCATTGTCGATATGTACGCACGGCGGTTGCAGCTTCAGGAGCGGCTCACGCAGGAGATCGCGCAGTCGATCCAGGACGTGCTCGATCCGCTTGGCGTTGGCGTGGTTTGTGAAGCGCGCCACTTCTGCATGATGATGCGCGGCGTCGAAAAGCAGCATTCGGGCGCGGTGACCAGCGCGATGCTGGGCGCGTTCCGCAATCGCAAAGAGACCCGCGACGAGTTCCTGTCGCTGGTGCGGCAGAACTCGATTTAGGGAGCTGCCGAAAAGCTCCCGTTCGTTGTGCCGCTTCTTCAGGAGGAAACTTCCATTGAAACGAAGTAGCGTGTATAAAGGGAATGGGTCTCCAATTTTGGAGGGAGAGGCATGGTACGCTGTCCGGTCTGTGACACCGAACTCGAAGTGGACGAGGACGAAATGGACGAAGGCGACACGCTGAATTGCGAAGAGTGCGGCACGGACCTGCGCGTCGTGAGTGCCGATCCGCTGGAGTTAGAACCGCTTGAAGAAGACGAGGGAGTTATTGGGGAGGATGAAGACGGCGCGGGCTAGAAGGAATCTGTGTTCCAGGCGGCTGATCCGCTGGGTGATGCTCGCTCCTATCGTGCTCGCGTCCGGGCCGGTCATCTTGGGCGCCGGCAAAGACAAGAGGAAAAACGCGCCGCCGGCATATACGCTGGTCGCCGGCACGGTTTTCCGTGATACCGGCCTGGCACTCCCGGGCGCCGAGGTCGTGCTGACCAGCACCGGGGATGCGGAAGGCGCGCGGAAATACAAGAATCGCGCAGTGACGGACTCGCGGGGCGAGTTTGCGCTCCGGGCGCCGGCGGGCCCAGGCCGCTACATGCTGTCGGTGAAGGCGCACGGCTATCAGCCCCAGGAGAAGCCCGTAAGCATCACTACCGAGGACAGTATTGACGTATTCTTGCGGCTGGAACCCGCGTCTCAATAAGAAGAATGATGGAAGGGACATGAAGAAAACCTTTGCTGCAATAGGACTTGCATTCGCGCTGGTATGGACCGCTCCGTTCTCTAACGCGCTGTCGAAAGACAAGCAGGAGGAGCCAACCGTCCGGACGGTTCAGGGGACGGTCACGGACGCGTCGGGCAAGCCCGTGGCCGCCGCCGTGGTGCAGTTGAAAAACACGAAGACGCTGGAGATCCGTTCCTTCATCGCCAAGGACGATGGGTCGTACGTCTTTCACGGGCTCAACAGGAACGTGGATTACGAGTTGAAGGCCGAGGGCCAGGGCGCCTCCAGCGGCGTGAGGACGTTGAGTGCTTTCGATTCGCGCACTGCCGCGGTCATCAATCTGAAGTTGAGTAAGTAGCGCAGGCTGAGCCGCGAGCGATTTCTGCCGAGGCCGCCTTGCGGGAGGTCCTTTGACGCTGCTCGATACCTATCTTGGCCGGCTGAAGGGTCAAACTGCCTGGATCACCGGTGGCAAGCGCATCGGGCAGACGGTCGCGCGCGTGCTGGCGGAGCAGGGAGTCCACCTGGTGCTCAGCTATCGGCGCTCAGGCCAGGAGGCGGAAAACACCGCAGAAGAGGCGCGCAGCCTCGGCGTTCGGGCTATCACCGTTCCGTGCGACGCTTCCTCCCGTGGGAGCGTTCAGGAGGCGGTGGCGCGGGTGCGTGGCGACTTCGCGAATATTCACATTCTGGTCAATATGACCTCCGTATACCAACCGGTCAAAGTGGACGAGATCGGCGAGCGCGACTGGCAGGAAAACATCGCGGCGCACATCCTCGGCGCCTTCTGGCCAACGCAGTCTATTGTGCCGCTGATGCCCCGGGGCGCACATGTGATCCATGTCGCCGATATCACTTCGATGAGCCATCCCCAAAGACGCAACTTGCCCTATGTGGTGACGAAAGCGGCCGTGGCCGCGATGACGAAGGCGATGGCGCTCGAATACGGCGAGAGGGGCATTTTCGTGAACGCGCTCGCGCCGGGGCCCATCCTGCCGCCGCCCGATTTTCCGCGCGACAAATGGGACCGCGTTCGCGAACGCTCGCCTGTTAAGTACGGGATTAACGATGAGGAGGCCGTGAACCAGTTCGCGTTGCTGGTGCTGTATCTCTCGCTGACGACGATGTCGAGCGGCCACCTCTATCCGCTCGACCAGGGGCAGAATCTTTTTTGATGCGGTGGCTGCCCCGCGCTCCCAGTCACATGCCGGAGCACTCTCGAAAGTGTGCGCCCTGCGGCGCGCCGAGCACGCGCTTGATCTCGCGGTGGAGCGTTTCCAAGTGAAACGGTTTCCGCAGTAAGGGCGCGTCGGCTTCCACCGCCGCGTCGGCGCAGCCGGTCATGTATAGCACCTGGATGCCCGGATACGTCCGCTTAAGCCCATCGGCGAGTTCCAGGCCGTTCATGCCTGGCATGCACACATCGGTAAGGAGTAGCTCAATCTGCCCAGCGCGCCCGGTTGCGATACGCAATGCGTCGGCGGCGGAGGACGCTTCATATACCTGGAACCCGTCCTGGCGGAGCGCGCGGCAGATCATACGCCTGAGGTTGTCTTCGTCATCGACCACCAGGACGCGTATCATAATTGTGGCATCCAGGGAGCGGCACACCATTTTGCGTGGCATTCGCAGCGACGTTGCCAAGAATGCCACCCCAGGCGGGTCACTCGGAAGACTTCCGCTGTTTCAAAGGGGGTTGGCAGCACGTCGAAGCCGCCTAGCCTCAGCACTTCTGGCCGCAAATGCTCATCCGTGGGGCGCGAGCACACGATGAGACTCGTTGCGCTCGACACAGCCGTCACTTCGCTCACTACCGCCTTCCAGCCGCCATCCGGCAAGTCACGCGCACAGATAACGACCGGGACTTTGCGGCGGCGAATGATCGCGAGGACTTGGTCGCGCGTTCCCACGTGGCACAGACGCCACTCCGAGCCGTCGAAGATATTATCGAGCGCGGCGTGCTCAGCATCCTGTTCGCTCGCAATTAGCAACGTGGCGCTGTCCTCCGGCTCGCATAGGCGTTTGTCTACTCGCGCCCACATGAGATTGTTCCCAGTTTGGAGGAATAGTACGAGGTTAGTGTACGAGTGCGCCCCCCGCAAAGCAACTAGGGAAAACCCTAGTTTTGGGAATTGAAACTTTGTTCGAGGGATTGCGGTGGGCCTTTTCCATTAATCGTAGAGAAGTCGCGTGAAATGAGATACTTCCTGGTTTTGTTATCACCAGAGGGGGCAGAGCCGCGTGGGCCGCCGGAGTCACTCAGGAGGGGAAAGCGATGAAAAGCTCGTAAAAGTGGGTGATTGGAAGTATAATTGGGGGCTCAGGAAGCCAGAGCGGAAATCGTGGTTAACATAGCGTGCCCCCATCGGGAGGTGTGAGGACGTGGCCGGCTCCAAGAAGCGCCCGAGCCGATTCTTCTCCTTGGAACCCCGCTCTTCAAGGGCGCGCGGGTGCGCAAGCAGTTTTCATACCGGCCGATCCTTGTGGTGTGCAAACTCCCTGTGCGTGTTCCTAAGAGCTCGATTTCTAATTCCGGAGGCGTTGTGAGGCGCGCACGCCTGCTGATAGCCGACGATCAAGCTCTGGCCGTTGCCGGTCTCAAAAAGCTGCTCGAGCACAAATTCGAGGTGATTGGCACGGTCCAAGGCGGCTGCGCCTTAATGAAAGCCGCCCGGGAACTCCAGCCCCACCTAGTCCTGCTCGCTGTATCGGCGCCTTTGCGGAACGGGATTGACGTTGTGCGCCGGCTGACGAAACTCCTGCCAAAACTGAAGATCCTTTTCGTCAACATGCAAACCGACGCGGACTGCGTGACCGAGGCGCTGCAGGCGGGAGCCGCCGGCTATGTGCTGATGCGGTCGGCCCCGTCCGAACTCACCACGGCGATCCGCGAAGTACTCGGCGGACGCACATACGTCACACCGCTGGCGGGGAGACCGCTGGCAAAGAACGGAACACTCGAGAATGGCTTGACGCCCCGGCAACGCGAGGTGCTGCTATTGGTTGCCGAAGGTCAATCCACCAAACAGGTCGCCGCAAGCCTGAATGTGTCTGTGAAAACCATTGAATTTCACAGATCCTGCATCATGCAAAAGCTCGGGGTGCGAAATCTTGCGCAGTTAGTCACATACGTGATCGGGCGCGAGAGTATCCGGCGCTAGCGCTGTGGCAATAGGCGTTCGAATTTCCCAATTCTTGGACGCAACGGAGAAATAACCCGCGGCGCTCAGACCTGCTCGCCGCGCACCAGGTCTTCGAACGATTCGCGGCGGCGGACAATCCGCCAGCGATCGCCCTCGACCAGGACCTCCGGCGGGCGCGCGCGCGAGTTGTAATTGGAGGCGGCGGCGAACCCGTACGCGCCCGCGGTTGCGACCGCGAGCAAGTCGCCGGGTAGCACTTCGGGCGCCTCGCGATGGCGCGCCAGAAAGTCGCCGGTTTCGCAAACCGGGCCGACCACGTCCGCGATGATCGTTCCACGGGTATTCTTGCGCACGGGCACGATCTCATGGTGCGAGCGGTAGAGGGCTGGGCGGATGAGATCATTCATGCCAGCATCCACGATGACGAATTCCTTGCCACCGTTGTGCTTGCGATACAGCACGCGCGTGACGAGCACGCCCGCTTCAGCCACAATCGACCGGCCAGGCTCGAGCGTGATGACGACCCCCTTATCCCTGACTCTTTCCCGCACTTGCGCGGCAAAGTGGCGGATGTCCAGCGGCGGCTCGGAAGGCTTGTATGGAACGCCTAATCCGCCGCCGAGGTCGATCCCGGTAATCTGGTGTGTGCGCGCGCGCAGGCGGCCGACCAGCGCAAGCACTGTATCGAGCGCTTCGAGGAGTGTGGCGGCATCGAGCTGCGAGCCGATGTGGCAGCTCACGCCGTCCAGCGCGATATTCGCGAATGCGCGCGCCCGGTCATAAACCGGCTCGACTTCCGCGATATCGATGCCGAACTTGTGCTCGCGTAGGCCGGTCGATATATAGGGGTGCGTCGCGCCGCCTACGTCCGGGTTGACCCGGATGGCCGCGTGCGCTGTGACGCGGCGCCGCGCGGCGAGCGCGTCGAGCAGCGCCAGCTCGGCCTCGGATTCGCAGTTGAAGACACGAACGCCCTGCGCCAGCGTATATTCGATCTCGCCGGCGGTCTTGCCCACGCCCGAAAAGACGGCGCTCGCGGGATCTCCGCCGGCCTGGATCACGCGGAACAGCTCTCCGCCCGAAACAATATCGAAGCCCGCGCCGGCCTTCGCCAGAAGCGCCAGCACGGCCAGATTGGAGTTGGCTTTAACGGAGTAGCACATCCGGTGCGGCGCGCCTGCGAGTCCCTCATCGTAGGCGCGATAGGCGTCCAGGATGGCAGCGCTCGAATAGAGATAACACGGTGTTCCCACACCTTCCGCGATGGCAGTTACGGGCGCCTGTTCGCAGTAGAGCGCGTCGCCTTCGTAATGAAACCATTGTGCCGGCATCAGATCACCTTTATGATCACGAGCGTTTGATCGTCGAAAGCCGGGCCAAATTCCGTGAACTCGTCCAGGCCGGCGAAGACGCCGTCGACGACGGACTTGCTGGAGCCGTCGCAGAACCTTACGAGTGAGTCGACCAGGCGTCCGCGTCCGTATTGCTCTCCGGCGGGGTTGAGCTGATCGGTAAGGCCATCGGAGTAAAGCACGATCAGGTCGCCGGGCTCGGTCTGAAATGAGAGCTCCTCATACTCACGGTCCGGCAGCAGGCCGAGCGGGATGCCCTCGACGCGGGGGTGCAGTACGTGGCCGCGGCGGCAGACCATCGGCGCGGGCGCTCCGGCGTTCGCCATCGTGAACTGGCGCGTCGCCGCATCCCATAACAAGACGAGCAACGCGATGTAGCGGGCGTCCACTTTGCGCTCGAGCAGCGCCTGGTTGAGCGTTTTCAGCAGCAGCGCGGGACCGCGCCGCCGCGGGATCAGCGTGCGCAGCAGGCCGCCCGCCAGCGCTCCATAGAGCGCCGCGGCGACGCCCTTCCCGCTCACGTCGCCCACTGCGATGAGCGCCGCCCCTGGGCTGTACTCGAAAAAATCGTACAGGTCTCCGCCAACGATGCGCGCCGGGCGGCACCCGATCGCGACCTCCAGGCCAGCGATCTCCGGGGCCTCAGCCGGCAGCAGCGCCGCTTGCAGCTCGCGCGCGGCCTCCAGGTCGTCTTCAATGCGCCGCTCGCGCTCGGCGATCGCCTCGTACAGGCGCGCGTTCTCGACCGAGCTGGCAATCTGCGGGGCCAGCAGCGACAGCATGCGCACGTGGTCGTCGGTGAACCAGGCGAAGTGATCGCTCTCGAGGTCCATGACGCCGACAACGTTGTCATGCACGATGAGCGGCACGGCGACTTCCGAGCGGACGCCCGGGTGCGAGGGAATGTAGCGCCGGTCAGCAAGCGTGTTATCCGACCGGACGACCTCGCGGCTCTCCGCCGCCGCGCCGGTGATTCCCATCCCGAGGGGAAGATTGTCCAGGTCCACGCGCTGGTCGTAGCGGATGCTGAAGCGGTGACGGAGGCACTTCTGCTCCCGATCGACCAGCAGGATGCTGAACGCGTCGTACTGGATCAGGGTATTGACGGCCGCGGCGATATGCGTCAGCAACTCGTTCAAGTCCAGGATCGACGAGAACTCTTGCGAAAGGTGCGACAGGATTTTGAGCGTGCGGTGCTGGCGGTCCACACGCCGGAACAGGCGCGCGTTGTCGATCGTGACTGCGACCCGGGCGGCGATGACGCGCAGCAGCATACGATCGTACTCGTTGTATGCGTTAGCGCGCGTCGATTCGAGGTCGATCACGCCGACCAGGCGGCCGCGCGCCAGCATCGGTACGGCCAGCTCGCTCCGCACGGCATCGACCGCGTTGAGGTAGCGCGGATCTTTGCGGACATCGCCAACCAGGATCGGCTCGCGCGTGGCCGCCGCAGTCCCGGTCAGGCCTTCTCCAAGGCGGACCACGAGCCGCTTGACGACCTCCTCGCGATGTCCGATCGCGTGCCGGATTCGAAGCTCCTTTTGCCTCTCGTTGTAAAACAGGATCGCGAACACGTCGTAGGGTGCAACCTTGTGGACGATCTCCGCGACGTTGGCGAGCAGGCGGTCAAGGTCGGTGAGCGCTTCTGTGGTTGCGGCGGAGACTTCGAGCAGGAAATCGAGTAGCTCGGATCGCCGCCGGAAGCGGACCGCCCTGGCGCCAGCCGCGGGCATCAGTGCGCCGCCTCGAGAATTTGTGCGCCCGCGCTGATGCGCGTCGCGCCGGCCCTGACTATGCGCCCCAGGTCCGCGAGCGTGCGGATGTGATCGATGCGCCGCGCGATCGCGCGCGGGTCCCCAAGCCGTGCGATGCGGGCTGCCTGGGGCGATTGCGGCAAAGCGGGCGGCCGGTTCAGCGCCTGCACGCCGGCTTCGGTTACGAGTTTCTGGAACTCCGCGGTATCCAAGTGGACGTTCTCTTTCCTCTCCAGGGAGCCACCCCGCTGGTCTGTTACCTGCGCCGCACTACACTAGCGACTGCGCTGCCCGGCCGGGGGCCGAAAGCTGGCGCAGTCCGGGCGGCTGTTGCGATTGGAAGCCTCATAATAACACGCGGATGCGAGGAATCGCCCCCTTGCTCCGCTGCGCTCGGCAAATCTGCGCCACGTGTCACGCGCCGCGAAACGGTTCACTCCCTTTGCGCATCAGCGTAGCCGCATGTACGTGCCGGTGATACTGATGGTGCTTGCGCTGCTGGTTTACACCTTGGGGAGCAGTGGCAGTTGTAAGCGCTAATTGGGCGGCGGGCCGGCAAAAAAGAGGGCAGGCCAACGAGTTCTGCCCTCCAACGAACACCCCTGCTCTGAGTGGTGTAATCGTTGGGAGTCTTAGGAGCCAGGCGCGACCCAAGCATGGGACGCCTCCTCCCCGGACTTCCTACACGACAGACTATAAGACTTTCCTTATCCAAGTGCAAGGGAAAAATGCGGGATTGTGTACTTGACAAACCCAGATCCGTACTGCAAAGTGGAGGCCGGAATCCGCATCTAAGTTTGGGGCTCGGGTTTTTCGCCGCGTGAGAATCTGGTTGCGAAAAAAGTTCCCGAGCAGCACAACAAAAATTCACGTAACATTTTTGTTATCAGAAACTTAGGGCTTGACAGGCCCGGCGCTGCTCGGGTATCATTAGGTTGCCCCCGTAGCTCAGCTGGATAGAGCACGTTTCTGGCGAAACACGAGGTCGTGGGTTCAAGCCCCACCGGGGGTATCGGATCGTACTACGTTCTTTCCCTATTGACACAACCAGTCGGCCGTGGCATCCTAAAGATGCCAGAAACGTGTATCGACTCCAGCTGAGGTAGCCTGGGGCGAGTCCCGCAGGACGATCTCCACTGGAGGAACGTTACAGTTCCGAAGGGTCGGATGGTTTTAGGCTTTGAACGCCTGTCGTCGTCCGGCCCTTTTTATTTCTTGGCTTGCTCACATCCCCCACCACCGCGCGAGTCAGCTTCGGCGCTGGCTTGACCTTCAGGATGTCCGTGACCGCTTCCTCGAAGCTCAGCGGAGCTAGCGTTAACGGTTGCCGACTGCGTTTCCGTCTCATTTTTAATTGCCTCAGGGAACATAGGTATCTGCGATGCTGGTGGTTTTGGCTCTTCCAGCATCTTCGGCTCTTCAGTTTTTACGTCTGATTCTTTGATCGCGTTCAGTACGCCATCCCAAGAGAGGAGCACATCACACCCGGCCCTCTTTGCACAAGCCAAATGTATTGCATCGTTAGGCGAAAGCCCTTCGGCCTCATACTTTCAGCATAGCCTATTCGCCTCCTCGCCAATAGATCGATCCACTACTACTGGACTCACAAAATCGTGCTCGAAGTAACCCAGGATGTTTTGGTTTTCGTCCTTGTCCAGCTTCGGCATGTTCTTCTTCTTGTGGACCTCGGCAATAGTAAGGGCAGAAATGATGATCGGAAACAACTGCTTCTCCGCAAGCGTTAGAATGTGCTCACCGATTTTGCCCCGATCAATAATCTCCTCTACTCCGCTTGCATCCTTGCGAGTGATTTTTTCACCCTTTATCCAAGCGATAAATACCCCGGAATCGAGATATGGCTTCTTGTAAAAGTCAGCCACGCCGTATGCTCCGAATATATTCGTCGGTGCTCAAATCCCCAGTGAATTCCGGGTCAGAGCCGGTCAGTTCAGAGGCTAAGGGAAGGCGCTTCCCCTCCCCGAGAACGCGGATGGACCCCACGCTCACCTTTAGCGGTTCATTTTTCACGTTGATAGAGATAAGGCCGAAAGCTATCACCTTCCGACCCAAGGCGGTTTTGCTAATTCAAGATCCTCGTCTGTCTCAATTGTGCATGTCACGGCCTTGTGGGTGATTGCATGATAAATTATGAACTTCTTCTGCCCATGTATAGACACCGTTTCCAGTCTTCCCTCTACGCTACCTTCAAACTGTTTCGTAGGAGGAAGTAGCTGCCTAAGCGTTGTGGCCGCCTTCTCGTTTACGGAAATGGACCTATGATGTGGTTCGATTGCGGCTGCGATAAACCCCTTCGCGCCATTCTTATGCAGTAGAGCTATCATGGCCTGAAGTTTTTCTAGACCGTATTCGGAAAGATATGGGGGACTGATGCCCCTGTCTTGGATGTTCTCGAAAGTCGTTATGAAGGATTCGGCCACCGGATCGGACACGTCAGGTCTCGGCCTCTTTTGGTTCCTTGCAGGGGGCTTTAGGCGAGACTCTACCTCCATGGACAGATTTCCGTTCTTGGAGAGGTCAGATACATACCAGTTCAGAGAGACACCAGCTTTTCCAGAGATGGCCTCATCTAACTCTCGGAGGATTTGAACCACCCGCGCGGTGGCAGAAGAATATACAGGCAGAGAGATGCAGTTCGGATCGCCCTGAATCTCGAAGCGTAGCCTAGACATGAAGACCTCCTTGTGATACACTTCCACTCGAAGGTCTCCGTGGGGTGCTCGCGGCACCAAACGGGACGGTTTGCCGTACAGCCATAAATCCTAAGGGGCCGTGATTCGCAGTCACGGCTTTTCTCTTTTCAGACCATCCTTTTGCCGCATGAGTCCCGGTACATGAGCCGCTTCCCGGCGCTTTGGGCAATCGCCATATCGCGCCGTTCCGCATCCGAGACTTCGCGGGCATTATACCGAAAATCGAACTCGGTCAGGTAGCGGTGGAGATGCTGCTTGCCGACCTGGTGGTATACGCCGTTGATGCCACGCTTTAGGGTTGCGAAGTAGCCCTCCACGCCGTTGGTGGTGATGCAAAGGCCATCCTCGTAGCGGACGTACTCTTTCGCGTTGTGGTTAACCTTATCGTGCTTCCGGCCGGTTCCAACGCTATCCAGAACAGTCGAGGAATCCGTTATCATGTGCGCCCGGTCATCCACCATCTGATCCACGATGGGGCGCAAGTTTTCAGCGGTCACACGTTCGATATGGCGAGACTGGACACGCCCGCCACGCTGAAGCACGGAAACGACCGCTGCCTTGTTCGCGGTCGCGGCTAGCCGATCCTTCGGACGCTCGCCCGGCCTGACCGTTTGCGGCCCAATGCGGAGTTTCCCGCCGATGTACGTTTCGTCTACTTCAACAATGCCCCCGAGCTTCAATGACAACGGCTCCTGCGTCATCGCATACCGGATGCGATGCGCCATGAACCAGGCGCTCTTGTAGGTCACTCCGAGCATCCGGTGAAGCTGATGGGCGCTCATGCCCTTCTTGCTCGCACAGAGCAGGTGGAAGGCCAAAAGCCATTTGTGAAGCGGGATGTGCGAATCTTCGAAGATCGTTCCAACCGTGACCGTGAACTGTTCCCGGCAAGCCCCGCACTTCCAGACGCCCCTGCGGGCGTGCGTCTGAGCCTTCGGATTCGGTTCCAGCCTGTAGGCTTCCCCGACGACTCCGCAATGCGGGCATACGGGCTTATCGGGCCATCGTTTAGCCTCCAGGAACGCGCGGGCTGCATCTTCGTCATTGAATTGGGGTTGAAGGATGTCGGCTTCCATGCTTCAATCATGGCATGTCGGCGTGGGTTTGTCAAGTATCAAATATGAACTATAATCACACTGAAATCAATCACTTACATACATGGGCTTGGGTATGCCGCGCGTGGGTTTGTGAAAGGGATAATTCCGGAAAAATGAACCACGGGAGTCGCCTGCTGGCGCTATCGGGCATTACGCCCTAAGCGCGCTCACTCGCATGCTGCCACAGTTCCCGCCTACTCCTCATCCTCCACTGCCGGCGGCGCGTCCTCGTCGCCTAAATCGCTGGCGCGATTCTCGAATCGTGTCCAGTGCCGCAGGAAGACGAGGTTGATCTTGCCAGTGGGGCCGTTGCGCTGTTTGGAGAGGAGCAGCTCGGCGGTGCCGCGGAGGTCCTCGCGCTCGGGCTTGTAGACTTCCTCGCGGAAGATAAACGCGACCACGTCGGCGTCCTGCTCGATCGAGCCCGATTCGCGCAGGTCGCTGAGCTGCGGGCGGTGATCACCCTGGCGCACTTCGGGAGCGCGGCTCAACTGCGAGAGGACGAGCAGCGGGGCTCCGAGCTCCTTGGCGAGCAGCTTCATGCCGCGCGAGAGGCTGCTGATTTCCTGGTTGCGGTTCTCGAAGCGGCCGCGGCCGCTCATCAACTGTAAATAGTCGAGCACCACCAGCCCCAGGGCCCCCTGGTCGGCCTTGAGGCGCCGCAGCTTGGCGTGCATGTCCATCAGGTTCAGACCGGCCGTGTCGTCGATGTAAAGCGGCGCGGCGGCCAGATCGTGCGCGGCCGCCACCAGCTTCCCGCGCTCGCTCTTGTTCAGGAAGCCCGCGCGGAACTTCTGGCTATCCACCCGCGCGGCGGTGCACAGCATGCGCGTCAGCAACGCGTCTTTCGCCATCTCGAGCGAGAAGATTGCCACCGGTTTCCTGTCCTTCCCGGTGGCGACATGCTGCGCGATGTTGAGCGCCATTGCGGTCTTGCCCATCGAGGGGCGCGCGGCCAGGATGACGAGCTCGCCGGGGTGCAGGCCGCCGGTCATCTCGTCCAGCTTCACAAAGCCAGTGCTGATGCCCTTGATGCGCTTGCTTGGATCGAGAAAAGTGTTGATGCCGCCCTGATAGTCCTCAATGATCTGCTCAGGCGTGGCGAGGCCGCCACGGGCGCGGTCGTCGTTCAACTTGAGCAGCGATTCCTCGGCGCCGGCCAGGATCTCTTCGGGCGCGTCCTCAGCCATCAGGCAGCGATCAATGAGCTTCTGGGAGGCGAAAACGATGCGCCGCAGCAGGGCCTTGTCGCGCACGATATGCACGTAGGCGTCGATATTGGAGATGCGCGGCAGGCCGTCGTCGAGCGAGATGAGGTAGCTCAGGCCGTCGCAAGCCTCGAGCTGGTTGTGGCGGATCAGCTCGTTGGCCAGCGTGATGCGGTCGATCTTCTCGCCGCGCTCATGCAGCTCGCCCATCCGGATGAAGATGCGCCGGTGTTTTTCGAGGGCGAAATCGTCCGCCTGCAGCACGCCCGCGACCTGCACGAAGAGCGACTCGTCCATCAGGATGGAGCCCAGCACGAAGCGCTCGGCATCCAGATTAACCGGCAGCCCCTTGTCGAGCGCTAGATCCGCAGCAGCCATGTCAAAAGGATGCATTTACGTTAGCGGCTTTTCTCTCACGGAACAAATCCTTTTTTTGTGCCGTGGTTTGTGCGGCTTACCCTGTGGGCCGCTGCTGAACATCTTCCTCAGTTCCATGGTGCCCGCAACTCGGTGATCCAAAAGAGCTAGCGTGGGTGAGAGCAAGTTTTGCACAGAAAGTCCGCAAACAAATTCCCTCTAGAATGTTTTTACACCAAATCGCGCCGCTTGGGAAGGGGTACTCTTGCCGGGCGCCGCCGGGCCACCCGCGCCGCCATCCGCCCGGAAACAAAGAGCGGCGGCGTTTCCGGTACCACCGGCACCGCGAGCTTCCGGATGCGGCTATACTGAATGCGTTCATGGCATTGTTTCGGACGCGCAGCGCGGCGGTCTATGGCATTGACGCGCACGTGATCGACGTTGAGGTGGATATGTACCCCTCGGGCACCAGCCGCGACCTCATCACCGTGGGCATGCCGGATCTGGCGGTGCGGGAAAGCCGGGAACGAATCAAGTCGGCGCTGCTGAACTCGGGCTTCGGTTATCCGAGCAAGGCGGTCACGATCAACCTCGCGCCCGCGGACCTGCGCAAAGAAGGCACCGGGTTCGATCTTCCGATGGCGGTCGGAATCCTCGGTGCGATGGGAACGGTGCCGCCCAACGACGATTATCTGTTGGTGGGCGAGCTTGCGCTGGACGGCGCGATCCGCCCGGTGCGCGGCGCGCTTTCGATTGCGGTGAGCGCGCGCGGGCACGGCATCCCACGCTTCATCGTGCCGCAGGAAAACGCGGCCGAAGCGGCGGTGGTCGAAGGCCTGTCCGTGTACGGGGTGAAGCACCTGTCCCAAGTGGTTGCGATTTTCAACGAACCCGGCGCACTGACTCCGGTGCTGCCCCAGCCCCAGGCGCGCTCCGAGCCGGGAATCGCCACGCCCGATTTCCGCGATGTGCGCGGGCAGACCACGGCCAAGCGTGCGCTCGAGGTTGCCGCCGCGGGCAGCCACAACCTGCTGATGATCGGGCCACCCGGTTCGGGCAAGACGATGCTGGCCCGGCGGCTGGCCGGCATCCTGCCGCCGCTGACGTTTGCGGAGGCGCTCGAGACCACGCAGGTCCACAGCGTTGCGGGCATCCTGCCGGGCGGCGCGGGACTGTTGTCCGAGCGGCCTTTCCGCGCGCCGCACCACTCCATCTCCGATGCCGGAATGGTGGGCGGCGGCATCGTGCCGCGGCCGGGCGAAGTCAGTCTGGCGCACCACGGCGTGCTGTTCCTGGACGAGTTCCCGGAGTTCCCACGCAACATCCTCGAGCTTTTGCGGCAGCCGCTCGAAGAGGCGTCGGTCACAATCGCACGCGCGAGCATGACGCTTGCGTTTCCCGCACGGTTCATGCTGGTTGCGGCGATGAACCCGTGCCCGTGCGGGTATTACGGTGACACGACGCGCGAATGCCGGTGCACGCCGGCGCTCATCCAGCGTTACCTTAGCAAGATCAGCGGGCCGCTGCTCGACCGCATCGACCTGCACGTCGAGGTGCCGGCCGTGCCATATAAAGAGATGCGCGCGGATGAGCAGGGAGTTTCCTCAACTGAGATGCGCAGCCGGGTTGAGTCCGCGCGGAGTATCCAGCGAGCGCGCGGCTATGATAACGCGCGACTGCCGCCGAAATTGCTGCGACGCCTGGCCAAGCTTGACGAAGCCGGCGAACGCACGCTCGAACTCGCGATGCGGCGGCTTGCGCTTTCCGCGCGCGCCCACGACCGTATCCTCAAAGTCGCCCGCACCATCGCCGACCTCGACGACTCCGACCGGGTCACCGCCAAACACTTGGCCGAAGCGGTGCAATACAGAAGCCTGGACAGAAATTACTGGGCTTGAGCGGAGACGCATGTTGCATAGTGCAGGCCAATCAAACCGCTATGGTGTTTCGAGCCCGGACTGCGCCAGCATGCCGCCTGTGGCGGCGCTATCCGTGCTGGCGCCCGCCCGGCGGCGGAGTGGCACAGCCGGTGGCGCTCAGGAAATGATCACGCATCGTTGCCTGAAGATCCGTAAGCTTGTGCTTACGCTGGCGTTTTTTTGGGTTCCGCTCAACGCGGGCGATCCGGCGGCAGGCAGCCGTGCATCCGCTCTGTCCGTCCTGGCCGATCCGCCTGCGGGAACGTTCTACACTGGCGTTTTTCCCGGCGGGCAGAACGGTATGGGGAGCGATGTAACCGAGGACGAGGTCCGCACGTACGAGGAGCGCGTGGGGAAGCGCCCAACCTGGGTTTATTTTTGCGACAACTGGTACGAAGGCCGCGCCTTTCCCGACGCCACTGCTTCATGGATTCGCGCGAACGGCAGCATTCCGTATATCAGGCTGATGCTCCTGAGCGACCCTAGCATCCCGCTTCCCGATCCCGTCTTTAACCTCACGAATATCCTCAGTGGCAAGCTCGATCCGGACCTCCGGCGCTGGATGCAGGGCGCCAGGCAATTCGGGTCGCCGCTGCTGGCCGAGTACGGAGTGGAGGTGAACGGCTGGTGGTTCCCGTGGAACGGCTTGTGGAACCAGCAGCATGGTTCTCACCGCGCAGCGGTGGCGATGTTCCGCGGCGCCTACCGCCATATCATCCAAATCGCCAGGAACGAGGGAGCCTCAAATATCCGCTGGGTTTTCCACGTCGATCCATGGGACGAGCCCGTACGGCCTTGGAACCGCTTCGAGAATTATTATCCCGGCGACGAGTGGATCGACTGGGTCGGCGCGAGCGTATACGGGCGGCAGTTGCCGCGGGACGACCACACGATCAGCTTCCGATTTCAGATGGACTGGGTGTACCGCCGCCTGACGAAGCTCGCCAACAAGCCCGTGATCGTCTGCGAGTTTGGCACGATCAAAGACCCAGGTCAGGCGGCCTGGGCGAAGGCGGCATTGACCGACCTGCTGAGAGGGCGCTGGCCGAGGATCATCGGGTTCTCCTGGTGGAACGCGGCATTTTATAACGATTCGACGACCGGGCGGCAATCGAACATGCGCGTGCAGGACAATCCGGCGCTCCAGGCTGTTTTCCGAAGGGATGTGGGGCAGCGCGGAAACGTGCTGGGCGCACTGGCTGTTGCCGCAGCATCCCACCCCATCTCGCAGGCGCGGGCTCAGGATTCACGGCACCCCTGAGCAGCAGCCACGCTGGCAAGGGGGAAGATGCGACACGCGAAGAGGTCCTTAGCGACTCTATTACTTGGACGAAGCTTGCTGTCCCGGAGGTGTCGCCGGGCCGGCTAGTTGCTTCACAATAGCGAGCTGTTCGCGCGCCAATGCGAGTTCCGCCGGGTTGTGCTCGTGCTCGAGGTAAGCCTGCAGATGTGTCTCCGCGTCAACGTAGTCCTTCTTGTTCGCCAGGGCCAGACCGAGGAGTTGTTCCGCTTTGGGAATCTGGTGCGCCGTATCAAGCCGAATTGCCTCAAGGGCGCTCTTCTCGGCCCTGTCGAACTGCAGCAGCTTGAGATTCGCGACCGAACTATAGTAGTACGCTTCCGGAAAATGGGCAGGGTCGAGACGCACGAGCTTGTCGGTGATATCCACAGTCTCCTGCCATTTCTCTTTGCCCAGCGCCAGCTTGGCCAGTGGGAGGTACGGATCGGGATACTTGGAATCCGCCTCGAGAGCGTGTGCGTAAGCCTTGCGCGCCTCTTCAACCCGGTTCTGCACCTGGTGGCACGCGCCCAGACGGAACCAGGCTTCGGCATACCTGGGGTACAGGGCGACGGCCTTCTCCAGGTGCGTCTGCGCTTCCTGCCACTTTTGCTTCACGAAAGCTCTCATGCCTTTCTCGAAAGCTTTCTTGGCATCAGCAGGAGCCTCAAGGCTGGTGATACTAACCGTGGTGGCTCCCGTGATCGGGCCCGTAGCGGATTTCTGCTGCGAAGGTATTCCAACTACGGCGGGGTCGGAGTAGGGATCGTAGCCCACCGTGGACCGCGGCGGTAGCCGCGGTTCCGGCGCAGCCGGCATACTCGACCCACGATTGCCACCCTTCTGTTGTGCCGAAGCAGGTGGTGTGGACATGGCGATTGATAATGCCAGCCCAATTGTTATACCCAGGCGACTTGACTTGCTCATAACCCCACCCGTGGGCTCTATTATGGCACACCCCGGCTTTTCGGCCGAACGATCTTTGTAAAAACTTCGTTAACAAGCGAGCTGTACGGTGCAAGTCGCGGACGATGTGTCGGCTTTCAGTTGGGGGTAAGCAAGGCCGGGTGTGGACGAAGCCGGGCTAGCTGCTTCGCCCAGGTGAGTTGAGCGATGGCCAGGCGGGCTTACGCTTTTCGCGGAAGGCCGCGACGCCCTCGCGAAAATCGCGCCTTCGAAAACCGGCTTGCGCCGCACTACGCTAGGATGAGAGCATGTTGGGGATCGACACGCGCGCAGCCCGGGCCGCTTGGACCGTCTTTCTCGTCGCGCTCGTGCTCGCCATCATTTACTATATCCGCAGCGTCCTGCTGCTTTTCGTGCTGGCGATTCTGTTCGCGTACATCCTCTCGCCGGTCGTGAACCTGGTGGACCGGCTCCTCCCCTGGCGGCGGTCGCGCAACTACGCGCTGGCGGTTGTCTATTGCCTGCTGATCGGGCTCTTGGTCCTGGCGGGAATTTTCGTGGGCAACCAGGTGGCTCAGCAGGCGTCGAACCTGGCCGCGGGCTTTCCGAAGCTCGCGAGCGGCGTCGAGCAGCGGCTCGAAGCGCCTGGGCCGCCGTGGCTCGCGCCAGCGGAGCGCTATATCCTTGGACAGATCCGGGAGCGCGCACAAAGTTTCAGCACCGTGCTTGTTCCGCTCGTCGCGAGCGCCAGCGGGCACGTGCTTTCCGTGCTGAGCAGCATGGTGACGATCGTCCTCATCCCGATCCTGGCTTTCTTCTTTCTCAAGGATGGCAAAGAGTTGTGTGAGCGCTTGCTGTCGCTTGTGGACCCGCAGCGCAGGGCGATATGGGAGGACGTTGTCAGCGACGTGAACCGGCTGCTCGGCGAGTTCATCCGTGCCTTGGTGATCCTGGCCTTTGCGACTTTCTGCGTCTACGGCGTGTGCTTCGCGATTGCGCGCGTGCCTTATGGCATATTGCTGGCCGCGATTGCAGGCGCCCTCGAGGTCATTCCGGTCTTCGGGCCGTTCGCGGCGGCCGTCATCATTGTGCTAGTGGCCGCGTTCACGGGCTACGGCCATGTTCTTCCGATCCTGGCATTCATCGGCGGCTACCGCGTCTTTCAGGACTATATTCTGAGTCCGCGGCTGATGAGCGCCGGCGTGGCGCTCGATCCGCTGCTCGTGATTTTCGGAGCGCTCGCGGGCAGCCAGATCGCCGGCATTCCCGGGATGTTCCTTTCGGTGCCGATTCTGGCGACGCTGCGGGTGATCTTACGTGCGCATCCGCAAGTCTCGCGCCGTGCCTAGCCCGGCGGCAGCAAGCCAGTAGACCCTGTATCCCGAACCCTTTTCGGAAATCGCGCGATCTGTTGCGAAGGGCTACCGGCCGTCCAATGCCTCCAGCACGGCTTTGGATTTCGAGACGTCCGCCGACATCCAGGCCGGTAAATTGCAGATAAACGTAGATTGCACGCTGTTCGGATAGGCCACGTTCCGTCCGTCCCCGCTCTTCCTTACTGCAATGGGGGCTTTCCGGCAGCCGTGAGCTTTTCGTTGAGTGCTTCTTTCCGCTTCTTGCGGCTGGCTGGTCCGACGAAATAGAAATCAAACAGAAGCTCAAGCACATCGAGATTCCACTCGGCTTCGCCTGGTTCGACCTCAAGGATCTCGCCTGTATTCGTGCTCTTCATCGGGTGCGTTGCGAAATTTCCGATACTCCGCACGGCGTGAAGGTCATCTGCGATGTGTGCCGGAAGTGCGTTAGAGGCGATGACCTCTTCGATTTGGTCGTACAAATCCTTCTCCTTCGTATGGGCCTGGTCCCGCAGAACGGCTTGGAGTGAGCGGCGACTGAGGGCGGCGCTGGCCTTCGGACTGACCGGGAGCACCTTGCATGCCCTCGATAAAGTCCTGACGATAGGCGTCGGGAACTTCGGCGGCGACCGGGCGGGAAGAATGCTGAGGAAACGCCAGGAAATCTTCGCGGATTCGCTGGTCAACAGTATGCCTTAGCCGAATGATCGGCTTACAGCACTCGGGACAAAATTGATGGAAATATGACCAGAGGCCTCCCGGAAAACGCATTTCCTGACCTCGCATAATGGGAGGTTCATTGATGAACATGCGTGAGGCGAAATTCTCGTGTATTCCAGTCCCGCAGTGTGGACACTTCACAACGTGCCAGAATACCACACTTGCTCGAAAAGGCCGTACGTCGCGTCGCGGAAGTCCTTCAGCGTCCAGAGGATCTTGCCCGCGACGTTGCGCTCGTATGATTGCTTGCCGGTGCGCCAGAACTTCTAGAAGCGTATGCGGTGACGGAAAGGACGATGTTCGGAGACTGGGGAAACCAGTGGCAGGCCGGTGCTACATCTCCCGGCGGTTTTCAAAGGATTTCATGAGGGTGACTTCGTCGGCAAACTCGAGGTCGCTGCCCACCGGAATGCCCATCGCGATGCGCGTGACTTTGAGGCCGAGCGGCTTCAGAACCCTGGAGAGATATGCGGCTGTTGCCTCGCCTTCGACATTGGGGTTCGTCGCCAGGATGATCTCTTTCACGCCGCCCGGCTCGAGGCGATCGAGCAAGTTCTTGATGCGGAGTTGATCCGGGCCGACCCCTTTGAGCGGCGAGATGGTGCCGTGCAGCACGTGGTGCAGACCACTGAACTGGCGTGTGGTTTCTATGGCGACGATGTTGTGGGGTTCTTCGACGACGCAGATGACGGAAGCGTCGCGGCCCGAATCGCGGCAGAAGGGGCACAGTTCGGAGTCGCTGATGTTATTGCAGACCCGGCACGGGCCCAGGCGGTCCTTCACATCGAGCATCGCCTGCGCGAGCTGCTCGGCGTCCTCGCGCGGCGCACGCGAGTAGGGAACTTCTTCTCCAGCGGTGCATCCTTTGTCCCCCTCTCTCCTCGAGTCTCGAGACGCCGCTCGCGAGGGGTTGCCACCTCGATTTGCGTACGCATTGTGTATGCATGCCCACAACGTGTTTCGGCGGACACGCGACCGCGCGGCCAGGATTTGAATAAACCCTGTTATTTCAATGGCATATGCTGTGGCGTCGGACTTGCCATTCGTTATTCCGAGAAAGGAAATGGCAATGCGGACAACAGGACGAGCAAGGCTGGCAGGGCTGGCGATGATGTTGATGGCGGTGGCAAGGGTGGCGGCACAGAATCCCGAGCCGACCCCCGAGACGCGAGTGGTGGTCAGCATCCCGGACCGTAAACTGGCAGTCATCGAAGATGGCCGGGTCGTGAGGATTTACGACACCGCCGTCGGCGCGCCGCAATCTCCAAGTCCCACCGGCACGTTCAAGATCGTGAGCCGCGTCGCGCTTCCTACTTATTGCCACGCGGGGAAGGTGATTCCGCCCGGAGCTAACAACCCGGTGGGTTCCCGCTGGATGGGTCTCAGCGTGAAAGGTTTTGGCATTCACGGGACCAACGCGCCGCGGTCGATCGGGCATGCGGCTTCGCATGGCTGCATCCGGATGCGGAAGCACGATATCGAAGAACTGTTCGCGATGGTGCACGTGGGCGATGTAGTTGAGATGCACGGCGAGCGCGATGAGCTTGTCGCGCGGATCTTTAACACCGAAGCGCCCACTTTAATGGCTGCCGCCGGATCTCTCGGCGGCGGCCGCTAATTGCGGGTTACCGCAGGAAAGGCCAGGAGAATTCCATGTTGCTCCTCAAATACTTGCTTCTGTTCACCGCCGCCGGGCTGTTCGCTTCCGGCGCGGTCCTAGTGGCTTACGACTTGTACCTTACCAGCGCGCGCTGGAAAGCGCTGGCGCGCGGGGCAGCGCAGGTTCCGCCGGAGCGCGAAATCCGCTGGGCCTCCGGCGCAAAGTTGGCCGCGATCGCTCTCATCCCATTGCTTCTGGGGCTGAGCATCGCGGTGGTTCCGGGTGGCAAGGCCGGAGTCTCGGTAAGTCAGATCTCGGGCGTGATACCGGGCACGCTCTACCCCGGCATCCATGGCGTGCTGCCCTTTATCGAATCCATCGCGCTGTACGATACGCGCGACCACGTTTACACGACCGCCGGCGCCGGAGACGACGGGAAGAACAAACCGGACATGTTGACCGTGCAGAGCAAGGAAGGATTGCCGGTCGGCCTCGCAGTGGCGGTTCGCTACCGGCTTGATCCGCGCCGGCTCGACTACATCCACACCCATGTGCCGCAGCCGCTCGATCAGGAACTGGTCCCGCCCGTAGTGGCGAGCGTGTTCCGCCAGGTGGTGCCGAACTACTTGGTGCACGACGTATTCGCAACGGCGCGTGAGGAAGTGCGGATGCGCGCCGCCGAAGCGATTACACGCAAGCTGGCTGTGGACGGAATCGTGGTCAAAGAAGTGATGCTGCGCGACGTCGTGCTGCCCCCGGAGTACGCCAAGGGGCTGGAAGGCCTGCTGCTTAAAGAGCAGGAGAACGAACGAATGGCGGTCGAAGTGGAACTCAAGCAGAAAGAAGTGCGCACCGCGGAACTCGAAGCGGAGGCGGACAAGGTCCGGCACGTCAAGGAGGCGGAAGGCGAAGCCGAGATCGTAGTGTTGCAGGCGAAAGCGCAGGCCGACGCGATGCAGCACACGCTGCCGCTCAAAGAAAAGCAGATCCAGCAGTCCCGCCTGGAGGCGGAAGCCCGTAAAGAGGCGACCGTGAAGAACGCGGAAGCGCTGGCAGAAGCCAAGGTCATCGACAGCAAGGCGGAGTTGGAGCGGCGCAACATGATGAGCGAGGCCGATGCCCAGCACATCCGCGTGGTGGCGGCCGCCGACGGCGAGCGGATGAAATCCGAAGCCCAGGCGCTCAAGCAAAATCCGCTGATTATTCAAAAAATCATCGCCGAGAAACTTTCCGATAAAGTGCAGATCATGATGGTCCCGGCGGATGGCAAGTTTTTCTTCGCCAATGACGTGCTGCGCGGCTCCGCGTTCTCGACCGCGACGAAAGCTGTTGGCGAGGACGACGATCGCCGCTAGCCCGCTTTTCGCGGCCGCACGAACCCAGGCCCTTCCGGGCACGCAGTCCGGGAGGGCTTTTTATCCGTTTACGCCAAGCTCCGCACGGTTCCCGCGCGTAGGTGCGGAGTGGATCCACCTTGCATCGGAGTCTTTCGCCCCGCTATGGTATGATGACGCGCGGTGGCGCGCCTCTCTGTTCTCCTGCTTGCGCTGGCCGCCCTTGCCGCGGCCGGCGTACAATCGCTCGGCGACGCGGCACGCGAGTTTGCGCGAAAGGCCTCGGCGAGCCTCGCGCCGCGCGAATCCGTTGCGCTTTCTATCCGGAACGCATCGGTTCTCGCCGCCGCCGAAGTATCGACGGTGGAGCAGGCAGTCGAGGGGGAACTGCGCGCCCGCGGCTTCGCGCTTGGAAGCGCTCCCGAGTTCACGCCCGTCAAGATCACGCTTTCCGAGAACGCCGGATCCTTGCTCTGGATTGCAGAGATTCAACACGCTGATAAGCGCGATGTGGTCATGCTGGCAGTGCCGCGCGGGGATGGCGCCACGGAATCCGGGGCGGAACCGGCGCTCGCGATCGAGCAGAAGCTGCTCTGGGAACAGGACGAGCCGATTCTCGATATCGCGACTGTTGGCGGCGAACTGATCGTGTTGGATCTTTCGGGTGTTACTATCTACGGCCGCGAAGACGGGCGCTGGGTCCAGCGCAAGGCGTTTCGCATTGCTGCCCCGAAGCCCTGGCCACGGGACGCTCGCGGGCGATTGCAGTTCGGAAACGATTCCATTCGCGCCTATCTTCCTGGCGTTTCCTGCGCCGGGAAGCTGAATCCCGAGCTCGCGCTCGAGTGCAGCGAGGCCGTGTCCGGCTGGCCCCTCGCAATCCCGAACGCAATCCTGGCTCCCGGCCGGAACTCGTTCTCCGTCCCGGGCATTCCACCGTTCCTCTCAGCTGCCGATGCGGGCGAGGGCTGGGTCGTCACAGGAATGGACGGCCGCGCTCAGTTGTACGACCAGGCCTTGAAACCGGTTACCAGCTTCGGAGGATGGGGCAGCGATGTAGCTGCGCTCGATACCGCTTGCGGCCGTCACGTGCTCGCGGCCAGGCCGGGCGGTTCGGATGAGCCGGATGCAGTCGAGCCTTACACGATCCGAGGCGGGCGTCCTGCGGTCTCCGGAGCCGCGGTGGAATTCCCCGGCCCGGTTACCGAGCTCTGGCCCTCGGCGGTGGCCGACCATACCGTGGTGGCCGTTTCGCGCAATTTCAAAACGGGAAAGTATGCGGCTTTCAGTTTATCGATCACTTGCGGCCGTTAGTGTCGTGAGCGTGATCGCGCCACTCAACGCAGCACGGCGGCCGCGATATGGCGGCACGCTGCGCGTCGAGATGCGCGCGGCCGTCCAGTCGCTCGATCCCGCGGAGTGGTCATCCGCGGTATCCCGATTCGGCGCCGAGAGAACGGTTGGCGAGTCTTGCGCTCGAGCCACTCGTGCACATTGGAGAAACAGGCCGTCCGGAACCGGCGCTCGCCGTTTCCTGGAAGCACGACGCGGAATTCAAACGTTGGCAATTCCGGCTGCGCTCCGGGGTGAAATTTCACGATGGCTCGCCGCTTGAGCCTGCGCTGGCCGCCGCCGCGCTCAACGCGGGTGAATTGCGCGCGAGTCCTACCGAAGATGGCGTTGCCATTCAGACCGACCGCCCCATGCCCGGACTGCTTGCCGAACTTGCGGAGCTTCACCATGCAATTGTGATTCGAACGGCCGATCACGGGCTCATTGGCACCGGTCCGTTCCGCATTGCGCACTGGGACGCCGGCCGCCGCGGCCTCTTCCAGGCGAACGAGGATTACCGGGATGGACGGCCGTTCCTGGACGCCGTCGCGGTCGAAATGGGGCGCACCACGCGTGAGCAAGCGCTTGACCTGGAGTTTGGGCGGGCCGACTTCGTCGAGACCGATCCCAACGAACTGCGGCGCGTGGTGCAGGGCGGGTTCAAAACGTGGTCTTCGGCCGCGTCGAACCTGCTCGTGATCGAATTCGAGCGCGGCCGGCCTGCAACCGGCGACGCGCGAGTGCGCGAAGCCATCGCGCTCTCGGTGGACCGCGCGGCCATTCATAACGTGCTCTTGCAGAAGCAGGGCGAAGCCGCCGGCGGCTTGCTGCCCCAATGGGTCAGCGGCTATGCTTACCTGTTTTCGAAGCCGGGCGACGTGGCGCGGGCACGGGAGCAGGCCTCCGCCGTCACCATCTTGCAGCCGCTGATCCTCGCTTATGATGCCAGCGATCCGGTTCTGCGAGCGATCGCAGAACGCGTTGCGCTCGATGCGCGAGAGGCCGGGCTTCGCGTGCAGCCTTCGGCACAGGCTGCGCATCCCGACCTGCGCGTCGTTCGCGTCGCGCTCCACTCGGCCGATCCCGGGGATGCGCTCCGGCATCTGGAGACCGCGCTCGACCTGGCCGGCTCCGATGCGGCACAAGCGCCGGAAGCGCCCGAAGCGCTTTACGCCCTCGAGCGCGCATTCATCGAAGAGTTTCGCGTGATTCCGCTCGTTCACCTGCCCGATACGTACGCCGGAACCCGCGCCATAGGCGTTTGGCGAACCTCCGGAGTTTTGAAGAACGGCAACTGGCGGCTGGACGATCTCTGGCTAGAGGCGCAGCCGTGAGCTTTCGCCTCCGTCTTCTGATCTCGTTCGCGCTCGCGGTGATCGTCACCGTTGGTGTCGTCACATGGACCGTTTCGACCGCCACGCGGCACGCGTTCGAGCGCCTGGACGACGCCCGCACGGCTGCACTCGTCGCGCAGTTCCGCCGCGAGTTCGCCCGGCGCGGCGACGAGGTCGTATCGCAGGTGGAGGGTATTGCCGCCGACGAGAACACGCTGCGCATCGCTATCGGCCTCGCTCGCGACGGCAGCGATTACGGCCCTTATGTAAACGAAGCTGCCGCCATGGCCGCCGCGCACCGTTTGGATTTTCTGGAACTGGTCGCTAACGACGGGACAATCATCTCTTCCGCGCAATGGCCGGCGCGCTTCGGCTACCAAGCCGGTTGGGTCACGCAAGCGGTGGATTGGAAGTCTGAAGGTGTTTTTCTGAAGAGCGAGGAACTGCCGGAGGAAACCGCGCTGGCGCTCGTGGCTGTGCGCGCAGTCACCGCGGGCGACAAGAATTTGTATATTGTCGGCGGCTCGCAGCTCGATAGAGCTTTCCTGGCCTCGCTTGTTTTGCCTGCCGGGATGCGCGCCCTCCTCTACCGGAATTTCGACGCGAAGTTCTCTCCGCAGGCGCTCGTCGATGCCTCCGGTCTGGTCCCCGAGGCGCAACGCTTCGTGCCGCTCATCGAAAAGGTGAGCACGCAAGGACGCGAAGCGAGCCAGCGTATCGAATGGCCGGACGGACCCGAGACGGTGCAGGCTATCCCGCTGCTAGGGCGCGACAAGAATTCCTTGGGTGTATTACTGGTGGGCAGCTCGCGCCGCGAATTGTCCGCCCTGGGGCGCAGTATCCGGGAGATCGGCCTCGTAGTTGGCGGCCTTGGAATGCTGCTCGGCATTGTGCTGGCCGCCTGGGCTTCCAAGCGCATCACGAAGCCCGTCGAGCGGCTGGCCGGGGGCGCACACGAAGTCGCTTCCGGCAATTGGGACGTGCGGGTGGATGTGGCATCGCGCGACGAAATCGGCGAGCTCGCCCGCGCGTTCAATTCGATGACGCAGCAGCTCGTCGATCAACGCGATCGCCTCATTCAAGCCGAGCGCGTCGCGGCCTGGCGCGAACTGGCGCGCCGCCTGGCGCACGAACTCAAAAACCCTCTGTTCCCGATTCAGATAACGATCGAGAATTTGCAGCGCGCCAAGGAACAGGCTCCCAAACAATTCGACGAGGTATTCAAGGAAAGCTCTCAGACTCTGCTGGTCGAACTCGCCAATCTTAAAAAAATCATCGCGCGTTTCGGCGATTTTGCGAAAATGCCCGCGCCTCGGCTTGAGAGCCTGGACGTGAACGAAGTAGTGAAGAACGCCGCCCGTCTCTTTGAAGCGCAAACGGTAGGTCCAGGCCGCCCGCCTATCCAACTGGAATTGGCGCTGGGCGACTCGCTTCCACGCATCGAGGCCGACCCCGAGCAGTTGGGCCGCGCGCTCCAGAACCTGATTTTGAATGCGATCGATGCCATGCCGGACGGTGGCACGCTCCGCATCGCGACGGTGGCGCACGACAGCTCGATTGGGATCGACCTCTCCGATACCGGCGGAGGCTTGACGCCCGAGGAACGCGGGCGCCTGTTCACTCCGTACTACACAACCAAGCAGCACGGAACCGGGCTGGGTCTCGCGATCGTGCAATCGGTCGTATCAGATCACCACGGAAAAATCTCGGTTGAAAGCGAGCCGGGGCGCGGCACTACATTCCACATCGATCTCCCCAGGTAGCCCATGAGCCGCTTATTGATCGTCGACGATGACCCGAATACGCTGGCATCGCTCGCTCGCGCTTTCCGGCTGGCCGGACACGAGGCAACCGTTTGCGACAACGCCGCCCGCGCTCTCGAACTGGTGCGAAGGCAGCATTTCGACATGTTGTTTTCCGACGTCGTCATGCCGGGAAAGGACGGCTTGTCGCTGCTCGAAGACCTGCGCGCACTCGGTATCGGCATTCCCGTGGTCATGATGTCCGGGCAGGCGCATATTGAAATGGCCGTCCGCGCCACGCGGCTGGGCGCCGCGGATTTTCTCGAAAAGCCGCTTTCGACGGACAAGCTGCTGCTCACGCTCAACAACGTCCTGAAGCTCGCGCGCCTCGAAGAAGAGAACCGCGAGTTGCGCGAGCGCGTTGGCAAGCACGATATTGTTTGGGCCAGCGAGCCGATGCGTCGCGTCATGGCGCAGGTGGAGCGCGTCGCGGCGAGCGAAACGCGCGTCTGCATCCTCGGCGAGACCGGAACCGGAAAAGAACTGATCGCCCGCACGCTCCACGAACGCAGCCAGCGCGCCGCGGGCCCATTCGTCACGCTGAATTGCGCCGCCGTACCGGCCGAGCTGATCGAGTCCGAACTCTTCGGGCACGAAAAGGGATCGTTCACCGGCGCGGCCATGCGGCACATTGGGAAGTTCGAGCAGGCACACGGCGGCACGCTGTTTCTCGACGAAATCGGCGACATGCCGCTCGTGATGCAAGCGAAACTTCTGCGCGTGCTCGAAGAAGCCGAAGTGGAGCGCGTGGGTGGCGACCGTCCGGTGCCGGTGAACGTGCGAGTCGTGGTTGCGACGCTGCGGAATCTCGAAGAGTTTGTGAGCCAGGGAAAGTTCCGCCAGGATCTGTTCCATCGCATCTACGTTTTTCCGCTCCTGCTGCCGCCGCTGCGCGAGCGCCCCGGCGATATTCCGGTGCTGGCCGCTCATTTCGCACGGCAAGTAGCCGGCCAGAACGAATGGAAGCCCAAGAGCTTCACGCCTGAGGCAATCGCCAAATTGCAGCGCTACGCCTGGCCGGGAAATGTGCGCGAGCTGAGGAACGTGGTGGAGCGGCTGCTGCTGCTATCGGACGCCGAGGTGGATGGGAATGCGGTGGATTTGGCGCTGCCCGCCAGTAGCCGGCCGAATGCGGCGCTTGATGGCGGCACGGGGACTCTGGCGCAGCGCGTGGACGCATTCGAGCGCGACGTGCTCCTCGCCGAACTGGAGCGGCACGGGCATCGCATGACCGATACGGCCAGAGCGCTCGGCCTGGAACGCAGCCACCTGTACAAGAAATGCCAGCAACTGGGGATCGACTTGCGCGCAATCCGCAAGGCGGAGTGAACAGACGCTGAAACTCATAGCGTCCAGGAACTCAATCTTGTTGAAAATGCCAGGTCTCAAACATATGGCTGAGGATCGGGATAATGGGCTTTGAACAGGCAGAGAATCCTCGACCCCTTTCGGTTCTTGCTGATCGGTGTGGCCTGCCCCCATTAATGGCGTAGAGCCTAGAGCTTGGTGGTGGGCCCGTGGCGACTCGAACGCCAGACCTCTACCGTGTCAACGTAAACAAATCAATCACTTACAAGGCGTCCACTAATGTTATCATACAGTTACGGTCCTTGCGATTGGACTCCATTTGGACGCCACGGCCGCTATTGTGCGGGTTTGGACTCCGGTTGGACTCCATCAATTTAGGCCGCCGGCTCGTTCGTCTTGATCGTGACCCGATTCCCGCCGGTGGCGCGCTCCTTCGCCCTAGCCAGTTTTTCCTGAATCCGTCTCGTCAATTCCTCCTGCCGCTGTAACTGAACGATGGTGTACTCTTCCGTCATGCGGACATTGGCGTGGCCGGCGATACGGCTAGCCTCGATGCTAGACGCGCCAACCTCCTGGCGCCACGTGATATTCGCGCGGCGAAAAGAGTGCGGTCCGAGCCCGGCAAAATCGCATCCCTCGGCGGTCGCGGCGCGATGGAGTGCCACCCTGACGCGGGAGTCCCACATCGGTTTCGAAGGATCATACGGCTGCGGAAAAATCCACGCCTCAGCATCGTGATTGGGCAGTCCCGCGATCCATTCTCGGTACCGGCTGATTAGCCCAGCAATGGCAAGTTTGCGCCTGCTCTTTTCCGTCTTTGGCCTGTCGATGTTCTGATGCCAGTTCCGCTGCTCGATCCTGATCGTGCCCTGATCGAGATTCAGGTGCCGGACCTGGAGTCCGAGTATCTCGGAAATGCGTGCGCCCGCCAAGATACATGTTTCGCAGATCAGCACGTAGGGGTCTTGCATGCGCGCCAGCACAGCCACCGTCTCGTCATCGGTTAGAATGCGCTTTTCGCGTACGGACCATTTTGACGGGAGCTTAACCCGCAGCATGGGATTGGGGTACGACTCAGGCAGGATTTGCCACTCGATCGCCTTTGTGATGATCCCGCCCATGATGTTCCGGAGGTCGTCCATGGTGTGCCACGACCGGCACGTCGTTTGAAGCCAGTCGCCGATCTCTTTGGTTCGGAATTCTCCGAGCCGTGTATCCTTCCAGCGGGGCAGGATGTGATTGCTCAGATGCGAGAGGTATTTCGAGCGCGTGGATGCGGCGAGAAGAGGTTTACCGCCGACCTCGCGCTCGACGTGGTCGTTGCGCCAGAGTTCGGCCAACTTGCCGAAAAGGATCATGCCAGGGTCGATTGGCTGATGCGCCGTGACCGCCGCCTCGGTGCGGGTCGGCGCGTTGTTGAGTTCGGCAAGAACCCGGTCGCGCTCCGCCTCCGCCTGTCGCTTTGTCAGGGCGCGGTCCCCCCGGCTGGGCCCGATGGTGTGAAACTTCCGCTTCGTCTCGACCGACCCGTCTCGAAGGAGCTCGTCGGCACGGTATCGGAAGAACCAGTAGTGCGTTCCGCGGTCTCGCCGCTCGTGGACTTTGGGACGCTGGACTCGCCGAACCAAACGTACGCCTCCGGTTAGCTCCAGCAGGGTACCTTTGTCGGCGTAAATCATTCAAGTGGCTCGCGGCCTTACGCCAGACCGACCGGCCCAGCGGAAAACCGCTCCTGCCGAGGAGGGCGCCAGAAACCGTCTGGCAATTGCCAGATCGTTTCTGGCGCATCCCCTTTTGAGGCGTTGCCTGGGCTGCCGAAGATAGGGCGCACGGAACCGCAATCCGCAGGCTCTATCTCCCCACCGGGCCGCTCCTCAAAATTCGTTTCAAGAAGGAAGCGGCTTTGAATCAACCAATTACAAAATCTTCTTTGACCCCCTCATTGGCTCGTCTCATCGAGTTGCTGCAGGCGTTGAACTTCGGCCGCATCGAGGCATTGGCCGTCCGAGGTGGCCAGCCTGTTTTCGATCCTCCGCCCCGTGTGATTCAGAAGATAAAAATGGGCGTCGGCGCCGACAACGGCCCGCGACCAGAGGCTCGCCTATGCCGATTTTCGGATCAAGGGCGGGATCGTCGAACTGCTGGCAATCTTCGAACGCCTGCAAAACGGCGAAATCCGGACGATTGAGGTCCGCTACGGCCTTCCCGTCAGCGCGGAGATCGAGTGGGGTCCGGACGCTGGTGGCACCAACGCTGCTTCTGATCGGAGCCGCTGATGGGAAGCGCGACCAACCCGAACGGCAACAGCGGCGCAGCCGAGCGGGTGGCGGAGAATGCGTTGCACACCATCGGATTGCTGTTCGAACCGGGGGACGTGATTGAGATCCGGGCGCTAAACGTCGGCCAGACCCGTAATCGGGCCGGCGCAACCTATTCAGGCTATTTCAACTTCGAGCGTGAGGAGGCCATTCGTGATGCGATCCGGTATCTGGATGGCCGCGCCGAGGGCGTTTATGTCGTGCTGAACCGCTTCAACCCCGCCCTCCTGGCTCGTGCCGATAACCGACTGCAGGCAAAACCCAAACACACGACGACGGACGCCGACATCATCCAGCGGCGCTGGTTGTACATAGATGTGGATGCCAATCGGCCGGCGGGCATCTCGGCTACGGAGGACGAGCATCAAGCCGCTCTTCAGCAGACACTTCGGATACGCGAATTCCTGCGATCACGCGCATGGCCGGAGCCGGTCATAGCCGACTCTGCCAATGGCGGGCACCTGCTATACCCACTGCCGCCGCTGAATCTTGCCCGGGCCGGCGAACTCGTAAAAGCCTGTCTGCAGGTGCTCGCCAGCAGGTTCTCGGACGGAACCGTTACGGTGGACCAATCTACCGGGACAGCCGCCCGCATCTGTAAGCTTTACGGGACCCTGGCGCGCAAGGGTGATACCACCCCAGAGCGGCCACATCGGCGCGCCTGCATTCTGGAGGAACCAGAGCGCATTGAGCCGGTGTCGCTTGAAGCGCTCGAATCGCTGACGAAGGAGGCGGAGAGTGCGGCGCCGCTGGCCACTGCTCGCGCTAGCAGCACATCGCCGCCTCACCGTTTCAAGATCGAGGACTGGCTTGCCTCAGGTGGCCTCGAAATAATCAAGGGCCCGGAACCATACAACGGCGGGCGACGGTGGACACTGCGAACATGTCCGTTCAGCCCCGAGCATCAGAAGCCCGCCATCATCGAATTGCCGTCCGGAGCGCTGTGCTATCGCTGCCTGCACAACAGTTGCGCCCAGAACGACTGGAGGGCACTCCGCAGAGTCGTTGATCCGGGTTCTCTCCAAAGCGACGACGCATCACCCGCAGCCTCGGAGGCTTCCGCCGAAACGGCGCCTGCTATAACCGATCTGTCACAGATTCCGAGCGTATGGAACCTGGAAGCAAACCTCGAGTGGTGCGTCGAAGAGATGGTCGCGAACGGCAGCGTTACGCTAATCTGTGCCGAGAGTGGCACTGGCAAGACGTGGCTGGCCTACTACATCGCGGGATGCGTGGCCCACGGCTCCCCCATTCTCGGGCGGCGGGTGAAGCAGAGCAAGGTGCTGTATCTGGACGGCGAGAATCCTCTTTATGTGGTCAAGCAGAGATTGGGAGACTTGGGCATCGCCGAGACTCCGGACCTGACGATATGGGGCGGCTGGAACACGTGCCCGCCGCCGGGTCCTCTGAGTACGGTTGTCCACGAGTTTGCGCGCGTGCACCAGGGACTCATCATTTACGACTCGCTGATCGAGTTCCACTCCGGATCAGAACAATCTTCGACCGAAACCCGGGCCTTCATGCGCCACTTCCGTGCGCTGGCCAACCTCGGAAGTGCAGTCGTCGTTCTGCATAACGCGGGGAAGGCCGAGACGGCCAAGCTGTACCGCGGCTCGTCAGACATCAAGGCCGCCGTCGATACCGCTTACCTGCTTCGGCGTGCTGATAACAGACCGGAGAAGCTCGGGAAGCTGTACATGAACTGTTTCAAAGGGCGCCTGGCGCCGGGCCAGAACTTCGGGCTGGAATTCTGCCAGAGACGGGGGTTCATTGAGTGCGAGAATCACACACCGACCCAAACCGTTGGGGAGATCCTTTCTGAAATCGTCGCGGCTAAACCCGGCAGCAATCAGTCGCAGCTCGTCAAGCTCGCTCAGGGGCGAGGCTGCACCAAGAGGCAGGTAGAAGAGTGCCTTAAGAACGGTCCTTGGTACAAGACACCGAGGCCGAAGAACTCGACACTGTACAGCTTGGCTCCGGAAGGAATCGATTGAGCCACCGGATTCGGCCGGAAGGTTGTTTCCCAGTTTCCCACGCCTTAGGTGGCGGGAAACTGGGAAACTGGCTTCAACTCACCATAAACAAGGGGGTTTCAGTTTTCCACGCGAGATCAGGCTTCCCACACGATGCCGTAACCGTTGTAGCAGCATGATATGCCTCGCTTTATTCGCTTGCGCAGGTGCTTCGCCAATTGGGGATGGTGCTTCCCGATTACCTTCAGCGCATCTTTGATCGCTTCGGCGACCGCCTTGCGAGCTCTCTCAGCTTCAGTCGTGAACATCCGGGGACGGCCAGCCAATGCCGTAGCTGATCGCAACTCCTTGAGGATAAACTCTTTTTCGCCCTTTAGGCGTTCAACTTGACCGAGGTCGTTGTTTTCGTTAGCTTGGCGCAACTCGCTTTCAATTGAATCAAGGCGGTCCCTGTATTCTCTGCGCGCAGTCACATCAAGAATCTCGTCTGGAACGGACCCGGGGGAGTCCAGTTGAGTTCGTTCCTGTGTATCAAGCCGTAAGCGCCGAAGAGTATTCCCGCGCGCTGCAGCCTGCAACTCGACGCAGCCTAAGGAAGTCCCGGGCGAGCGTAACAAGTAGGCGATATACGCCATTCCGATCCTATCCTTCACCAAGACGGGCGTGTTATCGAACTGCAAATGCCAAACGTCGCCCTCCTTACGGAATCGCCGCTGGTCAACCGGGATTGACCGACCAATCCCCTGCTCGCCTTCGGCAGGAATTCCGACCTCGCCGGAGGTCACTTCGGCCGAGGGCCCCGTATGTAGAGCGGTAACGTGATCGAGCAATTCCGATGGCGACAGAGGCCGCCAGGTATTTCTCCGAGCCAGTTCTTCCGCGAACTTTTCGACAAACTCGATCGGCTGGTCAGGCAGGTTCTCTTTGATTCGGCGGATTTGCCGAGATGCTTCCGGAGTCCCGCGCTTGCCCAAATCGTCGATGACGACCCGACTCAGCCAAACTAACGCCTTTTCGGGGGTAATCGTCCCCAATGCATGTTCTTCGCGAGTCGCCGCGCTATTTTTCACCAGCCAGATGTACATGTCGGCAAGTTGGTCTTCACGAAGGTGCTGGACCAAGTCGCGAGTAGTTCTACTGTATGGGTCCCTTGCAAGGTCTGCAAACCACTCCTGCGCAAAACCGCCGTTTGCTTCAACCGCTTGCCAGACGATGTGCCAACCGGCGACCGCGTCTCGGGACAACAACTGAAGTGCAGCGGCCAAAGGCCGGCCAACATCAATATCGGGATCGGCCGGCATGCTCGTTACCAGATCAGTTGCGATCTGCACCGCGAGGTCATCGCCAGCTTCAATCAACACCCTTAGAATCTTTGCAAAGGCCTGCGGCCTGATGCCGTGCCCGACCAGCTTGGCCCTCAATAACTTAGCGGTTCTATCGTCCCATACAGGTACGAGGCGGTCGAGAACATGAACCGTACCCAAGTATTCATTTTGCCCATCAATGAAAGCCTCAAGTACTTCGAGGAAACGATCCGGCGCGAATCGATATGCGGCCTTGAGAATAACCTCATGGCGTGCATCGACGACAGAATCCGAATAAGGATCACCAAACACGCAGGGCATCCAATCCCGCCAAACCTACTCGCTGATAGAACTGAAGGTCGCCGGCGCATTCACGCTAAGCAGCCGCAGAGCCCAAAAGCCGAACATGACCCGGTAAGGCAGTTGGCCCAAACAGATCCATCCAAGATCGTTGATGGGACACTTTCTTCTTAAGTACGCCGCCGCGGACTCCACCACGCTGCCTTGAATCTCCGGTCCCAGGCTTGCCCATCGCGGCAACAGTTCGTCGTCCCGGTTTTGCAGCAAAAGGGAGTCGCCCAACAGGCAGCAACAGGCACGTTCGAAGACGAAATCATCACCGGTGGCCAAAGCGGCGAGCAACTCATCTTGTAGCGGCAACTCCGGCGGCGGAAGCGTCTCTTCGAGTAGCCGTCCGGCCTCGTATTCCGCTTTCAAACGCTCTGCTTCCGCCGAGGGCCATTCAACAGGCCCCAGAACTGGCTGCAACATCTCTAACAGCGCTGGGTTGGTCCGCGCGATTGCCACGACCTGATCGAAGCCCTCAATTTCCATCCACGGAACGCAGCAAAGGATGTCGCGGATCAATAAACCGATCTTGCGCTGCTCGTCACTGAAGGCATTGGGGTTCAGCTCGGAGAGAAGGAATGGCGTGTCCTCCTTGAGGATGAGACCCATCCTGGCCAGTTCCCGCGTACTCCAGAGATCCGGTGCTTTCCGGATAGCAAGACTCGCGATTGCACGCCGCCCGTCCGGGTTCGCCTGCAGCTTCGCCGCAATCTGTTCGCGACGAACGGAGGATGATCTCACGCTCGCAAGGAGGATATCGGCGAGGCGCTCGCAGACGCCAGGCTCCTGAAAGAAGTCGATTGCCGCCACTACGAGCGCGAAACTGGCGGTCCGCAGCGGATCAACTTGCGCTGGCGAGCCATTCGCATGGCGGCTTGCCCAATCCAAGGCGATGCACATGTCTCGGGCCTGAAGATGTGACGCGATGTCGCGCCAAAAGAATAATTGATACAGACCGTTTAAATTTGGTTTCTTGCGCAGCGACAAAGCCGAGAACAGCTCTTCCGCCGTCAAGTGTTTCGGCCAAGTTGCGATGAGTGCGCCGCCTTTCAACTCGTCGTCGGGATCGTTGACAGCAGTGTCGGTTGCGAGCCGTTTCAAGGAGGCTTTCGCTTTCTCGTCGCCAATTTTTCCGATCGCCAGGACGGCAATGGTCCGCACTTCGTGCGGCTCGTCTTCACTGAGAGCCACATCCAGCAGATCTTGCTGTAGCGCGGTTTGCCTGGTCAGTTCAGTGATCAAAATTGCGACCCTTCGGACGGTAATCCCCTTGTTCTGGCCCCGGACGTATGGCTTCAAGTCAGCATCGAGCCCTGGGTATGTCAGACGTGCGCCATCCAGACGTTTACCAAATGTGCGCACTACGCGTTCGTCGATCAACTCCCCGGAATCGTACGCCCGCAAAAGTTCACGAACCAGACCCGCCCGGTCTGCTTCCGCCAACGGTGCATCGTCGGCGAGGAGAATGGCCTCCGGGTCTTTGGCGAGAACCGCCTGGCAGACTTCCGGCAGCATGGCTGCCAGCCACGCAGCCGTATCGCGCAATTGGGGCACGATTTTGCCTGAGCCGTCTTCATGAAAAATCAGCCCGAGAATGGCAGACACTGGCACGCGTCGTGCCACAAGGTACTGGGCCGCCAGATATTCCGCGTAGGTCTGGTGCGAGAATCCGAGCCGATGCTCGCCTCTGGACCGAAACAACCCCGTGTCGAGCGTTTCAGTCATCACGCTCGGACCGACCTCTTGTATGGTCTCTCTTTCGAAGCTCTCATCACGCCCGAGGAGTTCATGCGCGCGCACATCTCGGCCTGGTGGTAGCTGGCCGCGTGGAGCCGTCCAGATGGCAGTGTGCCAGCCGAATATGACTGCCGCCGCAACGCGGCTCGCGACGGCGAATCGCAGCCCGCTCGAAAGGTGTTGGTCCCGCTTTCGACGTTCCCGCCATTCGTCGCACAGAACACAACAACCCTCGCGGTACAAATCGGTTCTCCGCGACGGTAGCCCTTCGCCCCTGCCGAAGGAATCTAACAAAAACCGCAAGGTAATCGGCCTGCTTGCGAGCGGGGCGGCCCCAAGGTGGGCGACCTCGCTCAGAAAGTCGTCAGGGGAAAGCTTTCGGTCCTCGACAGCTTGGCGCACGTCGCGGCGGCGCAGTGGTGACAACTGGTAAACGCCGACCGAAGCTGGCCCCCCAAATTCCCGGAGGCCAGATTCCAGTTCCACCGGCCAGTCAGCCGTCCGGCAAGCGATCCGAAGCGACAGACGATCGGCGGGCAGTTCGGAGAGAAATTCCAGCAGCAGCCCGACGATGTTGGGAACTCGCAGCAGACACTCATCGAGGCCGTCGAAAAAAATATGGGCCTTATCCACGCCTTTCAATAATCTGAAGCGCTTGGACCGGAATACCTTCTGGTCAAGTAATGCATCGCTTCCGTACAGACTGAGGTCAACCCAGAAAACAGGTTCTCTGGCCTTCGACACACTGGCCTTGATCCGATCATGATCGCTCTTGAGCGCAGTGCTTTTGCCGATTCCCGGCTCTCCCAATAGCCCCAAAACGGGGAACATTCCGATCGATTCAAACGGCACGGCGGTCGAGGTTCTGTTCTGTGCGAGTTCCAACTCAGGATCGACCAGGAATCCCCCATCGGAGAGGTCAGGGTCGTCTTCGCGAGGCACCCAAAAACGCCTGGAATGCGGAATGGCAAGCGGCATTCCATTGATTCTACTAGCAAGGGCAGCCAACAGAAGCGCCGCCCGTCCCGCCATGTTTGCCCCCGGTACCCGCGGGCGCGCCCACGGCGAGCACGTCGCGGTTCCCGCAGATAGCTAGCGATAATGCTGAATATCAGGCCCGGCCGCAGGTCGTGGGTCAATAAATCCGGTGCGTACACCGCTGTCAACGGCAGTTCGAATTCATCCCGTGGAGCCAAACACTTTGGGAGGAACACACACTACCTGCCTTTGTCGCAGGCGAACGCGCTCCGTGTGAACATGGAAAGGTGAGCACTCCTACGGCGTCCAGCGCCGGGTCCGGCGGCGCCCCGGAACGTGACGAAGCACCCAGCGACATCCGCAATATCGCCATCATTGCGCACGTGGATCACGGGAAGACGACGCTCGTGGACGCTATGCTGAGGCAGAGCGGCATTTTCCGGGCGAACGAGGCGGTTGTTGAGCGCGTCATGGACTCGAACGAACTCGAGCGGGAGCGCGGCATCACCATTCTGGCTAAGACGACGGGCGTCCGGTACCGCGGCACCAAGATCAATATCGTCGATACGCCCGGGCACAGCGACTTTGGCGGGGAAGTCGAGCGGGCGCTGAAGCTGGTGGACGGCGTGATGCTGCTGGTGGACGCGAGCGAAGGGCCGCTGCCGCAGACCCGCTACGTGCTGATGAAGGCGCTCGAGGCGAAGCTGCCGCAGATCGTGGTCATCAACAAGATCGACCGTCCCGACGCGCGCATTCAGAGCGTGCTGAACGAGATCTACGACCTGTTCATCGATCTGGATGCCACCGAGGACCAACTCGAGTTTCCCGTGATTTACACGAATGCCAAGGCTGGCGTGGCCAAGCGATCGCAGGAGGACGGTTCGGAGGACCTCGAGCCGCTGTTTGAAGCAATTCTGAAGCATATTCCGGGACCCGCGGGCGACCCCGAGGCGGTGCTGCAGCTGCTGGTCGCCAACCTGGATTACAGCGACTATCTGGGGAGGCTGGCCATCGGGCGTGTGTTCTCGGGCACGCTGCGCCTGGGTGACGAAGTCGCCATCGCGAAGCTCGACGGGTCCTTCGAACGGACGAAGATCACGAAGCTCTACTCCTTCGAAGGGCTCAAGCGCGTCGAGGAGAGGCTTGGCCGGCCCGGTGACATTCTGGCCATCGCCGGAGTGGAAGGCATCACGATCGGCGAGACGGTCACGCACCCGGAGACACCGGCTCCGCTGCTACACATTCCAGTGGATGAGCCGACGATCGCAATGACGCTGACGGTGAATACGTCGCCGCTGGCGGGGCGCGAGGGAACCTACGTGACCTCGCGTCATCTGCGCGAGCGGCTGGAGAAGGAGCTGCTCACCAACGTCTCATTGTGGGTTGAGGAAGCCGGCGGGCCGGACGCATTCAAGGTGATGGGACGCGGCGAGCTGCAGCTCGCCATCCTGGTCGAGATGATGCGACGCGAGGGCTACGAGCTGATGGTGGGCAAGCCGGAGATTCTGACGCGGGCGGTGAGCGGCAGTGTGCACGAGCCGATGGAACTGCTAGTGGTGGATTGCCCGGAAGCGTACATAGGCGTCGTGATGGAGAAGATGGGGGAACGCCGCGGGAAGATGACGAAGATGGTCAACCACGGCTCTGGGCGCGTGCGTCTGGACTTCGATGTGCCTTCGCGGGGGTTGATCGGCATTCGCACCGAGCTGCTGACCGACACGCGCGGAACCGCGGTGATGAACTCGCTGTTTCAAGGGTACGCGCCCTGGCAGGGCGACATGCCGGCGCGGCCAACCGGGTCGCTGGTCGCGGATCGGCCCGGTCGGGTGACTGCGTACGCAATCTTCAACCTTCAGGAGCGCGGGGCAATCTTCGTGGCTCCGGGGATGGAGGTTTATGAAGGCATGGTGGTGGGCGAGAATGCGCGCGATGCGGACCTGAACGTCAATATCGTGAGAGAGAAGAAGCTCACGAACATGCGTGCGTCCACCTCTGACGAGGCGATCCGGCTGGTGCCGCCGCGCATCCTCAACCTGGAACAGGCAATCGAGTTCATCCGTGCCGACGAGTACGTGGAAGTGACCCCGGGCTCGATACGGCTGCGGAAGAAGGTGCTGAAGGCAAACGAGCGCTGACGCGAAAACGATCTGTGAGACAAACAGACGAGCGCCGGGAGCGCGGCCGTCACTCGCCCCAGGCGATATAGTAAATGCGCCGCAGCCCATGAGTTCTATCAAGGCGATCCGGCTTTACACCGCCCAATCCGCGCACAGCATTTCCGCCTGCTCCAGGATGGTTTGCGTCGCTTTCTCCTGCTTGTCGGGTGGGTAGCCGTACTTTCGCAGGATTCGCTTTACCAGGACGCGGATCTTTGCACGTACCGATTCCTTCAGCGCCCAGTCGATGGACGTGTTCGCATGCAAGGCGGCCACCAGCTCGCGGGCGATCATGCGTAGGTTCTCGTCGCCGAGCACGGCCACGGCGCTGTCGTTCACTTCCAGGGCGTCGTAGAAGGCGATCTCGTCGTCGGTGAGCTTCAGGTCCTCGCCGCGTTTGTTAGCCGCGCGCATGTCCTTCGCCAGGGCGATCAACTCCTCGGCGGGCTACTTCGAGCGGAACGTTCGGGCCGTTGAAGTCCTGATCGACCAGGACGCTCTTCGAACCGGACTCGGCGGCAAAGAGCCCTGGCGGTTCTTCGACCTCGGGCACGGCGCCTGCACGTACGACTTCTTTGAGCAGTGTCCGCACCGATTGGCATGCCCGAGGTGCTCGTTCTACTTGCCCAAAGAGTCTGCCCGCGTGCAGATGATCGAGGCAAAATCCAACCTTCTCCGGTTGCAGGAGACGATCCCACTGACGGAGCCGGAGCTTGCCGCCGTTGAAGAGGGCATCGCGGCCTACGACAAGCTGGTCGAATCGCTCCGGGATGTCCGGACGCCGCCGGCCAAACAGCGCGCGAACTGGCTGCGCTGTCTTCCGGGGCTACCGCCCCAGACCCCGACCACAGGCCGGCTGCGCCGAGAGTTTGCTCATATTCCACATAACTGGTAGGTACATGTGTTTTTCTCCTTTTTCTGCCTCGTTCTCTCGGGGCACCCAGAAGCGAGGGAGGCCGCTCCCAAGGACAAGGGCTGCTTTTTCCGGGGGGACCGCCAAGAATCTTCGCCGGGGTAGCGAAAGGCGTCAGCCGAGAATCTTGGTGGGGGAGCCAGAAACCCGCAGGGCGGCGGAAGCCGAAGCAGAGGCCCGCAGTCCCGCCGGGCGCGGATTAGCGACCGGCCCTTCATTGGCGGTTTGCGCCTCGCTTCCCCCGCGCGGGCGTTTCTGGAGAACATGCGGTGGTCCCGCGCCCGGCATGGCGTTGCGCGCACTTTGCCCAAGGGCGACATCGAGGAGCGCCTGGATGAAATGCTCCGACGCAGTGGGGAAGCGGCAGTCCAGCGCCTCTGCGACGAGGCCCGCAAAGTTGCTGCGGAACTGCATCTCAGAGGCGAGTTCCAGCGCCTCGACACACTGATCGGAACCCTTCTCGGCACTCGCCAAACGCGTTTGGAGTCGCCCGTAGCCCTGGCCCGCGCCGTGGGCTTACCTTACGATCCGCAGCGGCTCGACCTGTTACAACGGCTTCACGCCGAGTTGGCCGGCGCCGCGCCAGCGACGCGCTTGGCGCGCCCGACCGACGGGCCCGCCCTGCCGTTTTTCGAAGCCTATTTTTCCAACTTCATCGAAGGCACCGAGTTCGCTGTAGAGGAAGCCGCCGACATCGTCTTCAAGGGGCACATCCCCAGTGCGCGCCCAGAGGATGCTCATGACGTGCTCGGTACGTGGAAGGTGGTCTCTGATCCCATCGAGATGTCGCGCACGCCCCGATCCATCGAGGAATTGACGACGCTTCTCAAGAACCGCCATGCGCGGATCATGGAGGGTCGGCCTGACAAAGCGCCGGGGCGCTTCAAAACCGACGCGAATCGCGCCGGCTCCACCGTTTTTGTGACGCCAGAGACTCGTTGAAGGCACCCTCGCCAAAGGGTTCGAATTCTACCGAAGTCTCGCCACTCCGCTTCATCGCGCGATCTTCATGATGTTCCTCATCTCGGAGGTCCATCCCTTCGCCGACGGCAACGGGCGCGCTGCCCGAATCATGATGAACGCGGAACTTGTGGCAGCTGGCGAGAGCCGAATCATCGTGCCCACCGTCTACCGCAACAACTACCTTATGGCGTTGAAGGCCCTCTCGCAGAACGGAATCACCGGTGCCCTTGTGCGTACACTGGACTTCGCGCAGCGCTATACCGCATCCGTCGACTTCGCGGCGCTCGACCAAGCTCGGTTCATCCTCGACCAAACCCATGCGTTTGCCGACCCCAACGAGGCCGACGCCGCCGGGATCCGCCTGATCCTGCCTACCCCAGAAATCCTCGAGGGCGCCGCGCAGCACTGAGGAACCCGCTGGCCGAACTGCAACGGTTTTGCAACGGTGTTGGTGGAGCCTCAGGAAACACCACGATACACTGCCCCACGAAGAATCAACAGGATGGGGGCCCGGGAAATACGGTGAAACCCTGTCAAGCACTTTGAGGTAGTACGAAGACGGTTCTTTGAAGTCCTGATCAGTACGCGGTCGTGGCGGAATTGGCAGACGCGCATGCTTGAGGTGCATGTGGGCAACGCCCGTGGAGGTTCAAGTCCTCTCGACCGCACCATCCTCTGCTCATCGCGTGCTCCGAAGTTCTTGTGAGTTCTTATGCACGGGTTCTTGCGGCAACTGTGGGACTGGCAGCGGCACTGTCTCGACCTCTTTTCTGGTATTGTGCTAATCTCTTGCTTCGAATCGCTAGAAGGTTGGAGCAGGAGACAATGCAGCAGGTCGTTTGCGGCTTTAGCACACTGTTACCGGGAGGAGAGATGTCCTTTCCTGGGTTCGATTGCAATGCGTCATGCGCACGGGGGAACCTCGGCCAGTGGAGACGGTGACTGCGTTGATGGAAACAGCAGAGCGGGCACGCCCGGACGCGTACACGTTCGACGTTTACGGTTATCGCTTCTCGATCCGGGGAATGCCCGCGGAGGCCGTGAGCGGCATCCGGCAGGATTTTGCATTCTTTGCGGCGCAGGGCGGTCCAACCGGCGCCGTTGTGGAATTGATCCATAGCGATTCGCCATTTGACGAATTGCCAGCAACGGATGCGGCGGTTTATACGCCGAGGAACGTGGTATACCGGGCCGCTGGGCGCCGCTATATCGACTATCACGGGCGTGGGCTGGGCATTCAGGACGAATGCAGCGGAAGTTTCAGGCTGTACAGCCGCAGCGCCGATTTGCTCTACGAAGCTACCTACCTGTACCTGCTGTCGCAGATCGGGCAGCATCTCGACCGGCGAGGGCTGCATCGCATTCACGCTCTCGGAGTCGCGATAAACGGCCGGGCCGTATTAGTTTTGCTGCCGATGGGGGGCGGTAAGAGCACGCTCGGGCTGTACCTGATGAAACATCCCGAAGTGCAGATCCTGTCGGACGATTCCCCGTTTATTGACAGCATGGGTCAAGTGTTCGCCTATCCTCTGCGCATTGGATTGTCGCCCGGTTCGGAGGATTCGATTCCACAGGAACACCGCCGCGTAATTCAGCGAATGGAATTTGGCCCTAAACATCTGGTCAACTATTCGTATTTCCAGGACCGGGTGTGCGCCTCGGCTCCACCGGGACTGGTGCTCATCGGTTCCCGGCGGATGACGAATGACTGTTCTATCGAGGAAGTGGGCGTTCCGGCAGGCTTACGGGCCTGCGTGCCCAATTGCATCGTGGGCGTGGGCCTTTTTCAAGGACTCGAGTTCATTTTACGATCGAGTGGATGGGAACTCCTGAAGCATGCGGGGGTCGGGATGTCCCGGTTTTGGAGCTGCTTGCGGATGCTGCAGCGCTGCCGCGTGTGCCGTGTGCACCTCGGGTCGGACCCTGCATTGAACGCGCGCACGGTGCTTGATTACGCGATGAGCTTGAAACACTGACCAGCTAGAACTCAAGCCGGCCGAAGCGGATACAGCCGCAAATCCTGCCTGCGCATTTGCCCGCCTCAAATACGGCTTCGAAGCGGCCCTCAGGAGCAGCCTGTCCGCCCAAAATGAGGCCGAGATGTGCGGCCAGTTTCGAGTACCGGCGCAAGCGATTGGGCCTGTGATCATACTTCCGCAGGAAGGCGCGGTGTTTATGGAGCACGGGGACGGAATAATAGCCATTCTGGAAGCCCTCGCCGAAAAGGGCCGGCAGAGTAGAGCGATTCCGCTGAGATACGATGGCCCGGTCTTCGTAAACGAGCCGATAACCGGCCTGCTGAATCCGGTAGGACAAGTCGCAGTCCTCGGCGCGCCGCAGTTTCTCGTCGAAGGCTCCGATTTCCAGCAACACATCGCGGCGCGAAGCCCAGTTCGAAGTAATAACGTAAGGCGGCCGGAATTCTTCGATAGACAGCCGCTGATCGTGCAGGCGCTCGCCGAATTCCTCTAACGCATTGCAAGGCCTCAGTGCACGGATTCTTCCGCCGGCCACCCCGATGTCCGGTTCGTTCAGGCGGGGAACTAAATGGCTCAGCCAGTCCGGTGAAGCCGTGCAGTCGGCGTCGATAAACGCCGCGATCGGATATCGCGCCGCGCGCAAGCCGGCGTTGCGGGCCTGGGAACGGCCGCGTCTGGGCTCACAAATTACGCGGATGCGGTCCGAGAACTGCGCGAGTACCTCGGCCGAACCATCGGTCGAAGCATTATCCACTACGATCACCTCGGTACGCCCGGCGTCGTACTCGAGCGCAAGCAGAGAGCGAACGGTACCGGCGATTGTGCGCTTTGCGTTGTACACCGGAACGACAACGGAAACGGATCGATCGGGATTCACGATGGCGGCGACTCCGCAGTCACCTCGCACACTTCAGCCGCGACCGACCTGAACAGAAGGAATGCGTCGCGGCGCGCTGCCCTGGTATCGCCTCGACCGGCTGCGAGCTTGATTGCATCTAGCGCCTGCGCGCAAACGGAGAACTCGCGGCGCCACTCGGCATCGATTTCCGCGCGGTGCCCGGCAATCCAGCCTTTGTGCAGCAGCAGCCGGAGCCCCATCAGGCGGCGCAATTCGCTCTCGAATATCGTTAGCTGCAAAGGTTCTTGAAAGAGCTCCGGGCTGCGGACAAAGACCAGGGAACCTGCAAGCCGGGAATACAGGTATTCGGTGAACTCTGCCTTTCCGGGAGGCGCGATAGCTTCCAGCGGATCCGCGCCGAAGACGATTTCACGCTTCCGCAAGAGCGACGGATATATATAAGGGTCATATCTGCGCACCGTGTATCGGAACACGCTCGCGGAGAGTGGTACGGCAAGCTTTTTCCAGTCGCGCGAGATCAAAGCGGCAGCGGTCTGCTCCGGCTCAAGACCATCTTCAAGAACGACTAGCACCTTATCGGGAAACCCGGCGGCACTCCGGATAGGAGGACGATCAACAGCGAAATTCGAACCATGCGACTTCGAGGCAATATCGCGGGATTCGATACCTGCCAGGGCAGTTTCGAGGGCTTTGGCCGCATGCGCCGCAAGCAGCGTGGGTCCAGTCCCGCTGCCGATCCGGTTTTTAATCCGTTCCGAATCGCTCAGGAATGGCCTCAGAAGGCGAAGAATCTTCAGGACTCGCCTCCGTGCGTCGGCGCGAGTGAGGTATGAGTCAGGCTTCGCAAGGCAAGGCGGAATCAGGTCGAGATAGATCCACAGAGCAAAATTCAGCGCCCGCGTTTGCCAGCCCGGCGATCGATCCAAAGAGAAGTCAATAACCGGTGCTCCATAGGCTAAGGTCCATGGACGGGGCTCTGGAGCGTTGCATGTCGCGGGCATCCAGAGGGAGAGATCGTTCCCGCCAAGAACCTCCAGTTCGCCGAGCATGGGAAAGCTTCGCCGCAGGCGCCTGAAACGGCGATGGAGGCTGTCGAGGAGGTCGAATTCCCTTGCAGCAGAAACACCGCATTCCACGATCAGGGTAAGGTCGACATCGCTTAGGCCGGGAATCCAGCGGTCCGATCCAACGCCGTGGCGAACGTAGAGCGCGGTGATTTCCGGTTGGTCGCGAACCGCTTCAATTGCCGCTCGCAGCGCCAAGGAATAGGGCCACAGGTTGCAGTAGCGGAACGGAAAGTATGGATTTGTCTTGAGAACAAGAATACGCAGCAAGTCGCGCGCTGAGTTGTTGAGTTTCCTCGGCATGCCCCCCACCATCAACGCGCTTCCTCCGCGAGAACCTGGCGAATCGATCTTCCGAACCAGCGCGATGCCCTATGCACAATGGCTGAGGTGCCGGCTTCATCGACTCCGTGCTTGCGCAAGATCTTCTCGAGGTTTTGCGCAGCCTGCGTGGCGTCTGAGAGCGTAAGCCGCTCGCCGTCGTGGTCCCGGTAGTTGTACAGACGTTTTTCGACGATGCCGACCGTCGCGCCTCGCTCGAGCAGAGTCCAGATCAGGTCGTAGTCATCGATGCCCGGGAAGTTTCCGAGAGACTCGTCGAGCCCGCCGGTTTCGAGCACAGCTTCCTTTCGAAAGAGAAAGAAATGCTCCAGGTAGTCCGCCTTCGCTTCCAATGTTGGGCGTTTGAGAAAGTTCTCAAGCGTCAGGGTTCTGCCCGCAATTTCCCGAGTCGTTTCCCCATCCGAGTAATACACCGTATGGCCGGTGCAAACGATATCGGCCTGCAGCGACAGGCAGTTCTCTACGGCGTCGGGACTGAGCCAGTCGTCCGAAAGGAGCAGTCCGACTCGTCCGGAACCCGCACAACGGATGCCCAGATTGATTGCGGCCGGGAAATTGCCGGGGCTTTCTTCCGGGATTGCGAGGAGGTTGGTGTGTTTGTTCCGTAGGTGGCTTATGACATCGAGGTTTGATGCCGGTGTATCCGCCGCGGTGACGACCAGCACCTCGCACGGCACGCTCTGCTCCAGTGCAGACCGGACGCATTGATCGAGCCATGCGTCCTTCTGCCGTTTCAGCGGGATGACGATCGTTGCCTTTGGACTCATCCTTGTAGCCTGAAAGTCATATCGCAAAGTTCGTCGCCCGTAATGAACGTTCCGATGGAGCCGAGATCTTCGAGCAGTTCGGCGTACGAGCCGATCCACAACGGCGCATAGCAATCGTGCAAGCTAAACGCCAGAGCGCGCTGCGCTCAGCAAGATCGAGAAGACAGCGGTGCCATTCGCCATAATTCATTTGACCCGTTGCGATCAGGGATCGTCTGTTGAGACGGGTATTTTGACGATACCGTTCTGCAACCGGCAGCCACCGGCGGCGGGCGCGAAATCGGGGCAATTCTTTACGAAACTGCGCGCACTGCTCGCCAGCCACTCGAAGTTGTAATAGGAAAGCGAAGCAAAACCCTTCTCCAGGAATCGCGGCAAAGCGGGACTGTTCTTCCGGATCATCTTCGCGCGAACGCCTCTTGTGCGTGGTTCAGGGCGGCCGCGAGCGCCGATTCGTAGAATGCGGCGTAGCCTTCAAGCATCTGCGCCGCGGAAAAGCGGCTCACAACTCTTCTATACCCGGCCTCGCCGAATTCCCGGAGCCGGCCGGGATTATCGAGCAGTTTCTCGATGGCATCCGCGAAAGCCGCAGCATTGCCGGCCGGCGCCAAGAGACCGGTAGTGCCGTCGAGCACCGCTTCTGGTGTTCCGCCAGTATTGGCCGCGACCACCGGCAGAGCGTGCGCCATTGCTTCGAGCAGCGAATTCGAGAACCCTTCGGAATGCGAAGGGTGAACATAGAGGTCGAGACCGCTATAGAATTCGTCTACGTCTGAGCGAGTGTCGAGCAGACTGACGCTCGATTCGACATGCAACGCGCGCGTCAGCGCAGAGAGGCGCGCACGTGTTTCCGCCGTTGCAATTCCGCAGCAGATGAGGTGCGTTTTGGGCAGCCGGTCGCGGACTAACCGAAAGGCCTCCAGCAATGTATCGTGGCCTTTTTCGGGCCGGTAATGCGCTATGTAACCGATGAGGCGTGTTCCAGGCGCGAGGCCGAGCTTCTTCTGGATCTTAGAGGGACCGTCATTCTGAGTTCGTTCTCTCCGTGGAATGGGGACGCCATTGTGAATCACGACGATTTTGTGACTCGGTACGCCCTCGACGATTTCGCACACCGAAGCAACGGCATGACTCACCGCGGTGATTCGATGCGTCAGCCGGTTCCGCACGCGTTCCCATTCGCGCACCCGAAAGTCTTCATCCCAGTGACGCATATTGACGCGCGCCGCGGCAATCAGGGGCACGCCCGCCGCGGCTGCTGCGGAGATATCTTCCGCGTCCTTGTGAGTGAAAGAATGAAAGATATCAAGCGCCGAATTGCGGATTGATTGTTCGGCGCAACCGCGGTCCCGGGGCGGCAGATGGAGGAGTGGGATGCCGGCGGCCAAGAGGCGATCCCCAACCGGGCCCCAAGGGTATGAGTACCCCACGCTGACTTGAAAGCGCCGCCTGAGACCATAGGCCAGACGCTCGATCTGCTTTTCTGTCCCGCCTTCTTCGAGCCCGCGCGTGTAGAAAAGCAGCCTCGGAGGCATTTCCGCAGCGTACCATGCTTCCTGGAGAAAAGCGACACGCTCCACTATTAAGCGACCGCTTATGCGAAAATCGAAACCTAACATGCTCGGGTTGCGGCGAAACGGTTGCATAGCATGATGGTCGAAAGCAGGTTGTGGGCGATCACGTCGTACTTCGATCCGTTTAACGGCGGTCGTCGGCTGCCGGTGTACCGCCAGTTTCGGCGGGATCTTTCGGTGCCGCTGGTTGCGGTAGAACTGGCATTCGATAGGGACTTTCACCTCCGGCCGGAGGACGCGGAGATCCTAGTCCAGTTGCGCGGCGGAGCGATTCTCTGGCAAAAGGAGCGTCTTCTCAACATCGCATTGCGCGCGCTGCCAGCACATGTGGATGCTGTGGCTTGGCTGGATTGCGACATTCTCTTTCTACGGCAGGATTGGCCGGAGGCGCTGCTGCGGCAATTGGAGGATTTCGAACTGGTGCAGCCGTTTCGAACGCTCCACTATTGGAACCAAAGCGGCCCGGTGGACTTTTTTTCGCTCTCACCCGGGGCGGCATTCGATTCGGTCGCTTTTCGTTTTACCCAGGGCAGTCTGCCGGCAGCGGCGTATTACACGCCTGGGAAGAGCCACGAGCTGCGGTACGCGCCGGGACTTGCCTGGGCGGCACGCCGGTCTATGCTCGATGCGTGCGGCTTTTACGATGCAGGTGTACTTGGTGGTGGAGACAAACTGATGTTTCTGGCCGCGGTGGGCTGCTACGACTCGGTTGGCCCGTGGATGAGTCCGTCTCACCGCCGTCATTTCAAGGATTGGGCTGTGCCCTTCTCAAACTCGGTCAGGCGGAAGGTTTCGTACATCGATGGAGATCTGGTTCACCTCTGGCACGGGGACCTGGTCGGGCGCCGCTACTACGAGCGTCTTACGGGTTTCGAGCGTTTTGAATTCGATCCCGACAAGGATCTCTTCTGCACATGGGATGGACCCTGGAAATGGAACAGCGGAAAACCCGAAATGCACGCCTTTGTTCGCGAGCAATTGTCACTGATCGCGTCGCACTGTTCACAACTGAAGTGATGACTCGCACGGCGCGAAACATTCGGATATCATGTTCACTTATCTAACCCATGCAGGGTCATCAAACCGCTGCGCATAACACGAGGGCCAGGTTTTGTTGTGACTGTTTCCGAGGGCGTATGAGATTCATGGACCCGTCGTACCGCAATCTGCTGCGTGAAGTTGCTTATTCGCAATATGCGGTGCGCGATCAGAACTCCATGCTGGGTCTGCTATGGAGTTTTCTGAATCCCTTGCTGACGGTGGCCGTGTTATTCGCCTACTTCCGCATGAACGCCGGGCGGGGAGTGGAACACTACGCCGTTTTTCTGCTGCTTGGAATGGTTCACTACACGCATTTCGCCAATTCCACCAGCGCCGCGATGAACGTGCTCACGTCCATGGCCCATTTGACCCGCCATACGATTTTGCCTAAAGAAGTTCTCGTGATCGGCTCGGTACTGGCAACCAGCGTCGAGTTTCTCATATCGATCCCGCTATGTCTTGCACTTGCGTATGTGACGGGCGTTCGGATGTCCTGGGCGGTGCTGGCGTTGCCGCTCGTCATCCTGCTGCAGCTACTGTTCGTGATGTGGGTATCGTTTCTGCTTTCGGTAGCGCGCGTTTTCGTCAAGGACCTGTCGCATGTTTACCAGGTCCTGCTGCGGCTTCTCTTCTTCGGCACGCCAATTTTCTATGCTTCCGGATTTCTCCGGAATCCGGTTGCGCAACAACTGGTGCGTTTCAATCCGCTCGCAACTCTGATCGAGCTCTCGCGGGGCTCGGTCATCCATGGACACGCCCTTCCGGCCGGGAGTTTTCTTCTCTTGGCAGCGATTCACTGCGTGGCGCTGTGGGGAGCCTTTCTCTGGTTCAAGCGCTGCGAGCCGAGCTTCGCCGAATATGCCTGACCGGGATTGCGTTATTCGCATGCGCAATGTTTCCAAACTGTTCCCATCGGGAACCAGCCGGCATTCGCTTTTCCGGCTGATGATGGGCAAGGTATCCCGGCGGTGGGCGCCCGAGTCGTTCGCCGCACTTCATTCGATAGATCTTGAAGTCAAACGCGGCGAGCGCATCGCCGTCATAGGCAGCAACGGTTCTGGCAAATCCACGTTGTTGCGAATCGTCGCCGGTCTTCATCCCCCTACTTCCGGCACCGTCGAGATTTACGGAGACCGAACGCTCCTGGCGGGCTTGGGCGTAGGCATGATGGATGAACTTTGCGTCGAGGACAATATCTTTCTTTACGGTGCAATGCATGGCGTGCGGCGGGAGGCGCTGCGCGAGCGCATCGACGAAATTCTCGACTGGGCCGATCTCTGCCAGTTCCGGCAAGCGGCGCTCAAATCGCTCTCCACCGGCATGCGCAGCCGGCTGGCGTTTTCCGTTACGCGGCATATCGAGACGGACATCTACCTGCTGGACGAAGCTTTGAGTGCCGGCGATCAAAACTTCCGCGAAAAATGCGACTTGGTCTTTGAGAACTATGCCCGGCGCGGCAGCACAATGCTTATCGCCACTCACGACTTTTCATTCGCAGAGCGGCACTGCCCCGAGGCGCTCTGGCTCGATCACGGGCGGCAGGTCGCGTTCGGTCCTTCGCGGGAGGTGCTCGATCTTTACCGGCAACACAGGGAGGGGCGGCGTCGCGCCGTCTGAGTAAGTTGTGAGTGACCGGGTCCGAATCCTATTTCACCTCGACTCGCTCATCCTGGGCGGCCTTGAGAAGAAAGTGACACGCCTTGCGCTGCTGCTCGATCGCGCGCGCTTCGAGCCTATTGTGTCTTACTCGAGGGACTGGGGTCCCTTTGGCGAGGAACTGCTACGGAACGGCGTCCCGGTAGAACGCATTGTTCCATGCGCCGCAGGAAGCGCGGCCGCGCACAAGGCCGTGCGGCAGGTGCGGGATCTTGCGCCCCGCATATTCCATAGCTTCAGTTGCCGCCGGAACAAAGAGGATGTTTGGACTGCCCGCGAGGCCGGAACGCCGATCATCATCACTGCCCGCGGAAACATGCGCGATTGGGCGCCGCCGGGGCCGGCACGGAACTGGGAATTCGACCGCAACGCCATGACGAACTACATTTCCTGCTGCTGCGAGGCAGTGGCCGGCTTGGCGCGCTCGGTCGAGGATATTCATCCCGAAAAGCTCGCTGTGCTCTACAACGGCGTTGAAATTCCGGAGGCGTTCTGCGGAGCGTCGATTCGCGATGAGCTTGGGATTCCCGCTGCCGCCTTTCTGGCCGGCTATGCCGCGAAATACCGTCCGATGAAAGCGCATGAGGACCTGATCGAGGCATGGCAGGAAGTTGCGGCTAAGCGAGCGGACGCCTGCCTGATCTGCTGCGGCGACGATGACAAAGGCCGCAAGCAGCGGCTTCAAGAATTGATCTGCCGTCTTGGCCTAGGCGAAAAAGTAATGTTGCTGGACGCCCGCTCGGATATGCGTTCGTTCTATGAGGGGCTCGATCTTTATGTGCACGCACCGCGTTCTGAAGGATTTTCTAACGCCATTCTGGAAGCCATGAGCTGCGGTCTGCCGGTTATAGCGACCGCCGTGGGTGGAACTCCCGAAGCGATTGAAAACGGCGTCTCCGGTATCCTGATCCCTCCTGAACCGCGGCAAGTGGCGGCAGCGATCCTGAACCTTGCAGAACGGCCCGAAGTCCGTCGCGCGCTGGGCGATGCGGCCCGCGAGCGGGTGCGGCAACGTTTTACTCTGTCGCAAATGGTTCGCGGTTATGAATCGCTGTATGAACGGGCGTTCCAAAGCCGGCCGTTGCGGGAGAGCCCTGCGCTCCAGGCGCCGACGGTTACCGGATCGGATACAGCGCCCTTGTTGCACGACACAACCGTCTTCGTGACCACCATTGGCGACACGCCAAATTTCGCGGAGTGCGTGGCGCACCTGGAAACTCAGACCGTACGGTGCCGCATCGAGGTGATCGACCGTGTCGCTCCGATTTCCGCCGCTTTCGAGCAAATGCATATTCGCTGCGCTACGCCTTATTACGTGCAGGTCGACGAGGACATGATGCTATATCCGCACGCCCTCGCCAGATTGCACGAGTTGATTACGCAATCGGAGGCGAGCGTTCCACTGGTGTGCGCGCCGCTTTGGGATTGCGACGTCCAGCGGCCTCTTCTCGGCGTCAAGATTTACCGCCATGAAATCGTGAAACGGTTTCCCTACCGGGATACGCTGAACTGCGAGGTAGCGCAAATGCGGGAACTGGCGGACGCCGGCCACCATGCGCTCGTGCTTCCGGCCGAGCCGCCAGCCGCGGATTGCCTCGGAGAACACGGCAAACACTACACGCCGCAAACGATTTTCCAGCGCTGGCAGCGACTGTTTCACAAGCGCAACGAGGACGCCAGTTTGATCTGGTTGGACGGGTGGCCAAGCCGTTTACTGGCGCGCTACATCGAAACGCGAGACACCCTGCACCTGTATGCCGCCTTAGGTGCGATCGCGGGCATCGCCGGCCGAGCCGATGGCAACCGTGAACTCGATTGGCGGGACACGAACCCCGCGCTGCAGCGCTTAAAACATTACTTCCCTATTGGAGACGTCGCACCGGCGTCGGCTAAACGGGACTGAAATTCAATGAAAATAGTTCAGCGCGGGAGATTGGCCGGAACACGGAAAAGCCAAGCGGCGCTGGTCTGGAAACTTCTGCGCCGACTGCAACGGTTCTGCAACCGAGCCTCATGTAACTCAGCGACGCCAGACCGCCTCAGCGGAGAGCTTCCACCCCTTTTTCTTCAGATTGGATCCGCACGCTAAGCAGAGGGTCGCATGCTTTCAGGGGAGCACGGCCGACCGCCCTTGACACGGTGGCCTGGGTCCGTGGCGCGTTCAACCGCGCCGACAAGAAATCTATAGGTACTTTCCAGCGCGAGGCGGCGGCGCGTTGCACGATTGCACCATTTCGCTATTGTCTCACTGTAAAGAGGTGGTCGGTGGTCAGGCGGCAGGGCGCGCCGGAGGATGGCCGTGGCCCACACAGCCAGCCCGGAGCCAGACGGCGTAACACGGGGCTTCCGGGCGCGAAAGGGTGGCCGATTCCGGCATGAGCCAGAACGAATCCTTTACCCGCGGGCGTGCGGCATGGCGGCGGCCCGCGTTGAGCGCGCCCTGGCGGCCAGTAAGGGCGATCCGGCCCGAGGGCTACACAGCCACTCTCAGTCTGATCCCGTCGTTCGGCGCGTGGACGAGATCCTGTTTCGTACCCAGGTACCGCTCGGTCGTCTGAACCGAAGCGTGGCCCAGGAGCAACTGAATTTGCTCCAACTCGCCGTCGGCGGCGCGGCATAATTTCGCTGCTGTGCGACGGCAGTCGTGCGGTGCAACGCCAGGGACGCCAGCTGCCGCCGCGTATGGCCGGAGCATCTGCCAGACGACCTTCTCGGAGAGCACGTCGCCCTGCACCGTGTCGGCGCGGTTCACAGGCCGGAACACGTGGCCGTCCACTATGCCGGCGAGGCCGGTCCACGCATCAATTGCCACTTTCACCCAGACCGGCATCGGCACTGTGCGCACACGCCCGTGCTTGCCGAGGAGGTCCACGATGCACCACCGGCCATCGCGCTGCTGAATGTGGCCCATCGTGAGTGCCGCCACTTCGGACCGGCGCAGGCCGCAGCCAAGAAGGACAGCGATTATGGCGCGGTCGCGCAGGCCCTTCAGGGTTGCAATATCCGGCGCATTCAGGAGCGCCTGCGCCTGCTTCAGCGACAGCCAGTTCCCCGTGCGCACTCCAATGGACTTCGCACTCTTCACGCGGGCGATTCCGGCCGCTAGCTCCGGCGCCAGTAGCCCGTTGTTCGTTGCCTCAGTGGCCAACTTGCGGATAGCCGACATCCTAATAATGATCGAGGATGATCCGAGGCCACGTGCTTCGAGCGAAGTTCGCCAGGCGCTCACGGTAGCCTTGGTAAAGCCGGGCCGCGGCTCCTGGCCATACCAGGAGAAGAATTCGTTCAGCGCCATGTCGTACACCCGCTTCGTAATCGGCGAAGAGACGCTGTCCAGCACCAGCGCCTTCAGTCGCCGCCACTCGGCGGCCTGCGGAACAACAATCAAATCAGTCATTTCGGTCCTCATAATGGGCATTAACGGTAGCCATTCGGACCTTACCTCGGAGCCGCGGGAACCTCAAGTGGTTTCGAGCCGGCGCGGTGCCGCAGGCCTGGCGCTGATCGACGACCACTCTAAACATGCCCAAAAGACGGACCGCCATTTCAGCTAATCTCAAGCGCGGTGAAGTCTTCGGGATGAATTAGGACGCACTTCGGTAGCCTGCATCGGCGCATACCAAGCGGGAAATTACTCGCATGAAAGCACTTAGCAGAGAACAATAAACAGATTGACACCAGCGAGGATTCCGGTTAGCATGGCTTCACCCGGTTCATCCGAAGAAGACAGTTCTGACCCGGCACATGCGGCAGGGTTGGCTGCTTCCCTCCGCTATATCCTCTGCATCCGCTGCGATGCTTGTTACCTGAAGCGTTTTGGCGTAATTATTCTCGTGCCTGGAACCTACAGGCGCGGGGTCCACTACAAGTTGAATGAATTGGGACGCAGAAGTCCGCACTTCTCCGGTTCACGGCCGGAGTGGAGCGATGCTCACTCCCGGCGCGATGAAACCTGCGGGATTGTGGGGCCAGCTACACCCCGCACTCCCACAAAGAACGAACGAGGCCAACTCATGAAGCTGACAAACGCAGATATCGAAACCTTCCGCAGCCGGCGCTTCTCTAGCGCCATCATCTGCATGCTTCTGCTCCTGTCCACCGTGAGCTTTGCTCAAGCTCCTGGAAGACAACAACTCCGCGGCCACGTGCCGCATGCGGTGGCCAGCGCGCACCGGATGTCCGAATTGCAGGCGGGGCTGCATCTCGATCTGACGATTACGTTGCCGCTCCGGAATCAGGCAGAACTCGATGCACTGCTCCAGGATATTTACAATCCGGCCAGCCCGAACTTCCGCCACTATCTGAAGCCGGATCAGTTCACGGCCAGGTTCGGGCCTTCGGAAAGCGATTATCAGGCCGTGATCTCTTTCGCGGAAGCCAACGGCCTGCGGGTTACACGCACCTTCGCCAGCCGGGCGATGTTGCTCGTGAACGGCGCGGTTGCCGACATATCGAGAGCCTTCCACGTGAACCTGTACAACTACCAACGCGCGGATGGGACCGAGTTCTACGCTCCGGACAGGGATCCCTCGCTCGATCTGGATGTGCCCGTACACGCCGTCAAGCACCTCGACAATGCAAACCCGCTGCGCCGTGCCGCGTTGCGGTCGGCATTGGACGCCAGCGGTACTGGTTCGGGAACGAACGGTTGTTTCAAGGCTGCCGATCTGCGGGCCGCTTACGTTCCAAACGTGACGCTAGACGGCTCTGGGCAATCGGTGGCGGTAATCGAGGAATCCGATTTCTATGACGACGATATTACGACGTACCTCAGCGGCAATGGTATTACGACGTACCGCAACAACCTTAAGCCAGCTTTGGGAAATCCTGTCCAGAGAGTGATTGTGGAAACGGAGCCGATATACCCCGATGGTGGCGCAGAGACCGCTGTGGACATCGAGATGGCGGCCGCCATGGCGCCAGGGCTGAACCATGTGCTTGTGTACGAGGGAAATATCGATGCCGATTTGCAGCAGATTGCCGACAAACCTTCGGTCATCCAAGTCAGTATCTCTTACATATACCCGCCCGACGATTCGACGTTGCTGCAGCTTGGCGTCGAGGGCGTTTCGGTCTTTGAGTCGTCCGGTGACGATGGGTACTTCGACGGTAATGACTCGCCTTATCTGACAATCGTCGGCGGCACCATGCTCACGACCAGTGGTCCGCCCATTTCTACGCTTCTTGGCGAAGCCGCCGTTTGGTCATCGGAATCGGCTTGGTGGGAAGGCGCAGGTTCGTGGTATGGCAGCCAAGGGGCCGGCAGCAGCGGCGGGTTCAGCGCACGCTATTCGATCCCGTGGTGGCAGCAAGGCGTGGATATGTCCCAGAACGGTGGATCGACTACCATGCGCAACATTCCCGACGTCGCCATGGTTGCGTTTAACATCTGCGCCGTCATCTACAACGGCAATCCAATAGACTACGGCTCGGGCACAAGCTATGCGACGCCATTGTGGGCAGGATTCACCGCGCTGGTGAATGAGCAGGCGGTACAAAACGGCATGCCCGTTTTGGGATTTCCCAATCCCTCTATCTACGCGATCGCCAAAGGCCCCAACTACGAGAAGGACTTCCATGATATAAGCAGCGGCTGCACTGCCTCGTACTGTGCCGTTACCGGCTACGATCTCGTGACCGGCTGGGGCACCCCTACACAAAACCTGATCAACGACCTGGCGTCATTGCCCGTAATGGTGAGTGTGTCTCCCGCTGGACCGGTCAGTCTGCTAAGCGGCGGATCGCAGTCCTTCACCGCCACGGTTGCCCCCGCCGGGGGCAACACGGCGGTGACGTGGTCGATCAGCCCCTCAGGGGTTGGAACGATCAGCCCCACGGGACTTTACACAGCGCCATCTAATATCACTGCGCAGCAGACGGTCACGGTGACCGCATGTAGTGCAGCCGCCCCGTCCAGGTGCGGCAGCGCGCTGGTATCCCTCGTACCACCTGTGATTATTTCTCCCGCCACGGTCGTCTTGCATAGCGGCCAATCTCAGACCTTCACGGTTACCGTACCGGGTGGGGGCAGCTCGGCGATCGGAAGTTGGACGCTCAGCCCCGCGGGGGGGAATTTGGGAGTGATCGCGCCAAACGGACAGATGGCCACATACACAGCTCCCACGGGTTTCACCACCCAGCAGACGGTCACGTTGACGGCTTGCCTGGCATCCAACTCAAATCAGTGCGGCGCCGCTACGGTGACTCTGTCGCCGGTGACACTGACTGTAAGTCCCACCTCCGCGAGGTTGTACTTCGGCCAGCAGCAGACGTTCACCGCCACCGTCAGCAATACCAGCAATACGGCGATTGAGACCTGGATACTCAACCCGTCACCTTATACGTCAGGGTACCCACGGTTGCAGTGGGTCTCATCAGGCGGGCAGCAGGTCATATACACGGCGCCATCCGATATCGAAACGCAGCAGACGATCTCCCTCCAGGTCTGCAGCGCAGCCGACATAACGGCCTGCGCCACAGCCACAATCACTCTGTTGCCCGTGATCGTCACCGTGAGTCCGGCAACGGCGACGTTGTTCGCCAACCAGTTGCAGGTGTTCACGGCCACCGTTATTTACCCCGTCGGCAATGCGACCATCGGGAGTTGGACGATGAACCCTCCGGTGGGGACTCTCAACGCCATACCAAGCCTAATGCAGGCCACATACGAGGTGCCATCCGGGATCACCGCGCCGCAGACAGTTACGTTGAAAGCTTGTAGTACGGCTGCTCCCTCGAGGTGTGGCACAGCCACGGTAACTCTGATGCCCCAAGTACTCCTCACACCGTCTACGGCTACTCTATACGCGGGCGGATGCCAGGCTTTCACCGTGACCCTGCCGAACGGTGGAAATTCGGCGATCGGGAACTGGACGCTCAGCCCCCCATTGGGAACCCTGCAATGGAACGCGCCCCAGGGGCAGCAGGTCACATATTGTGCGCCATCGAGCATCACTACGCAGCAGACAGTCACGCTGACAGCTTGCCTGGCGTCGAACTCTACCCTGTGCGGCACGGCGACGGTGGATCTGGAGCCCCGATTTATTCCCATGACGGCGACGCTGTATGCTGTCCAACCGCCCCAATCGCAGCTGTTCCAAGCCAACGTGCCATCTGGCAGGTCCATTTTCGATTGGACACTCTCCGGGGCCGGAAGTCTGCAGCCTAACATCACAGGTGGGTCGGCTATTGTGCCCATCCTAGGTACCGCGACCTACACAGCTCCGTCAACCATCACGAGTCAACAGACCGTCACGCTGAGCGCGTATACCAGCGCTACTCCCAGCCCCGCAACTCTCTGGGGTACGGCCACGGTGATGGTGATACCCGTTACAGTAACCATCAGTCCCACGACGGCGACCTTGTACATCAACCAGCAACTGGAGTTCACCGCCAGCGCTAACTACCCCAGCAACGCAGCGGTAACGTGGTCGGCTTCGGCAGGCACGATTACGCAGAGCGGCCTGTACACGGCGCCAGCGGCAATCGCTGCGCAGCAGACGGTCACGGTAACCGCGTGTAGCGTAGCTGCGCCGTACAGTTGCGCCACGGCCTCGGTGACTCTGATGCCCGTGACGGTAACCGTGAGCCCCGCGACGGCAATGATGGCCGCTGGCCAGGCGCAGGCGTTTGTCGCCACGGTTACTTACCCCGGCGGCAATGCGACCATCGGGAGTTGGACGATGAACCCTTCGCTGGGGAGCCTCAGTGTCATACCAACGGGGATGCAGGCCACATACTACGCGCCATCCTCCGTCGCCACCTCGCCGCAGACGATTACGCTGACGGCCTGTAGCGCGGCCGCACCAAGCCAGTGCGGCTCGGCCACGGTGACAGTCTGGAATCAGCCCACGTGCACTTTGACTGCCTTGCCCAGCACCACAAAATATGGCGGGAGTTCCACGCTATCGTGGACCACGACGAACGCCACCTCGACCGGGATCGGAAACGGCATCGGGCCGGTGACTCCGGTTTCCAGTGGAAGCGTGACCCTGACCAACTTGACGGCGACGACCACCTACACGATGACTGCGGTGAACCCCGCCGCGTCCGGATCATGCCAAGCGAAGGTAACCGTTTCGCCGGTATCGGTGAGCGTGTCTCCGGCCTCCGCGAGTCTCGTGGCCGGCCAAACGCAGCAGTTCACGGCAACGGTTTCGGGCGCGGTGAATACGGCGGTGACGTGGTCGGCTTCGGCCCCGAACGGTCTCTACACGGCGCCGGCCAGCATCACGACGCAGCAGACGGTCACGGTAACCGCCTGTAGCGCGGTCGTCCCGTCGAGTTGCGGAACGGCCACGGTAACGCTGATGGCCCCACCGGTTATCTCACCGTCTTCGGCTGCTCTGTCCCCGAGTGGATCGCAAACTTTCACCGTTACCGTGCCGGGCGGGGGCAATTCGGCGGTGGGAAGCTGGACGCTCAGTCCTTCGGTCGGGACGCTGCAATGGAATGTGCCACTGGGCCAGCAGGTCACCTATTATGCGCCGTCGAGCATCACTACGCAGCAGACGGTCACGTTGAAGGCCTGTCTGGTATCCAACTCCAGCCTGTGCGGAACGGCCACGGTAACCCTGATGCCCCCACCACCCCCTCCTCCTACTTGCTCACTAACCGTTAGCCCGAGCTTGGTGAGTAAAGGCGGTAGTGCAACCTTGACGTGGAGCACCACAAACGCCACAAGCGCCAGCATCAACAATGGCATTGGGTCCGTGTCGCCGGTTTCTAGCGGCAGCAAAGGCATCAGCAACGCCCAAGCCACGACCACATACACCATGACGGCTTCCAATTCCGGCGGCAGTGCGAACTGCTCGGCAACGCTAAACGTTTGCCCGGTTCCTCTTCTTCCCAGCGGGTACTGCCCATAGATAGAATGCCCGCTGAAGCGTAACCAGTAGCGACTCTCGCACCGGGGGAGGCTTGAGAGCCTCCCTCTTTTCCGCGTGCGGCACAGCACGTGACAACAGGCGCGAGCGATGCGAGTTTCTCACACAAACGCGTTCACTTCGGCATCGGGTCGGACAAAAAGATAAAGACTCGGGACATAGGACTCGGTTGATCCAGCGGGTGCGTATTCCGGTTCCCATAGATCCACGACGCTGTCGCAAGACTGGTGGAGGATCAATCTGACGAGCCTGCTGAGTGCGAGCACGACTCGAGATCGTTCATGGCGTTCCACACGTTCGTGTAATCTTCATCGCTTAGAAATTCCCAAGCGGGCCTGGAACTAGTGTCCTGAGTCAGAAATTCACCAGATAAGTCGAAGTGGTGCGGACGCCCTCGTCCGCACCGGACCCCTGGTCCGGCATCCCGTAAGCGCATTTCAAAGCAGGCCGACGAGGGCGTCGGCCGCGGGTCAGAGGACCCGCCCCACACCCGGACTTCTACTACGAACTTCTGACTCAGGACACTAGGACGTTATCCCCTGTTATCGGTAGTCGCGTCGGAGAGCCCGCGTACTCTTACGAGTCGGGCTTTTATGTCAAAGCAAACAAGCCCCGCCATTCTTACGGTTCGCTGGGCACCAATTTGGAATCGACGCGGAACTTCTTATAGTCGCTCCATGTGATTTCCTGGTCCTCCACCACCCTCTTCACCAGCCCGACACGTCCGCTCCCGCTCAGATACTCGCGCTTGGGCAACCAAACTTCATGGTTGATTCGTGTCTGCTCCAGGAGCAGCTTCGCACCGGGGGTTCAACCAGGCGAGAAACAACCCGAACGAGATGGTCTTCATGGTTTGCGCTTCCAGCTGGACCCACTGGTAGCCGGATTTTTCAATCCAGATCTTGCCGCGGATCTTCAGCAATGCCGCGCCGTCACGGCTCTTCGCGTGATATCCCGGTTTTGGCACGCCGGAGATGACCCAAACATCGTAACCGTCAACCTTGCCGGTTCCTTCGAGCCGAAAGTCGTAGGCATTCGGTATATCGAGCAGGAATTCGCGCTCGCGGCGGCGTGCCTTCTCATAGTCGGCTGCGTGGCGCTGTTTTTGCTCCGCTGTTTCCTTTTCCAGCTTGGCGGCGGCTTCGTCCAGTCTTTGCTGTTGCTTCCGCTGTTTGTCAGCCAGCAGCGGCTTGCCATCCCACTCCAGCATTCGACGAAAGGGCTGGCCATCCAGAATGATGGTTTCCCAGGCCTCCTGGTGTTCTGAAGTGACGTGGTTATGCGAATCGAAATGGCGCTCGCGCAAGCGGCCCACCCAAGTGTAATCAGCCATCCGGACCCAGTTTGTCTGATCCAACTCGACGGAGCGGCGCACGATCTCCCGTGCGTCTTCGGCGAAGACGGGAACCGTAAAACAGAAGGCCAATGCCAGAACCGACCGCACATTAGTTAGGATAAACGGGACAGCCATCCGAGGTCCCCGCGTTCGGAGAGCGGTTTGACGGCGTCGTGATTGGCTGGGGCGGATACACGCACGTCCCGGAGAGTGCGCGCCGGGCCGCATTCCTGCGGGCCCTGGCGCGGCAGATGAAGCTGGGCGCCCCCCTGCTGATGTCGTTCTTTCTGCGCCGGGCGGACGGCTGGCGGGCGAGGACGGCTACGCTCGCGGCCAATGCTATGCGAAGGGCACTTCGGCTGACCCCGACCGTGGAGGCGGGCGACTCGATGACCGACAAGTTCGAGCACCGATTCACCGAACAGGAGGTAGCCGAAGAGCTGACCGCGGCCGGCCTGCGCCTGCTCGCCTTCAAGCCCCGGCCGTTTCCCCACGCCGTGGCGCGGCTCGATGCCCCATTGACCCCATCTTCCCTGTTGTAACCCCAGGTCCGTTGTGTTATGGTTTGTCCCATGGATAATGCCAGCCAACAGTCGGCACAGGCTCCGGTTCAGCCGCACGAAGAATCGCCACGCTACGAGACGCCGGCTGTCAAGAAGATCGGCAGCATGAGCGCCACCGCCAAACCGGGGAAGTCGTTGTAACCCCAGGTGCGTTGTGTTATGGTTTGTCTCATGGATAACGCCAGCCAAGAGTCGGCACAGGCTCCGGTTCAGCCGCACGAAGAATCGCCATGCTACGAGACGCCGGCTGTCAAGAAGATCGGCAGCATGAGCGTCAACACCAGACCGGCGAAGTCGTTGGAATAAGAGAGCCCATCCGCAGGGCGAAGCCGCAGACACGGCAGTCCGCCGCGCCACGAAGAATCGCCACGCTACGAGACGCCGGCTGTCAAGAAGATCGGCAGCATGAGCGTCAACACCAGACCAGCGAAGTCCGTGCCACCCCAGGTGCGTTGTGTTATGGTTTGTCCCATGGATAACGCCAGCCAACAGTCGGCACAGGCTCCGGTTCAGCCGCACGAAGAATCGCCACGTTACGAGACGCCGAGTGTCAAGAAGATCGGCAGCATGAGCGTCAACACCAGACCGGCGAAGTCCGTGCCACCCCAGGTGCGTTGTGTTATGGTTTGTCCCATGGATAACGCCAGCCAACAGTCGGCACAGGCTCCGGTTCAGCCGCACGAAGAATCGCCACGCTACGAGACGCCGGCTGTCAAGAAGATAGGCAGCATGAGCGTCAACACCAAGGTGAAGTCCATACCAGGGTGAAGTCCGTGGGGTAGTACCTTAAGAGAGCGCACCCGCAGGGCGAAGCCGTAGGCACGGCAGTCCGCCGCGCAGGGAAGAGAACTTGTGCGCTGCCACACATCGGCGATGCGGGAAGGGGTGATCGCCGCGCCGCTATGGGATGCCGCCCCAAGACCCAAGGGCGAGCTTCTTTCTTGACACCACCCCGCTGTGCAATCCGGCCAGGAAGAACCACTGCCCGACCAGTCGCCGCGTCAGGTGGCTCTCCGTCAGTAGCGCCCAATAATAGCTGGTTCGCAGGCGTTATCGCGCATTAACGTTAGCTAACCCAAGCTAAGCTGCAAGAAGGGATAAAGCAGTTCTTGCCAATCGTCTGAACGGCTGCGCAACCGGCCGCTATAGCACGTCCGCGAAAATGAAGCCGTCGCGCTCCACGATCTCGCCAGTCTGAATATCGATCGGACGTGAAAAGACCGGGGCGTCGTGGACAAAAGTATGAAATTCGCCATTCTCGCCGCACGGATCCACGCTCGATGGTAAAGCGGAGATAAATGCCGCATCGAAGCCGCGCCCGGCGTAACTGCGATCCAGATGTCTGGGATCCACGCACGTCACTTTCGCTTTGACGCCAGCGCGGACCATGTCGGCCGCAAGTTCCTGGGTGGGAAGGTTCCAGAGAGGGAAGAGTGGCTCAAGGCCTGTGCCCTGAAGTTGGCGCTCACGGTACCCACGGACATCGCGAAGAAAGAGATCTCCGAAAGCGATGGTACTCACGCCCGCGGCTAGGGCGCGGCGGCAAATGCCTCCCATGAGCTCCTCATAAATGCCGTTAGCGCACGGCCACGGAAGCTCCAGGGACCACAGCGGCAAATCGAGGCGCTCAGCCTGAGCCTCAACCAGCCGGCGCCGTATGGCGTGCATGGCGACTCGATCGGCTGCGCAGTTAAAGGTCGTGATCAGGGCTGTCAATTCGATGCCGGCCGTCTGTTTCAGAACGTGCAGCGCCCAGGCGCTATCCTTGCCGCTGCTCCAGGAAAGGGCGATTCGTTTCACGCACGCATTGTAGCGCGTGCGCCGTTCCGCCTCAGCCACGAACAGCGCAATATCGCAAAGCAATTACCAGTTCTCTAGCATTTTCAACGGATTCTCGCGAGGCGGCTACGCCAGCTTGTGCTGTGCGGCCGCTCAAGGTGCTGCCACCCGGCACAAAAACAATATCGAGTTGAGCACATTCGTCGAGCGTTACGGTGGGCATAATCGACATGCCGGAGTTGCTAATGACAGCTTCGCGCGTCTTCCACAGTAACAGGACATTCGTATCTGAGAGCCGCGAGAGGACTTCGTAAGGACCTGTGAGGTCGAGCTGCGTGAGGCGGGGAAAAAGAAGCATGCCGATCCGCATGCTCCCAATCTTACTCGACAGACTGATCCGGCGGCATGGTGCGGCGAATTGCGGCTCTGCCGGTGCCAGCCGGATAGGGTGCGGTGGCCAAGGAGAAGCAAACCGGGCGAAGGAAGGAGAGGACAGAGAGGTGCCCGAGAAATCGCTTGAAATGAGGCAGTCCCAAGTTCTTGCGTACCGGCGGAGCCGAAGTTGGCGGCCTGATTGCCTTCGAGAACCTGATCAATGGCAGCAGCCCGCCCGCCATCTTCAGCATCAGTTACGGCGAGTGCGAGGCGGCGAACGGGGCCGCAGCGAATGCAGCGTACTACTCGGCGTATCAGCAGGCGGCGGCCGAGTCCATCTCGGTTTTCGTTTCTAGCGGCGATGAAGGCGCCGCCAGTTGCGATGCCAACACTACCCAGGCGACACACGGCATCGGCGTGAGCGGATTCGCCTCGACTCCCTACAACGTCGCTGTGGGCGGCACTGACTTCGGCGACACATACGCTGGCACGACTAGCACTTACTGGAACCCGGTTAACACTGCCACTTACGCCTCCGCGAAATCTTATATTCCGGAGATCCCCTGGAACGATTCCTGCGCCAGCGTTCTGATCGCCAGCTCCAAGGGCTATACCACGACTTACGGCCCAAACGGCTTCTGTAACAATAGCGCGACGAGCTTTCTGACCGTCGTCTCGGGCAGCGGCGGACCGAGCGGCTGTGCCACCGGAACGCCCAGCACGGCCGGCGTGGTTAGCGGCACCTGCGCCGGGTACGCGAAACCATCTTGGCAATCGGTGTTTGGCAACCCGGCCGATGGCGTGCGCGATATTCCCGATGTTTCCCTGTTTGCGGCCAATGGCATCTGGGGCCACTATTACCCATTTTGCTGGAGCGACCGACTGCGTGGCGGCACACCCTGCTCGGGCGCGCCGGGCACGTGGTCTGGCGCAGGTGGAACGTCGTTCTCCTCGCCCATCATGGCGGGCATTCAGGCGCTGGTGAATCAGATGTGGGGCCCACAAGGCAATCCCAACCCGGCCTATTACCGGATCGCCGCCAGCGAATACGGCTCCAGCGGCAGCAGCACCTGCAATTCCAGCAGCCTGCCACCGCTGCGGCGAGGACTGGCATCTGCTTGCGTTTTCTACGACGTGACGCAAGGCGACATGGACGTGAATTGTACCGGCACTTACAACTGCTACCTGGATTCGGCCAGGCGGGGCGTGCTGTCCTTATCCAACACCTTGTACGAACCGGCCTACGGAACTGCAGCGGGCTGGGACTTCGCCACCGGCATCGGAACCATCAATGCCTACAACCTCGTTCACAATTCCAACTGGTAAGAGGCGGGGCGGCCTAGCGGCCGTGGCGCTCGCCGTGCTGTGCGCGCTTCCGGCGCTCGCGCAGGAAGGCCTGGGCGAGCCTCACGACTGGACTCACCATCACCTCATCTTCTCCAACCCGGGAACGGCTGGGGACGCGGTCCGGAACGGCACGTACGGCCGTTGGGTCAAGATCGTCAATGATCCTCGCTTCAAGCTTCAGCAGAGGCAGCGGAGTTCCACACGCCCAGACGCCGTTGTCACGCTGCCGGATCCGGACAATGCAGCACCGGCCGCGACCACGGAAACGCCAGGGACCGGCGCTCACGTCCCGGCCGGCCCGCTAAGGCGTGGGCTCGCCTGGGCTCCGTCAGGTCCTCAGGGCGGACGGCATGTCCCGCAACCCCACTCTTACCCCAGCAGGCGCGTGCACACCGACTGGAGCGAGAACTTGGAAAGTGGCGCCTCAGCGGGCTTGGGCATGTTCCCTGCCAAGTACTCATTTAGCACGGGCAGCGCGAATTGCGGGAGTGCTTCACAGCCCGATTTCGTCGTCTACAATACCGGACTGGCGGGGAGTGCGACCACCGCGAGCATTGTCGCCTACGATAACCTTTATACGGGGTGCGGCGGCACGGTGCCCTCGGTCTACTGGGCCTTTAACACGAGCGGAGCCATCGTCACCTCGGTCGTGTTCTCGCTCGACGGCTCGCAGGTGGTGTTCGCCCAGACCGGCACCGGGGGAGCCGCCAGCCTGGTGGTCTTGAAGTGGCAGGCATCATCCAGCCAGACCCCTTCCAACCCGGGCACTCCGACGGGAGTCGCCGCAACCGCCTATCAGAGTTGTACGGCGCCCTGCATGACCACCCTGGCTTTCAGCGGCGGCGCCAACGACAGCGGCTCCCCGCCTTTTTACGATTACAGCTCGGATACGCTCTACATCGGCGACGACGGTGGCAGGCTACACAAGTTCACCGGAATCTTCCAGGGAACTCCCGCCGAGGCAACGACCCCGTGGCCGGTCCCGGTGAGTTCCGCGGCGCTCAGCAGCCCGGTCTACGATGCCGCATCGGGCAGAATCTTCGTGGGCGACTATTTGCTCAATACATCGTCGACCTGCGCGACGCCGGGAACCCCCTGCGGGTACCTGTACGCCATCAATGCCGCAACAGGCGCCACGGCCGGCACATCCAGCCGGCTGGACGCCATTTTTGGGCTTGTGGACGGCCCGCTGGTGGATTCCGCGGCCGGCATGGTCTATGTCTTTGCGGGAGCGGACGGCAACACCACCGCCCAATCGCCTTGTGGCGCCCATACCCCGTGCAGCGGCGTTTTCCAATTTCCAACCACCTTTACGAGCGGGAGTGGCGCCGAGACCACGCTGGGGGCGGGGCATGAGTTCCTTCTATCAGGCACCTTCGACAACGCTTACCTCACGTCGTCTCCGTCGAGCCCTTCCGGCCACCTTTACGTTGTCGGAAACACCGGAGCGGGGAACAACACCCTGTACCAGGTGTCCATCAACTCCGATGCGATGAGCACTGCCGCCACGGCGGGCCCGGTCCTTAGCAGCAACTACACGAATAGCCTCTATTCCGCTGGCCTGCAGGTCAGCGAATTCTACAATGGCAGCAAGGATTACGTCTTCGTGAGCGTGCTCAGCTACGGGGTGCCCGCAACTTGCAACAACAGCCTGGCCGACGGCTGCGTCATGGGCTTCGACGTGACCAGCGGTTTTCTCGGCGGCAGCGCTACGCCCACCGGAGCTACAGCCGAGGCCGGCGGTACCAGCGGGATTACCATCGACAATTCGGCGACCACCCCCTCAGGCGCCTCGAACATCTATTTCACGACCCTCGCAGACCAGACCTGCACGACCTCCGGCGGCACGGGCGGTTGCGCCATCCAGGCGCGCAAGCCCCACCTTGAGCTAACGGCGCGTGCGGCTC
>CAWIHA010000027.1:0-165742 GCA_963835855.1 Bryobacterales bacterium | reverse complement strand
CAAGAAAAACGCGCTCGACGCGCTGTCGGACTCTAGCAAACGAAGAATACTTCGCGCATAGATGGCGCCGCTTGCGCCTGTCACCGCTATCGTGATGATCTTGCCGCAGGTATCCGTCATTTGGCTTGGGACATCGAGTCTAGGCGGGCCATTTTGGCAAAGTCAAGATGGGGAGCGCAAAGTTACGGTTAGCTTGCTCACATGTAGAATTAGGCTTCGTCCAAGGTGTGAAACCATGCGGGTGTGTTTGCCATCCGCTATCCAAATATGCAGAATGATGTCAGTTGCCAGGAGGTGAGAAATATGGCCGCAAAGCGTTGGTGGAAGGTTGTGCTCTTGCCGGGGCTTTTGGGCTGTCTTGGACTGAGCGCGGCGCTTGTTTGGGCGGGAGGTGTCCGAGTTGCCGAATCTTGAGCTGCACGATTCGCGCCTCGACAACGGCCTGCGCGTCATTCTGGTGCCGGACCATAGCGCGCCTGTGTATTCGATTAACGTCGCTTACAACGTGGGGAGCCGCAACGAACGCCCTGGGAGAACGGGCTTCGCCCACTTGTTCGAGCACATGATGTTTGAGGGCTCCGAAAACGTGGGCAAAGGCGAGCATTTCAGCCTCGTGATGAACAATGGCGGCGGCATGAACGGCACAACGAACGAAGATCGCACCGTATATTTCGAGGAGTTACCAAAAAACCAGCTCGACCTCGGTCTATTCCTCGAATCCGATCGCATGCGAGCGCTCACGATCACGCAAGCGAAGCTTGAAAATCAGCGCAAAACAGTCCAGGAGGAACGCCGGCAAAGTTACGACAACCAGCCGTACGCTCATGCGAATTTGGATCTCGACAATCTCTCCTACGATAACTTCGCGTACAAGCATTCGACGATCGGCTCGATGGCCGATCTGGACCAAGCAACGCTCCAGGACGTCACGGATTTCTTCCGCACCTACTACGCGCCGAACAATGCTGTCTTGACGCTCGTGGGCGATTTTGATCCGGACGAAGCTCTAGTCGAAGTGAAGAAGTACTTTGGCCCGATTCCATCTCAGCCCGCGCCGCCCACAGTGGACTTGACGGAAGATCCGCACTATGGGGAGCGCCGCGAGACAATTTTAGATCCGCTAGCGCGCCTGCCGGAAATTGACATTGCTTACCACATCCCGCCGGGCAACACGCCGGACAATTACGCCGCCCAGGAGCTTGCCGTCATTCTTGGACAAGGCCAGAGTTCGCGCTTCTATCAGCACCTTGTCAAAGACAAACAGCTTGCTTCCGATGTCTCGGCGTTTGCCGATGCAAGAATCGGCCCGAGCCTGCTGTATCTTTCCGCAAATCCGGCACCTGGTGTGAAGGTGGAAGACCTTGAAAAGGGGATTGAGGAAGAAATTGCCGCCGTCGTGAAAGATGGCGTAACGCCCGATGAACTCGCAAAGGCCAAGACGCAACTCCTGCGCCGCTTTATCGAGCAACGCCGGTCGTCGCTTCGTACGGCAATTCTGATCGGGCAGTACACGGTGTACTTCAACGATCCGGAGTTGATCAACACGGTTCAAGACAAACAGGATGCGGTGACGCTCGAACAAGTAGATGCCGCCGCCAAGAAGTGCCTGGTTCGCGATCAGCGCACTCTGATCACCACGTTGCCGGCCTCGCACGAAGCAACCGGGCCGGCTAAACAGGCGCATTGAGATTCAAATGCGTGCTCAAGAGAAGTTATTCAAAGGAGCGCTTGCGATGAAAATTCTTGGCCTGAATTCTAAATTAAATTGGCAGCCGGCTCTCGCTGCCCTGGTCGTTGTCGCATTTGCGGCGCCAGCAGCTCCCCCAGCGAGAGCGCAGGAGAAGTTGACGCCGCTGGGCGAAGTGCAGCGGCTGAACCGCGCACCTGTGAACAAGGAAGTCCTTCGAGTGCAACTCCCGCGCCCAACGGTCGTGAAGCTCAAGAATGGGCTGACTCTCTTGCTTCTGGAGAATCACAAACTTCCGACCGTTGCATTCTCACTCTGGATTCGTCCGGGGCAATTGGCCGACCCAACTGATCTTCCGGGATTGGCTTCTTTTGCCGCCGGCATGCTCCGCGAAGGCACCGAGCGCCGCACGAGCTCTCAGATTGCCAATGAGACCGACTCGTTGGGAGCGAGCTTGAGTGCCACGGCCGCGTTTGGATCAAGCTATCTTTCCGTCGACGCTTCGGGGTTGATCAACGATGCGCCGCAAATCCTGGACCTCTTGAGTGACACAGTGCTCCATCCGTCATTCCCCGCCGGCGAACTCGCGCAATACAAACAGCGCGAGCAGGCAAGCCTCGAACAGCGTCTCTCAAATCCGAGTTTCCTTGCGCGACAGGCTTTCCGCCGCGTGCTTTACGGGGATGCGCCTCTATCCGTCACATCTCCGACGAAGGAATCGATCGAAAAAGTCACAGCCGATGACCTGAAGAAATTCCACGATGCGCATTTTCGCCCCGGCAATTCGATCTTGGGAGTCACTGGAGACTTCAAGACAACGGACATGCAGGCTCTCGTCGAGAAATACTTCGGCGGCTGGATGGGCGCCGCCGAGCCGCCGATGAAACTACCGATGAGTGCGACTCCCCTGCCAGCCAAGATTACCCTCGTAGACCGCCCGAATTCGGTGCAGACGTTCATCATTGGCGGAGATCGCAGCATCCGCCGGACAGACCCCGATTTTTACGCACTCACCGTTATGAATCAGGTTCTTGGAGGCGGCCCTCAGTCGCGGCTCTTCCTCGATTTGCGCGAGGTGCACAGTTACACCTACGGGGTATACAGTCGATTTAATTCGGAAATTTATCCAGGCGATTGGACCACAAGCACTGCCGTGCGCACGCCTGTGACGGACGGCTCGATGACGCAATTGGTGTACGAATTGAAACTCATCAATAATGAGCGTGTGCCGCAGGGCGAATTGGACGAGTCTCGTCGCGCCATTATCGCGGGATTCGCTCTGTCTCTCGAGCAACCGACGCAAGTGTTGAACAGTTGGCTGACGGTACAGCATTTTGGCCTGCCTGCCGATTATTGGAATACGTATCCCGACCATATCGCGGCGATTGACGCGCCAGCCGTGCAGGCTGCAGCAAAGAAATACATCGACCTCGAACACTTGCAATGGATATGCGTGGGCGACCGCAAGCAAATCCAGGACGTGCTCGCGAAATACGGGCCGGTCGCAGTTGTGGACGTCACTGGAAAAAGCGAAAACTGAGGACTTCTCATGCGCTGGGTTCTGCGATCGAAGATTCACAAAGCGACGGTCACGGAGGCACGGCCGGACTACGTCGGCAGCATAACCATTGACGTGAGTTTGATGGAGATGGTCGGTATTTGGCCAGGCGAAAAAGTCCTGGTGATAAGCAACACGACCGGAGCTAGGCTGGAGACCTACGCGATTCCAGGCGAGCGCGGTTCGGGCGTGATCTGCATGAACGGCGGGGCCGCGCACATCATCAAGGAAGGGGAAGAAATCATCATCATGGGATTTGAACTCTGCGATGCCCCTATCCTCCCCAAAGTGGTTCTGGTGGACAACGACAACAAGTTTCTGCGTTGGTTGCAAGGCGAGGGTGGACCCCTCGCCGGATGATGCGAAGCGTGCAGCGAAACTCCCGCTGAATACTCAGGAGCGTTTGATCGCGCGAATGATTACGAGCAGTATCACCGCGCCGACGACTGCCATAACGAGACACCGAGCAGTCCGTAAGCCGAAAGCCCGACAGCCCGAAAACAAATCCGCCCAGGACCGAACCAACAACTCCTACAATCAAGTCAGCCAGAAGACCCATCCCGCGCCCCTTTACAAGTTGACCCGCAAGCCAACCGGCGAGGATGCCGAGCAGTATCGTCCAGATTAACCACATATTCGCGCCTCCTGGAAATTCGCAGATTGAGCCGGCACGTACTTCTCATGGGCCAGTGCTATTACATGCAGGGCGACGCCAAGAGGGCCTCGGAGCTGTTCCAAAAAGCGGCGGACCTTGGCCCCCAGGATTCTCAATCCTGGCTGTGGCTCGGCCGCGCCTACGGCCGGCGGGCCGAGACTTCCGTATTCCTCACTGCTCCACGATACGCGTCCAAAGCTCGCGACAGTTTCGAGCGTGCGATCCAACTCGACCCGCAGAACCTGGAGGCGATCAGCGATCTTTTCGAGTATTATCTGGACGCACCAGGGTTTCTGGGGGCGGCTTCGAGAAGGCCGCGGCCCTGGCGGACCGCATCGGCCGGCTCAACCCCGCCGAGTATCACTGGGCGCAGGCCCGCCTGGCGGAGAGGCGCAAGGAATTCGACACTGCGGAGCAGCAATTCCGCCGCGCAGCAGAACTCGCTCCGCAGCAACTCGGGCTTTGGATCGACCTCGCGAAGTTCCTGGCCAACACTGGCCAGTACCAGCGGAGCGAAGAGGCATTCCAGCGGGCCGAGCGCGTTGACCCGAACGCACCCAAACTGCTCTTCGCGCGCGCCAGCACTTACATTCGCATACGCCGGAACCTCGAGGCAGCCCGGAATCTGCTGAAGCGCTACCTCGAATCGCCGCTTACCCCGGATGACCCGCCCCGCCGGGAAGCCGAGCTTTTACTGCGGCAGGCTTCCAGCATCTGATATGTTTCTTTCCGAAGCGCTATCCTTCAGCATTAGCGCACTGCGCGCAAACAAAATCCGCACCTTCCTGACGGGCCTCGGCTTGGTCATCGGCACGGCTTCCGTAATTCTCGTTGTGACGATTTCACTGACCAGCCGCGACTACATTCTCGAGCAGATCCAGGGTATCGGTTCAAACATGATTTACGCGCAGTACCAGATCGGCACGCAGCAGACTGCAGCGCAGGTGGGAGCCGATTTCGTCAAGATGTCGGAACGTCGAAGCCGCGCGGCAACAGCTCGCGGGCAGGATCGTCGCCGCGACGGGAATCGAATCCTCCTTCGACCGCATGGTCATCAACGGCCGCGAGGAGGATATCGCCGTCATCGGCTCGGACGAGCAGTATCAAGCAGTACGCAACCTCATCATTCTTGCCGGGCGTTTCCTGGATGCTAGCGATGTGGCGCTCCGGCAGAAGGTCGCGCTGGTCACTGAGAAGCTCGCCAAACGCCTTTTCGGCAGTCAGCAGGCCGCGGTCGGGCAGCTCATCAAGATACACGGCCTCGAGTTCACGATCATCGGGACGTTCAAGGAGAAGGTGGAGAGCTTTGGCCTCTCGGAGCTCACGAGCGAGACGGTGCTCATCCCCCTCACCGTCATGAGCTACTTTGTGCCGATTGAGCGCATCGACCCGATGTATGTCCAGGCCAAGCGCGCCGGCGACGTACCGATGGTGACACAGATGGTACGCCAGATCCTCGAAAGCCGCCACCGCCCCGGTGCACGTTATTCCGTAGAGAACCTCACCGCCATCCTCGATGCCGCGAAGAGGATTGCGCTTGTGCTGACGCTGGTGCTGATCCTGGTTTCGGCGATCGCGCTGGTCATCTCGGGTATCGGGATCATGAACATCATGCTGGTCACGGTATCGGAAAGAACCCGCGAGATCGGACTGCGCATGGCGGTGGGCGCGGCGCGGCGCGACATCTTGCAGCAGTTTCTGCTCGAAGCGGTGCTGATCAGTGTCACTGGCGGCGCGGCCGGAATCCTGGCCGGCGTCGCGATCCCGCTCAGCGTCCGCTACCTGGTCAACCAGATCTATATCCCGATCTCTGCGGCCTCGATCGTGATCGCCTTCGGCGTTTCCGCGCTCGTCGGGCTCATCTTCGGTTTCCTGCCGGCAAACCGCGCGGCCCACCTGAACCCGACTGAGGCTCTCCGGTACGAGTAGCCGCGGCCGGCGAGGACGGCACACCAGTTGTCTGTCAAGCCCACCTTGCAATGAGCGGCTCGCCGCCCGCTATCATGAATACTTGCTGCGAGATCGCGCCGCTGAAATCGAAGCTCGCATTGGCTGCGCCGCCCGGCGCGCCGGACGCCGGCGTGAAGACATCACGCTGGTGGCGGTCACAAAAGCATTCCCGGCAGCGGCCATTGTCGAGGCGTACGAGGCGGGCCTCCGCGAGTTCGGCGAGAACTATGTCCAGGAATTCGAGCAGAAACGGCCCGGGCTTAGCGGCCTGCTGGGCGCACGCTTCCACCTGATCGGCCACCTGCAATCCAACAAGGCCCGGCGCGCAGCCGAGCTTTTCGACGTCATCCAAACTGTCGATAGCACGAAACTTGCGCCGCGGTTGAATGAGGCAGCCGCGGGCGGGCTCGAGATTATGATCGAGGTGAAGCTCTCCGGGGAAGAGGCCAAGAGCGGCGCGTTGCCCGAGGACCTTCCCGCTCTCATTGGCGCCGTCGCACGCTACAGGAATCTCCGCCTCACCGGCCTGATGACGATGCCGCCGTGGACGGCCGACGCCGAGCGGTCCCGTCCGTATTTCCGGCAGTTGCGCGAGCTCGCGGAGCACTACGGCCTGCCCAAGCTTTCGATGGGCATGTCACACGATTTCGAGGTCGCGATCGAAGAGGGCGCGACACATGTGCGCATCGGGACCGCGCTCTTCGGCTCGCAAAAACGGGCATGACTACCGGGTTCTACTCACTGCTGCCGCCGGCGAGGCGTGCTGTATTCCTGCTCTGGTTAACCGCCCTGGCGCTGGCCGGTCCGGCTCGCGCGCCCTCGCCACCCGCGATCGAGAAAGACCTCGACGTGCGCATACGTATGCGCGACGGCGCCGAGCTTTCGACTAACATTTTTCGCCCGGCAAGGCCGGCGCGGGTTGCCACCATCCTCTTGCGCACGCCGTATGACAACGGCACAGATATCCCGCCGCATTACCGGGGCTTCATCGAGCATGGTTACGCCGTTGTCCTCCAGGACGTGCGAGGGCGCTACGACTCGGAAGGCGTTTTTGATCCGTTGCGCCAGGAATCCGCCGACAGCGAGGACACGCTAAACTGGATCGCGCGCCAGAGCTGGTCCGACCGGCGGATCGGCATGGCCGGCGGTTCCTACCTGGGGATCGTGCAGTGGAAGGCTGCGCTCCTCGACAATCCGTACCTCAAAGCCATTTTTCCCGTAGTTTCCGGATGCGACGATTATTTCGACCGGTTCTACTCCCAGGGCGGTGCGTTCAAGCTCGGGCAGCGGCTGGAGTGGATGGCAGAGAACCTGCGCGCACCGGGTTTCCCTAAGCCCGACTTCAGCCGCTTCGTGCTGAACCTGCCGTTGCGCACGTCCGACCGTGCCGCGACCGGACAGACGATTGGCTTCTACCAGAAGACGCTTGATCACCCGGCCTACGACGGGTTTTGGAAATCCATCAGCACGCGCGAGCGCCTGGAGCACGTGCACGTGCCGGTGTTCTCCGCCGCCGGCTGGTACGACAACTTTGTCGAGAGCGACTTGGAGGCCTTTCGCCTTATGCGGAGCCACGGATACCTGCACCGGATCATCGTTGGTCCGTGGCCACACAATATGTCACACGATTTTCCAGGGGTGGACTTCGGCCCAGACGCGAAGGTGCCGCTCCGGAAGCTGCAGCTCGAATGGTTCGATTACTGGCTGAAGCCGGGCGGTGACGAAGCGGCGCGAAACAGCGGCCGCTCGATCGCCCGCCCGCCCATCCGCATTTTCATCATGGGCGCAAACCGCTGGCGCGACGAGGAGGAATGGCCGCTGACCCGCGCGCGGACGATGCCATTGTACCTTTCCAGCCACGGCCGGGCCAACTCGCTCAGCGGCGATGGGCGCCTTGAGCGGCGTGAGCGGGCGCGCCAGCCCGCCGACCAATTCGTCTATGACCCGGGGAACCCCGTTCCAACCACGGGCGGCGCCGTGTGCTGCAATCCCAAAAAGTTTCCCTGGGGGCCCATGGACCAGCGCGCCGTCGAAAAACGAGGCGATGTGCTCGTCTACACCAGCCCGCCGCTCAAGCGCGCGCTCGAGGTGACCGGACCGGTCCGCGTCCTGCTGTACGTAGCGACTTCGCAGCCCGACACCGATTTCACCGCCAAGCTGGTGGACGTCTTCCCGAACGGTTACGCACGGAACCTTACCGACGGCATCTTGCGGCTGCGATATCGCGAGTCACTCGAAAGAGCCGTGCTCGCGCGGCCGGGACAGGTCTATCCGGTCACCATCGACGCCGGCGTCACCAGCAACCTGTTCGCGAAGGGGAACCGGATTCGCATCGAAATCTCGAGTAGCAACTTCCCGCGGTTCGACCGCAATCCGAATAGCGGTCGGCCGATTGCTGATGAGCGCGAGCTTCGCCGCGCTGCGCAGGCCGTCTATCACGACCGCCTCCACCCGTCCCAGGTGCTGCTGCCGGTGGTGCCAGATTGAAAAATTAATGAGAGTTAACTATTTCCCGGCCGCTGTCGTTTTGCGATAATGAGGTTTCCGATCCCCGAGGCGCGGTAGCCAAGTGGTAAGGCAGAGGTCTGCAAAACCTTTATTCGGGAGTTCGATTCTCCCCCGCGCCTCCAAAACAAGAATCCTTTTACGGTGGGGCGGCCGGCGGAATCTCCCGGCAACAAGACGTGTGTGGCGGAGTATCGGAGGTAAGGTGGCCGGGCCGGATGAGGCCCCGAAGCGGTAGGTTATTGTGTTTCGCGGCCGAACTTCGCGACCAGCGCTTGCATGCGGCTGCGTGACACGCTGGTGGCCGTCTCAATCGCCGAAATGAGCATCGACCGCAGCCCGTGTTTTTCGAGCTCGTGGATGGCCGAGATAGTCGTGCCGCCTGGGGTGATCACCTGGTCTTTGAGGATGGCCGGGTGCAGGCCGGTCTCGCGGACGAGCTTGGCGGCGCCGAGCACGGTCTGCTCGGTCAGGCGCGTGGCGATTCCACGCGAGAGGCCCATCTTCAGGCCGCCCTCAATCAGCGCTTCGATGACCATGTAAATGTAGGCCGGGCCGCTGCCCGAGAGCGCGGTCACGGCATGCAGCATCTCCTCCTCGACCCAGCACACCACTCCCACCGCGCGGAAGATGCTCTCGACGAATTGCTGCTCGTCTGGCGTGCCCACGCCATTCGAGGCCAGCGCGGTTGCGCCTTCCTGCACCACGACCGGAATGTTCGGCATCGCGCGGAAGATGGGCATGTGCTTTTCGATCAGGCCTTCGATGAGCGCAATCGGCACGGCCGCGGCCAGCGAAATCAGGATCTGGTCGCGGCGCAGCACGTCGCGGATCTCTTCGAGCACCGCGGGCAACGTGGCGGGCTTTATACTGAGGATGACGACAGCGGCCCACTCCGCCGCATCGCGATTCCCGCCGGCCGTAACCGGGATGGAGAACTGACCGGCAAGCTCGCTGGCGCGCTCCTGGCTCAGCACGGTCGCACGGAGACGCTCGCGATCCGCGATCCCGCTTTTCAACATTCCGCCTATCAGGGCGGCGCCGATGTTGCCCGCCCCAAGCACCGCGATTCGTTTCGGCTCTGGCATTTCTTCACTCCTGGCAGCGTCTGATTCAGCAGCCAATGTAAGTCCGCCGGGGGGAGGCCGTGAGCGCGGTGACATCCAACGGAAACACCTCGCCATCGACCCCGCCAATAACCTGAGCCGTGTGCTTGTATGCGAGCACGTCTCCGGTAACGTAGTGGACGATGCGCCCCGGCTCGCCGCTCTGGGGCGGGGAGTCCTCGCCCAGTGCCTCCCGTATCATCTCCGCGGCTGCATCAGCGCTCGAAACGAGCCCAACCGAATCGCCCGTCACACGCTGGATCACGTTCCGCATGACCGGGTAGTGCGTGCAGCCAAGGATCAGCGTATCGATGGCCGGACGCGAATCCAGGTAGTGATGCGCCAGGAGTTCCGCTTCGGGGGATTCCGCCAAACCCTCTTCGACCAAGTGCACGAACATCGGGCAGGCTTGCGCCCAGACCTGGAGTCCCAGCGCCTCCAGGCGGCCCTGGTAAGCGCCGCTCTCGATAGTCCCGCGCGTCCCGATCACGCCCACCCGCCCCGTGCGGCTTATCCGCCGGGCAGCCTCAACGCCGGGATCAATGACGCCCCAAACCGGCACGGGCATCTCCTCCGCGAGCCGCGGAAGCGCGGCGGCGGAAGCCGTATTGCAAGCGATCACGATCGCCTCAACACCCTGATCCAGCAAAAAACCGGCGATCCCCCGCGCAAATTCGGCGACCATTTGACGCGGCTTGCGGCCGTAAGGGACACGGGCGGTATCGCCGACGTAGAGAAAGTCGTGGCCAGGCACCTTCTGCCGCAAGGCCTTGAGCACCGTCAGGCCGCCGACGCCGGAGTCGAATATGCCAATTGGGTGTCGCAGGCCGATGTTCCGGGCCGGGCGCTGGATGGGGTTCTCCGCTGAGGCCACTCTCCATTATTGCCTCAACCACGGTGCCGCGCGAACGGGTTTAAGCCGACTTCAGAGCTGCGCGCCTGGCTCGCTGAACACTACTCGGGCTCGAGCACCAGCGTATGCTTCGCAATGACTTTCCCATACTGCATGGGGAAGCTCTGCCCGTAATAGTAGGCGTCCCACTGGTCCTTGTAATGCCCGGAGAGCGGTTGGTCCGATTCGCCGGCCACGATATTCATTGTGGATTTGTCCAGGTCGGATAGATCGACGGTCATGCGCATCGACGGGCCGAGGCGGCGTGTCGTTTGCTTCACTGTCGTGGTCGATCCGCTCTGCTCGATCGGCCCGATGTTGAAGTACTTGCCGGCGAACGGCAGACGGCTCAGGACGGGGTGCCTCACGTACAGTTCGTTGTACGCCCCCCAGTCCCACCTCTTGGCGTCGCGGCCCCCGATGCGGCGGCCTTCTTCGAGGGCCTCCAGGAATGCGCCGAGCAGCAGCTGGTCGTAATCGGGGAACCAGCCCTTGGGACGCGCTCGTAGCAGCTCTTCGAGCGCGATGGGCGCCATCTGAACGCTGTCCACCACGGCCGCTGTCGGCGGATCGTACACTGCCGCCTTGCCCGGCGAAGCCCGCTCACCAATCGCCCTGACGAGGCGCTGGTACACGAGCATCGCGATCAGCGGCGCCGCTTCGCCCTGCTGCATCTGCCCGTTCCAGGAGCGGAGTGCGGCAACGGCGTCCGCAAGCGCCGGACTCCGGATGCCGCGGCGATCGTATGCGGCGACGACTTCGCGCGCAATGAAATGGCAGAGCGGCGAGTAGACGTCCTTCTGGATTGTGAGCATCTCCTCGGGCCGCCAGCCGTTTCGCTTCAAGAGCAAGCCGTAGATCTGCGCCGAACGGTAAGGCGCAGCGAAGTTGCCGTTCACGCGGTAAGGGTAATTCGTGGGGAACGGATTCTGATTTGCGGTCACAATCAAGCCGCGGGGCGGGTTGTAACTTTGCGGCAATTGGCCGAAGGGGATGTAACCTTCCCACTCATAATTTCCCGAGCTGCCGTCCACGGCCACGTCGCCGTTGTAAGTTTTCCGGATTGGCAGCTTACCCGCGGCGTGGTAGCCCACATTGCCGTCGATATCGGCGTAAACGAAGTTCTGCCCCGGCCCGGGGTAACGAGCCAGCGCGGCGGTGAACTCCCGCCAATCTCGCGCGCGGTTGAGTTCAAGGAATGGGAATTCGAAGCCGGCTTCCGCCGCGGCCCAGCGGAGCGCGAGAAACCGGCGGTCCCCGGCAAAGACCGGCCCGTGCCGCGTCACCCACTGCGCGAACTCGACGGGGGCGCCGCCCTTCACTGGAATCATCTCGCGATCGAGCAACGCTTGCTCGATTTTGCCGCGAAAGAGGTAACGCCCGGTTTGCGGGTCAAGCTTCTCAATATAGAGGTCCTCGACATCGAACTGGAGACTCGTCGCGCCCCAGGCAATGCGGTCATTATGACCCAGGATCACGCAGGGAACCCCAGGCAATGCGACCCCGGAGACATTCAGCCCGGGCGCGCGCAGGTGCACCATGTGCCAGATATTCGGAATAGAGTATTCCAGGTGCGGGTCGTTCGAGAGCAGCGGCCGCCCGCTCGCGGTCCTGGTTCCAGCCAGCGCCCAGGCATTGGAGCCCGGCTGGATTTCGGTCCCGGCACGGAGGGGAAACAGGAACTCGACTTTCGCGGGATCGCCGCCCTCGCGGAGCGCGCTCTTTTGCCATTCCTGGCGCCAAGTCGAGGTCAGGTCGCGGTACATGTGAAGTCCGATCAGCAGCGAATCCTTGATCGACCATGGCCGAGGGTCATAACGGAGCAGAGTGAACTCGAGCGGCAACCGGCCGCGGTTGGTTTCGATGAAATAATTCACGCCGCGAGCGTACGCGGCGAGCACCGCCCGGTCGGCGGGGGGCAGCACCGCGGCGCAGCGCGCGGCGATGCGCTCGAGGCGGAAGCGCCGGGCCTCGCGGTCGGATTCCACCGCATCCGCGCCGACGACCTCCGCCAAGCGGCCCGCGGCCAGGCGGCGCAGTGCATCCATTTGCCAGAGGCGATCCTGCGCGGTCACGAAGCCCTGCGTGAACAGCGCGTCTTCGATGCTCCCGGCGGCGATGTGCGGCACGCCGAGCGCGTCCCGCACGATGGTGACTTCGCCGCTGAGCGGCGCGCGCAGCGAGCCCGAAGTCTGGGGCAGCGGCCGCCAGGCGTACCAGTAAACCGCAACGAGACCGAGGGCGACAGCAACGAGAATGGCTATATTGAAATACTTGAGGGTTCGCTGGAGCGCCACTCCCGAATTGTACTGAAATGCGATGCCGGGCAACGGTGTTCGCGTGTGAGGGTGTATGGATGAAACGTACTTGGCGTATCGCTTCGCGTTGCTGGTTCTGATCATTGGGTTCAACGCATTTTTTGCGTCGGCGGAGATGTCTTTGGTGTCGTCGCGGCGATCGCGGCTGCGCGAGCTGGCTGCCGGCGGCAACGTTGGTGCGCAAGCGGCGCTGAACCTGCTCGGGCGGCCTGAGCGGCTGCTTGCGACTGTGCAGGTGGGCGCCACGCTCGCCGGACTGGGTGCTGGCTGGGCCGGCGAAGACACCGTGTATCGCGTGCTGCTGATGGTCTTTCAGCCGGCGATCACTCCGCATACTGCGGCGCTGATGCACACCCTCAGCTTCGTCATCGCGTTTCTCGTCCTGACATTCCTGATGGTGGTGCTCGGCGAGGTGGTGCCAAAGAATCTGGGCATCAAACAATCGGAGCGATACGCGGTCGTAGCCGCGCCGCTGGTGCTGGTGTTCTACCGCATCTCCGAACCGTTCATTTACGTGCTTGAACATTCATCGGCAGCGGTCTCGCGGCTGTTGGGCGCGCGTGGGGAGGAGCGCGGCGCCGGGCACTCGGTCGAGGAGTTGAAATTGATCGCCAGCTCGGTGCGCGCGGCCGGCCGCATGACGCAATTCGAGGAGAGCGTCGTGCATCGCGTCTTCGATTTGCAGAACCTCTCCGTGCGCGAGGTGATGGTGCCGCGCAACGATATGGTGTCGGCCTCGGTCGAGGCGTCGCTCGACCACCTGCTGCGCACACTGATCGACAATCAGTACACGCGCATTCCGGTCTACGAAGGCCAGCCGGAACAGATTATCGGCATCCTGCATTACAAAGACCTGCTGCCCGAGTGGCAGCGAATGCGCTTGGCCGCGCGGATGAGCACGGCGGCGCCGCCGTTCCAGCTCCGCACGCTGCTTCGCCGCCACATCGTAGTGCCCGAGAGCAAGCCGCTGAACCAGATGATCGATGAATTCCGCCTGACCCACTCCCATATGGCCATGGTAGTCGATGAGTTCGGGACGATTGTCGGGTTGGTCACGATGGAGGACGTGTTGGAGCAGATTTTCGGTGAAATCGAAGACGAGCACGATGCGCAGCGCCCTAGGCCCTCGCTCGGAAGCGCCTTGCTCGAGCTCGAGGGGACCATCTCGATCCGCGACCTCGAAACGCAATACGGAATCACGCTGCCCACCAACGCTGGTTTCGAGACGCTGGCCGGATTCCTGCTCTTCCGGCTCGGCTCCATCCCGAAGCCCGGCGAAACCGTGGAATACGAAGGCCGGCAGTTTACCATTCTGGAGATGGATCACAACCGGATTGCCAGGGTCAAAATTGAACGAGTGGCCGCCGGCCAAAGCCAATCGAAATCATGATGACCACGGATGCGTCGGGCTCCGCATTGGCGCGGAGAAAATGACGCCGCCGGATCGCGCGGCCTGCCCGGCGTTACTGGCCGAGCGCGTCGATGCGCTCTTCGAGCGATTGCCGGAAGGAACCGTCGGTAATCGACGAGAGGTTTACGCGAACATTGGCGAGCGCGCCAGCGACGGCGGCGCTCGCGAGCGCGCGCCCCGCCTCCAGGTCGGATGAGAATTTCGCCGGCGCTTCGCTGAGCAGAATCTCGAGCTGGTTCTTTAACGCGGCCGAACACTCGGCGACTTCCATTGGCACTGTGGACGCCGTGTGCAGCGCGTCTTCGAGGAGCGTCCCCCGCTCGGCCTTCGGGATGCGGAGCGCCGCCACCACGGCCCGGAACGCGGCCGCATCGCGCTCGATAGCAGCGGCCAGAAACCGCCGGTCGCTTTCGAAATCGTATCCAGCGCGCCGCATGAGCCCTGAGATCATGGCGCCCAACGCGGCGGCCATTGCGCCCGCGGCAGCCGATGCGCTGCCGCCAGCCGGTGCGGGCGTTGGCGCCGCTAGCGCTTCCAGAAACTCCTCGACCCCGCTCGCCGGGGCCGCTTCCTCCAGGCGATTCTCGAGCACAATGCCGGGCTGGAAATTCTCGCAGCGGAGAAAGTGCTCGGCCGCCATATCGAGCGCCTTTCGTGGAATAAGCCCGACGATCTGGCTCGATACCACATTCACACCGCAGCGCTCGGCCTGGGATCGCACCGCCTCGAATACCAGGTGCAGTGGCGTCTGCTCAAAGTCGGTGAGATTCATCGAAACCTGGGCGAGGTTGCGCGAGGCCAGCGGCACGCCCATCGCCTTAACGTATCGGAAGCCGCCCGAAGAGAACCGGATCGCCTTGGCGATACGCTTAGCGACATCGATATCCGGCGTGCTCAGGTTGATGTTGTACGCGATGAGGAACTTGCGCGCGCCGACGGCCGTGGCGCCCGCGGTCGGATGCACGCGAGCCTCGCCGATATCGGGCTTGCGGCCGGGATCGGAACCGATTTCTTCGCGGAGCCCCTCGAACTGCCCGCGGCGGATGTTCTCCAGGTTGACGCGCTCGGGCTTGCGCGCGGCCGCCTCGTATAGGTAGACCGGCACTTGAAAACGGCGCCAGATCTCCTCCCCAACGCGCTCGGCCAGGCGCACACAGTCTTCGAGCGTCACGCCCTCTACAGGCACGAACGGCACGACGTCCACGGCCCCGATCCGCGGGTGCACGCCGGTGTGGTGATTCAGGTCGATCAGCTCTACTGCCTTGCCGACCGCGCGCAGCGCGGCCTCGCTGACCGCCTCCGGCGAGCCGGCAAAGGTCAGTACCGAACGATTGTGATCGCGATCGAGCTCCTGATCCAGAAAGATGACTCCCGCGACCGAGCGCACGGCATCGGCCAGCAGCTTCACCTTCTCCGGATCGCGCCCCTCGGAGAAGTTCGGCACGCATTCGATCAGTCTTCTTCCCATTGCACCTCCGCTCTCCGGAAGATCACCGCGCCCCGCTTCATCGTAAGTTCCACAAGGTTCACTCCGAAATGATACGGAATCTCGCGGTAGTCCGCGGCATCGAAAATCACCAGGTCGGCGTCCTTGCCCACCTCGATGGAGCCGGCTTGCCCGGCGCAACCGAGCGCGTACGCGCCGTTGATGGTGGCCGCGGAGAACGCTTCGGCGGGCGTCATCCGCATGTGCGCGCAGGCGAGGGAAAGAATCATCTGCATATTGAAGGTCGGGCTTGTGCCGGGGTTGAAGTCGGTCGCGAGCGCCACGGCCGCGCCGGCGTCGATGAGAGCGCGCGCGGGCGCGTAATGATCGAGGCCGAGGTGAAAAACTGCGCCCGGCAGCAGCGCCGCAACAACCGGCGACTCCGCCAGCATGGAAATGTCCGCTGGATCGATGTAATCGAGGTGGTCTGCGCTCACCGCGCCCATCTCGATCGCCAGCCGCGCGGCGCCTGTGTGCGAGAACTGCTCGGCATGCACTTTGAGCGGGAACCCGAGGTCGCGCGCGGCCTCCAAATAGCGCCGCACCTGCTGCATGTTGAAGGCGCCCTCCTCGCAGCACACATCGGCGAAGCGCGCCATTTTGCGGCGCCATATCTTTGGCATGAGGCGCGTGCAAATCCACTGGATGTATTCATCAGCGCGCCCGGAGTACTCCGGCGGCACGGCATGCGCGCCGAGGTACGTCGGCACGAGGTCGAGCGGCTTGCCATTGAGCGCCTGAACCGCGCGGAGCGCCTTGCGTTCCCCCGTCTCATCGAGCCCGTAACCGGACTTCGCCTCCAGCGTCGTCGTCCCGTGCCGGATGAAGCCATCCAGCGTGCGGCGGGCCTGTAGCAGCAGCCTGCGGATCGGCGTCTCGCGCAGCGCGCGCATGCTCATCAGGATTCCGCCGCTGGCTTGAGCGATCTGCTGGTAGCTGGCCCCCGCGATACGCATCTCATAGTCCATGAGCCGCGCCGGCCCGCAAACCAGGTGCGTGTGGCTATCGACAAAGCCGGGCGCGACCACCCGCCCGCTTGCGTCGATTTCTAGGGCGCGCCGCGCTTCGGAAAGGTTTTCAACGCGGCGGCCGGGGCCAAGCGACGCAATGCTTCCATCGCGGATGAGGACCGCGCCGTCCTCGATCAGGCCCAGATCGCGCAAGGCGGCGCCGCGCCGCGGCCCGCTAGGTCCACGCATCGTGAGGAGCTGGCGCGCTCCGCGCACCAGAACCAATGAGGCTCTCGGGAGGTTTCGGCATCTACGAATTAGTGAATTGGGCGGGGCGATTGCATCACGGCTTCATCGGAAGTCGCAGCGCGTTGCGTTCCGCGAACCGGATCGCCTCCTCGTAGCCGGCGTCGGCATGTCTGAGTATACCGATCCCCGGATCGCAGGTCATCACCCGCTCCAGGCAGCGCGCGGATTGTTCGCTACCCTCGGCGACCGTGACCTGCCCGGCGTGCAACGAATACCCGATGCCAACGCCGCCGCCGTTGTGAAACGATACCCAGCTCGCTCCGGCCGCGGTATTCAGAAGCGCATTCAGGATAGGCCAGTCGGCGACGGCATCGCTTCCATCGCGCATGGCCTCCGTCTCGCGATAGGGCGATGCGACCGAGCCGCAATCCAGATGGTCGCGCCCGATGACGATCGGCGCTTTGAGCTCGCCGGCGGCAACCATGCGGTTCATCTCTAGAGCGAACCGCGCCCGCTCACCGTAGCCGAGCCAGCAGATTCTTGCCGGCAGGCCCTGGAAGCGCACGTGCCGGCGCGCCAGCGCGATCCAACGTGTAAGAATTTCGTGGGACGGGAACAGGCGGCAGACCGCCGCGTCCGTCGCTGCAATGTCGGATGGCTCGCCCGAGAGCGCCACCCAGCGGAACGGCCCGCGGCCCTCCGAAAACATCGGCCGGATGTATTCGGGCACGAAGCCGGGGATGGTGAACGCATCGCTAATCCCGCGATCGGCCGCCATCCGGCGGATGTTGTTGCCATAGTCGAAAGCGGCGGCGCCCATGCGCTTGAGGTCGAGCATCGCCCGCACGTGCGTGGCAATGGAATCGAGGGAGCGTTCGAGGTACTCGTTCGGCTTCGAGGCGCGCAACTCGGTCGCGCGCTCGACCGTGTAGCCGGCCGGAATGTAACCGTTCAGCGGGTCGTGCGCGCTGGTCTGGTCCGTCAGAAGGTCGGGGACGATGCCACGGCGGACCAGCTCCGGAAGCACCTCCGCGCAGTTCCCCACTAGTCCGACGGAGACGGCCTTTTGCTCGTGCACCGCGTTGCGAAGGATGCGCACGGCCTCGCTGAGATCCGTCACCAGGATGTCGCAGTAGCCGGTCTTGACCCGGCGCTTGATCCGCTCGGGATCCACCTCGACGCACAAGAATGCCGCGCCATTCATCGTTGCCGCCAGAGGCTGCGCCCCGCCCATGCCGCCCATGCCTCCGGTCACGACGAGCTTGCCAGCGAGCGTTCCGCCAAAATGTTTCCGTGCCGCCGCAGCAAAGGTCTCGTACGTGCCCTGCAAGATGCCTTGCGTGCCGATGTAGATCCAGCTCCCGGCCGTCATCTGGCCATACATGATGAGCCCGAGCTTCTCGAGCCCGCGGAAGTGCTCCCAATTCGACCAGTGGCCCACCAGATTCGAGTTGGCAATGAGCACGCGCGGGGCCTCTTCGTGGGTGCGGAAGACGCCCACGGGCTTGCCCGATTGGACCAGCAGCGTCTCGTCATTTTCGAGGGCTTCCAGTTCGCGGACAATCGCATGAAATGACGGCCAGTCGCGTGCGGCTTTCCCCGCGCCGCCATACACCACCAGGTCCTGGGGCCGCTCCGCCACCTCGGGGTCCAGGTTATTCATGAGCATCCGAAGCGCAGCCTCCTGCCGCCAGCCCTTGCACCGCAAGGCGCCTCCCCGCGGAGCGCGAATTCCGTTCTGCATGCATCCAATGTAGCGCGTATGGAAAATCCAGCGCGCATGTTTGAGGCCACGCGCGGATAAGATGTTGTAGTGGGCAATAATTGGATGGGACATAGAATGCTACTGTGGGTTCTCGTAATCGCAATGGGCGCGCTGTTGAACTCCGCGCTTCTGGCACAGTCTGTGCCGCCCGCGGGCGGGCGCCTCATCATCAACCTCGAAGACGCCCTCGAACGCGCCCACCGGGTTAATCCGCTGTTCCAGTCCGCAGTGATTGGCTCGGAGTTGGCGCGCGAGGACAAGATCCAGGCCAGGGCGGCGCTGCTGCCAAGTCTGAACTACTCCAACCAGTACATTTACACGCAGGGCAACGGGACACCCTCCGGAATTTTTGTGGCCAATGATGGAGTGCACGTCTACAACAGCCAGGCCGTTATCCATGGGGACATCTTCTCGCCCGGAAAGAGAGCCGAGTATCAGCGAGCGCAAGCCGCGGATGCATTGGCGCGCGCCAAGGTGGAGATTGCACGCCGCGGACTCGCCGCTGCCGTGGTCGAGAGCTACTACGGCTTGATCGCGGCCGAGCGGAAATACGCCCATGCGCAGCAGAGCGTCCGGGAAGCGCGGCAGTTCGCCGATATCACGCAAAAGCAGGAGCACGGCGGCGAGGCGGCGCACGCCGATGTGGTCAAGGCGCAGATTCTCGCCGAACAGCGCGCGAGAGAGACGCAGGAAGCGGAACTGAACGTCGAGCGCAGCCGCATCGGCCTGGCAGTGATGATCTTTCCGGATTTCCGGCAGGACTTTTCAGTCGTGGACGATTTCGATTCCATCCCGCCGCTCGCGGAGCTCGCCGCCATCCGGAACCTGGCGATGGACCACAGCCCGGAAGTGCAGGCCGCCCAGGCCGCCCTGCGGCAAGAAACGCTGAGCATTTCGATTGCGCGCAGCGCGTTGTTGCCGACGCTCTCGTTCGACTACTTCTATGGGATCGACGCGAACCAATTCGCCACTTACAACCACCGTAACGAGCGAAACCTCGGGTCGGTGGCGCAAGGCAGCTTGAATATTCCTGTCTTCACCTGGGGCGCGGCCCGCAGCCGCGTGCGCCAAGCCGAGCTGCGCCGCGAGCAGGCACAGATCGAACTCGGAGCCGCCGAGCGGCAGCTCCTGGCGAACCTGAATTCGTTCTACCGCGAGGCGGAGATTGCGCGCGCCCAACTGGATTCCTTGCGCGGGTCGGCGGACCTAGCGTCGGAAAGTCTGCGCCTCACCTTGCTAAGGTACGAGGCGGGCGAGGCGACGGCGCTCGAGGTCGTGGACGCGCAGGTTACGCTCACCGAGGCTCGGAACGCTTACGACGACGGCGTGACCAGATACCGTGTCGCTCTCGCAAGCCTCCAGACTTTGACGGGGACATTCTAAGGTCATGATTACAGCGCGTATTGTGCTCGTCACCGCAACCCTTAGCTTGACGCTGGGTTGCGCAAAGAAGGACCAGAAGGAGGCCGAGCCCCCCGTTCCGGTTGAGGTCGCCGCGGTTCGGCTCGGTCCAATCCAGCGCATTGTTATGGCCGAGGGCGTCCTTTATCCCAAGGATCAGGCTAGCATCACGCCGAAGATCAGCGCGCCCGTTCGCGCATTCTACGTCAATCGCGGCGATCGCGTGCGCCGGGGGCAGTTGCTTGCGGTCCTTGAGAATCGTGACCTGGCGGCCGCTGCGCTCGAAAGTAAAGCCCAGTACGACCAGGCTCAGGCCGCCTATCGCAGCACGACCGCTGCGTCCGTCCCACAAGAAGTGACGAAGGCGGAGCTCGACGCCGACTCCACCAGGCAGGCGCTGGATGCCGCGCAGAAGCTCTACGAAAGCCGGCAGCAGCTATTTCAGCAGGGCGCGCTGGCGCAGCGGCTTGTCGATGAGGCGCACGTCGCCTATGTCCAGGCGCGCACGCAATTCGAGAACGCGCAGAAGCATCTCGACGCATTGCAGAAGGTCGGCAAAGAGGCGCAGCTCCAGGGGGCGGCGGCGCAGCTCGAAGCAGCGAAGGGGCATTACGAAGCTGCCGCGGCTCAGCTCGGGTACTCGGAGATCCGCAGCCCGATTGATGGCGTTGTCACCGATCGTCCGATTTTCCCCGGCGAAATGGCCAGTGCCGGCTCGCCGCTGCTGACCATTATGGATGTGTCGTCGGTCGTTGTGCGTGCGAATGTTCCGGAGCGCGAAGCCGCCCCGCTGCGGGCCGGGTCGAAGGCGGCGGTAGCGCAAGCGGAGGGCTCGCGAGAGGTGGCGGGTAAAGTGATCGTTGTCAGCCCCGCAGTTGATCCGAACAGCACCACGATGCAGGTCTGGGTAGAAGCCTCGAATCCGGGGGGACTCTTCAAGGCGGGCGCCACCGCGCGCGTTTCGATTGTCGCGGAAACCATCGACGACGCGGTTCTGGTCCCGCCATCGGCCCTGTTGCCCATGCCCGATGGAAGCACGTCCGTAATGGTGGTTGGGAGCGATCTGGTCGCCCACCGGCGCAAGGTCGAAGCCGGGGTGCGCGAGCCCGGCGCCGTGCAGGCTGTGAAAGGGGTCTCGCCCGGAGAGAACGTCGTGGTCGTCGGAGGTCTGGGCCTCGAGGACGGCGCCAAGGTGCGGATTGAAACGCCGGGCCGGAACGCGGCCGGCGCGGGCGGGGAGAAGAGGTGAGCGATCGTTCGATCCGGCCGCCGGAGAGTGGCGGAGTGCAGACGGAACACTGGAGCGCGCGCCACTCCAAGCCGGTCATCTTTGTCATCCTCACGCTGGTCGCCGTCGGCGCCTATCTGGCATTCTCCATCCCGGTTGCCGTATTTCCGTCAACCGATTTCCCGCGGATCGTCGTCGGCGTAGACAACGGAGTGGCGCCGATCGACCAGATGCTGGTCACGGTCACGCGTCCGATCGAAGAAACGCTTAACAGCGTGCAAGACCTAGAGCACGTGTGGTCGATCACGAGCCGGGGTACGGCCGAAGTTGACCTTTTCTTTTCGTGGAAAGCGGACATGTTCCGCACGCTGGAACTTGTGGATGCCGCCTTGGCCAGGGTTCAGAGCGTGCTGCCTCCCGCCGCGAAAGTCACCGCGAACCGGCTCACCTTTGCCGCGTTTCCGATCATGGGCTACAGCCTGACCTCGGAGACCGTTCCGCAAACGCAATTGTGGGAGATGGCCACCTACGAATTGAAGCCGCGGTTGAACCGGATGAACGGCGTCTCGACCGTGGTAGTCCAAGGCGGCCAGGAGCCGGAATTCGAAGTGCGTCCGGACCCGGCCAAACTGCTCGAAGCCTCGATCACCGTCCCGGGCATTCTGGACGCCATCGGGCGGAGCAATATGATCGATTCTCCGGGATTGATCGGCAGGGAGCACCAACTCGCGCTGGGGCTGGTCAGCGGACAGGCGCGCAATCCAGAGGAGATCTCCGATATCGTTGTCAAGACTACGGCAGCAGGAACGCCAGTCCATATCGGCGACATCGCGTCAGTACTGCCGTCGGTCAAACCCGTTTACACGATCGTCACCGCGGACGGCAAGCCGGCGGTCTGCTGAACATCTACCGCCAGCCGGCGAGTAATACCGTGCTCGTCGCCGGCGCGGTGCATCGGGAGATCGAACGGATACGCAAAGAACTGCCGCACGGCGTCAGGCTGGCGCCTTTTTACGATCAATCGGAGATCGTAAACGAGTCCATCCGGAGCGTGCGCGATGCGATCCTGATCGGGCTTGTGCTCGCGTCCCTCATCCTGGTGCTGTTCTTGCGGGATTGGGGCACGTCGGTCGTCGCCGGGCTGGTGATTCCGGCCACGATCGCGGTGACGTTCATCGTATTGCGGGTGCTCGGAGAGAGCTTCAACCTGATGACGCTGGGGGGCCTCGCCGCCGCGGTCGGGCTGGTGATCGACGATGCCATAGTGGTCGTCGAGAATATCGTGATGCATCGCGATGCGGGCCAGAGCCGCGCCGAAGCCATCCGCAGCGCACTCCGCGAGCTCCGTGTCCCACTGATCGGCTCGACCGTCACGCCGATCGTCGTCTTCCTACCGCTTATCTCCATTACCGGAGTGACCGGCGTCTTCTTCCGGGCGCTGGCGATCACGGTGGCAGTGGCGCTGGCCACCTCGCTTGCGCTGGCGCTCACCTGGACGCCGGCTCTCAGCCACTATTTCATCCGCCGGCGTGCGGCGCGGGCACCCGAGCGCAGCGCGGTCCCGGCCCGTGCGATGCGCGTCTATCAGCGAGCGCTCCGGGGCACACTCGAGCATCCGGGGCGGGTCGTGCTCGCGAGCCTAGTACTGATTGCAGCATCGTATGTCTGCTATAGGGCGTTGGGATCGGACCTGCTTCCCGGCATGGACGAGGGCGGCTTCATCATTGACTACATCATGCCCGCCGGGTCGTCCCTCGAAGATACAAACCGTGTCATCTCGGCCGTCGAGCGAATCCTCCGAGGAACGCCGGAAGTGGAGAGCACCTCCCGGCGCACCGGACTGCAACTCGGGCTTGCTGCGGTTACGGAGGCCAACACCGGCGACATCGCCGTGAAGCTGAAAGAAGATCGCTCCCGCAGCTCCGAAGAGGTGATGGCTGAGGTTCGCGAAAAAATCGCCAAGCAGCAGCCCATCCTCCAGGTGGAATTTGTGCAGCTTCTGCAGGACATGATCGGCGACCTCACCAGCGCCCCGCAGCCGGTCGATATCAAGCTGTTCTCGCCCGATGCGGCGTTGCTGCGCGCATGGGCGCCGCGGGTTGCCGATCGCATCAAGCTGATCCCTGGAATCGTCGATGTCTTGAACGGGATCGACAACACGATCAGCGGGCCGGCCGTCGTCTTTCAGGTGGACCCGGCCGTTGCCGCACGCGCTGGCTTCACCCCTCAGGAGATCGAGCTCGATGCGAGCGCCATCATGCAGGGCGAGCCTGCGACTGCGCCCGTGGTGGTGAACGGCCGGGCCTATACGATTCGCGTGCGCTTCCCCGAGCGCACCCGTACTTCATTGGACGCCATTCGCAGCACGCTGCTCGTGAGTGCCGCGGGGCGGACCGCCACACTTGGCTCCGCGGCCAAAGTTGTCGAACTGCCCGGCCAGACCGAGATCCGGCGCGAGAACCTGCAGCGCGATGTGGCGGTGACGGCGCGCCTGGAAGGCGTCAACCTCGGGAGCGCAATGGAAGCGGTCGAGCGGAGCATGGCAGATCTCCATGTGCCGCCGGCCATCCGCGTCGAATATGGTGGAGCCTACCAGGAGCAGCAGCGCTCGTTCCGCGATCTGATCTTCGTGCTCGTCCTGGCGGTGCTGCTGGTGTTTATCGCCCTGTTGTTCGAGTTCGGGGGGTTCGCCGCGCCCACGGCGATTCTCGCTTCCGCACTTCTCTCCACCTCCGGCGTTTTCTTTGCGTTGCTTGCCACCGGAACCACATTCAACATTTCCTCGTTTATGGGGCTCATCATGGTGATCGGCATTGTCGCTAAGAACGGGATCCTGTTGCTCGATGCGGACCAGAGGTACCGGGCGCAGGGCGTTCCCGCCGAGGCGAGCATGATTCGGGCGGGCGAGCGGCGCATACGGCCCATCCTGATGACTGCCTTAGCCACGGTGGCCGGCATGCTTCCTCTGGCGCTGGGCTGGGGGGCGGGCTCTGAGATGTTACGGCCGCTCGCGATCGCGGTGATCGGCGGCATTCTGGCCTCGATGGTCCTCTCGCTGGTAGTGACCCCGGCCGTACACTATCACATTGGGGGACGGCGAGCGGCGAGCTAGGCGCGAGCGGCAGAAGCCGGCACTCAGGACAATGGGCGCGAAATGAGCGACGCATGCCTCGCCCTTACAATCAGCTAGGAACATGCCGCTAGCGCGCTGGCACGCCCGGCCCACTTCCGCGACGGCCTGCCAGATTATCCCCTTGCAGTCACGTGCCTTGCGAGCGTCGCAGGCCGCACTCGCGCGGCCTCGCTTAACGCTGCCTCGTAACCGCACACGATGTGGTAGATCATCGAATCGAAGAAGCGTCCGACCGAGTGCTCCAGCTCCTCTTCGGCGTAGACCTCGACGGTGGTCTGGCCGATGCCCTGGCCGCGCACGAATTCCAGAATCCGGTCTTTGACGATCACATAGCAGAGCACAACTTCGGCGAGCGGGATCGACTCCTCGAACCGCAAAACTCCGATGCGCTCGAAGCGGCGCGCCAGCTCCTCTTGCTTCGAGACGCTCAGCCAATGACCGAGGTGCTGCGAGGATCTCTCTCGCGCGGTCGCGCAGGTCCGTTTCCGGAAGGCTGCCGGCATGCCGCAATCTGGAATCGTTATGGATTTCTCGCAGAATGCGTGTGGTGATTGAGTCCCAGTGATCCTCGATGAGCTGGATCAGTTTGGAAGAGAGCATAACTCACCTCCCAACTCCCACACCATATATAACGCGGATTCGCGGGCTGGGCGCACCTTTTTTGCGTGCCGGTGGCGCGGCCACCGCGTCTCGCTCACGGCCTGTAGCTTCAATAAGCTACGGACTATTTGTCGTACGCAGCAAGCTCGGCGCAGCTCGAGAACAGCCGCGCGGGCGTGCCGGTGATGCGGATGGCAACCGCGCGCACCGGTGGCTGCAATCTGACCGCGAACGGCTCGCCATCACGGAGCCTGGGGACCTGCGAGGCGCCGAGGGAAGGGTAACTCTCGAGCGTGGCGACAGTCTCCCACGCCCCGTTGGGCGTACGCTTCACTTGAATGATGGGCTTGCCGGCCGAGGTATCGAACCACCCGCCGTTTTCAAACACTTTGCCGTGGCGGAAGACGATACGGGCAATGTCCGCGGGATGGTCCATCTCCACCGCGTACCAATCCTCTTTGGCGGGTTTGCCAGGTTGGAATGTCGTGCGGTAAGTATCGGAGCGTTCATCGCAAACCGAGCCGTCGCCCGTGCCGGCGCGCGACCATGACTCCCGCCCGAACGCGGTCAGCGCCACCGGCCCGACCGAGACCCGGTCCGGCTTCACCAGCCATACGCGGTAGTTCACGGCATCGGCAAAAGGCACGAGCACCAGCCGCTGCGCGTGCCCGCCAAAGCCGCCGTCAATCGTATACGCTTGGGACCAGTCCGCCGGCGGCTTCGTTTCCGTGAAATTCACCTCGCCGGGATTGATCGATCTGGGCGCGGCGCGGTGCAGATATAAGACCTCCGGGTTCAGCGTGCCTTCGAGCGCGAGCACCTGCGGTCCGCGAATGAACGCAACGTAGTCCGGGTAACTCTTGCCGCCGGGCACGATGCGCAGCGGCAGATCCATCTCGATCCTGATCGCATCGCCCGGTTGCCAAACGCGCTCGAGCTCCAGGAAGTGACCGGGCCGGCCGGAACGTCGCGGCGTCCTTTACTGTGGCAACGAACCGCGTGCACCACGACGGCACGCGCAGGAATACCGGGAAGCGCGCCGCGTGCCGGAGCAACACGGTGATAGAAACGGCGCCATCGGCGGGGAACCGCGTCTCCGACCGCAGGGTTACGTCGAGACCATCGCGGACGGGGATGGTCGCCTCACCCGGCGCATAGAGCGCCACGGCCACGCCGCCTTCGCGCGCGCCCCAAATGAGCTGGGGAAGCCTGGCAATTCCGCACGGCAGGCTCGAGACGGAACCGATCAGAGCGGTGGTTGTCCGCTTCTTGCCGACCAGCAGCAGGTACGGGCAGACGCTGCCGTTACGCGGGTCTTGCGCGCCCAGCAGGCCATTGAAGACCGTCCGCTCGATTTCTTCGGCGTAGCTCGCCTCGCCGGTGATGCGGAGCAGTTGCGCATTCAACTCGATCCACGTTTCGGTCACGGAGCCTTCGCCGGGATTGAGGCCCTCCTCGCCTGGCAGATCCCCGTCGCCTTTGAAGAACTCGTTGACGCTGGCCGTTCCGGTGATGTAGAGCCGTTTCGCCGTGATATCTTTCCAGGCGGCTAGCGCCGGCGTCAAAAGCGTCTCGTCACCGGTGAGCCGGTAGAGATCGAGCAGGCCGGCGAGGTTCGACAGCAGCTCTCGCGCCTTCGCGTCACCCGCCATCAAAACGCTGCCGGTTTGGGTGAGGGACCGGATGATGTTCGGGCCGTCCGGCTGATCGTCTGCGCGGACAATGTACCGGGCAAAGTCGAGGTAACGCTGCTCGCCGGTGTACCGGTAGAGGGTGCAGATGGGACCGAGGACGCTGGTGGCCGCCATGCCCACGTGCGCGCCCGCTTTGATGAGGTCCCGCTGGCCGGGTCCATCGCCGAAGGCCGAAACGAGTAGATCGCCGATCTTGCGGGATGCCTGGAGCGCCTGCGGGTCGCCGGTGACTTCGTAGTAGCTCAACAGGCCGATCAGGTCATACTTGTGAACCCACACGTCCCAGCCCGTCCAGCGCTGGGCATCGGTGTAAGTTCCGAGATACCCGTCGGGCAATTGCACTGCGATCAGCGAGTGGGCCGTGCGGTCCATGATCGCTTTCAGGCGCGCATCGCCCGTGTACGCCCAAGTCAGTGCAGCAGCGTTCAGGAATTTTCCAACGTGCTCGCCAACCCAGGCCTGGTTCCCCGGCCGTTTCTGAAAACCAGCCAGCAACGCCGCCTGATTGACGTGCAGTAGCCGCCCCTCCAGATTCACGCGCATCCTCTCGCCGAGCCATCCTTGGATTTTCTGGCGATCCAGCGGAGCGGGCGTGAACCGCTCCTTGACTTTATCTCCGACGACCGGTCTGGGCGCATCGGCAAGGCGCGGGGCAGGCGCCCCGAGTGCCGCTGCGGCCAGGAGGCACGCTGCGAGCGCGGATTGCGCCGCCTTCCGGCCCGCGGCCGGCACCAACCGCGCGGCAGGCCGCCTCACGGCGGAGTGGCACGGCTTGTGCCCGCATGAAACGATCCAGCATCGTTTCCTGGAGAAGTGTACTTTGGCCATTAGTCCAATATAGCTTTTCAGACTGCCGCGTTAAGAATGGGAGAGTGTCCTGTATGCATTTTTGCCTCGCGCAAGAACGGCTCCGATGTTGCACTGTTTTCGCAGCCGCCAGCCACTCGGCCCGGCCCGGCTCGCCGTATCGCCCCTGTAGTAGAATCGTCTCGCGGGAGGTATGGATGGTAACCGCATCGCAACTTCGCGCCGGGATGGCCATTCGATTCGAGGGCCAGCCGTATAAGGTGCTGGTGGCCGACTACCATCCCGGGCAGGGCAAAATGGGCGGCGTCACCCACGCCCGTCTCAAGAACCTCGCCACCGGAACGCTGTGGGAGCATAGCTTCCGTTCCGACTTGAAGCTCGAAGAGATGGAAGTCGAGCGGCAGCCGATGGATTTTCTCTACGAAGACGCCGGCCAGTGCTATTTCATGGACCCGGGGACGTACGAACAGGTGCCAGTGCCGAGTTCGGTGCTCGGCCCGCAAGCTGCTCTGCTCCAGCCAGAGATGCGCCTTGGGGTAGAGTTCATAGAAGGCCGGCCCGTAAGCGTGCTGCTGCCGGATGTGCTCGAAGCCCGCGTCGCGGACACTGCGCCTCCTTCCCATCAGCAGGTGGATAGCGTCTGGAAGCCAGCCAAGCTGGACAACGGCATCGAGATTATGGTGCCGCAATTCATCAAGACCGGCGACATGATACGGCTCGACGTCGCCAATCTGAAATACATGGACCGAGCCAAAGGAACAGCCAAAGGCTGAACCCAAGGAAATTATGACACCACCGCAGCCGCAGATTCAGCTTGTCCGGGGTCCCGAATACCGCGAGAATTACGCCAACAGCGTGCAAGTGCGCGCGAATCTTTGGGACTTTTTCCTTTCTTTCGGCGTCATCAGCCAGACGGCGCCCGAGAGCGTGTCGATCCAGAATTTCCAGGGCATTTACCTGAGCCCTCAGCAGGCGAAAGCCCTGTTTAACATCCTTCAGCAGAACATCTCGCAATATGAGGGGGCCTTCGGTGAGATCCGGCTGGAGCCGCACGCGCAGGGCGGCGTAATTCAATAGGGCTTTGCCAGCACCGGTCCATATGGAGCTCGGCCGCGCATCTCGGCGCATCCCGCTGGGCGCGTACCTGTTCTTTTTCGCCGCATTTGCGCTGATCGTGTTTTTGACACACCTGCCCTTCTTGAATCTGCCGTGCTATTGGGACGAGCTCGGGCAGTTCGTTCCCGCCGCGCTCGACCTCTATCAGCACGGCTGGTGGGTGCCTCACTCGATCGCGCCCAACGTGCATCCGCCCGGCCTGATGCTGTATCTCGCGGCGGTGTGGCGCATCTGCGGCTACTCGATCGCGGCGACGCGCGTAGCGATGCTGCTGGTGGCGTCAGCAGCCGTGTTCGTGACGTTCCTGCTCGCAATCCGCCTATGCCAAGAGGGCGGCGGTGCACCGGCGTTTTCGTCCACACTCCTGCTGCTGGTTTCGCCGCTGTTCTACACACAATCAATGCTCGCTCAGCTCGACTTGCCGGCAACGTTGTTCACCGCCTGGGCGCTGCTGCTGTTTCTCGAAGAGCGGTACGCCGCCGCGGCGCTCGTCTCGGTCGTGCTTGTGCTGGTGAAGGAAACCGGAATCGTCGTGCCGCTGGTTTTCGCGGCTTGGCTTGTATTCGGGGAGAGGAAACGCACCGCCGCGTGGTTCGCGCTGCCAGCGATAGCACTGGCGGCATGGATCGCGTTGCTCGCCAAATCGACGGGCCATCTGTTCGGAAACTCCGAGTTCACGGAATACAACCTGTTCTTCCCGCTCAATCCGCTGCGGATCGGGCTGGCGCTGCTCCGGCGGTTCTACTACCTCTTTATCGGGGATTTTCATTGGATTGGCTGGGCAGCGGTGCTGCCGGCCTGGCGGTCGCGCGTGTACGCCGTGAGACCCTGGCGAATTGCCGGGACGCTCGGGCTCGCGCAGGTCTTGCTCGTGAGCCTTCTCGGAGGTGCGACGCTCGAGCGGTACCTGCTGCCCGTACTGCCACTCGCCTATATCGCGATGGCCGCAGCGTGGTCGGCACGGCCCTCCGGCTGGATGCGGCTGGGACAGGCGGCCATGGTAGCAGGGCTGCTGTTCTCCCTGTTCTGGAATCCGCCTTACCCGTACCCGTACGAAAACAACCTGGCGATGGTGGATTTTGTCCGCCTGCATCATACGGCTGCGCGGTTCCTCGAGCGAAACTACGCCGCACAGCGAATCACGACGGCGTGGCCGCTCTCGGCCGAGCTGCGCCAGCCGGAGTTTGGTTACGTCGATCGCGGCCTGGCGGTGAATGCAATCCCGAGCTTCGGCGCGTCGGCCGTCCGCGCGCTCCCGGCGGGAGCGGTTCAGGTGTTCGTGCTTTACTCGCGCGAATGGGCAAGGCCGTGGGACGTGCGCCGGCTGGCGCTGGTGGAAGCTTTCCTGCACAGGTTTTACCGTTACGAGCCGCAGGTGCCGCCGGCGGAGCTGGAACGTCGGTTGGGATTGATGCCAGTCGCGCGCTGGGACGAACGCGGCCAATGGGTAGCGGTTTATGCTGCATCCCCCTCAGCGTCGCGGTGATATCTATTCCGGCGTTTGAGGATCGATCGTAGATCGTAGACGCAGCGCCGGCAATCTGCGCTCCACGACTTACGTTCCACAATCAGGATTTCTGCTCAGCCAGGGGTTCGGCAGCGGAATGCCTTCCTCGTGAAATCGCTGGAGCAGCCGCATGCGGATCTCAGATTGCACTGCCCCCTGCTGCAACCGATTGGCGACGTGCACGAACAGCTTGAACTCCAGGTGCGTCGCGAGCACGCCCGGATCGCAGAGACACAGTGGGGCGGGTTCGGTGAGCACTCCTTCGGCGCGGCGCGCTTCCTCGAGCGCAATGCGGCAGACCTGCTCGGCATCCGCCTGGTGTGCGACCAGGATCGGGATCGCGGCCACGGCCCGCGGTTCCGGCGCGCTGTAATTCACGAGGATGCCCGAGGTGATCTTCGTATTCGGAATTACCACGATGTCGTTGCCGCCAGTGCGCACCTGGGTGGTCCGCCACCCGATGTCCGAAACGACGCCCTCCTGACCGCTTTCCAGCCGGATAAAATCGCCTACGAAGATTGGCCTTTCGGCCACCAGGTGAATGCCGGCGAAGAAATTCGCGAGCGTGTCCTGAAGCGCGAGCGCAACGGCGATACCGCCGACGCCCAGCGTGGTCAGCAGCGGCGTGATCGAGATATCGAAATTGGCCAGCAGGATCATCGCGCCCAGGGCCAGCACGAGGACGCGAACGACAGCGCGCGCGAGGCCCGATCGAGCAGCCGCCACGCCCTGGCGTTCCCCGTATTCGCCGATCATTCTGACGGCGATCGACGCGAACACAAGCGTCAGGCTGACGATGACGAACGCGCCAATCCACTTGCCCGTCCAGTACGCCTGTTTGCGCGACAGCTCGGTGAACTCGAGCGCAACCGCCAGCGCTGCCGCCAGGGACCATAGCGCGGAGGGGTAGCGGATGGTTTCGACGAAGATAGTGGAAAATGATTTGGGGCCAGGCGCCTGCCGCGCTATATACCTGAGCACGAGATACCGGACCACCAAGAACCCGGCGAGCGCGATGCCGAAGACCGCGAGCGGCTCGACGAACTGGACGAACTGTTTTTCCTCGAACAGCCAGTGAGCGCGCGTCATCCCACAATTATACGGGCTAGGCAGCGAGGCGCGATGCTACAACGTCTTAAGGTAGGCGATGAGATCGGCCTTCTCCCGATCGAAGAGCATGTCTTTGAACGAGGGCATGCCGTTGCCGCCCTCGTCGATCTGCGCGCGCACGTTCTGTTCGGTTGCCTTCTTGCCGTTTGCCAGTTTGGCTTTGCGGAACAGGCCCTTCAGTCCCGGCCCCATTTTATTCTCGGCGCTCGCGGCATAGTGGCACATGCCGCACTGCTGGTTGAATACCGCCTTACCCTTTTCGGGATCGCCCTGCTTGGCGTTCGCTGTGGCATAAGCTACCGAACCCAGGGCCAGGCCGGCGCAGAACACGAATACTTGGAGTGCCTTCATCGCGGTCACCTCTCCTCGATTGGATTCCTCAGACCGAGAAATTGTTATTTTACAAGACAGGAGCGCGGCTGGGCATCGTGCGGCCGTCCCGGGCTGTGGCCGCTCCACTCGCTTGATCGTCCGCTCCCTGACGGTCCCGATTCAGTGTTTAGCGCCGCATCACGGACGTAAGCGGGTGGTGGAGAGCGCGAGATCAGCCATTTTGGAGACAGGACGCTACCCGGACACTACAATGAAAGCATGAGGATCTTGTTGTTCAGCGGCAAAGGGGGCGTCGGGAAGACGAGCCTGGCCGCTGCAACCGGCCTGAAGCTGGCGCAACTGGGCTACCGCACGCTGGTGATGAGCATCGACCCGGCGCACAGCCTGGCCGATGCCTTCGATTTGGAGACTGAGCTGTTCCACGCGCAGACCTCGGATCCATACGAGATCAACGAGCGGCTGTCGATTCAGGAGCTGAATATCCAGAAGGAGATCAAGCGCCATTGGCAAGAGATCTCCTCGTATGTGATTTCGGTTCTGCGTACCACCGGCATCAGCGGCGTTCAGGCCGAGGAACTGGCGATCCTGCCCGGCATGGAAGAGCTCAGTGCGATGATGTACATCAACCAGTACCGCCGCGAGGCGCGCTACGACGTGATTGTGCTCGACGCCGCGCCCACCGCTGAGTCCATGCGCTTTGTCAGCATGCCGACCACGCTCGATTGGTACATGAAGCACATCTTCCCCTTCCAGCGCAGCCTGCTGAAGGCAGTGCGGCCGATCGCCAACCGCGTTTCTCCGTTCGAGTTGCCGGCCGACAACTACTTCGTCAACATCCGGAACCTCTTCGAGAAGCTCGAAGGCGTGGACGAGCTCATGGAGGACCCGCGAACCACCAGCGTGCGCCTGGTCACTAACCCGGAGAAGATGGTGCTCCGGGAGACGCAGCGCGCCTTTGTCTACTTCTCGCTGCACGGACTCACCGTCGATACCGTCATCGTGAACCGCGTGCTTCCACTTGCGGTGAGCGATGTCTACTTCGCCGAATGGCACACCTCGCAGGAGAGGATCCTTCGGGAAATCGAGGAGTATTTCGCGCCGGTGCCGGTGAAGCGTGTGCCGCTGTTCATGCACGAGGTGCTCGGCAGGGAGCGGCTCGAAGACCTGGCCAGCGTGCTGTATTCTGAGAAGGAAGATCCGGCGGCCGTCACCCGAACGGAAAGGCCGTACACGTTCGGCAAGCAGAACGGATTTTATGAGGTCCGGGTGCTGTTGCCGTTTGCGACGAAGGGCGAGATCGGGCTGTTTAAGAAAGGGGACGAGCTGGTGGTCGAAATCGGCACCTTCCGGCGGCACATCGGCCTGCCCACATCGATGGCGACCCTCACGCCGGCCCGCGCCCGTCTGGAGCACAGCATCCTCACCGTGGAAATGAAGGAGACTCAGCCATGAGCAAGCAGCAAGCGAATCCGCAAGCCAGTGAACGCGTCTACGAACGCTGCATTTGCTGCGAGGCGCTCGATCATCTCAAAGAGCTTTTCGGCATCTCGGATGACGTGCGCCAGCATTTGCAAAATTCGCGCATCGAGTTTCTGAAAGCCATCCGCACCGTGATCGACGAACGCATCGCGCATCTGTCGCGCAGCGGTCAGCAAGGGACGAAGGTCGTTGTCGAGTAGCGGCGTGTTGCAAGAGGGCGGCCTCGCCCCCGATATCGAGCTCGAGACCGAGAGGGGCGAGCGCCTGCGCCTCTCGAGCCTGCGGGGCCGGAAAGTGGTGCTCTATTTCTATCCGCGGGCGAGCACGCCGGGCTGCACCACCGAGGCCTGCGAGTTCCGCGACGCATCCACGCGATTCAAAAGCCGCAACGCCGTGATCGTAGGCGTGTCGCCGGACAAACCCTCCGCGCAGCAGAAGTTCAAGACGAATCAGAAGCTGCCATTCACCCTGCTCGCCGATACCGAGAAGGCCGCCGCCCGAGCCTATGGCGTCTGGACCCAGAAGAGTTTCATGGGCAAGAAATTCATGGGTATTGAGCGGAGCACGTTCGTCATTGGTGAGGATGGCCGGATCGAAAAGATCTTTCGCAAAGTGAAAGCCAAGGGCCACGCCGGCGAGGTGCTGGCGGCGTTGGGCGCATAAACGCCTGCTTCGGCACGGATCGATTGTAGCCGCGGCGGGGGCGGTGTTACTCCTTCAGCTCCGCAATCGTCGCGCCTGCGCCGCCTTCGTTCTGCGGCGCCGGGTAGAAGCGCTCGACGCTCGGGTGCCTCGCCAGAAACTCGGCAATAGCGCGCTTCAGAATGCCCATGCCGTGCCCGTGAACGATGCGCACGCGGTTGACGGAACCAAGCACGGCGCTATCGAGGAACTTATCGACATTTTCGAGGGCTTCTTCGGCGCGCTGGCCAATGACGTTGATCTCGCTCATACTCGCGTAGACCTCGGGTCCGGCCGGCCGGAAGCTGACATTTTTGGGCAGCTTGGCGCCCTCGGCGGTTTCCGGCAGCACTTCGAGCACGTCGTCGGCCGGCACCTGCATCTTGAGGAAACCGGCTTCGACCTCGATGCGTCCGCCGCTCAGCATGCGGCGCACCCGCGCCGGTTCACGCACGCCCTTGAGCCGCACCCGCGCGCCTTCGGCGATTTTCGGCGGCGCCAGCTCGCCCTGCCGGGCGTCGGAGCGCGTCGAGAGAATCGCAGATTGCACCTCTTCGCGCAGCTCGCGCTGGGCGCGCGCTACATTCCGCATCGCCTGCGCCGCGATCTTCTTCTGCTCGCCGCTCGCCGCGATTCTTGCGATGGTCTCCTGGGCCTGGCTTTCGAAGTGTTCGAGCACCAACTCGCATTGCCGCTCGAGCTCGCCTATCTTCGCGGTTTCGCGCTTGGCCCACTCATCCGCCAGCGATTTTTCACGCGCGGCCAGCTTTACGCGCTCCGCCAGCAGCGTCTGCTCGAGCCGTTCCACTTCCCTGAGCCGCCGATCCAGCTCGCTCAGAAAACGCGAGATGTCCAGCTCGCGAGTGCTCAGCGCCGAGCGAGCTTTCTCCAGCAACGCCGCGGGCAGACCCAGCCGCTGAGCGATGTCCAGCCCGGCGGATTTTCCCGGCGCCCCGAGCCGCAGCACATACGTTGGCTCAAGCGTTTCCTCGTCGAAGCCCATCGAGCCGTTCAACACGCCGCCGGTGTTCGCGCCATAAACCTTGAGCGCCAGCAAATGCGTGGAAGCCACTGTGAAAGCGCCGGAGGCGCGGCAGCGGTCGAGAATGGCGACGCCGAGCGCGCCGCCTTCCTCCGGGTCGGTCGCGCGGCCCAGCTCGTCGAGCAGCACAAGCGAATCCGCGGTCACCTCGGAGACGATATCGCGGATGCGCGAGATGTGCGCCGAAAACGTACTCAAGCTTTCCTGGATCGACTGCTGGTCACCCATGTCCGCCAGCACCTGGTCGAAAAACGGGAACTCGGCCTCGGCGCACGGCACGGGCAGCCCGGCCTGCGCCATTAATGCGAGCAGGCCAGCGGTTTTGAGGGTTACAGTCTTCCCACCGCTGTTCGGACCGCTGATCAGCAGCGTGCGCGTCGAGCCCTCGAGTATGAGCGAGACTGGCACGATCCTTCTCTTCTGACGCCGCAGCACGTCTTCGAGCAACGGATGACGCGCGTCGCGCAGCACCAGGCGGCGCGCGTCCGAAGCGCAGAACCGCGGGATCACGCAGCCGAAATCGAGCGCAAACTCGGCTTTCGCGAACAGCAGCTCGAGATCGCCCATGATCGCGAGCGTGCGCTCGATCGCGCTGGCATAGCTGCGCAGGTGATCGGTGAATTCGAGGAGGATGCGGTGGACCTCACGCAGCTCGTCCTCGGTAAGCCGCACGAGCTCGTTATTCAAGTCGATGGTTTCAAGCGGCTCGACAAACAGCGTATGGCCCGTGCCGCTCGCTCCGTGAATGACGCCCTCAATCTTGCGCCGCTGCCCCGCGATCACCGGCACGACGAAGCGCTCGTTGCGGATCGTCACGAACTCTTCCTGCAAAACGCCTTCTTCGCGGTGCAGGCGCAGGAACCGCTCGAGCGATTCCTGAATCAGTCCCTTTTGGCGCTCGATCTCGCGGCGCACGCGCCCCAGCAGCACGCTGGCGTGATCGGCGACGGTGCCATCGGGCAGGATCTTGCCCGAAAGCTCGCGCAACAGCGGGCGGAATTCTCCCATGGCCGCGGCGCGCGCGCCGAGCTTCGGGAAACGCCCGGCCGCCGTAATCAGCACTGAGCGGATGTCGGAGGCGCGGTCGAGCAGCTCAGCAAGCTGGAAAATTTCTTTCCCTTCGAGGGCGGCGCCTTCGATGTGCAATTTGCGCACGGACTCGGTCACATCGGCGAGCGAGCCGAAACGGATACGGATGGCCGCGCCGCGCGCTGCGGGCTGAGGACGCACTGCCGCTTCGAGATACGCCTTCGCTTCGGCGGCTTCAGCAAGCAGCCGCTCGACGGCGTCACGCTCGCCGCTCGGGGCCACCTTCGCCAGCTCGGCGTGGCCCAGCGAACTCGAGACGTAACGCGCGAGCAGCGCCCGCAGCGGCTCGAATTCGACGAGATCGGCGCTCGAGTTCTTCAGCGCAGTCTCCGCAAGGGGTGGCGAGTTCATGGCCTCTTTCATCGGCGGCCCGCCGGAGTAGACCGAACCCCCAGCGCCTTCTCGATCACGCCGAGCGTCCCCTCGGTGATCGTGTAATTGGCCAGATCCGCGCGCTTCACCCATGCGGCGCGGCTTACGTCGCTGGCCGGATGGAGTTCGCCGCCGAGCACGCGGCACAAGTAGTCGATCAAGACATAATGATACTCGGTGCGTCCGGCGGCATCGGGCATAATGCGCTCGAAGATCTCGACAACCGAGAGCGGCTCGATTTCGAGGCCGGTCTCTTCCCGCGCTTCCCGGCGCACCGCATCCCGGAGATGCTCACCCACCTCGACGGCGCCTCCGGGCAACGACCAGATGCCCTTCAGGGGCTCCTGCCCGCGCTCGACGAGCAGCACCCGGCCGCGCTCGGCGATAATGGCGCCTACGCCGACGATCGGCCGCTCGGGATAGCGCCGGCTATCTCCCACAGCTTCAGTATGGCACCTGGGCTGTGGGCGACGATTCGGGCGTTAGCGGCCCGACCCGCAAAGGCGTGTGGCGTCTGGGCGAACTTCTGTGCTCTTGCTTCGGTGGTGACTCGAGGCGCACAGCTTTCGTGCTTGTGATATCCTCGCTTTTACAATGCTGTGACCCATCTACTGGAACACGGTTGCGACATTCGAACCGTCCAGGAACTTCTGGGTCACAAGGACGTCCAGACCACGATGGTCTACACGCACGTATTGAATCGTGGCGGGCGAGGAGTCCAGAGTCCCCTTGACCGTCTGCGGAAAGCCGCGTCCAGCGAGAACGGCCAGATTATGCGGACCGGCCGGCCTAAAACTGGGAGGAAAGTTATTGGACATGGAAGAAGTCGTTACAATGGAAGCGGTTGTGGCTCAGGTTCGCTGATGGCGCTTTCGTGCTAGACCGACGGGGACCAGTATTGTCCCGGTCAGCCTAAACAAGAGTCAGGCGACTTCGAGCATGAGCACATATTTCAAGGCACTCGACACGAGCGAAGGACAAGTGCATGTCCTCACCAAGACCCGATGGATGGGCTTTGTTCCCATGCCGCACACAAGCGTCACACCACTCGGTACGGCTGACCTGAAGCGTCTGGGCACGTTCATCAAGTGGACCACCAATGACCCTCCGACGCTGGCCACTCTGCACGACGCCATCGTTCGTCTGGTCGAGCAGGTCGGCATTTTCGGCTTGGTTGAGATTGGGAATAGTGTGAAGATGACAGAGCGAGTTGCGAAGACTCTCGGCGGAAGCTGGCACGACATAGTCAAGCAGGCAGCCCAAGACGGCGCTGCTTTTCCCGTGCCAGATGATGTCCTCAGATACATGAAGGGATTCATGTGACGGTTTTGAGGTCGTCGCCTAACAAGCCGCTGCAAACAACAGACGCCGCGCTGGTCAATTGACCGATCATGGAAACTCGAACATCATTGTTGCAGGCCGCGTCCCGCCCCGGCGGCTGTACCTGAGCTTGGACGTTAGGCACCCGGAATGCCGCGATCGGTACCGGCTAAGGGCGGCGACAACCTTGGCGTCCCGCGTGACGCGATGGCGCGGCTTGGGCCTTGGCTGCGACGGCTGGCTGAGGGCCAGGTTCCGGGGCCAGGCGGCGACCGGGATTTCGCCAGCGCGCTAAGAATATGGCGCAAGCACTGCGAGTGCTTCGCCAGCGCGGCGTGCCGGTGAGAGGGAGACGTTCCCAGACCGCCGCGGCTCGGCAGGGGCCCGATGCATGAGTTACAAAGTGTGCTCGGTGCGGCCCGGCGGCGGCACCACGGACTTAGCGATCGCGGGCGTTTCCTGTTCGTGCTCCGGCAACGGTTCGCGGGGTTCGAGGTACAGTTCCGTAAGACCATCTTTCAGGATCTGGAACGCGGTCTGGGGATCGTCGGCGTACTCGAACAGGTCCAAGTCCTCGGGCGAAATGGTTTCGTACTTCACCAGAGCGTCGAAATTGATGATCTCCTTCCAGAACTTGCTTCCGTAAAGGACGATGACCATCTTCTTGGCGAGCTTGCGCGTCTGCACAAGCGTCAGGATTTCCATCAGCTCGTCGAGAGTTCCATAACCACCTGGAAACACCACCAGCGCCTTGGCGAGGTATGCGAACCAGAACTTGCGCATGAAAAAGTAATGGAACTCGAAGCACAACTCGGGCGAGATATAGCGGTTCGGCAACTGCTCGAAGGGCAACCCGATGTTCAGCCCGATGGTCGTGCCGTTCGCCTCGGCAGCGCCGCGGTTGGCGGCCTCCATGATACCCGGACCTCCGCCGCTGCAGACGACGAAACGCCGGCTCGAATTCTTGATTTCCGCTCCCCACTCGGTCACCAGCCGCGCGAGCGTGCGGGCATCCTCGTAATAACCGGCCAGCGGACCGGAGATTCCGTCGAGCCGCGCCGAACCAAAGAACACGATCGTGTCGCGAATTCGCTCCCTCCGGAAGTGCGAGAGGGGCTCCAGGTATTCGGATAAGATCCGCAGCGCGCGCGCATCCGGGCTGTCGAGAAACTCCTCGTTCTTGTACGCGACTCGCGTGTCGCAGTTGGGGTGGATTTGGTTACGCATCGCTTTCGATTTTTCCCTGAATGAATTTTTCGAGCTGGTCAACCTTTTTCTTGAGGTCCCTGAGGGTTCTCATCAGTTCCGGCAACTTGGGAAACGCCATCACCGCGCGCCGCCAGTCTTTACTGTCAAAAGCGGGCGAGCCGGCAACGACACTGCCTTCTGCCACATCGCCGCCGATGCCGCTTTGAGCGTAAACGGTGACGTTATCGTGGATCGTCAGGTGGCCGGCGACCCCAACCTGTCCGGTGAGGGTCACGTTCTTGCCCAGCACGGTGCTGCCGGCAAGGCCGACTTGCGCGCAGAGGATGTCGTTCTCGCCCACCACACACGCATGGCCCACCTGAACCAGGCTGTCGATTTTCGCCCCCCGCTTGACCCTGCTCTCTCCTATTGTGGCACGGTCGATTGAGGAAAGCGCCTGAATCTCAACGTCGTCTTCGATCACCGTGATGCCCGATTGCACGATCTTGTAATGGCTGCCGTCGGATTTGTGGGCGAAGCCAAAACCGTCGCCGCCGACGACCACGCCATTGCCCAGCGTGACGCGGTTGCCGATGCGGCAGAACTCGCGGACGGCCGCGTGCGCGTGCGCGTAGAAGTCGTCGCCGATTTGCACGCCTTCGTAAATGACGGCGTGCGGATGCAGCACGGCATTCCGGCCGATGGTGACATTTTCGCCGACCACCGCGAACGCCCCGATGGAGGCGCCTTCGCCGATGCGCGCCGTGGGCGCGATCGAAGCCCACGGATGGATGCCCGGACGCGGCCGCGGCGCTTGGTAGAACATCTCAAGCGCGCGCGCGAAGTCGAGGTATGGATTCGACGACACCACACTGGATATCGACAGATCGCGCACCGGCTCCGAGACCAGAATCGCGCCTGCCCGCGTGTGCTTTACCCTGTGCGCGTATTTTGGGTTCGCGAGAAACGTCAGCTCGTTCGGTCCCGCGTGTTCCATCGGCGCCAAGCCGCTGATTTCCAGTTCGCCATCTCCGGCGACCTCGCAGCCCAGCGCCGCAGCAAGCTCCCGTAATTTCATAAGAACCTCTTCAGCCAGGCCTCACCCGCATTAGCGGGATGTCGCAGCCAATTCAGTACTCGGAGAGAATTCGATGCGACAGACCACCAACTCTTTACGAGACGATACATGACCGTTTCCTGGCCACAGCGCAACGTGCAGCCAATCGCCCGAGGCACCTGCCGCACGGATAGCGCTGCCAGAGGCGGCATGTTGGCGCGGGCTGCGTCAAGTTGTGGCCTGAACGCAATTTACCATGGCGGCGCGCAACGGCATCGTCTGGCGCGGGCGCGCGTCGGCGCGCGCGCGAGTCGCAGCCCTCGGAATCCGCAAAATTTCCCACCACTTTCTCGAAACCAACCCTCATGGAATGAATCTAATATACCGAGAAGATACGGGGAGGCTGGGGGAAGATGAGAGTTGCAGGGTCTCGCATCGCCGGTTTGTGGTGCCACCTCATGCACCCCGCCCCTATGTGGCCCATCAAGGGCTACTATCAGTGTCCTAAGTGCCTCCGCACGTATCCGGTACCGTGGGAGCAGGACGCGCGTTTGGCCAGCCGGCCGGGCACTGGCACGCCCGCAGACGCTCCGGCACGCCGATCCGCAACCGCAATGGCCGCGGTTTCATCCCGATAGTTTCCGAACCCAGTGTGGGCTGCCCGACGCGATCGATATCGCGGCGGTTGCAGGAACACCACATGGGACTCGACACGGGCCGGACCTGGCGGGCAACCGCGCTGGCAACACTTGCCCCCCCACTCCCGGTGAAAAATCGCGGGACGGCGAGCAACTTCACGCCGCTGGGATGGTGTGTTCCTCGAGCACGTCTTGGATCTTCGTGATCAGCTTATATTGCGTGAACGGCTTGCGGATCAGCGGCGCCTCTCCGATGCTTTTCCCGGTCCTCTCGAAGATGGCGGCATCGGTGTAGCCGGACATGTACAGCACCCTCAGATCGGGCCTCGCGCTCCTGAGCGCTACGGCCAACTCGCAGCCGTTCATGTCGGGCATCAGCACGTCGGTCAGCAGCAGATGGATCCTGGAGGGCTGCTTTTGAGCAATACGGAGAGCTTCATCTCCGCCCGAGGCCTCGAGCACGGTGAATCCGGCCTTCCACAGCATCGTTCGCACCAGCGCAAGCAGCGATGGCTCATCATCCACCACCAGGATGGTCGGGCCGGACCCAGTTCGAGGTGACATAAAAGGCGATTTTAACATCTTTGGATCGGAAGCGGTTGCTCGCCAGTCGTGCGTCAGCGAGAGTTCGGCAACGGGCCGAACGCGCGAGCTTCCTAAGTTCGTGGTCCGCAGCCCGTAGCCGCTGCGCCTGCTCGTGGCTTGTGGCCTCGGGGATACAGAATAGTGACCCCCGATTCGGGTCTGGGTGAGCCGCCAGGCGAGCCGCACCTAGCCGTGCAGTCTATGGGCCACAAGTTACAAGTTGTTGTATACTCATGGACAGATGGTAAATCCGCACTCGCGGTGCATCTGCTTGTGCAACCAGAGTGAGCACTCTTGCTTCGCACCGTCCCCGCTTTCGCTTGACGCCAATTCACTTTGGAGGTAAAAGAGCTCCTTAACGAATGAAAGTTTCTGTTCAGATCAGCCGCGGAATTGAATCGCTGTTCGGCACCCACGACGAGAATATCCGGCTCCTGGAAAACGGACTCAACGTCAGCACCCAACTTTTGAACGACTGTCTCGAGCTGGAAGGCGAAGAGGCGGCTGTAGCCCGCGCGCAAAGCATCCTCGAAGAGTACGCCGATCTGGTCCGCGAGGGCCAGGTATTTTCGAATGGCGACCTCAACAGTTACTTGCGGGTCGTCATTACGGACCCTGAAGTCAGCCTTCGCGGCCTGGTACTGAGCGGCCGGCAGCGCAACTTCGGCAAGAAGATCGTGGTGCCGAAGACGATTAACCAACGCCGGTATCTGGAAGCCATCGAGCGCAACGATCTGGTGTTCGGCATCGGTCCTGCCGGTACCGGCAAGACGTACCTCGCCGTGGCGATGGCCGTTTCCGCACTGCTGGCCAAAAAAGTGAGCCGCATCATTCTTACGCGGCCGGCCGTGGAAGCCGGAGAGCGCCTGGGATTCCTCCCCGGTACATTGCAAGAGAAAGTCGACCCGTACCTACGCCCGCTCTATGACGCCCTCTACGAAATGCTCGAGCTCGACAAGGTTGAGAAGCTGCTCGAGCGCTCGATCATCGAGGTCGCGCCGATTGCGTTCATGCGCGGCCGCACCCTCAACGACAGCTTCATCATCATCGACGAGGCGCAGAACAGCACATCCGAGCAGATGAAGATGCTCCTCACGCGCCAGGGCTTCAACTCGAAGATGGTCGTCAACGGCGATGTGACGCAAATCGATCTGCCGCTCGGCAAGCGCAGCGGCCTGCTCAACGCCGAGGAGGTCCTGCGAGGCGTCGAAGGGATCAGCTTCGTCTACTTCGACGAGCGTGATGTGGTCCGTCACCCGCTGGTGCAGCGCATCGTCAAAGCGTATGAAAGATTTCTGGAGGCGAATGGAGCCGGGCGGCAGTTGTCTCTAAAGCTGGGCGATGTTCCGCTCCGGAACGGCGATCAGGACGCCTCCCCCACGCCCAGCGTCTAAAGCGCGCTCCATGCCCGATCCCGCCAGTACCTTGATCTTCCGCTGCGCTTCCGAAAAACTGCCGCGCCGTGACTTGACGCGGTTCGCCGCCGAGCTCGAACGGAGCGTCGCCGGGGGCCGGCACTTTACCTGCCTCGTCACTCGCGATGGCGAGTTGCGCCGTTTGAACCGGCAATTTCTCGGCCGCGATTATCCAACCGATGTGCTTTCGTTTCCCGAGCCGGGGTCTGACGGATTTTTGGGCGAGATCGCCATTTCCGCCGACCGCGCCGCCGAGCAGGCCCGCGCATTTGGCCACTCGCTCGCCGATGAAGTTCGCATCTTGATGCTGCACGGCCTCTTGCACCTGCTGGGCATGGATCACGCGCGCGACCGCGGGCGCATGGCGCGCGCCGAACTCGGTTACCGCCGGGAGCTGGGGCTTCCGGCCGGGCTGATCGAACGGGTGCGGCCGTGACCACACTCGTCATCCTCCTCGCGATCCTATCCGGCGCCGCGCTGGTGGTGGTGACTTTCGTGCAGCTTCTCTACCTGGAATCGTTGCGGCTGCGGCCGCGCGAGCGCGCCGCGCTCGAGTTCTTCAAGTCCACCCTGCAAAGCCGCATCGGAGTGGAATCCGATCGCGGGGTGCTCACGTTTTCGCTCATCAAGCACACTCTGCTGGTCTGGCTCGGCGTCATCTTCCTGCTGCTCAGCGCGCAGTTCCGGAGCATCGAATCGGCGCGGCCTGTGGTTGCCGCCTGCATCGGCGCATGGCTGGCGATGTTGGCCGCCACTTATGTGGCGCCGCACATTCTTTATCGCCGCAGTAGCGGCCACTGGCTCATTCCGCTCACTCCCTTTCTGCGCACCCTGGCTTTCGCGGTGCGGCCGCTCGTGGCGGTGTTTGCCTTCTTCCAATCGCTGAGCGATCTGGCGGAAAGGCCGGAAGCCGCTCAAGAAGCGCCCACTCCGGCTGAGAACATCGAGGCGCTCATTACCGCCGGCGCCGAAGAGGGCCTGATCGAGGAGAGCGACCGCGAGTTGATCCAATCCGTCGTTGAATTCGGCGACACGACCGTGCGCGAGGTCATGACGCCGCGGCCCAACATCGTCGCGATCGCCGCCAACCAGTCGCTCGAAGATCTGCGGCAACTCGCGATCAACGAGCAATACTCGCGCGTGCCCGTATTCGAAGACTCGATCGACGACATCATCGGTTTTGTCCACGTGCGGGACCTGTTCGAGCTCGAAGAGGAGGAACGCAAGAACCGCACCGTGCGCGAGCTCGCCAGGCCCATCCGGTTCGTGCCCGAGACCAAGCCGGTCAACGACCTTCTGCGCGAGATGCAGCAGGATCGCGCGCACATGGCGATCGCGGTGGACGAGTACGGCAACACCGCCGGCCTCGTCACGATGGAGGACCTGGTCGAGGAGGTCTTCGGCGAGATCCGGGACGAGCACGAACCCGGCCTCGACATCACACAGGACACGAACGGCAACTACATCGTTTCCGGCAACTTCAGCCTGGACCGCCTCGAGGAGCTGGTCGATTTCCGGCCCGCGGAACAGCCTGAATCGACGACGGTGGGCGGCCTGTTGATGGAGTGGCTCGGCCGCGTGCCGCAAGCCGGCGAAGCGGTCGAGCGCGAAGGCGTCAAGATCGAGGCGCTGGCGAGCAACGACCAGCGGGTCGAGCAGGTGCGCGTCTCGCGGGTAAAGACGGCCGAACATGCCTGAAGAGCGCCGCGCCGGCGCGACGGAAAGTCCCGCCCATTTTGTTTCGGGCTTTGTCTCTATCCTCGGCCGCCCGAACGCCGGGAAGTCCACGCTGCTCAACACCTTGATGGGGACCAAGCTGGCCATCGTCTCCGAAAAACCGCAGACCACCCGCGCTCTCGTCCAGGCGGTGCTGACGCTTCCCGGCGCCCAGATTGTGTTCCTCGACACGCCGGGCATCCATAAACCGGACTCCCTCTTCAATCGCCGGATGATGGACGCCATCCGCTCCGCGCTTGGTGAACGCGACCTGCTGCTTTACCTCGCCGACGCGACGCTCCCCTGGAACCGGGCGGATGCCGAAGCGCTCGAACTGGTCAAGAATGCGGGCACGCCGGTGTTGCTCCTGCTGAACAAGATCGACCGGCTGAAGGACAAGGCCCACCTGCTGCCGCTCATCGAACAGTACAAATCGCGTCACGATTTCGCCGATTACATGCCTGTTTCCGCGCTCAGGGGCGAGGGCCTCGAGACACTGCGCTCGGCCATCGTCGCGCGCCTCCCGCAGGGTCCGCAGTATTTTCCGCCCGACTATATCACCGACCAGCCGGAGCGCTATCTCGCCGCCGAGCTGATCCGCGAGAAGATTCTGAGCGAGACCCGGCAGGAGGTGCCGCACGCCATCGCCGTCCTGGTGGACCGCTGGGACGAGACACCGAAGTTGACCCGGATCTCCGCGACGATTTGCGTGGAGCGCGGGGGGCAGAAGGCCATCTTGATTGGCGCGAAGGGGTCGATGCTCAAGAAGATAGGCACGCTCGCCCGCGAGGAGATGGAGCGCATGTTCAGCCGAAAAGTCTTTCTCGAACTGTACGTCAAGTTACGGCCGCACTGGCGTGAGAACCCGCGATTCCTCGACGAGATGGACTGGCGCTCGATGTTCGGACGCGACGCGGCGCCGGGGCCGCTCCCATCTTCCCGGCAAACCGAATAGAATGAATGCAGTGAGCTTAATACGTTTGTTTTCCACACTCGTGATTCTGGCGCTTGCTGCCGCCCTCTACCGGCCCCTGTTTGCGGACCAGAAGGCCACTGACGACCAGATCTATGATCAGGTCCGGGGGAAGCTGGCTAGCGACCGTGACGTGAAAGGCGGAGCCATCGACGTTGATGTGCATGATGGGGTGGTCACGCTGCGCGGCAAGGTGCGCGAGGAAAAACAGAAGAGCAAGGCCGAGCGCCTCGCCAGAAAAGTCAAGGGCGTGAAGAAGGTTGTTAACGAGCTTCAGCTCGAGCCGGCGCCAACCGTCTCCTCGGGGAGTTAGCCGTCCGGCGCCAAGATCGCGCCACCCGTATCTCGAAGGGAATAGCACTGTCCGGAAATGTGAGTGAAATGCGCGCCTCTCGATGGGAGTAGCCGAGGCCGGCCGGTTGTGTTAGGCTCTGTATAGTTGGGAGGGGCGCATGAGTGCAACGCAACCTGGGCGCTATTCCACCGAGGAATTCCTGCGGCTGATCAAGAGCGGTGACATCCAAGGAGTGAGGAACCTTCTGAGCGCCGACCCCGCACTGGCGCGCGCCACAGCGCCGGACGGCGCATCGGCCATACTGCTCGCAATTTATCACGGCCATGCCAGCATGGTGCGGCTGTTCACTGCACAAGGCGCTGAGCTGAACTTCTTCGAGGCGTGTGCCGCGGGCGACATCGAGGGTGCGCTGCAACTGCTCGGGCGCGATCCATCGCTTGTCAATCAGCGCTCGCCGGATGGCTATACGGCGCTCGGCTTGGCGATCTTTTTCGGTCACGACGACGTGGCCGAGGCGCTGCTGGGCCATGGCGCCGACGTGAATCTGGCGGCCAGCAACGCGCAGCGGGTCGCGCCACTGCACGCGGCCGCGGCGCGGCGGAACGCCAAAATGGTTCGGCGGCTGTTAGCGAGGGGGGCTCACCCTGATGTAGTTCAGGCCGGCGGGTTGACGCCATTGCATGTCGCCGCGTTTCGCGGCGAGCACGAAATCGCGCGCTTGCTGCTCGAGCGCGGCGCCGATGCCAGCGTCGAAAATGCCGAGGGGAAGACCGCAGCCGAACTCGCCTTTGAACGCGGCCACATGGAGCTGGCGCGCTGGCTTAAGCACTACCGCACTGGCAGTAGGCATTCGGCTGCGTGACCGTGGCCGGCTTCAGGCGCGCTCGCGATCTTTGTCTTCGACCATCAGCCGGAGCCGCTTAAGCTCGCGGCCGATCTTGCGCTCCCTGGCGACGAGCGAAACCACGTAGGCGCAGAGGACCACCCACGCCGCCAGGAAACCGTAAAACATGTAAGTGAAATTTCGAGTGTCCATCAGAATCCTTTAGAATGCGTGCGACTGCCGACGCAACGCATCGATCTCGCGCTCGGTCTGCTCCTGTTTCATCCGCACCGCCAGGAAGACAATCGCTAACAACACCAGCGGAATCCAGTTCAGGAACAGCGTGTTGTACATCGCGGGATCCATCTGTCCGCCACCCCAGACCACTGGCTGGGGGTGCTGCGTGCGCCACCACTTGATCGAGAAGAAGATGATCGGCACATCCGCGAACGCAAAAATTGAGAGCACGGCGGACATCCTGGCGCGCTCAATCGGCTCCTCAACGGCGCGGCGCAGCATCAGGTAGCCGGCATAAATCAGCCAGCCGACCAGCATCGAGGTAAGCCGAGGGTCCCAGGTCCACCAAATGCCCCAGATGATTCGGGCCCAGATCATGCCGGTAATCAGATTTGCGGCGCCGAAGGCTAAGCCTACCTCGGTGACGGCGGCCGCGAATGCGTCGTTTCGAAGGTTCCTGCTCACCAGATACAGCACGCTCGCGACCATTGCCGCAAAAAAGCACAGGAACGCAGTCCAGGCCGCAGGGACATGGAAGAAAATGATCCTGTAAATCGCGCCCTGCGACGCCTCGTCCGGCAGCTTCAGCAGGATCACGTAGAGATTGCGCCCGAGTAAGACCGCGGCGATTGCGGCCAAGGCTATCAAGATTCGCTGTCGCATCTGACCCCCGTTTGCTTTTTCATCTCACTAAAACAGTCTCCACCAATGTCAGCGCCAGCGCTGTGAAGATCACGTCGAACACCACCAGCAGGCGGAGCCACGGCATCAGCTCGCCCGTAAGCGGCTGGCCCATCACCAGCGGCGTAGTCAATTGCACCGCGGCCAGGAGTCCGGGGACCATGATAGGGTAGACCAGCATCGGCAGCATCAGCTCGCGCAGACGCAAGTTCACGGTGAGCGCACTGAACATCGTTCCGATTATGGTCAGCCCCCACGTGCATAGCAGCACCACCAGCAGCAAAGGCCAGAATTGCCGGGTCCAGGGCACATTGTAGAAGACGCCAAAAACCGGCAACGAGATCAGCTCGACCACCAGAAGCAACATCAGATTGGCGAGCGCTTTCCCGAAGAAGAGCGCGGCGCCGGAGATAGGTGCGGCGATGAGCGCGTCCAGGCAATCGTTGGCCAGCTCGCGCGCGAAGCTGCGGTTGAGAATCAGCGCGCCGGCGAATGCGAATACCAGCCACAGCAGACCGCCCGAGATCTGGCGCGTCTGCTCCTCAGTCGGCTCGAATGCGAAGCTGAACAACAGCAGAATGACCAGCGCGAACGCTAAGGAAGCGTTCAGCGCCTCTTTCGTGCGCAACTCCGCGCGCAGGTCCTTGGAGGCGATGGTCAGGCTTTGGCCGAGGAAGTTCAGCCGCGGTGGTTTGACGCGGGTCCCGGCTGGGGCTCCCCGTAATGCCGGTATAACCATCCCGTATCCTCCAACATTTCCGCCGTGCGCTCGCCGGCGTAGGTCAAGCGGCCGCGGACAAGCAGAGCGGCGTGGGTGGCGAGCTCGAGCGCCTCGCGTAACTGGTGGGTCGAAATCATGACCGTGCGCCCGCCGCCCAGCGCGTCCGTCAGCAGCGATTCCAGCAGCGCGATCGCACGGTCATCGAGCGCAGTGAACGGTTCATCGAGCAGCAGCACGGCGGGATCGTGCAGAAACACGCGCGCCAGGGCGAGCCGCTGGCGCATGCCGCGGGAAAACTCCCGCACCAAGCCGTCTCGTACGCGGTCCAGGCCGATCCGCTCCAGCCATTCCGCGGCGGTGCGCTTCGCGTCCGGCAAGCCGTATATTCGCGCGAATAAACATAAGTTCTCGAACGCCGAGAGCTCGTCATAGAGCGAAATGCCGTGTCCCAGAATGCCGATGCTATGGCGCGTGGCGCGGTCGCGCGTCTGGCTTCCGAAAATTGCGACTTGCCCGCGCTCGGGGCGCGACAGGCCGGCCATAATGCGGAGCAGCGTCGTCTTGCCGGCGCCGTTGCGGCCGAGCAGCGCCAGGCAGGCTCCGGCTTGCACCTCGAAGCTGATGTCACGCAGGGCGGGATAATCGCCATAGAATTTCCAGACGCCCGCGACCTGGACCGGATTCATCCGCGCCGCCTGAGCTCGGGCCGGCCGCCGCCGCGCGCCACCGCTGCCGCAGTTCCGCTGCGATAAAGCAGCACGAAGCCCAAGGCCAGAACCAGGAATGCTGGAATGAGCACCCAGGCCAAGCGGTCGTAAACGCGCGGCAGAATTGTCTGGATCGTCGGGCCGGAATCGTCGCTCGCATCGTCGCCCGCATCGGCGGCCGGCACAGCAGCCGCAGCGCTGAGCGATCTAGTGCCCTGGATATCCACCTTGAATGCAGGCGCGTTGACCTCGTAGATCGCCACCTGCGTTTTCGGTTCCTGCCCCAGCGATTTCAACCCCTCGCCCCGCAGAGTGATGCCGTTCGGCACGACCAGCCGCGTTGGCGTCCCCTTAACAAACACTTTGCCTGAAAATGTTGCGGGATCGCCAAGCGGCACTGTATAAGTGACTTCGATGCGGGTCTCTCCCGGCTTGATCGGGAAATCGAGCTTGTACAGGCCCGCCTGTTTTGTGTCTTCCGCACTACGCTCCAGCGGGAGGCCGCGGGGCTCCTGCGCCGTCACTTTCAGGCTGTTCTTGCCCGCAGCCGGAACGAAGAAGCGCAGGGTGCCATTGCCGGGGTCGTTGTAAGTCAGATTGCTTCCATTTTCGAGCAAATACGCATCTTCCACGTTCAACTGCTGGCCGGATGGCCCGAGGAAAAAGAAGTGCTGTGAGACCTTAGCGGTGCCGGCCCTCTTCGACGAGTCGAACACGTCAACTTCTAAACCGCTCGAGGGCGTTCCCGGCGGCACCATCAGATTGTAGACCACGCCCTCCCACTCCGCCTCGATCAGGCCCGGACCGGGACCGGCGGATTGCTTGAATGCGAAATTGCCCTGGACATCCGATTGGACACTCTCGAGGAATTCCGGACCGGCCTGCCCCAGCTTGAACAGGCTGACCGTGACCCCGGCCTGCGGTTTTCCGAGGCTCTGGTTCGTGACCCGGCCATCGACCGCGGCGAAGGCGGTGGCAGCGCTCGCGAGCAGGATCAAGCACCTCGTCCGGAAAAGCAGGCGCAATGGGCGCCTTCCTCGCCGAGCAATGCTTCCCTGCTCCGCCGTGAGGCGACCTGCTGCGCGGTTATCGCTCATCGGGTTTCCACCAGCATGGGCTTGCCGCACTCGCCGCAGAACTTCATAGGGTGGTCGAATTTCGCTCCGCAGTGCGGGCACTGGTTTGATGGAGCGGTTTTCTTTGGGGCCGGCTTCGGAGCCGGCGCTCCGGGCGGCGCAGTCTTCCCGCGGGATGCATCGATCTCAGCCATCACCGTGGCCAGCTCCTTCTGCAAATCGAGCTTGGTCTGCTGGTAGTCCCTGTCCGAGAGCTTGCCCAGGCGGTACTCGAATTGGAGATCGCGCAGGTTCTCATAAAGCGTGGCTTTGCGCTCGTCCAGGTGTTGGAAAGGCGAGACGGGCTCGGGTTCCGGCAAGTCCCGCGCCCGGACCGACAGCGTGAACAACAGCACGCCGATCGCTAACGTGACGCCGGCAGCAATCAGGGTCATCGTCAATCCAATTTTTCCAAGTCCTTTTCGATCTGTTCCCGGTAGCAGGCGAGCACCCCAGGGTCGGGCTCCGCACTCGTAGCCGTGGCGAGCGGCTTACGGAAGCGCTTGATCACCCACCATACGAATGCGAGGCCGATGGCGATGCCGATGAACGGCATCAAGTAGCCAAGAAGGTTGAAGCCTTGGGCCGGCGGCCTTAGCAGAATCTGGGCGCCATACTCTTTTACGAAAGCGTCGAGAATGGCCGAGTCGGACATGCCGACGTTGACCATCGCCGCCAGCTTCTCGCGCGCCGGCTCGGAAAAGTGGCAGTGCAGCATGTTACACGAGGTCAACGAGCTGCCGCACCCGCACAGGCACGCGAGCAAGTCGCCCAAGCGCCGCACGCGCGCGTTCGCGAGCGGATTTCCGCCTTGGCCGAGCATGAGCGCGGCGGCCGCCAGGAGGAGGAGGCTACTTCTCAACCGTCGCATACTTCTCCACTCTAATCCTCACCCGGGCCGGCGGGGAGCGCAGCGGGGACTTGCTCGGCACGAGGCAGGTGAGCGTGCCGATCAGCAACACCCAATACCCGATCCAGATCCAGGAAACCAGCGGATTCACGTAAGCTTGAATGACCGCGCGCTGATTGTCGTTCGACATGCCGGCGTAGTTCAAGTACAGGTCCTCGTTCAGCCGCCGCCGGATAGCGACTTCTGAAGTGCCCTGCCGGCTCGCTTTGTACAACCGCCGCTCGGGCGCGAGCGTGTCGATCGCGCGGCCGTCTTTTGAAACTTGGATCAGTGCGCTGTCCCAGGAATAGTTCTCGTTGTCGCCCTCGTTAAGGTCAACCACCCTGAGATCGTAATGGCCGATGCGGATATGGTCGCCCACTTTGACTTCCGCCGTCGTGTCCTTGTTGAACGCCTGGCCGGTGAAGCCGATAAACATCAGCACGATGCCGAAGTGCACCAGGTAACCGCCGTAGCGCCGCGTGTTGCGATGGGTCAGCTCGGCCGCCGAGAGCAGCAGGCTGCGGCCGGTCTTGGCGCGGATGGCGCGCGCGCCCTTGTAAAACTCGGCCGCGATGGTCCAAGCAACGAACAGGCACAGACCGAACGAGATCAGCGCATAGAAGTGATGCACGCCCGCGGCAGCGAGGCCCAACGCCAGCGCCACCGCTCCGGCAAGCGGCCATTGGAAATTCCGGCGCAGGCTCTCCAGCGATGTGCGGCGCCAGGCGAACAATGGGCCCACGCCGGTCAGAAACAGCAGGAACAGGCCGATCGGCACGTTGATGCGGTTGAAGAACGGCGGGCCGACGCTGATTTTTTCGCCCGTGACCGCTTCGGAAATCACCGGGAACAGCGTGCCCCAAAGTACCGCGAAGGCCGCGGCCACCAGGATCAGGTTGTTGAACATGAAACTGGACTCGCGCGAGACGACACTTTCCAGGCGCGCCTCCGGCTTCAGGTAATCCAGGCGGTCCAGGATGAGATACAGTGTCGCGGCGATTATGATCGCCAGGAATCCGACGAAGTACCTGCCGATTGACGATTGCGCGAAGGCGTGCACGGAGCTGACTACGCCCGAGCGCGTCAGGAACGTGCCGAAGATGCACAGGAAGAAGGTCGCGGAGATCAGCACCATGTTCCAGACCTTCATCATGCCCTTCTTTTCCTGCATCATCACCGAATGCAGGAACGCGGTGCCGGTGAGCCAAGGCAGGAACGACGCGTTCTCCACGGGGTCCCAGCCCCAATACCCGCCCCAGCCCAGCACGGCGTAGGCCCAGCCGGCGCCGAGCAGAATGCCGGTGCTCTGGAACAGCCAAGTGACCAGCGTCCAGCGGCGCGTCGTATGGATCCACGCATCGCCGGGCTGGCGCGTGATGAGCGATCCGATCGCGAATGCGAACGGCACGGCGAAGCCGACGTAACCGAGATAGAGCATGGGCGGGTGGATCGCCATGGCCGGATACTGCAGCAGCGGGTTCAGCCCCTGTCCGTCGCCCACCTCCGTGATGCCGCGGCCGACCGCCAGCATCTGGAACGGGCTCGCGATGAATGCGTTCAGCACCAGAAAGAAGCACTGCGTCACCAGCAGCGTGGCCGTGACATACGGCATCATACTGCGGTGCCGGCGCCGGTTCGTGAACACGACGACCGCGGCGTATGAGGAGAGCAGCCAGCTCCAAAACAGTAGCGAACCTTCCTGACCGCCCCACCACGCGGCGAACTTGTAGAGCACCGGCATCGCGCGGTTGCTGTGCGCGGCCACGTACGCGAACCGGAAGTCTCCGGCGATCAGGCTGCCCACGAGCACCGCCGCGGCCACCGTCAGCAGCAGCCAGATCGAATACACGGCGCGCTCGCCACTATGAATGAGGAAGGGATTGCGTTTCCACCCGCCGATTGCCGATGCCAGGATCGCGAAGACAGACAGGCAAAAGGCCAGCAGTACTGCGAGGTAACCCAGATTTTCCATTCTACATACCGGCCCGGTTCAGGTTCACCGGTTTTTGGCCCCCGCCCGGCTTGGCCTCGTACTTGGAAGCGCACTTGGCCTGAATCTGGCTGGCCTGGAAAACATTGTCCGGGCCCATCCGTCCGTCCGCGAGCGCCTGAGCGCCGTCGCGGAAAGTATCGGGCAGCGGCTCGGCGCCGTCGTAAACGACCTTCAGCTTGAGCTTTTCCTGCTGCAGGACGAACGACACCTCGCGCCCTTTGCGGACGATCGAGCCTGGCTCGACATCGCCGGCCACGCGCAGACGTTTCCCTTGCGCCCGTAAGCCCATCTGGTTCAGCTCGGCGATGGTCTTGTAGTATGTCTTTGTTTCGTTGATCCCGCCGGCGGCAAGCCACAGCAGCGCGCCGACGATGACGACAACGAGAGCCCCGAATTTCCAATATTTTTTCATACCAGCCCTTTAGATAGAGTATACGCTAAAGGCGAGGTTCCGCTCGGCGAGGCAGCCGGATTCCTTACACGCGAAGGCAGATGGCTGCTGGGCGGGACTCTATCTAGCGAACGCCGTCACGGTATCGCCAGCAAGACGCTGCGCCAGGTCGGTTAGAGCGCCCGAGAATGTGCTCTCTGAATCGAGGAACACGATCGGATTGCCCGACCGGTTCGCTTTCACGCAGAGTTCTATGGCCGGAGGAATCACCCCGGCCACCGGGCAGCCCAACTGAGCGGCAATATCGTCAAGGGACATCGGAGCGGCCAGCACAACCTTGTTGACAAGAATAGCGCCGGTCATGTGCTGGCTTATTCCCCACGAATGCAGGACTTCCGCGAACTTTTTCCCGGCATGCACGCTCAAGGGGTCGCGCTCCAAAACAATCGAAACGAAATGGCAGAGCCGAATCACGGCCTGGCTCATCGGAGAAGCCTGTGAGGGCAAGTCGATCACGGTGCATTCGGCCATTTGAGCGATTGTCTGGATCAAGGCCACCGCTATTTCGGGCTCGATCTCCTTGTACTCTTCCGGCTTTTGGGGGCCGAATAGCACCCGGAGTCCGTGAGGGAAACTACAGAGTCTTTTATGGACCTCTGCGGCGTTGATTCTGTCTGTGCCGAGGGCAGCTAAAGAACTCAGGTTGTTGGCGGGAGCATGCTTCAACTGAAAAGAAAACGTGCCGTAGTACGGCTTCAGCTCCACCGCAATCGCGCTTCTATTCTGCCGGGCGAGAGCAGCGGCGACGTTCAGCGCCACGGTCGTCGCTCCCGTGCCGCCCTTCGCGCCGGCGAAGGCCAGCACTCTGCCAAGCCGGGCGCCTGGGCCCGGCGCCTCGAATCTCGATCGGCAGCGTTCCACTGCACAGCAGAGGAGGCGCGCGAATGCCGGCCCTGTCACCTCGCCTTTGATCAAGTATTCATCTGCGCCCTCCCGCACTGCGTTGAGGGCCAGTTCTTCATCTTCCAAAAACGTCCAGACAATGAGCGCAGCCTTTCCTCTGTGTTGCCGAACTTTGGTAAGCGTATCGAGTCCGGTGCTGTCCGGCAGGTTCAGATCGAAGAGGATGGCATGGAACGCGTGCGCCCCCAGCAGGGCCAGGCTTTTTCCGAGGCTGTTGGCCCACTCAACCCGTATCGACGGAGGCTCTGTTCGCGCGAGCATCCGCCGCACCAGAACCTCCGCCTCGGCCTGGTCATCGATGAGCAGAACCTCCAGTTGCTCTTCCATTCGTCTCTCACGCTTCGAGCGGTTGTATCATCACCTTGGAGCGCCGCCTGGCCTCGCCCGATGCCCTGCGGGCACCCTTCCAATACAATAGCCAGCTTTCAAGTTTGGCCGCCCAACAAGCTGATAGCATACACCCGGCCGCCCTATGCTGGACAAACTTAGCCCGGATCCCCCGCGACCGCTGCACTATGTGGCCAGGCTGATCTTAGACACCCCGCCCGGTGCGAGAGAACCTCTGAACCTTTGAACCTTGCCATGGGGCGGCGGCATCCAAATCGAGCTTGCACGCGGCGCGAAACTGGGCTGCTTGTACTTTTGGGAGGAGTTGAAGCTGCCCGAGGACTTCGTGATACATTCGTTAAGACACAGCACGCTGACCCGCCTCGGAGAGGCTGGTGTGGGCGCGTTTGCCGGTCATGGAAAAACGTGGGTCGGCGAAATCGCTGTGGCGTAATGGAACAAAACGCGTGGGCCCTTAGCTCAGCGGTCAGAGCAGCGGACTCATAATCCGTTGGTCGTAGGTTCAAATCCTACAGGGCCCACCAACCTTTCAGTTCGCAAGCCGGGCTGGCGGCTACGGCTCAAGCACGGCGTCGGCTTCAATCTTCACCAGCCAGTCCAAATCGATGAAGCGCGCCACCTGGACCATCGTAGCCGCGGGGCGAATACCGCGAAATATCTACCCGTGTACGCGGCCGACTGCCTCCCAATCCTCGATACGCGTCAGCATCATGCGCGTGCACACTACATTTGAAGCTTCGCGCCCGCTTTTTCCAGCGCCTGCGGATGATTTCGAAGCAGCGGCGCGCTTGAACGGCGGCGTCCTCGGGGCTGGCGACCGGATACACTGATGGGGAAAGGACGTACTCATGGTAGTCGTAACGCGCGCACAGGCAATTGATGAGGAGGTCGCCTGCGTTGGCTGCGAAATCGAGGTCCTGATTTGACGCTCTCCCCGGTTGACGATTTCATCTTTGCCTTTTACTTTGCGTTTGTTCTTGGGATCGGCTGGCTAATCAGGAAGAAGGTCTCGACCAGTGAGGATTTTTTGACCTCAGGCCGCTCGGTCCCGGTCTGGATCACCAGCCTGGCGTTCATCGCCGCCAATATGGGCGCCCAGGAAATGATCGGCATGTCCGCGTCCGGGGCGAAGTACGGCATCATGACCGCGCACTTCTATTGGATCGGCGCCATACCGGCCATGCTATTCGTGGGCCTGTTCATGATGCCGTTCTATTACGGCAGCCGCGCGCGGTCCGTGCCGGAGTACCTCAAGCTGCGCTTCGACGAGAAGACCCGCACCTTCAATGCGCTCACTTTCGCGGCCATGACGGTCTTCTCATCGGGCATTTCAATGTACGCGCTTGGGCTGTTGTTCGAGCTCGTGCTGGGATGGAATTTCACCCACTCAGTGCTGCTGGCTGCGGCGATCGTGCTCGTCTATACGTATCTCGGCGGCCTGACGAGCGCGATTTACAACGAGGTGTTGCAATTCTTCCTCATCGTGCTGGGTTTTGCGCCGCTTGCGATCCTGGCGGTGGCGAAAGCAGGCGGCTGGCGAGGCATGGCGTCGCGCCTGCCTGCCGTGATGACGCACTCCTGGACGCACCTGGGAAACGCCGCGCAAAACCCGATGGGGGTCGAGGTGTTCGGCTTGGCGGCCGGGCTCGGCTTCGTGCTCTCGTTCGGTTACTGGTGCACGGATTTCCTAGTAGTGCAGCGCGCGCTCGCCGCCAATTCGATGTCCGCCGCGCGGCGCACGCCGCTGATTGCCGCGTTCCCGAAGATGTTCGTCCCGTTCATCGTGATCGTGCCAGGCATCGCGGCCATGGCGCTCATGAAGATGGGCCTCGGCTACTCGCTGCCCATGAAGGACGGCGCGTACAACTACGACCTCACGCTGACCACTTTGATGGGCGCCTTTTACCCCTCCGGCATGCTGGGCGTGGGCTTGACGGCGCTGATGGCTTCGTTTATGTCCGGCATGGCGGGCAACGTTACGGCGTTCAACACCGTGTGGACATACGACATTTACCAGGGCCACATCCGCAAGCGCGCGCCCGACTCCCATTACCTGATGGTGGGCCGCATCGCCACGGTGGCCGGCATCGGGCTCTCGGTCGCCACCGCTTACCTCGCGCACCTCTATAACAACATCATGGATCTGCTGCAACTCGTCTTCGGCTTCGTGAACGCCCCGCTGTTCGCAACATTTCTCCTGGGTATGTTTTGGAAGCGCTCGACTGGGCACGGCGCTTTCACCGGCCTCGCCGCCGGCACCGCCGCGGCCGCCCTGACGCACGGCCTTACGGTGGCGGAGAATAAGGGCGGATGGCTCGGCAATGTGCACCATTTCCCGTCCACCATGGCGCAGAACTTTTGGATTGCGATTGTGGCTTGGACGGTTTGTTTCCTCGCGACCGTGGCGGTGAGCCTGGCCACGAAGCCGAAACCCGTGGGCGAGCTGAAGGGCCTGGTTTACGGCGTCACGCGGATGCCGCGCGAAGAGGGCGGGCGATGGATCGAGCGGCCTGCCATGCTGGCCGTCATCGTGGCGGCGGTGTGCATTGCCCTGAACGTCTGTTTTCGCTGAGCGCCTATGTGGAATTTACGATTGCCCGTCGGCCTATTCTTCCTGGGGATCGGGATCGTTCTGTGCGCCATCGGCCTGGGGATGCCCGATACCAGGGCGCCGCTCACCCGAGTCAACGTGAACCTGTATAGCGGGGTTGCCATGATCGCGTTTGGCGCGGTAATGGTCTGGCTCTCCCGGCGGCGCTGAGCGCGGCTGCTCAGGCTGCGGGGTGAAGCCGATGCGCTCATTAGCGGGAGGCCCAGCGTTTCATTCAGTCACCCTTCCACGAATTTCTACCATGTTCGGCAGGTGGAATTGGACACTCGTTTGGCCGAGGCCGTGAGGAGGCTCGATAACATACGAATAGGCGATTCGGATGGAGTTTCGACGGCTGGCGGCTTCAAAACGCCATGTCTTCAGGTTTTGAAGCGCCGAACTCCGTAGAAGATCCTTCTGATTCTCTGGAGCGACTTCGGCCCTCATCACGCGGACATTCTTAACCTCGCCACCACGAGCAATCGTCCCCTCTAAGGTGACCGTGCCGGAGGCCTTTGCCTTCAGTGCCTCCCACGGATACTCAATCCTGTCCAGCGCGAGCAGGCATCGGCCGGCCAACTCAAGAGTGCACGACGGTATAGCGGTGACCGGCAAGCTGATCTTGGTCTCGAATGGGCCACTGGGGCCCAGGGGCATGATCTCGACGTATTCTTCGCGTTTCTCCGCATCCAGAGAATATATCCCGTGCATTTGTGCCGCCCAGTCAACACGCGGCTTGATCGTATCTCCCCAAAGGGGTTTGTCATACCGCTTCGCGGCAAGATTCGTGCTGAAGATCGGGATGAGTACCCTCTTACGGCCCGCGTAGCGCAGCCTTAGCTTCCCGGCCAAGCAGACCAGGCGGTCCGGCGCAAAGTCGCCCATCCGTATGCTGATATTCATCATGATGCTCAAGGATGTATCCTCCCAAACAAAACCTTTTCGGTAGCTCGGGGCGTGACACTCTGCAGCGGCGCACGTCCGGATGCTCAGAACGAAAAGCATTCCCAACGTCGTTCCCATACGCGCATTCAGGGCTCGGTTACTTATTTGCCCACCCTCCTTTCAATCTGTTCTGCCAGGCCTGAGCAGTCACGGCTTACGGAATGGTCCAGGTGGCTGCGGGGACCGAAGGGCTGTGGAACGATCCGGCAGTAGTGGATAGTGAGATGATCTTGGGGCCTGCAAACGCCGCCTGAAAGCTAAACGAAATAGTAAGGACGAGATTGTTGCCAGAGCCCTTAGCTGAGGAGCCTGCGGAGTCGATGATGCAGCTGCCATTTCGCAGGGAGCCTGAGGCGTTAAGGCCCATCGGCCCGAGAAACTCGTCCTGGGCGTCGTTCCAGAGGTAGATGGCATTGGTCGCAGCTCTGAAATACCCGGAACACGCTGGAGCGAATCCGGAGCTCGGATGAATGTCGAACCATGCCTCGGAAATTGCAGAAAAGCCGGCCGGATGGCTGAAGACGAAGGTGAAGGCCTGGGCGGAGCCGGTCCCGGATGAAGGAGTGGACGAAACTACATCGGCGAAATGATTGAGTATCGCGCCGGGGGTCCAGATTTTCACTTCATCAGGTAGCCGAAACTGCACATTGTGCTCGTAACCCACTAGTGGAGAATCGGTGACCTCAAAGTCGTACCTGATACGCACACGATCTTTGTGTTTGGCAGGCTCGAAGCGCCATGTGCCGAGGTTATGCACTGCCCACTTAACGAGCACCGATTGCCGTTCGGGGGGATTCACTTTCGCGTCGACGACAGCCAGGCCCGACACGGCCCCATCCCGCTGAATATTCCCGGCAATCGTGACCCGTCCAAAGATTTTTGTGCCGTCTTCAGTTGAAGGATAATCGATGTGCTCAAACTCGAGAAGACAACGCCCACCAATCGCAAGCCTGCAGGCGGGCGCACCCGTGACGGGCAGATCCATCCGCGTGTTAAGTGGCGAGTCCACCTGTTGACTGTGCCCGTCCGGCGTGATTAGCAAGTACTCTTCGTGCTTCTCCTTGTCATAGAAATAGCACCCGTGGAACTTTGAATCGGACTCAAATGACTTCGGCGTCTGTTCGATCGGATGTGGCGACCAGCCCACTGCCGCTTCGCGGGAGCTGAAAATGAAGGCCGTCACATTCCGCCCAGGGTACCTCTGTCTTAGCGCCTCCGCCAGACAGATCAACTTCCCTGGTGCGAAGTCCTCAAGTCGAATGCTGATGTGGATGGCGATGTCGGATGCGCTGTCCTCCAAAACTCGACCTATGCGGTAGCGGGGCGCGTTGCAGGCGCCGAAGGCGCGGGTTGCCTCGAAGAGTATAATGATCGCCGGGAATAGCCGAGCGGCCGTGCGGTTCAGAGTTCTACGGTTTTCCATATTCGTTATTGCGTCCCAACGCAACCATTTTGTTGCAATGCGTCGTTAATAGGGGTCGTCGGACCGGGGCCCAGTTTTTTCCCAGTTAACAAGTTGTAGAGATCGGGGTCGTCGAGTCCCGTCAAGTTGTGAAGGCTCTCGTGCAGAATCGTGACTGGCGTCAGATAGCTCAATGCCTTCTTCTGTGTGGCAATGTAAACGTCGGTAGCCGGAGGCTGCGTCTGGGCCTCGGCTACCGTCCCGCTCCAAATCCCCGGGCCGTACCAGAACTCGCTGCAAATCGGGTACCTTCTGAAATCCGGCCAGGTCTTCAATTGCGTCGTTTTCTGGTTCCATATGCCCGCATCATACATGCTGAGGTTAGAGAGGATACCGTCAAAAGGAGTCTGCCTTGTGACCGCAGCTGTGACCTGGCTGACGTTGAGGAGCTTGGCGCAGGGCGAGGTTGGGGTAAGCGAGGCCAGATAGGTTAGGAGGTTTTGTTTAGCGGTGCTGTATTGCTGTAGGGCCGCTCCTCCAAGTGCTATCTTGTCGGTTCCGAGGGTGCACTTCGGCGTTGCGCCAAACAGCGACCATAGCGGCATACCCTCGGATAGCCCGAGATTTGCGATAGAGGTCCCATTGCCGGACGGGTTTCCGCCTGCTGCCGAGGTGAACCCTGCACCATAGCTAACCCAGGAGTAGTTGAGTTGGACGCCCGATGCCCCAGCCGTATAGATCTCCCCTGCCCAGTTCGGCACCACATTTCCTCCCAGTGCCATTTGCCCTGTAGCGTTTCCGTTCTTATCGTAGATGATTCCGGACTGGCCGATGACGCCGCCGTCGGCGGTGGCGATCTGAGGCTGGTCGTTGGGGACGATCCAGCGCACGTTGCCGGTTGCGTCGAAGGCGATCATGTAGGGCCGGCTCCCGAACCCCGCGGTTCCAACGATGGGCAACCTGCTTCGTAAGCCCCGACGAGACGCGGCTGGGGCACTGACATCTCAAAACCAGGCACCCTGATACCTAAGCCAGTTCAACCGCAAGTAATCCCACCGGCTCTGAATCAAGGCGGCCTCAACCATTATAGAGCCGCTCTCATTGGAATCAAAGACGACCACGGCAACGTGTCTGCGAAACTGATAGCTACAGCAGCCTAAATATAGTGGTAGCCAGCGCTTGCGTGTTTCTTTGCTGAAAGCGGCCTCAGTGAAATCGGGCTCGATGTGAGGGAATTTTCGTGCCGTTCTGCAAACGATTACCTTTTGGAGAGCCAAGTGGTAGACATTCTTCTGATGTTCCACAATCCGCATCAGATTCGCGGGCGGCGTTTCGTTTGTCGGAACGCATCCATCAGGAAGCGGCATCATCTCCACCGTTGTGGGATGAAGATATTCTCCGAGTGCTTGCGTTGCACCGAAGGGCCCGCCTATCCACAGCCCGGCAACAATTAATATCGTTAAAGCAAAGCCAGCTACCAAGAGACCCCGCTTCACTCTGCGAGGCGCCGGACGAATCGCCCTAACGAGTCCTCTACCGGAAAGAAAGATCAAAGTGCCCGACCACATCAATGTCAAAAACGCACCCACAGGTGGGTCCGCAATATTTGGCCGATGAGGCCCTAAGCCATACACCCCGAGGAATAGGAGGAGGCTTCCCAGCATCAGCAAGAGAGGGTACATGACCAAAGCGGTCGCTATTCCCCTTTGTGGCGCTGCTTTTGAATTCCGTCGCCGGTCTAGAACTCGCCCGACAATGTACCAGACGATAATCACTCCCACCAGGAACAGGAGATCAGATGTGGGAAAACCAAGGAAGGATGATGTGTAAGAGCCGAAGATTGCAAGAGCCCCAAACAGCAGAGCGGGAGCATTCAGTCCGTCACAGATCAGCCGGACGTTGGGGACATAGAACGCTGATCCCGGAGGAACGGGTACTCGGCGTGCCCACTGCAGCAAGATCGCAGCAGCCGCAAATTGGACGATTGGCAACACCACCGCTAGACGTACCTTCCGCATTGCGAAGCTCCTTTTTATGCCGTTCGTTCTTTCTCCCATAAACCCCGGGTAAGCGCTATTGACATACGAATCTCTTCACGGCCGCGTTGATCTCCTTGCCATGCGTCCGGCACGGCTGCCCTGTCAGCCGATTAATGTATGTATCAACCCAATCGGCCGGCCGAAACCCAAAATTGCTAATGTCGATTATTCCATCTGGGGAGTACGGCGGGAAGCACGAGGCTACGGAATCCGACGAGGCGGTTTCTTGGTCACCCACAATGATACCCACATGGCCGGTCGCTCCGTCGGCATAATTAATGGCTTCTGCGATCACGTCACCAGGTATCGAGATATCGGGCGGAAGAGTGCCCGGTGGCAGTTGGGGGCCCACGGGTGGAGGGACGGTGTTAACTGTGACGGGGCGCCAGCACTTCAGGTCCGTACTGGGGTTTGCCCAGTCGCCCGCAGTGGCGGGATAGGTCGGGCTAGACGCCAAGTGAAGATAATACTTCGCCCGCTGGTACCAACTTGGGTTGGGTGAAAGAGGTGCCTGCAATCCTGCCTGCTCGAGCACCCATTGCACAAATAGATTGCAGTAGTTCTGCGTACCCGTGCTCGCCCATTGTAACGAGCCGACTTGGTTCAGCGCGATCTGTGCGATTAATTGTTGAACATCTTTAGTAACTGGTTTGGTGGCCGTACCGTTGCCGGAGGGATTTCCTCCCGCGAACGCCGTGAAGCTCTCGGCAACATTAAGCATCATCCCCAGCACCTGATCTACTGGGCCGTCTTGGTACGAATTGCCCGTCCATGAATATGCGGCTAGGTTGGGGATTTGCCCGGTGGCTTGGCCGTTTTGGTCATAGATGATGCCGGATTGGCCGATGACGCCGCCGTCGGCGGTGGCGATCAGGGGATAGTCGTTGGGCACGGTCCAGCGCACATTGCCGCTCGCGTCGAAGGCGATCATGTTGTACCGACCTCAGGCCCGACCAGGGCACCGCCCACGCAAGTCAAGTGAACCTGTATAGCGGGCTTGCGATGACCGTGTTTGGCGCGGTGATGGTCTGGCTCTCCCGGCGGCGCTGAGCGCGGGCGACCGCGGCGTGGAAGGACGCGATCACCATCGTGCCGTTACGCCGATCCGCAAAGGGCATGCCGAATCGCCCTGACGAGCCCTCTTCCGGAGATAAAAAGCAGGCTGATCGCCCATATCAAAGTGAGAAGCGCTTCCACAGGAACGGGGTGGAGCGGATTATCGGTCGGATGCTTTAGACGATACAGCCCGCTAGAGAAGAGGATCCCTCCCAACCCTAGCACCAGAGAGTGCGCGATCAGGCCTCCTACTATTGCACCTCTTCCCAAGGTTCTTACAGTCCGTCGGTGGTCCAGCGCCCACCCGACAAAATACCAGACGACGATCACTCCCGCTAGGAAGACAAGATCGCCTGCGTGAAAACCGAGGATTGACCGCGACACCCATGAGAGCGTCGTGTCCGACCGGGTTAAGTAATACGTCAGAACCCTGAATAGCAGAGCAGGAGCATTCAGTCCCCGACAGATGAGCGAGGCCGTGGGCTCGTAAAACTCCGATCCGCGAGGGGTAGGTGCTCGGTATCCCCACTGCAACAAAATTGCCGCAATCACAACCTGGGCGATCGGCAAAACCAATGCTAGCTTCAGTTTCCGCATGTCTGGGCTCCTTGCGCCCCTCCGGGGATCACGTTGTTCTCCAAATAGTAGGTTATGCTCACGGATTCGCCGAACGTTACCGGCAATCCGAACGCCGACTCCAGCGTCATGTCGTAATCTCCGGTATATCCATGGAGGGCCTCGTGAAAGAGTGTAGCCTGGTTCAGAACGCCCTGATCACCAGGTCCAGGACTCGGCGTGGAAAGGACGTTGCATATGCCTTGTGCGGGGTTGAAGAAGACCTGCATACCTTTCCCTTTGTCACTAGGAGTTTGGGAAACGGCGTCAGCGCCCCTCTGCTGCATATAGTCGTGTATAGTTTCGGTGCCAACCGGGCAAAATAACTGGCTCCAAAAGCCCGCGGGGCAGAGCGCCTGGTTCGCTGGGGCATACGAGCGTGTCCCATCCCAGAATCGGGGCCGCAGGGACAGGTACTGGTAAAAGCTCGCCTGGTTGGTCCCTGACAGTTTGTTGAAGAGCCAACTGTTGCATGCTGGGCACGGGGATTGAAGGAGGTTCTTCAGCGCACCGAGCGCAGACATGGCGGCCTCTTGAGGGCATGGGGGTGAGGCGCCGGGGCAACTCTTGAGCGGCGCGTAATAAGGCTGTTGCACCGCGGTGCCATTGCCAGAAACGTTCCCTCCTGCGGCCACCCAGAAACCCACTGCAAAAGGAAGAGGGTTAGCCAGTACTTGATCCACGGAGCCGACCTCGTATGCGTTCTGCATCCATGAATAAGTGAGCGGAGTGCCCATTTGCCCCGTTGCATTTCCGTTTTGGTCATAGATGATTCCGGACTGGCCGATGACGCCGCCATCGGCGGTGGCGATCTGAGGCTGGTCGTTGGGCACGATCCAGCGCACGTTGCCGGTTGCGTCGAAGGCGGCCATGTCGTACCGGATGACGGGGCTCCAGCTGACCACGACGCTGCCCGCAAACGAACCGTCGTGAGCTTGCGGGTATTGGCTACTTGTTTTTAGCATCCGACAACCTGAAGCAGCGAGCCATCTTGTCCCAGTAAATCTTATTCTGGTTGGCCTTCCAGAACTCCATCCACCGGGCCTGAAGTTCCCTCAGGCTATGTGTTTGCCGAAACTTTTCCCAGCAGACCCATGCCGGTTGGTCGCAGTCCTGATGAGGGAACAAGGCAGGCATGGTGCTTTTCTGCCAAGTGTCGTCTACAAATAGGTCCCCGAGAATGAAGTACGCTAGTTCTCCCGCTCTGATGCGGGGCCAGAAGTCATACACCGGCTCCTCGACCCAGCGCGAATCCGTGATCTGTGAAATCAAAATGGGGATCGCCGATTTTCCATCCGCCACGATTTGATCAATTACAGCCGAAGTGCAGTAGCCACTGTCTTGGAACCTCCCTTTGGAGCGGCACGTAATATTGCTCCACGTAGACAGCGGATAGGTCCTCGCGCCTGCCGACGCGCCCCCACCCGATGTGGGGTGGACAGCGCTCGACTGTTGAGCAGCGGCAAAACCTGCAGCAGCAACGAGAAGCGCAGACGTCATTAAGGTAGTTCGCATTGTTGTTTCCTCCAAGCCGCCCCCTGTGTCTGAATGCGGGGCGGCTCGCCGGTGCCTGTCGCCCTCATCAGGTCGGCTCGCCCAGGGCGTTAAACGGATCGACGAAAGGCACGACGAATCACCCTTACGATTCCTCTGCCGGAAAGAAAGATCAAACTAATGGACCACATCAAAGTGAGAAACGCACCCACAGGAGGATCGATATTTTCAGGACGACCAGGCCCCAAGTCATGCAGTCCAAGGGCGAACAACAGTACTCCCAACGCGAGCAAAAGGGAGCACACAATTGTTGTTACACCTTTGCCAACTGTACTCTCGGTCCGTCGGCGGTCCATTGCCAGCCCAACAAAATACCAGACGACAATCACACCTACCAGGAAGAAAATATCGTCTGCGTAAAAACCAAAGATCGACCTTGACCGTGACACCCACGTGGACATCGTTTCCCAACTGAATAAGTAATGTGCTAGAACCCAGAACAACAGAGCAGGAGCATTCAATCCTCGACAGATCAGCCAGACCGTAGGGACGTACAGCTCTGATCCGCGAGGAACGGGGGCTCGGTATTTGCATTGCAGCAAGATCGCTGCAATAATGCATTGTATGGTTGGCAGGAGCACTGCTAGCTTCAATTTCCGCACGTCGAGGCTCCTTGGGATCCTCCGGGGATCACGTTGCTTTCCAAGTAGTAAGTTATGCTCACGGATTCTCCAAGCGTCGCAGGTAATCCGAATGCGGACTCCAGTGTGATGTCGATGTCTCCCGTGTATCCATGGAGAGCCTCGTGAAACAACGTCGCTTGATTCAGAATGCCATAAGGGTCCGTCGAGGAAAGCACATTGCATATGCCTTCTGCCGGATTGAAAAAAACCTGCATTCCTTTCCCCTTGTCACTAGGAGTTTGAGAAACGGCATCAGCGTCCCTTCCCCGCATGTAGTCGCGCACATTAGGCTCAGACCCAAATGGGCAAGTGAACTGACCCCATAGCCCCGACGGGCAGAGGGCCTGGTTCAAAGGAGCATATGAGCGTGTCCCGTCCCAGAACCGGGGAGGCCGCGAAAGATACTGGAAGAAACTAGTTTGGTTTGCCCCTGGGTTTGGCCCTGACAACTTGTTGAACACCCAAGTATTGCATGCTGGACATGGGGATTGGAGTTGAGCCTTCAATGTGGTGAGCGCAGACATGATGGCCTCTTGAGGGCATGGGGGTGAGGCGCCGGGGCAACTCTTGAGCGGCGCGTAATAAGGCTGTTGCACCGCGGTGCCATTGCCAGAAACGTTCCCTCCTGCGGCCACCCAGAAACCCACTGCAAAAGGAAGAGGGTTAGCCAGTACTTGATCCACGGAGCCGACCTCGTATGCGTTCTGCATCCATGAATAAGTGAGCGGAGTGCCCATTTGCCCCGTTGCATTTCCGTTTTGGTCATAGATGATTCCGGACTGGCCGATGACTCCGCCATCGGCGGTGGCGACGTAAGGCTGGTCGTTGGGCACGCTCCAGCGCACGTTGCCGGTTGCGTCGAAGGCGATCATGTATTGGTTCCAATTCGAATCCCACCCTTCGCCGACAAACGAACTGTCCTGAGCTTGCAGCACCGGGGTGAGGCTCCAGCCGGTAACCCACTTTTCACGTAACGGCCATCGTTTCAGGTTGTCCCAATCGCCTGACGTATGCTACCCACGTCACCGCAGCGCAAAAATTCAAAGGAACGCTGAAATTTGCGGGAAGATAAAGATAATTAAAGGGATGCCCAAAAACCCCAAAGTAAAACCAAAACCTGTAATGCGCAGCGAGAAGCAGGACGGCGACCCAGAATGGGCGCTTCCATCTTCCGGATAGAAATCGCAGTGCGCATATAACCGCCGCCGCCATTTCAACGGGAGATAGCGCCTGTAGCCAGCCTCGGGGCCAGCGCATCCCATCAGGGAACCGAAGCGCACCGTATATGCAGCAGGTTAATGGGGCAACGATTATTATGATTCCAGCGACTGATCGCAGGAGCCCCTGAGTGAAGCGGGTGCGCGCCGAAACGCGCAAAACGAGCCATATCAGGAGCGCGACGGCCACCGCCGGTACCCAGAGCGCCCAATACGGTATTACAAAGTCCGTCTGTCTAATATGCAGGAAAGCATTAATGTGGAAGTCCAAACGTGTGAATGCGGAATCCACCGTGGAACTCTCTGCCGTCACTACTACTATTACCAGGTACCCAAGATAAAGAGAGAACAACGCCTCCCAGAGGTACCGTACGTTACCCGTCGTCGGCTGGTTTTTCTTTGACATAGTATGCTCCTACAATAGCTACGCGTTCAGTTGTGACACGATGAGCCGGGTTTCTCATGCCAGCCCCCGTTCAGACACTGCTGGAGAGCAGTAAGCGCGGGCTGTTCCCAATGGAGGAAAATCGGAGGATTCGACGGCCAATACCCGGTCCAAAAGCTGGGATCTGTCTTCGCCTCACACCCCCCTGCATTGAACGTGCCCTCCGAGTTCGGATCGTTTTCAGGGAGGTTGTCCATGTCGCAGCAATTCCAAAGAAAGGTATGCGCCGCCTCGTGCGCCGCGGTGGCGCCTATCGCTCTTCCTATCGCCTGGATCAGATCCAATCGACTCGCCAGAACTGCGCTTTCGTCTTGCGCGTTGTTGATGACAACATTGTATGCATCCTGCGCCTGTTCCATAACCAATGTGTAATCAGCCTCGACGTTCCACTTGCCGTTCGCTGCATTGGGTGTAGTGGTGTAACCGCAGTCGCCTGCCGAGCCAGTTGAGTGATCTAAAACGTGCACCAAAACATCGGCGTGCGTGGGGTCGTTGGCCCCCTCCCTTACCTGAACGGGAAATCGCACTTGCTGTCCGTTGTAGGTTACTGACTGTCCGTTGCCTGAGTAGGCATCCTGGAACTCCTGCACCGCCGTCCGCTTAATCAAAGCGGCATCGTTGCTGATGTCCGTTGTCAGGTTAAGCAGTACATTTGGATTGTCTGGAGTGAGCGTAAAGTTATTTTCGAAAGAGAGGATAAAGTACCACGGCCGGGCGGCTGTGCCGTTGCCGGAGGGATTCCCTCCTGCATTTGCCCAGAGGCTCAGCGCCATGGGAATCGCAGCAGCGTTTACTCTTTCAACCGAGCCGAGTTGGTACGTGTTGCCTCCCCATGATTGTGTCGGTGGCCCTGGGATTTGCCCGGTCGCATTTCCGTTCTGGTCATAGATGATGCCGGACTGGCCGATGACGCCGCCATCGGCGGTGGCGATCTGAGGCTGGTCGTTGGGCACGCTCCAGCGCACGTTGCCGGTTGCGTCGAAGGCGATCATGTCGTACTGGTCACCGGCCGACGCGTCGCGGGGAAGTGAACCGCGCTGGGCGCGCGGCATCGGGCCCAGGCCACTAGACCCCGGGTGAGGCCCGGCAATGCGGGCGGACGGACCGCGCCGGGCCTCCGGCGTGGGGCAGGAGGTGCAGGGCGGTTGAGGAATAGGCACCGCGCCGACAAAGGAACCGTCCTGGGCTTGTAATACCGGGACAATAGAACCCCCGGGCTGCGCAGGTGCGCTGGTCATGCTCACGCTTGCGCCGGTCGTGATCGCCATGTACTGCGTCTGCGTCGTGACGGGCTGCTCACATCTCAGTACCCAACTCAGCAGGACCCCTGTGTCGGCGTTGGTAATCATGTTGACGACGCCGTCTATGCCACAGTCCGTGGCCAGATCCGGGCCCGCCCAACCCGGCCAGCTCGTGATCTCGATAGCGTCGGACTCTCCGCTGCTGTTTACCCGCAGCAGCGCGAGATGCATGGTCAAGTCGCCGGGGATGGTTCCGCCATATACGTAAGGCTCATACGCATAGCCGTCGCCCGCGATTACGGGCGGGAACTCAGCGAAGGTGCTGAACTGGGAGCCCATGGCAAGTGGGACGCTAAATTTCTGCGCGCCCGTGGCAGGATCAATGCCTACTGCATCGGCCGGCACGCACGGGGGACCCCATGTGCTGCACTCGTTCGAGCCCCCCGGAAAGGTGAGGATGGTGCCATCGGGATATGCAGCCATGTAAGACGACAGCGCCCACGTGCTCGGGTCCGGAGTGTACAGAGCATAGCGCTGCCCGGTGATTCCGTCCCACCTCGCAACGAACAGCCCGGCACCGGCGCTGAGGTTCCTGAGGAACCCAACCAAGCCGCCCTGGAAGTCCGGTATCAAATTAAAGATGCAGTTCCAGCCACTGGGGCATCCTTGGTTTACGTCCGCGGTCCAGGCCGTCGTGCCGTCGGCGGTGATGGCTGCGACCGTGCCGTCGGCCTGGAACGCGAACACGTCCGCTACGCCGCTGGGGCTGGGCACGGCGGGCACAATCTGAGTGATGCCCGAGCCGTCGCCGGGATTGGACCAGAGCACCGTGCCCAAGGGCAGGGGGCCGGAAGAAACGGTGACATCGGCGGAGGCGGTTCCGGCCGTGATGGTGACGTGCCCGGCGGCCAGGGCGGTGAGAAGCGGCGGATCGCCGCTCGAAAGGCTCACCACCGTGGGATCGCTGGATGCCCAAGTCAATCCCGTTACGGGTTGCCCGGCCGCATTGAGCGCTTGGATGGTATGCGTGTCGCCCACCACCAGGTTAAGCAGGTTGGGAACCAAGGTGTTGCCATTCGGCGCCGGAACGGTAAAGGCAACCGCATTGCTCCAGACGCCATTCTGCTGAATACGCGCAACGCCGGTCAGCGCAGTGGGGGCCACCACGGCGACGATTTGCGTATCGCTCCAGCTTACGACCTGGCCAGCCGTGCCGCCCAGCCAAACGGCGCCATTGCCTTGCGACGCGCCGAAGCCCGTGCCGGTGATGGTGACGGTAGCTCCGGGGCTTACCGAAGCCGGGCTCACGCCGGCTATGTGAAGCGTATTCACGGTAAAGGGGACCGCATTGCTCCAGACGCCGTTCTGGAGGATCTGGGCGTTGCCGGAAGCCGATCCAATGGCCACCAGAGCGACCACCTGGGTATCGCTCCAGCTTTGGACCACGCCATTGGCGGTCCCCAGCCACACCTGGCCGCTCGACTGGGCCGCGCCGAAGTTGCTGCCGCCGATGGTGACGGCCGCGCCCGGAGCAGCCGAAGCCGGCGAGACGCTAGAGATGCTGGGCGGGAGCGTCACCGTGAAGGGCGCGCCGTTGCTGGCCAAGCCATTGACCGTGACCACCACGTTGCCCGTGGCCGCGCCGGTGGGGATGGCGGCCATGATGCTCGAGGCGCTCCAGCGGTAAGCGGCGCCGGCGCTTACGCCGTTGAAGGTCACGGTGCTCGCGCCCTGGCTCGCTCCGAAGTTGCTGCCGGAGATGGTAATGGAGGTGCCCACCGGCCCCGAAGCCGGCGAAAGGATCGAGATGCTGGGGCCGTGGAAGGTGTACTTCGCCGTGCTCACTGCGCTATCGGCCAGGCCGGTCATATAGGCCACGGCTTTGATTGTAGTGGTAGTGTTGACCGTGATCGGGCCGGTGTAGAGCGTGCCGGCTGTAGCGCTGGGCGCGCTGCCATCGATGGTGTAGTTGATCGAAGCTCCGGCGGTGGCCGTGCTCAGCGTAACGGTTTGGGGCGCAGTGAAGGTCCCGCCTGAAGGACTGAAGGCCGGGGCTATGGCCCGGATCGTGTACTTCGCCGTGCTCACCGCGCTATCGGCCAGGCCGGTCATATAGGCCACGGCTTTGATTGTGGTGGTCACGCTGACTGTGATCGGGCTGGTGTAAAGCGTGCCGGCGGTGCCGCTGGGCGTGCTGCCGTCCGTGGTGTAGTTGATCGAAGCTCCAGGGGTGGCCGTGCTCAGCGTGACGGTTTGGGGCGCGGTGAAGGTTCCGCCTGAGGGGCTGAAGGCCGGGGCCAGGGCCTTGATAGTGTACTTCGCCGTGCTCACCGCGCTATCGGCCAGGCCGGTCATGTAGGCCACGGCTTTGATTGTTGTCGTGGCGCTGACCGTGATCGGGCCGGTGTAAAGCGTGCCGGCCGTATCGCTGGGCGTGCTGCCATCGGTGGTGTAGTTGATCGAAGCGCCGGCGGTGGCCGTGCTCAGCGTCACGGTTTGGGGCGCGGTGAAGGTCCCGCCCAAGGGGCTGAAGGCCGGAGCGATGGCCCGGATGGTGTACGTTGCCGTGCTCACCGCGCTATCGGTGAGGCCGCTCATGTAGGCCACGGCTTTGATTGTAGTGGTGACGCTGACTGTAATCGGCCCGGCATAGAGCGTGCCGGCGGTGGCGCTAGGCGTGCTACCGTCGGTGGTGTAGTTGATCGAAGCGCCAGCGGTGGTCGTGCTGAGCGTGACCGTCTGGGGAGTTGTGAAGGTTCCGCCCGAGGGGCTGAAAGTCGGCGGCAAAACTTTGATCGTGTATTTCGCCGTGCTCACCGCGCTATCAGCCAGGCCGGTCATGTAGGCCACGGCCTTGATGGTGGTGGTGACGCTGACCGTGATCGGCCCGGTGTAGAGCGTCCCTGCCGTGTTGCTGGGCGTGCTGCCGTCCGTGGTGTAGTTGATCGAGGCCCCGCTGGTGGCCGTGTTGAGCGTTACCGTCTGTGGAGCCGTGTAGGTCCCGCCCGAGGGGCTGAACGCCGGGGCTATGGCCCGGATCGTGTACGTCGCCGTGCTCACCGTGCTGTTGGCCAGGCCGCTCAGGTACGCCACGGCCTTGATCGTGGTGGTGACGTTGACCGCGATCGGGCCGCTATATAACATTCCCGCCGTATCGCTGGGCGTGCTGCCGTCGGTGGTGTAGTTGATCGAGGCCCCGGCGGTAGCGGTGCTCAGCGTCACGGTTTGGGGCGCGGTGAAGGTTCCGCCCGAGGGGCTGAAGGTTGGGGCCAGGGCTTTGATCGTGTACTTTGCCGTGCTCACTGCGCTATCAGCCAGGCCGGTCATATAGGCCACGGCTTTGATTGTAGTGGTGACGCTGACCGTGATCGGCGCGGTGTAGAGCGTGCCGGCCGTATCGCTGGGCGCGCTGCCGTCGGTGGTGTAGTTGATCGAAGCCCCGGCGGTGGCCGTGCTCAGCGTGACGGTTTGGGGCGCGGTGAAGGTCCCGCCCGAAGGACTGAAGGCCGGGGTAGAAACTGTGGCCGCGCGGACCGCCGGCAATGCAATTAACAATAGCGCTGCCGATAACGTCAGCTTTCTAAGCTCTTTCATCCTGGTCCTCCACTTACCACCGCTCCCTCACGGTCGCGGCTCGTAAGGGGTCGCGGACTGCACCGCTCCCTCACGGTCGCGGCTCGCAAACGGTCGCGGACTGCACCGCTCCCTCACGGTCGCGGCTCGTAGACGGTCGCGGCTCGCTGAGCGCCCGTAACTTCGGCGAATGTTTGCTTTATGACATACTTCCGAAGTTCTGTGCAATGACAAAACGCCGCCTTGGGACATTAAAGTTAGTTTAGTTACGGGGAAGCTAGTGTCCTGAGTCAGAAGTTCGTAGTAGAAGTCCGGGTGTGGGGCGGGTCCTTTGACCCGCGGCCGACGCCCTCGTCGGCCTGCTTTGAAATGCGCTTACGGGATGCCGGACCAGGGGTCCGGTGCGGACGAGGGCGTCCGCCCCACTTCGACTTATCTGGTGAATTTCTGACTCAGGACACTAGCCAGCGTCGTAATGGACGTACTAGGAGGCGAGGCATTGCGGTACCGGTTCAAGACTGGAATGCCGAACCTATCCTCTGGGAAAAGACGTACGCAGCCAAGCGCGCATCCGCGCCGGCTGCCCGCCGGGTGAAGCCGTATACGATGCGCGGTTATCGAGAGACACTCCTGCCCGCGCGATGTTCTGTTGGAGCCCAAGCGTCGAGAAGAGTCCCGGCGCGCAGGCATGGGCGCCCACGCCACGCACGCTGCATCGCCTCTAAGAAAAGCAGGCTAGCGGCCTCTGGCTTTCGCGGCTCGTCTTGGCAGCGGCTGGCGATCGCCGGCGGAATGGCAGGAAGCCGCGCTCCTTTTAACCCAGCTTTCCGATCAACTCTCTGATCCTAAGCTCTTCGTCTTTGGGCGGGTTTTTCTGGAGTGCGCCCGTGAGTTCTTTCTTCGCCTGCGGTTTATCGCCCTTCTGGAAGAGCGCCATGCCGAGGTGATACCGGTATGTGGATCTGTTGGGCTGTTTGGCCACCAGATCGCGGAAGATGTCAACGGCATTATCGCTGAGGTTCTTTTTGATATAGATCCAACCCAGCGTGTCGGCGACATCCGGATCGTTGGGCAGCTTCTGCTTGGCGCGCTGGGCCAGGGTGAGCGCCTGGTCCAGATCGCCGCCGGTTTCCGCCATCGCGTAGGCCAGGTTATTCAGCGCGACCGCATTATCGGGCTGCAGCTTGAGGACCTGTTCGTATACGGGGCGGGCTTGGGCCCTCTGGCCGTTCGCTTCGAGCAACAAGGCGAGCTGCAGGTACGCCGCCGGATCGTTCGGGCGGAGTTCCTTCGCCTTTTGGAAACAATGGATGGCCTCCTGGAAATTCTCCTTCAGCCGGTACGCCTCGCCGAGGCGGATATAGAGGTCGCCAGCGCTCGGGTGCGCCTGGATCAACGCCTGGTACTGCTCGATCGCCAGATCGTATTTCTGCGCGCGGAATGCGACGTTGCCCAAAGCCAGACGGATTTCGCTCCGTGCCGGATTCTTCGCAAGCTCCACCGTCAGCAGTTGAGCGGCTTTGTCGAACTGGCCCTGGGCGGCGTACGTGTCGCTGAGTCCCTCCAAGCCACGCGGGTCCCCGGGGTTGCTCTGGTAGAGCTTTCTGAAGATGTCCTCGGCCTCTCTATAGTGCTTCTCCGCCAAATCGAGCGCCGCGATCCAGAGTACCGCTTCGCGCGAGTACGGATGCTGCTTCAACGTCTCGGTAAGCTCAGCCCGGGCTCCGGCGAGATCGCCTGTCCTCGCCAGCGCGCTGCCGCTGATCAGCTCGGCCTGCAGATTCCCGGGGTTGATCTCGATGATTTCCCTGGCGCTCTGAAGCGCCTTCCCGTACTCGCCCCTGGCGAGCTGGATCTCGGCCAGCGCCAGTCTTGGGGGAAGGTAGTTGGCCGCAAGTTTCACTGCTTCCTGGAATTGCGTCCGCGCCTGGTCGAGCTGTTGTTTGGCCAGCAGCGCACGGCCGTAATTGAACCGCAGCACGGGATTCGCCGGCATGCGGCTGACCACCGACTGCAAGTCATTGATCGCGGTCTCGACCTGCTGGACGTTGCCGGTATCGAGCAGCAGGGAGGCGCGCATCGCCTGCGCCTGGTCGTCGTTGGCGTTCTCCTTCAGAACGTCCTCGAGCATTTTGGACGCTTCCGCCCGCCTGCCCTGCGCGATCAGCGTTTCGGCAATGGCCTTCTCGTAATCGAGCTTGTGCTTCGGGTCGGCGTGCATCCCAGCCTGGTATTGCCGAATCGCGTTGTCGTAGTTGCGGATAGTGCGGTAGAAGAGGCCCGCTTTGGCGTGCGCGCCCGGAAAAGCATTCGTATCCGCGGTCAGTTTCGCGAGCACGCTCTCGACATCGGCAGGGCGCTGCTCGATGTAATAATAGCGCGCGAGTTGTAACAAGTAGTCACCTTGCTTCGGATTATTGGCGGCTTTCAGCTTCAGGATGCTTTCGGCATCCGCGACGCGGTGTCCTCTCATGTACACCACATACAGCAAATCGTAAATGGGGCCGAAGCTCTTCTCCTTCTCGATTAATCCTGTGGCCAGTTTCTCCGCTTCGGGGAGCTGACCGTCCGCAATCAGACTCTGCGCAAGCGGTAACACGATCTTCGGCGTGAACGGCCTTAGCTGGTTCGCCTTTTGAAACACCTCGATCGCCGCCTTCGGATTTCGGCCGGCAACCAGCAGCAGATAGCCCTCCAGTCGCAGACCCTCGCTAGAATTGGGGTTCTGTTTCAGGAGTTGCTTCGAGATGCGATCGATCTCCGCCCGCATTGGCTCGGGCCGGCGCGGGTTGACGAGATAGCCGGCCAGATAAATGTCGCCTAGCTGCGTGCTCGCGTCAGTGTTGTTGGGATCGGTGTCGGCGGCACGTTGGAAGTCGCGCGCGGCGTCCATCGGCCGTCCCATTCTGAGCTCGGTGAGCCCGGCCCGATAGTAAGCCTCACCGTACCGGGGATCTTTTTTGAGGGCGTTGCGGTACATGATATAGGCTTCTTTATACTTGCCTTTCGCAAAGTACCGGTTGCCAATCTGGACGTACTTCCGCTTCACGATGCCGGGATCCCGGCTACAAGAGATTCCTGTAATGACCAGCAACGCACACAGCACGAACCTCAATGGCCGCATAGGACTCCTCATTGGTCGATTCTACGTCAATACGCGCGGCCCGTGGCCTGTGGCGCGTGGTTCGAGCGACGGCGCACCCAGGGCGAAGCCGAGGCACGCCTCTCATGACCCACGAGCTATCAGCAAGGAGCCACGAACAGCCGCGCAGCGGCTCCCGCGTCATTCCTCCTGCCGCAACCCTCCTACCGCAACGCAGCCGCGAGCTCGCCCGTCTGCCGCAAAAGGTTCAAGCGGGCGCCTTCCACGTTTGTGTCCGCGTCATAAAACGCGATCCATTTGGCGGTTTCGGCCGCGCGCGCTTCCTCCACCTGACGCAATTCCGCCCGCCCCTCCTGCATCTGCGCCAGCAGGATGGAGACCTGCTCCCGCGCGATGTCGAGGTCCAGCCGGGCGATATCCCGCGCGGCCTCAGCTTGCTTCATTTCCTCGTACGCCTTGCGAGTGTCTCGTTCGATTCGTCCGCGCGCGGTGCGGATCTCGACGCGTAATCGCGCCGCTTCGGACTCGGCCTGCGATACCGCGGCGCTCACGCCGGGACCGCTCCAGAGCGGTACGGAAAGCGAAATGCCCAATTGCGTATTGTTCCTCTGGAACGCGCGGAAGAACTTGTCGTAATTGTTGAACCTGGCCAGCAGGCCGTACTCGGCCACCAGGTCCAGCGTAGGAAGGCGGGCGGCGCGCTCGGCGCGCACGTCGAAGCCTTTCGCCACGAGCTTCGATTCGAGCGACCTGACTTCCTTGCTGTTCTTGAGCGCACTCTCGGCTGCCGCATCCGCAGAATCCGGCACAGGAGTCAACGCCCGCTCCTCAACAGCCGGCCGCACCTGCTCGTTGGCGCCCAGGCCGAGCACGGCCGCAAGCGACGTTTCGGCAGCGCGCTGGCTGGACTCCGCCACCTGCAAACGGTAGCGCGCCTGCGCGAGGTTTAGCTCGGCCTTCTTGGACTCGATCGGCAGCTCCCGGCCCTCTGCCACGCGCGCCTGGACCGCCTCCAGCACGCTCTCCAGTCCGCTGACCTCGGCGCGCGCAACGCCGGCAACCTTTGCAGCTTTTTCGGCCTCGAGGAATAGCTCAGCCGTGCGGTAGACCACTTCGTCCTGCTTGGCGGATGCATCGATCGCGGTGGCGCGCCGGTTCTCCCTGGCCGCGGCAACGCGATAGCTTTGCGGCCGATTGAAAACGTCACCGATGGCGCGCGCCTGCACGATGGAAGGCGTTGCGCCCTCGATGCTCATCGGGAAACCGCTACTGTACGCCAAGCCGCTGCCAACGAAGAGCTTGGGAACAAACGGGTCTTTCGCGAGCCGGACGGCTTCTTCGGCTTTTTGCTCGTCCAGCCGGGCGATGATGACGTTGGGGTTCTGCTTGAGCGCGAGATCAACGGCTTCGCGCAGGGTGAGTGTGCGCACCTGAGCGGCGCAGGCGCACACACCCCATAGGAACAGAATTGCGGATCGGGACATAGCTACAGCTTAATCGACCCGCTACAGCAGCATCTACTCGCTCGCGCCCAGCCGATTCCCGGCGCCGGACCAAACGGCACAGCGGCCGTGGTTACTCCTTCATCCGCTGGAGGATCTCGGCGCGCACGCCGAGGATCGCAAGGGTCGGCGCCCAGAGCCCGATCAGAAGCGCAACCTCGCGTATCGCAGACGGCGAGTAGCCGAGGCGCGGCCCGACCGCGAACACGAAGAAGGACATCACGACGCAGAAAACCATCACCAAATACCAGCGTTTGGGGTTCGATTTGGGACTTGCCATAGACCTCCTTCAGCTCGGGATGATTATAGCGCGCGACAAGGAGAATCTTAAGAAAATTCTGGAGTTGCCGGCTCGAACCGCTGTTCTCGTGAGAAACTCCCCTGCGCTCGGCACGTTATCGAAGGAGCCATGGACCACCGAAGCGGCCCAGCCGAGGCCTACGCGGCCATCGAGAATTTCTTGAAGTCCGGGCGCGACCCCGCCCTGCTCGAACCGGGGGAGGACCACTTTGCGCTGCGGCCAGGGAATTTCGCCCTCGAGTGGCGCGATGGCCGTCTGACCATCCAGGTCTGGGACGAGCACCGCAACCTGGCGCGCCGCATCGCCGGCCTCGAAGAACAGCGGCCGGGCAAGGTGGCCTTGCGCATTGAGCGCTTCGGCAATCGCGAAGGCCGGGTATACCTGATCGACCTGGCCCGCGCGAATGCGAATGAACGGCGCCACAGCGCGCGCATGGTCTTCCGGGAACAGTTCCGGCGCTCGCTCTCCCGCCAGTTCCCGGACTGGCGAATCGCCGGGTTGAGCGCCGAGGCCAACCTCCAGGAGAGCCTGTCGGCCGTGTATGCGCGGGCGTTGCTGCGCAAAGGCGCGTCGGGCTGGGCCGCGCTGGCCGCTCCGCCGGAACCTGGTGCGGCTGGCGGCGCGCTGACGTTCGGTCTCATCTGGCTGGATTACTTGCGGCGCCGCGAGCGGAGGCTGGCGATCGAGGGCCTTGTGCTGTTTCTGCCGGAGCAGGAGGCCCGCCCGGTCTGCTTGCGCTTGCGGTTTCTGAACCCGCGCGCCGCGCAATTCACTGCCTTCGTTTACTCCAACGAAGGCTTAGAGGAGCGCTTGGACCCGTGCGACTTCGGCAACCTGGACACGCACCTGGATGCGTGCCGGAGCGCTTCGGCGACCCTGCCGCCGCAAGTCGCCGCCTGGGTCGAACAGATATGCCAGATCCCACATGTCGAGCGCAAAGAGCGCGGCGATGGCGCAATTTCGCTCGCGATTCGCGGCCTCGACATTGCGCGTGCGACCGGCGCCGGGCTGGCCTTTGGACTCGATCGAAAGGCGCCGGCGCAGGAAGGGCGCCTGGGGGAGATCGAGGCGTTGGTGCGCGAAGTCGCGCGGCTCCGTTCGGCGCGCACGGGCGATCGCGAGAATCCGCTGTACCGGCTGCGCCCGGAGGGCTGGCTGGAATCGCAGGTCGAGGGTCACATCGAGCGGATCGACGCGTCCTTGCGCGCGCGCCCTATCTATGGCCAGGTGCCGGCATTCGCCGGCGGCGACCGTAACATCATGGACCTGCTAGCAGTGGATCACAACGGCCGGCTCGCAGTGCTGGAACTCAAAGCTTCGGAGGATATTCACCTGCCGCTCCAGGCGCTTGATTACTGGATGCGCGTGAAGTGGCATCTCGACCGCGGCGAGTTTACCGGGCGCGGCTATTTTCCTGGTATCGAGCTGCGTGCCGAGGCGCCACGGCTCCTGCTCGTCGCCCCGGCGCTCGAATTTCATCCCAAGACCGAGGTCATCCTGCGGTATTTCGCGCCCGAGATTGATGTGGAGCGCGTCGGCCTGGCGGCCGGCTGGCGCGACACGCCGAAGGTCATGTTCCGCCTGCGCGCGGCGGAACGCCCCAGCTCGCGAGGTTGATCGCGATTCCCTGCAAAACCTGGCGGCCTGGAACGTCCGCCGCTGTCACCAATACACTTCCCACTATGGCAGGAGCGAGCAATGGACCGCTTGTGGTACGCTACTTTCATTCCGCATTGAATGCAAGAGAGGAAGGCTCTGCCATGCAGATCACTATGATTGGTTGCCCGTTCAAGACTTCATACGGCCACTATGTTGAGTCGCTCAAGAGGGCGATTGAGAAGAAGACCGGCAGCACGGTTCAATGGTTAGCGTCGAACTGCGGCTGCGGAGACCCAATCGAAAGAAGCAAGGCTTTTCAAACTCGGGAATGCGACTATTTTGAAATGCCGCACATACTCAACTATCCGTCGGCGAAACCCTGGAAGCATTGGCTGCGAACAAGAGCGAGTCACTTCAGTTATTACTTTCGAGCCAAGCGATATTTACGCATGTCAAAAACAGCGGAAGTCGTACACTTCCAGCAGATCTTGAACGCGTATGGATCTAGTGTCGTCTTCCATTGGCTCAATCAGCCTTCCAGAGCCGCGAGGGTCGTCACGATCCATGAATTGGACGCCCACCAGATCGAGTTCCCCGAGGGAAACAAGATCTATAACAAAGCGGACGGCATCATTGTGCATTGCCAGGAAATGAAACAAAAACTCGTCAATCTGAAAGTGCAGGCGGACAGAATTCATGTCGTGCTTCACGGCACTGAGGTCCCGGCGCTTGCAGAGGATAATCACCGGGAGGGGATCATTTTTTACGGCGGCCATAAGCTGATGACCGGCAAAGGCATTCAGACTCTTTTCCAAGCCATGTCGATCCTGAAACAACGGCTGGGAGCGAATGCTCCCATACTGAAGATCCATGGGCATTATAGTGACGAGATTCCGGAAGAAGCTAAGCAGCTTGCGCTCCACCTCGGCATTGCGGATAAGATCGTCTGGCTGAATCAGCTCACAATTGAAGAAATCGTCCGGCAGTACCGGCTCTGTATCCTGTGCGTTCTGCCCTATACGGGAAGTTTTGCGGGTCTTCCGGCGGCGATTGCAGCCGCCAATGGGTTGCCGGTGGTTTGTACGAGAAAGGCTGGAATCCCAGATCACCTCGGAGAATGTGGTGTTTGGATTGATGAAGACAATGCCGGGCAATTGGGCGAGCGGATCATGGAGCTGTTGGGCAGCGAGCAATTAAGGCGGGAAGTCTCTTTGAGGTTGCGAAAGAGAGCGAAAGAGTTTCTTAGTTGGGATGTAATTGCCGATAGAACGCTAGAAGTATACGATAAGTCGCTGAAGAGCAAAGCTGACTCACCAAGGCCGTGATCGGTACACCTGCGATGCCCTCGAGGGCGAAGCCGCGCCCCGTGCGAGTAAGCGCGTGAAGCGGCTCTTCTATGGCTGGCGGGTCGCCGCTGCGGCGGTCCTGACTTTCGGCTTTGCCGTCGGCCTGCCTTATTACAATATCCCGTTCTTCTACGATTACTTCGAGAAGACGTTCGGGTGGACCAAGGCGCAGATCACCTTGGGATTCCCGCTAGCGGCGCTGCCGACCATCCTCATCGGCCCGCTGGTGATCCACCGCTTCAGCCCGCGCAAGCTGATTCTGGCTGGCACGGCGCTCACGTTCCTCGCTTTTCTCGGCTTCGGGACGATGGGCGGCAACATCTGGGTGTACTGGGGGCTGTGGTTGGTTTATGCGGCCGGTTACATGTTCTCCGGGCCGATCCCACACCAAGCCATCGTCTCGCAGTGGTTCCGCAAGAACCGCGGCAAGGCGATGGGATTGCTCTATGCCGGCGCCGGGCTGATCGGGTCGCTCGGTTCCTTCCTCGTGAAGCCGCTGACCGAGTTTTTCAATCGGCCGGGAGAGCCGGCTCCCGGCGGCGGATTTCACAGCGCGCTGGTCGTAATGGGCGCGATGACGCTCCTCGCTTGGCCGCTGGCGATCTTCGTCATCCGTGACCGGCCGTCCGACAAGGGTTTGTGTGCCGACGGTGCGGCCGTGGCGCCCGCGGAGGCCGCCTTGCAACCGCTCAGTTTCCAATATCTTCTGACGCGCTTCTCCTTCTGGCTGCTGCTGATCGGCAGCTTCTGCTCCATTGCCTCGATTGGCGCCGTGAATGTCCACATGAAGTTCGTGTTCCTCGACCGGATGAGCACGGGCACGAATCCAAACCTGTTTCAAACGCTTCTGAACTCCACCTGGCGCGCGGCGTCGATGATCATCCTGATCTCGAGCATCGCTGGCCGGCTCGTGATCGGCGCCTTTGCCGACTGCTTCCCGAAGAAGTGGGTGATGGTTGCAAGCTACTTCATCACGGCTGCGACAATTCCCATCTTGCTGAGGGTGACGCCACCCGCGACGCCCTGGACATTCGCTCTGCTGTTCGGCGTCGTCATGGGAGCCGACTACATGATGATCCCGCTGATGGCAGCCGAGCAGTTCGGCGTGAACACGCTGGGGCGCGCTATGGCACTCATTCTGCCAGCCAACTTGATCGGCCAGACATGGTTTCCGTATTTCGTCTCGCTGATCCGCCAGGAGTACGGTAATTACACCGCGGCGCTGGGGACGGTGTTTGTGGTATCTCTGGCAGGCGCGCTAGCGATCGCGCTGCTGCCTCGCCGCGAGCGCGAAGGCGACACTCTGCCCGCGCCAGGCCCGCCGCAAGCGGCCGCGAACGGATGAACCTAAAATGTGGCCGAGCGCGGATCAAATGCCGTACCGCAGCAGCATGTGCAGCAGGCTGAGCAGGATCGCGGCCACCAGGGCCGGGAAGAATCCGCGGATGGAAAAGGCGGGCACGATCGCCGCCGCGATCTTCAGCACGATCGCGTTGATAACGACCAGAAAAAGGCCGAATGTCAGAAACGTGATCGGGAACGTCACGATTCTCAAGAAAAGTCCTAGCGTTGCGTTGATCAGGCCAATGACGACGACCGCCACCAGCGCCGCGCCCACGCCACCGATGCGGAACCCGGGCACCACATAGGCGATGACCAGCAGGAACACTGCGCTAAGGACCCAGTTGATAATGAGACGGCCAAGCATACTACCGCTTACGATTTTAGCAGCGGCCGGGAATCAAAATGATGGGCCCTGTTGGCCGCGCTGACCCGCAGCAGGATGAGATTCAAGAGCAGCAATACGAGCGCACCGGCAACCGCGGGCAAAAAGCCGCGCATGGCGAAGCCCGGCACGAGCAGCGCGATGACGCGGAAGAAGAGCGCGTTGGCGATGAGCAGCAGCGCCCAGGATATTCCGGCGCTTACCGGACCGCTGGCCTGCTTCAGTGCAGTCCCGAGAATGGCGCTCATCAGCCCCACAATCCCCGTAACGACGATGGCGGATTCAAACTCGGTGACTCGAAACCCAGGCGCCAGACTGGCAACCAGGAGCAGGCTGGCCGAGGCTCAGAAGCCAGTTGATGATCAGGTATCCCATCGCGCTCGGCTCCCCAACGCTTTTACGTGCACGCACGGGGCCACTGTCGTCATTGGAAACCGCCACACTGATAACAGTCTGAGGCAGCGGGATTTTTCTCCTGCCAAACGACATCCAAGCAGACGCAGGGAGGCTGCTGCCATGCACCTTTTACCCAGAGCCGGGCGTTTATACAATGCTTTGCAGGTACGAGCCGATGACTTGTAAGTTCTGCCAGATCGCCACGCACATGGTTCCGGCCGATACTGTCCTCGAAGACGAAACCTGTGTCGCATTTCTGGACCATCGCCCCCTGTTCCCCGGACATCTCCTGCTGATCCCGAAAGCGCATTATGAAGCCCTGCCCGATTTGCCCGATGAATTAATCGCACCGCTGTTTGCGAGCGTGCGCCTGCTGGCCCGCGCCATCGAGACCGGCCTTGGCGCTGAGGGCTCGTTTGTCGCCATCAACAACCGCGTGAGCCAGAGTGTGGCCCACTTGCATGTGCACGTGGTTCCGAGGCGGCGCAAGGATGGGCTGAAAGGCTTCTTCTGGCCGCGTCAGACCTACCGGGATGAGCGGCACGTGGCTGAGGTCCGCGAGGCCCTACGCCGCGCGATAGCTGCGCTCAACTCACGCTAAATAAAGAGCTTTTAGTCTGTTGTTCTGGCAATATTAAACTTGCTTAATGTCCCACGGTGTGGATAATGAAAGTAGTGGCGCTTTACAACGCGGGAGTCGGCGCCACCGCGGCACAGGCAGAAACGGCGTCCTTCTTCGGAGCGGCGCCAGTGGCGCTGGGTTAAACCTGAGGAGGGGATGCCCCAGATCTTTCATCGCAGCACCAATACCGTTGCGCGCGTGACGATTTTCGGCGGCCTCATATTTCTGGGCGCCGGTCTCTGGGGAGCATACATCATAAACGATTCGCCGTACCTGACCAGGGTCGGCCAGGTGCGCCAGCAGCCTGTTCCCTTCAGCCACAAACACCACGTCGGAGATGACGGCATCGACTGCCGGTACTGCCACACATCGGTCGAGAAATCCGCCTTCGCGGGCATCCCGCCAACGCACATCTGCATGAGCTGCCATTCGCAGATCTGGTCCGATAGCGCGACGCTCGCGCCGGTGCGTGAGAGCTTTGCGGCGAACACCCCGCTGCAATGGGTGCGCGTCTACGATCTGGCGGACTTCGTATTCTTCAACCACAGTATTCATATCAATAAAGGCGTCGCTTGCATTATGTGCCACGGACGCGTCGATCAGATGCCGCTTATGTATCGCTACAAACCGCTGGAGATGAAGTGGTGCCTTTCCTGCCACCGCTCGCCAGAACTTTTCGTGCGGCCTCGCGAGCACATATTCGACATGGAGTGGCCCCCGCCGGCCGACCAGCTCGCCATGGGCCGGAAGCTCGTGAAGGAATACAAGATCCAGAAGCTCACGGATTGCTGGACGTGTCACCGATGAAAACCAATCGAGAGATTCCCAAGCTTTGGCGAAGTCTGGAAGAGCTGATCGAGGCCGCGGATATCAGCGCGCAGGTGAACCCCGAGCGCGGACCGCAAGCGTCGTCCGCTGGAGAGTTCCCCTGGAAGACCTCGGAAGAAGTCGAGGGCATGGACCGGCGCGAGTTCTGGAAAGTGATGGGTGCGGCGATGGCGATGTCCAGCCTGGCTGCCTGCACCAAGCAGCCTCCGGAGAAGATTGTTCCCTACGTCAACCAGCCGCCGGAGATCACCCAGGGCATTCCGCTCTTCTTCGCCACTGCAATGCCGTTTCCTGGCGACTCGCTCGGCCTAGTCGTAAAGAGCCACATGGGCCACCCGATCAAGGTCGAGGGGAACCCGAAGCATCCGGCGAGCCTCGGGGCGACCGACGCCTTCGCGCAAGCCTCGTTGCTCGATCTTTACGACCCTGACCGCTCCCAAACCATCGTTTTCCAAGGTCTGATCAGCAACTGGATGGCGTTCCTCGGGGGCATGAGCGAGGCGCTTGCGCCGCAGTACGCCAGCCGGGGCGCCGGGTTGCGCATTCTGACCGGCACGGTGATGTCGCCGGCGCTGGGCGCGCAGCTCCAAGCGCTGCTTGCGAGGTTCCCAGCCGCGAAGTGGCACCAGTGGGAGGCGGTCAGCCGCGACAACGTGCGCCTGGGCAGCGAGCTTGCATTCGGACGCGCTGTCAACACGATTTACCATTTCGACAAAGCCGATGTGATTTTCGCGCTCGACGCCGATTTTCTGTTCTGCGGGCCTGGCAACGTCCGCTACACGCGCGACTTCGCGATGCGGCGCGGCACCCGCTCCGGCGGCGCGATGAATCGCCTGTACGCGGCCGAGAGCGGCTTCACGAACACCGGCGCCTCCGCCGACCATCGCCTGCCGCTCAAACAAAGCGAGATGGAGCCGTTCCTCCGCGGGATCGCACAGGGAGTCGGCGCGCCTGGCGGCGCTCCGCAGCCAGAACTCCATGCGAAATGGATCAACGCGGTTGTGAAAGACCTGCGGGCGCACCGCGGCGCGGGCCTCGTCATCGCCGGCGATCAGCAGCCGCCACACTTGCACGCGCTCGGCCATGCCATCAACGCCGCGCTTGGCAATGCCGGCAGCACGGTCACGTACACGGACCCGGTCGAGATCAATCCGGTGAACGAACTGGCCTCGCTCCGCGAACTGGCGGGCGACATGAACGCTGGCAAGGTGGACGTGCTCGTCATGCTGGGCGTTAACCCGGTTTACGATGCGCCGGCCGATCTCGACTTCGCCGGCGCGCTGTCGAAAGTCAAATGCAAAGTCCACGCCGGCCGTTACGAGGATGAAACGGCTGCGCTCTCGGACTGGCACGTGCCGCAAACGCACTTCCTCGAGGAGTGGAGCGATTGCGTTGCCTTCGACGGCACGGCCTCGATCGTCCAGCCGCTGATCGCACCGCTCTACCAGGGCCGCTCGGCGCACGAAGTGCTCTCAGTCTTCCTGGGGCAGCCGGAGGTCGCGCCGTACGACATCGTCCGCGCTCATTGGCGCGGCGAGCGCACAGGCGACGATTTCGAGACGTTCTGGCAGCGGTCCCTGCACGATGGCATCGTTGCTGGGACAGCGCTTGCCCCGCGGCAGGCGGCGCTCCGCCCCGATCTCGCCGCGCGCCTTGCCTCCGCGCCAACAATCGGCCCCGGAGGCGGCATCGAAATCATCTTCCGTCCCGATCCGACCATCTGGGATGGCCGCTTCGCCAACAACAGTTATTTGCAGGAACTCCCGAAGCCGATCACAAAGCTGACCTGGGACGCAGTGGCGCTGATCAGCCCTGCGACCGCGAGCAAGATCGACACGTTCAGCGGCGGTGTGGCCGATATCGATTACCACGGGCGTACGCTTTCCTTCCCGCTCTGGGTCCAGCCGGGCCACGCCGACGACTGCATCACGCTGCACCTTGGTTACGGCCGCACACGCGCGGGCCGGACCGGCAACACGGGTTTCAATGCGTACCCGCTGCGGACTTCGGATGCGATGTGGTGGGGCGCCGGCGCGCGGCTGCGCCACACCGGCCGGTTCCACCTGCTGGCGTGCACGCAGAACCACTACACCATGGACGGCCGTTATCCGGTGCGCATGGGCACGCTCGCGCAGTTTGCGGCGGACCGCGATTTCGCGCACAAGGAGCCGTTCGCAGAAACGCCGCCGCCGAGCCAGACTCTTCTTCCCCAATGGCCGTCCGGCGGTTATCAGTGGGGCATGTCGATCGACCTCAACGCCTGCGTCGGCTGCAACGCGTGCGTAATGGCATGCGAGATGGAAAACAATATCGCGGTGGTCGGCAAGAAGGAAGTCTTCAAGGGCCGTGAGATGCAGTGGCTGCGCATCGACCGCTATTTTCAGGGCTGGTCCGGCAAGCCGCGCGCCTATCTCCAGCCGCTTTTATGCATGCATTGCGAGAACGCGCCCTGTGAACTCGTCTGCCCGGTGGGCGCAACCGTGCACAGCGCCGAAGGGCTGAACCAGATGGTTTACAACCGGTGCGTCGGCACGCGCTATTGCTCGAACAACTGTCCTTACAAGGTCCGGAGATTCAATTTCTTCCTGTATTCGGACTGGTACGACAAGAGCCTCGAGCTCATGCGGAACCCCGATGTATCGGTTCGCAGCCGCGGCGTGATGGAGAAGTGCACCTACTGCATCCAGCGGATTGAGGGCGCCAAAATCAAGGCGGAGGAAGAGAACCGGCCCGTCCGCGACGGCGAAATCGTCACCGCGTGCCAGCAAGCCTGCCCCACGCAGGCCATCGTCTTCGGCAATCTGAACGACAAAAACAGCCGTGTTTCGAAGCTCAAGCAACAGTCGATCGATTATGGCGTGCTCGCCGAGCTGAACACCCGCCCGCGCACCACCTACCTGGCCAAGATCCTGAATCTCAATCCCGAACTGGAGACGGAGCTGACCTGATGCCCGAGCTTCGCACGCGGATGGAAGAGATCGAAGAGCTGCCGGTTATCGCTCCAGAAACTACGCCGGCCGGGGTCACCGACCAGATCGTCTCGATTGTCTTGAAGCACCCTCAGACCAAGATCTGGCTACCGGCGTTCGGCCTGGCGACGCTGCTCTTCCTGGGCCTGTGCGTGGCCATGAGCCTGCTGCTGGCGCGAGGCGTCGGGAATTGGGGCGTTAACATACCAGTGGGCTGGGGCATCGCGATCGCGAGTTTCGTGTGGTGGATCGGAATTGGCCATGCGGGGACGCTGATCTCGGCGATCCTGCTGCTGCTGCACCAGGATTGGCGCAACTCGATCAACCGCTTCGCCGAAGCGATGACGCTGTTCGCTGTGATGTGCGCGGGCATGTATCCGCTATTTCACCTCGGCCGGCCATGGCTGTTCTACTGGCTGCTGCCCTATCCGAACACGATGTCGATATGGCCGCAGTTCCGCAGCCCGCTGGTCTGGGACGTGTTCGCGGTTTCGACCTATTTCACGGTGTCGCTGATTTTCTGGTACGTCGGGATGATCCCGGACCTGGCGACGGTGCGCGACCAGGCGGTCGGCCGCCTGCGCCGGATCACGTACGGCATCATGGCGATGGGCTGGCGCGGCTCGGCGCGCCACTGGCACAACTACCAGATGTCGTATCTGCTGCTAGCGGGCCTGGCGACGCCTCTGGTGGTCTCGGTCCACACCGTGGTGAGTTTCGATTTCGCCGTGGCCCTGGTCCCCGGCTGGCACAGCACGATCTTCCCGCCCTACTTTGTCGCGGGCGCGATTTTTTCCGGATTCGCGATGGTGATCATGCTGGCCGTGCCGATCCGCGCAGCGTATCACCTCGATAACATCATCACACTCCGCCACCTCGACAACATGGGCAAGCTGATGCTCGCCACCGGCCTGATCGTCGATTACGGGTACCTGATGGAAGCGTTCATGTCGTGGTACGGGGCGGACACCTATGACTCGTACATGATGTTCAACCGGATGCATGGGCCTTACGCCACCGTGTTCTGGCTGGTCATTTTGTGCAACGTCGCCGCCACGCAGTTCCTGTGGTTCAAGCGCGTCCGTCGAAACGCGCTGGCCCTGTTTGTAGCAGCTTTCCTCGTGCAGACGGGCATGTGGATGGAGCGCTACATGATTGTCATCTCCAGCCTGCACCGGGATTTTCTGCCGCGCTCCTGGGGCATGTATTCGGGGACGTGGGTCGATTGGCTCTTCTTCGTAGGGACCTGGGGATTCTTTTTCTGCTGTTTCCTGCTGTTCCTGCGTTACCTGCCGGTGACGCCGGCATTCGAGGTGCGGGAGACGGCGCATAAAGCGGCGGTGAGCGGAGGGCGAACGGGGCAGGCATATGCCGGCACTCGAGAGTGGTGAGCCGGTCTGGGGGGCCGGGCGGCTGTACGGGATGATGGCGGAATTCAAAGAGCCCGCAGTGTTCCTGGCCGCTATCCGGCGCACACGCGCGGCCGGATACCGGCGCATGGACGCGTATTCGCCGAGTCCCGTCGATGAGCTGAGTGAGGCGATGGGCCTCGGCTACACGCCCGTTTCACTCGTCGTGCTGGCGGGCGGCCTCTTCGGCGCGGTTCTGGGCTACTTCCTCCAGTACTGGGCGGCAGCGCTCGATTTTCCCCTCAACGTAGGCGGACGGCCGCTGAACAGTTGGGTCTCCTTCATCCCGATCACGTTCGAGCTGGCGGTGCTGTGCGGGTCGCTCGCCGCGCTGCTGTTCGGCGTGCTGGCGATGAACGGCCTGCCGCGCCCGTATCATTCGGTCTTCAACGTTCCGGCGTTCGCGCGTGCGAGCCGCGACCGTTATTTCGTCTGCATCGAAGCCACGGATGCCATGTTCGATCCGCGGGAGACCAGGCAGTTCCTCGAAAGCCTCGGCCCCCTGGAGGTCTACGATGTCGAGGACTAAACTCGCCGTACTTTTTCCGCTTCTCGGATTGCTGGCCGGCTGCCGCTACGATATGCAGGACCAACCCAAAGCCAAAACATTTCGCATGAGTATGTTCTATGACGACCGCCTCTCGGCGCGGCCGTTGGTCGCGGGCACGGTGCCGCAGGGCCAGTTGCAGGAAGACGAGCTGTTGTACACCGGCCGCGTCAACGGGCAGCTCTCCGATGTGTTCCCGTTCCCGGTCACGCGCCAGATGCTCGAGCGCGGCGAAGAGCGCTATAACATCTTCTGCTCGCCGTGCCACGGCCGCACCGGCGATGGGGATGGCATGATCGTGCGACGCGGCTTCCGGCGCCCGCCCTCGTATCACATCGACCGGCTCAGGAAAGCCCCCGCCGGCCACTTCTTCGACGTGATCACGCACGGGTTCGGCTCGATGTACGACTACGCCGATCGCGTCGAGCCGGTGGACCGCTGGGCCATTATCGCGTACATCCGCACATTGCAGCTCAGCGAGAACGCGACCGTTGCCGACGTGCCGCCACAGGACCGGCCGCTGCTCGCGGGAGGGAGCCAATGATTCCGGCCGCCGAGCGTCCGGACATCGCCCGCGCGCAGCGCATGGCACGGGCCGTGGGCATTGCCGGACTGCTCGCCTGCCTGGCTGGCGCCATCGCCAATCCGGACCAGTTTCTGCACTCGTATCTGTGGGCGTACTGGTTTTGGCTCGGCATCGCGATCGGCTGCGGGCAGGTGCTGATGATATACCAGCTGACCGGCGGCGCATGGGGTTACGTGATCGAGCGCATCCTCGAAGCGGCCACGCGCACCTTCCCTTACATGTTCGTGCTCGTGATTCCGCTGCTGGCCGGCATGACGCACCTGTACAGCTACACCAATCCGGCTCAAGTTGCACTGGACAAGGCGCTCCAGCACAAGGCGCCTTATCTGAAGGAATGGTTCGTGCTGGCGCGGCTGGGCATTTACTTCTTGGTCTGGTGGTTCACCGCCTGGCTGCTGAACCGGTGGTCGGCCGAGCAGGACCGGACGGAGGATTACAAATTTGTTCGCTGGCGCGAGAACCTCAGCGGCCCCGGCATCATCGCTTATGGCCTCGCGACGACCTTCGCTGCGGTGGACTGGTTCATGGCGCTCGAGCCGGATTTCTATTCCACGATGTATCCCGGCTTCTGGATCGTGGGGCAGATCCTGACCGCCTTCGCGTTCGCGATCATTGTGCTGCGGTACTTCGCGCCGCACCGGCCCATGTCGGAGGTCGTCTCTCCGGCGATTTTTCACGACCTCGGGAATTTGCTGCTGACGTTCGTCATTCTGTGGGCGTATGTCCAGGTTGCGCAGCTCATCATCACCTGGTCCGGCAACCTGCCAAAGGAGATCGTGTGGTATCTCGACCGCACCCGCGGGAACTGGGCGTTCATCACCCTGGCGCTCGTGGTCTTTCACTTCTTCTTCCCGTTTTTCCTGCTGCTCGGGCGCCGCAACAAGCGGCAGCCGCAGCGGCTCGCATTTCTCGCCGCGCTCGTGATCGTTGTTCACGCGATCGATAACTACTGGAATACCGAGCCCGCGTTCCATTCGCATCTTTATTTTCACTGGCTCGACATTGCCGCGCCGGTTGGAGTCGGCGGAGTGTTCGTAGCTCTCTTCCTGTGGCAATTGCGGAAGAGCCCGATTCTGCCGGCGCACGATCCGCGCTTGGAGGAGGCGTTGGAAAAAGCATGACCCGGGCGGAAGAGGCCAAACTTCAGATCGAAGATCCGGCGGCTTACGAGCACAAGGACACGAGTCCGAAGGGCTTGATCATTTTCTTCGCATCTTTGTTTGCCGGCATCGTCATCGTAATGGCCATTACGGCGTGGCTGTGGCCGCTGTTCGCGACTGCGGGAAAGTCCGTGGGGCCGTTCCCGCTGGTGAGGGCGAGCCAGATCCCGCCTGAGCCGCGGATCGAGGTGACGCCTGGCCTGGAGTTGTGGGCGCTCCGCGCGCAGGAGGATTCCATACTCAAGACCTACGGCTGGGTTGACCGCAAAACCGGCACTTTGCGCATCCCGATCGGCCGCGCGATGGATATCATCGCGCAGCGCGGCTTGCCGTATCGAACAGGCGCCAGGCCCATTCCGGCGCGCCCATCCACCGGCCCTGAATCGGGCGGCCCGCAAACCGGGCAGCCGGCGCCGCGCTTCAAGCCGGCGCAGCCCGGAGGAGCATCGAGATGAGACGCGGTAACTGTATCTTCGTTTTGGTCTTGGCGCTGGCAGCGCCTGCGCTGCCGCAGCAAGGCATCGTGCCTTGGGCCGAGCGTACGGCATCGCAGCCTTCGATTCTCAAGAAAGTCGATTTCGAACAGCGGCTCGGCGCGCAGGTTCCGCTCGATTTGTTCTTCCGCGACGAGGCCGGCCGGACCGTGCGGTTGGGGGACTACTTCGGGCGGCGCCCGGTAGTCCTGCAACTGGTCTATTACAAGTGCCCGATGCTTTGCACCCTCGCGCTCAACGGATTACTGCGTGCCTTCCGCGCTACCCACTTCACCGCGGGCCGCGAGTTCGAGGCCGTCACAGTCAGCATTAATCCGCAAGAGACGCCGGCGCTGGCGGGTGCAAAAAAAGCCGTCTACCTCGGCAAGTACGGCCGGCCTGAAGCGGCGCGCGGCTGGCATTTCCTCACCGGACAGGAGCCGGCGATTCACGCGCTCGCGGATGCGATCGGCTTCCATTACGCGTACGACCCGGCGAGCGGGCAGTACGCGCACACCACCGGCTTCGTCGTGCTGACGCCGGCAGGGCGAATCGCGCGGTATCAGTTCGGCGTCGAGTACTCGGCGCGCGATTTGCAGTTCAGTGTCATGGACGCATCTGGCGGCAAGATCGGCACCCCGGTCGAGAAATTCCTGCTCTACTGCTTCCATTACGATCCGGCCGCGAGCAAGTACACCGCAACCGTAATGCATATCCTGCGCGCGACCTCGATCGCCACGTTTCTGGCGCTCGGCACGTTCATCATCGTGATGGTGCGGCGCGACCGGCGGAACAAGCTGCCGTTACAGGAGGCGCGCAGGTGAGCTTCCCGTTCCCATTCGCCGGCATCTGGTCTTTTCCCCTTTGGCCGGCCAGCGCCTCGGTCGGATCGCGCAGCGTCGATCATCTCTTCCTGTTCGAGCTCGCTGTCGCTGCCGCGATGACGCTGGGAATCTTCGGGTCTATCTTTTACTTCGCGATCAAGTACCGAAGGCGGTCGCCGGACGAGCGGCCGCGGCCGATTCGCGGCTCCATCGCGCTGGAGACATTCTGGTCCGTCGTGCCTCTGTTGTTCATGCTGGTCATGTTCGCCTGGGGCGCCCAGATCTACTACCGGTACGCGGACCCGCCGAAGAACTCGCTCCAGATCTACGTCATCGGCAAGCAGTGGATGTGGAAGATGCAGCACCCGGACGGGCAGGCCGAGATCGACGAACTGCACGTGCCGGTGGGGCAGCCGGTGCAGTTGATCATCACCTCGCAGGACGTGATCCACAGCTTTTTCCTGCCCGCGTTCCGGATCAAGCGGGATGCGGTTCCGGGAATGTACACCACCGAATGGTTCCAGGCGACGCGGCCCGGCACGTATCACATCTTTTGCGCGCAGTATTGCGGCACGAACCACTCGCAGATGATCGGGTCGGTTTACGTAATGAAGCCCGCCGATTACGAGGCTTGGCTGGCCGGCACCGGCCGGGGAGAATCGCTCGCCGCCGCGGGCGAAAAGCTTTTCACACGCATGGGGTGCGTGAACTGCCATGTCATCAACCCGCGCTGCCCGTCGCTCGCCGGCCTGTACATGAAGCAGGTGCCGCTCTCGGACGGGCGCATCGTCCTGGCCGATGAAGCCTACCTGCGCGAGTCGATTCTCGATCCCGGCGCCAAGATTGTGGCCGGCTTTCCAAATATCATGCCGAGCTTTCGCGGCCTCGTTACCGAGGAGGGCGTGCTCGAGCTGATCGCGTATATCCGGTCGCTGGGGACGCCGGCGCTGGCCGGGCCGGGCGCGGGCATCGGCGGCGGGCAACAGATGGGTGCGGCGGCGGGGCCTGGGGCAGTGAGCGCACGCGAGGAACGCGCCCGCGAGCACACGTACCCGCGCCATGAGAACCCGCATACCTGGCAGAGCGGCGGCTCGACCGAGATCCAGCCGCGGACCGGAACGGAGATGGAGACACCAGAACAATGAGCGCCGCTTCGACAGAACCGCCGGTTCGGCCCAAGCCGGACTATCTGCACGACGGCTATGGCGTCAAATCCTGGCTGCTGACGACCGACCACAAGCGAATCGCACTGCTGTACCTGGTCACGATCACCTTCATGTTTTTCATCGGCGGGCTGTTCGCCACGCTCATCCGCCTGGAGCTGCTCACGCCGCAGGGCAACGTCTTCTCCGCCGACACTTACAACAAGCTGTTCACCATGCACGGCGTGGTCATGGTGTGGTTTTTCCTGATCCCGGCGATCCCGGCCGTGCTGGGAAACTTCCTGGTGCCGCTGATGATCGGCGCGCGCGACCTCGCTTTCCCCAAGCTTAACCTCGCGAGCTGGTACATCTTCGTGTTCGGCGCCTGTTTCACGCTGGCGGCCGTGATCAGCGGCGGTGTCGATACCGGCTGGACGTTTTACACGCCCTATAGCGACGCCTTCTCGAATGGGCGCGTGATCCTGACGACGATCGGCATATTCATCACCGGGTTCGCCTCCATTCTCACCGGGCTGAACTTCATCGTGACCACGCACACGATGCGCGCGCCGGGCATGACCTGGATGCGGCTGCCGCTCTTCATCTGGTCGAACTACGCCACCTCGGTAATCCTGGTGCTGGCCACGCCGGTGCTCGCAATCACGCTGCTGATGCTCGCGATTGAGAGGTTGTTCGGCGTCGGCATCTTCGACCCCAAGCTGGGCGGCGATCCGATCCTGTTCCAGCACATGTTCTGGTTCTACTCGCACCCGGCGGTCTACATCATGATCCTGCCGGGCATGGGCGTGGTCAGCGAATTGATCGCCTGCTTCTCGCGGAAGCGGATTTTCGGTTACGGCTTCGTCGCCTTCGCCAGCCTGGCCATCGCGATTCTGGGCTTCCTGGTCTGGGGGCACCACATGTTCGTCGCCGGGGAATCGGTGTACGCGGCCATGGTCTTTTCGATGCTGAGCTACCTGGTGTCGGTGCCTTCTGCCATCAAGGTATTCAACTGGACGGCGACGATGTACAAAGGGTCGATATCTTACGACACGCCGATGCTGTATGCCCTCGGCTTCATCGGCCTGTTCACCATGGGCGGGCTGACGGGGCTGATGGTGGCCTCGCTCGGCGTGGACGTTCACGTCCATGACACTTACTTTGTCATTGCGCACTTCCACTACATCATGGTGGGCGGCATGGTGATGGCCTATCTTGGCGGCATTCACTACTGGTGGCCGAAGATCAGCGGCCGCCTCTATCCGGAGGGCTGGGCCAAGCTCTCGGCCGCCGTTGTTTTCCTGGGCTTCAACCTGACTTTCTTCCCGCAATTCATTCTCGGCTATCTGGGGATGCCGCGGCGCTATCACGCGTACCCGCCCGAATTTCAGGTCTATCACGTGATGTCTTCGGCGGGCGCCTCCATCCTGGGCGTCGGCTATCTGATGCCGCTGATTTACTTGTTCTGGTCGATGCGTTATGGAAAGCGCGCGCCGTCAAATCCCTGGGGCGCCACGGGCCTCGAGTGGCAGACGCAATCTCCGCCCATCCGGGACAACTTCGAGGAGCCTCCCGTCGTTACGCAGGAAGCCTATCACTATTCCGATGAGGAGGGGCCCATTGCCTGAGACGCAAGCCGGAGCGGTCGCGGCGCGGTATCACACCAAGCTGCACGAGCAGTTCGAGACGCTCGATCAGCAGCACCACGCCGCCACGCTGGGCATGTGGGTTTTTCTTGCTACCGAGATCCTGTTCTTCGGCGGCGTCATCATGGCGTATACCATGTACCGCGCGTTGTATCCGGACGCCTTCGGCGAAGCTAGCAGGCATCTGGATATCGTCTCCGGCATGGCGATGACGCTCGTGCTGATTGGGAGCAGTTTGACGATGGCCATGGGCGTGAACTCCGCCCAGACCGGCGCCCGGCGGCGGCTGATCTTATTCCTCCTGGTCACGATATTGCTCGGCATCGCCTTCCTTACGCTGAAGGGGAACGAGTATTACCACAAATGGGCGGAGCACGAGATTCCAGGGCTGGGGTTCGTCTGGAAAGGGCCTTACGCTCCCCAGACGCAGTTGTTCACGGTCTTCTATTTCACGCTCACCGGTCTGCACGCCCTGCACATGATCGCCGGGATCGGCATCCTGACGGTGCTTGTCATCATGGCGGTCCGGGGGCGTTACCACAGTTACACAATCGAGATCACGGGCCTTTATTGGCACTTTGTCGATATCGTCTGGATCTTTTTGTTTCCGTTGCTCTATCTGGTGAATAGAAGATGATGCCGGAAAAAATCGTTTCGCCAAAAATCTACTTGCTGATTTTCGGAGCTTTGTTTGTGTTCACGCTCGCCACGACCGGAATCGCGTTTATCGATCTGGGACCATTCAACACGGTGGTGGCTTTGCTGATTGCCGCAACCAAGGCGTCGCTGGTGGTGCTGTTCTTCATGCACGTCAAGTATCAGAACCGCTTGACTGCGATTTTTGTGATCTCGGGGTTCGCCTGGCTCGCCATCATGATGATCCTGAGCAGCAGCGACTACCTGACGCGCGGCTGGCTCCCCGCGCCCAGAGGATTGCCGCCCTTTTGAGGGATGCGAGGTGTGGCTGTGGGTTGTGGACGGAAGATTGTAGGCGCGGTAACCGGTCCGAAGCCGGAAAAAGCGGAATCGAGGCCGCCGCGAGCCGGTTCAATATTGCAAACCATCCCGAAGTAAACCGGAGCGAATACGCCACAACCGAATGAGTTGGAGAATTTGTTACTGGACTCGTTGAGCGATTGAGCGAGGAATTCGAGCAGCGCGAGAAACACATGAGCGAGTTGTGCAGCGAGTGCGCGGCGTCCTTCGAGGAGCAGTCGAAGGCACTAAAGGCGCAGTGCGACGAGGTATCGAAGCGCTTTAACGGCTTGACTCAGTGGCTCGCGAAATTGACGGCGCAACTGGCCACCTTGCATCCCCCGTGGCCGAGAAGGTAGCGCGGGACGAGCCATTGGAACGCGGAAGGGAGAGCGATTGGGGAAGATGAATGGGGCACCCGGTTGCTCTACGCGCCGCGGAACGCGCACGGATCCAATCGAAGGGGCACTGCGCAGTTAATGTTTAACGTCCACTCGAAATGCGGCTCTCGTACAATCTGGGTTGACGATGGCGCCAATCGATGGGGGAGCGGCCCTGCCACACTTGTCGATCGTCGGCGTGGGCTGAGTAGCCCTCACGCTCGCGGCATTGTTCGCAACCTCTCCCGAAACGCGCCAGGTCACAGTCCCGCATTTATCGTTGCCGATTGTCAGGGAACCGGAAATCCTGTTCGAATTCTGGGAAAGGGTCCAAGTTCCACCCCTTCCCGAATCGAACCAGGTTCCACTGACATCGCGGCAATCGACCGCGGGGCCAGAGGTCAAAAATGGATTTGGCACGGGGCTGGCATTCGGACAGCTTCGATCAGACGGCCAGGCGGATTCGACCGTTTCCGGCGGCTCGGACGGCACAGACCAGCCGTCACCGAAAGCAACAGCGGGGGAATGCTTCTCGTCATCGACGAGTTCCTGAAACATATCATGTCTCCCGGCGAAAGTGGCTGGATTGAACCGGATTGCAAAATGGACAGTTAGCACGTTGCCAGACACCTCCGCATTCGAGCAGCCCGAAAGAAGGCAACGGCTGTTCCACAGTGCCTCTGTCCCACCCGCAGCCATTGGCCCCAGATAGCGCTTACCATCGTCGGCTAGCAAGTAGAATTTCTTCGTGGGCGGATCGTACCGCGCGACACAGCGATGTGTCCTGCTGTGGATGCCGTCTTGAAAATGGAGACGAGCCTGCAATATATCCGCGCCGCTTCGCCCCGTGGAGAATTTCGCGTCAAAGACCTCCGCCAACCCCTCTCCGAAACCAGGGATGACCTCCTGCGCATCTGCGATTACTCTGATCTTCTGGACGGGATCCGTACAATATTGAGGTAAATTCGCCTTTGCAAACTCGGTCCTTACATCCAAGGATCCGAATGTCTTCTTGCCCACCGAAAATGGAATCTTGCACGTATAAGAGCCATCGCTAAAGGTAGTGCCATCGCTCGAATAGGCCGCCAGCCCCTTCGGAAGATAGCTGATCTGACATTCTGAAGGGTATCCTCCGATGTTCAGTTCTAAGACCACCTTCTCGCCATCAGTATGGGTAATCCAAGTACTCCGGCATGACGCAAAGTCGAAGATGTACTTCCCATCGACGTATGACACTGGAATCTCTGAACGAAATCCAGGCCTCAGTTTCTCGTGAGGGTATATAGCCGGATAATCCTTCTCCTCACATGTATGGAATCGGTTGCATTCTTTCCACTTGCCGACCTCCCGGCCCTCGCTGTAGTTGCCAAAGCCTCCTTCGAAATCCCTGCTGAACCAGAATCGAAATGGTCCGTCTTTCACTCTGAGGGAACCCGGCAGGATCTGTTCGCAGTACTCTTGCCGGCCGGCATCCATGCGCTCATCGCGATGCACGCGATTCGGAGGGCATTTAATCGTGTCCTCCCATTGCGCGAAGCATGCGTGGCCAATCCCAAGAACGAGCACAAACGCGAGTACAGTATGAATTTGGGACATTTCAATTTCATAAGATAGCGGTTCGTGGGGCTGACGTCAACTCTAGGAAAAACGGAGGCGCGCCCCCAACGTCCGCCCCGCCAGAAAAAGGGCCACGGGGTGCCAAAAGCGTTCGCGGAAGTCACGCTGCAGTCACGACAATTCTCGCCCCGCGACGGGGGTGGGGCTTGCTTCGGATCACGATTTCTGCGTCCTGATCGAGGGCCTTAACTGGCGCCGGCGAGCTGCCACTCGCCCAGGGCATTCAGCTCGGACGGTAAGCGCACCGGCGATGCTCACCCGCTTCTCACTCCGCCCCTTCCACTTCATCCAGCCAATCCGGGCGCTTCAGGACTTCGCGGGGCTTGCTGCCATCGGGCGGGCCAATGATGCCGTCGCGCTGCATCATATCCAAGATGCGCGCAGCGCGGCCGTAACCCAGCCGCAAGCGGCGTTGCAGCGTTGAGGTCGAGGCCTTGCCCATCTCGATCACCACGCGGACGGCATCCTGGTAGAGAGGGTCTTCTTCGCCCAGGATGTCCTCGCCCTCGGCTGGCTCGTCCTCCTCCGAGGGCGGAGCAATCAGGAAAGAGCGGTCGTATTCCGGCGTGGCCTGCGCCTTCCAGAACTCGACTACGCGATTGATCTCGGGCTCGGTGACGTAGGCGCCGTGCACGCGGATCAGCCGCGACGAGCCGGGCGGCAGGAACAGCATGTCGCCCCTGCCGAGCAGGTGCTCTGCGCCCATCACGTCGAGGACCGTGCGCGAATCGACGCGCGTCGCCACGCGGAAGCTGATGCGCGCGGGGAAGTTGGCCTTGATGAGACCCGTGATTACGTCCACGCTGGGCCGCTGCGTCGCGAGCAGCAGATGCATTCCGACCGCGCGCGCCATCTGCGCCAGGCGCGTCACCGATTGCTCGACGTTGTGGCCCTCCACCGTCATCAGGTCGGCCAACTCGTCGATGAGGATCAGGATGTGCGGCAGCGTCTCAAGATCCTCGATGCTCTCTTCGTTCTCCTCGAACAGCGGGATGGGTTGGTCGCGGAGCTGCCGGACCTTGCGGTTGAACTGCTCGATGTTCCGCACGCCCTGCGAGGCCAGCAGCCGCAAGCGGCGTTCCATCTCGAGCACCGCGTTGCGCAGCGCATTGGTGGCTTTCTTGGCGTCCGTGATCACCGGCGTCAGCAGGTGCGGGATGCCCTCGTAGAGCCCCAATTCCAGCCGCTTCGGGTCCACCAGGATCATGCGGACTTCCTCGGGCGTGGATTTGTAGAGCACCGACATGATGACGGTGTTGAGCATCACGCTCTTGCCCGAGCCGGTCGAGCCCGCGATCAGCAGATGCGGCATCGTATCGAGCGCCGTCACTTTGATGCGGCCGCTGATGTCTTTGCCGAGCGGCATGCTGAGATGCGATTGCGAGCTGGAGAACTCATCGGATTCGAGGATCTGGCGCAAGCTGATGAGCTCCCGCCGCGTGTTCGGAACTTCGATGCCGACGGTCGGCTTGCCGGGGATGCGCTCGATCAGAATCGACTCGGCCTGCAACGCCAGGCACAGGTCTTCGTTGAGCGTCGTGATGCGGCTGTACTTGATGCCCGCCTCCGGCTTGTATTCGAACGTGGTGACCACCGGCCCGGGGTTGATCTGCACCACCGAGCCGAACACGTTAAACTCTTCGAACCTCGACTTGATGCGCGCGGCGATCTGTTTGAGCTCGTCTTCGTCGTAAGCCGGGCGGCCCTGCGGCTCGTTCAGCAGCGAGGTCGCGGGCAGCTCGTAAGGCCTGTGGGCCGAAACGTGGGTCTCGACCATCTTGCGAATCGGTCTCGGCGGCGCGGCCTCCACGGGCGCCGGGCCGGGCTTAGGCTCGGACGCGAGGTCCTCAATGGTGCGGATGGGGATTTCATGGGGGGCGGGCGGCGGTTCGGGCTCAGCCCAGGGCGGAGCTTGCCCGGACGATGGGGCGCTTCCATCCGCCTCCGGCTGCGTTTTGCGGCGCGGCCGGAGCCCAGCCTTCGCGCGTCGCGCACGCCACGCCCGCCAGCGCCGTCCGAACGGCCGCACTGCGGCGGCAGGCAACGCGAGCGCGCTCGCCAGATGCGCCAGCCGGAAGCTCGTCGCCAGATACAGCGAGATGATGAAGCATGCGGCCGTCACGATTACCGCGCCCGTGAAATTGAACGCGGAGACGGCGTAATCGCCGGCGGCGGCGCCGGTCGTCCCGCCCGGCGAGACAGCGCCCCCAAAAGCCATCCACTTCGGGCCGAGATCGAATCCGGCGCACCCGCTCAAGATAAACAACAGCGCTCCCAAGGCTCGCGCCCACGGGGATTCGAAAGGCCGCGACCGCACCCAGTGCCACGCCACGATCACCAGCACCACCGGCAGCGCGAACGCGAGCAAGCCAAAAATCTGGAGGAGCAGGTCCGCCATGTGAGCGCCCACGGGCCCGATCAAGTTCTTGGAATGCGCCGCACCCGTAGCCGTGTTCCAGGATGCGTCGTCGGGGTGATAGGAGACCAGGCTGAGCCAGATCAACAGGCCGGCGATGAAGCACACCACTCCCCCGGCCTCCCTGAGGCGTGAATACCGTTCCGAGGAGTGAGCGTTCATCCCGTACGGCGGACAAAAACGGCCAGAGCGATTATTATTATGCCAAAGACGATCCGATAGTACACGAAAAATCGCAGGCTGTGGTTCCGCAAGAAGCGGAGGAAGAATGCGATGACGGCCCAGCCGGCCACCGCGCATACCACCACGCCAACCAGGAACGGGAGGCGCATCTCGTGCGGAATGCCGCCCTCTTTGTGCAGATCCCAAGCGGCTTTCGCGGCCGCGGCGGCGAGCGCCGGGGTTGAAAGGAGGAACGAGAAGCGGGCCGCGGCGGGCCGGTCGAGGTTCCGGATGAGGCCGGTCGATATGGTGACGCCGCTGCGCGAAGTGCCGGGCACCACCGCCAGCGCCTGCGAGAGGCCGATCCAAATGGCGTCGCGCCACCTGATATCTCCGATGCTCTTCTTCAGCGTGGCGATCTTTTCGGCCACATAGATGAACAGGCCCACCAGGATGAGCATAGCCCCCATCAGCAAGGGGTTGCGCCAGGTCGTCTCCGCCTGCTTATTGAAGGCGTAGCCGGCCGCGCCCACCGGCACCGTCGCCACCGCGATGAACCAGAGCAGGCGGGGATTCCTGCTGATCTCCGGGTCCTGCATATTGTGCAAGCCGAAGCCCTCGGCCACGATTTGCAGCCAGTCGCGGAAGAAGTAAGCAACGATGGCGGCGAGCGTGCCCAAGTGCAGGGCGATGTCGAAAGTGAGGCCGGGATCTTTCCAACCGAGCAGCCACGGGGCGAGCGCCAGGTGGGCCGTGCTGCTGACCGGCAGAAACTCCGTCACGCTCTGAATCAAAGCCAGGATTACGACTTGGTATAGGGGCATAGTGATGGCTCAAACCATCCTAGCGCACCCGCGGCGCGGATTTCTCTTGGCAGGCTCCTATATGCTTGTGCGCGAAAGTGCCCCGGCTTGCCGCTTGCTCACGCGCGCGGCTCGCAAACTCAAACCGAGCCCGATCGTAAGGGAGCGGTCCCAAGGGATTTTGGCGACACGATTAGCGCCGGCGGCCTCATCGGAACCGAGATCGTCAAAGCGCTACGCCTCACTGTGCCGGAGGCAGCGAAGGTTTTGAAGGTGCGGCGCGCCACGCTCTCCGGTCTTCTCCACGGCGCAGTCTCACGAGCCGCGACCGTCAGGGAGCGGTCCCAAAGCCGCGCTCACCGCGGAAATGGCCCTGCGCATCGAGAAGGCGTTCGGTCCGGATATGGATCACCTGTTGCGGATGCAACTGGCCTACGACGTGGCGAAAACGCGGCGGCAGGCGCGCGGCATTTCCATCAAGCGCTATGTCCCCCCGGCAGCATAAGCCGCGAGGCGTTTGCCATCTCATCCCCCGGTGCGGCGGCGCCGCGGTTTGCCGCTCGCCCCGCGCGGCAGAGCATCGGCACGGAGGCACTAACTCGGGGTTTCGTAACCGTTCCCAGCTTCCCTCGTCCGCTTCCCCCTGCGCCAGAACTTCTCAAGCAAAAAAAGCGCCAGACCGGCGATGGCGGCAGCGATCAGCGCCGGCGAGGTCCCCTGGGCAATTGCGCCGATTACCAGCAGGGCGACAACGCCGCGCAGGACGACGATGACTGTGGTTCTGCGGCTGCGCCCGGCGGCCCAAATGGACGCCGCCACGCCCGCTAGCCACAGCAGTCCCACCCACCACCGGCCTTGGCCCCTGAAGATGTACTCCCATTCCACTGCGCTGCCGATCACAGAGATCATTAAGCCGAGAGCAGGAATACCTTCGGCAAGCACGGTGGAAACCGTCCTGCGCGGTGCCTCTGGCGGAGTCCGCTTCTGCCGGTATCGCCACCAGGCAATCGCGGCAAGCAAAACACCCCAACCACCGATTGCCGTCAATATTGCCGGGTGTGGCCAGTTCAGTTGTGCACCAAACAGCATCAGGTAGCACCCACCGAGCATGAGGAAGAAGCCATAAGAAAGCGCTTTCTTCATGTGTGTCGGCAGCGGACGCCCAGCATAAATCGGGCGGACTGAGGCCCACCCGAGCACAAGAAAGCCCAGGGCGATAAGGAAGGGCATAGATACGTCAAGCAAAGTCGGTTTCATTACGAGAATACAAGGATAGAATACAGGGACAGGCTGCGAAAGCCCGCATTACGGACTCCCGCTTAGTATAGCTTCACCAGCCACAGGGATGCCTCTTTCCAGAACCCGGTGTTCAGTCGTGGGCGACGCCGCATGGGGCGGAGCGTGCGCGCTCCGTAAGAACGCGGCTCCACGCTACCAGCCAGCGCCGGTATGAGAGAATGTGAGTTGACTGGATGCCAGCGTGCGGGTCGGTGCGCGGCCATTCCCATTCATTCACGGAATTGTACTCATGAGACGCAGCTCGATTTCGCTCACTGCTTTCTATCTCTTCGCTTGCGGACTGCCGGCTGCCCAGCTTGTCCAAGCGCAGACCGGGGCGCCGCAGGTGCCTCGCCAGACGAGCGCTCCCGTGCCCGCGGCAATGGCCCTCCCCAGCACCGTGGGGAACCCGTTCGCCGGAGGCGTCCCCTCGGGCCAGCCCACGGCGGGAGTCTTGAGCATTTCCCTTTCCGATGCGATCGATCGCGGCTTGCGCTACAACCTCGGCTTACTGCTCGGGCAGCAAGGCACGCGTTCGGCCGAAGCCGCTCGGTTGCGCGCGCGCAGCGGTTTGTTGCCCACGCTCACCGCCAGCACGGGCTACACCTCGGAGCAGGAGGATCTTCAGGCACTGGGATTCACCGGCGGGTTCCCAGGCATCCCCAACGTCCTCGGGCCTTTCAGCATCATCGACACGCGCGCCTTCCTGTCGCAGGACGTCCTGAACTTCAACGCCATCCGCAATAACCGGGCGGGCTCGGCGGGTCTCCGCGCAGCCCAGTACTCTTACCAGGATGCCCGCGACATCGTGGTTCTGGCGGTGGCGAATTTCTATTTGCAGGCGATTGCGGGACGGGCGCGGATCGACGCTGTTCGCGCCCAGGTCAATACCGCGCAGGCCCTCTATCAGCAGGCGGTGGACCAGAAGAACGCAGGGACCGCGGCCGGCATCGACGTGCTCCGTGCGCAGGTGGAGCTGCAGGCCGAGCAGCAGCGGCTGATTTTTTTCTCGAATGAATTCGAAAAGCAGAAGCTGGCGCTGGCGCGCGCGATTGGCCTTCCCATCGGGCAGCAGTTCGACCTGGCGGACCAATTGCCGTATACGCCGCTCCCGGAAATGACCCTCGACCAGGCGATTGAACAGGCTTATCGTTCGCGCTCCGATTACCACAGCGCGCAAGCCCTGGTGAGCGCGGCCGAAGACGCGAAGAGGGCCGCCGAAGCCGAGCGTTATCCGACGGTCGCTATCAACGTCAATTACGGCGATATCGGAAACAGAATCGCCGGCTCGCACGGCACCTACACGGCTGCCGCCGGCTTGAATATTCCGATCTTCCAGGGCGGCCGGATCGAAAGTGACATCCTCCAGGCCGATTCCCTACTCCAGGAGCGCCGGGCAGAGTTGGAAGATCTGCGCAGCGGAATTAATTACGAGGTCCGCACTGCATTCCTGGATTTGCGCGCTTCGAACGACCAGGTGCAGGTCGCACGCAGCGCCGTGGACCTCGCCGCCGAGCAGCTCAAGCAGGCCCAGGACCGTTTCTCGGCTGGCGTCGCGAACAGCGTCGAAGTGGTGCAGGCGCAAGAAGCGGTCGCTACCGCGGACGAGAACTACATCTCCAGTTTGTACGCGTATAATTCTGCGAAGGCTTCGCTCGCCCGCGGCTTGGGCGAGGCGGAGAAATCTGCGAAACAATTATTGGGAGTGGGAGCGCACTGATGGCCGACGTGGCGGGAATCGATCGACAGACCGGGCAAGAGGACAATGCGGCGAGCCGGGGACGGCGCCGGCGGTTTGTCCGGGAGAACCCGCGCGCAAAATGGCTCCTTCTCATAATACTGGTCCTGCTGGCGGCGGCCGCCTATTTCGTTTGGAGTTACTACTCGGTGCGCGAAAGCACGGACGATGCGCAGATCGACGGGCATATCACTTCCATCAGCGCACGGGTCGGCGGCACGGTGATGGCCGTCAATTTCGACGACAACCAATTCGTCAAGGCCGGCGACGTATTGGTGAAAATCGACCCGCGCGATTACCAAGTGGCGGTCGATAAGGCCCGGGCCGACGTTGCCTCGGCGCAAGCCACTGCTGGGGCGGCGCGGACAACGATTCCAATCACCTCCACCACCACAGCCAGCCGGCTGACCACCGCGCAGGCCAACGTCGAGGCGGCCAAGGCCGGTCTCGCCGCAGCTCAAAGCGAAGTTGCCGCCGCGCAGGCCCAGCTCAGTGCGGCCCAGGCGCGCTTGCGCGAATCCGAGGCCCGCAACGCGCTGGCCCAGGCGGACCTCGCGCGCATGAAGCAGCTCATTGCACGCGACGAAATTTCAAAGCAGCAGTACGATGTGGCGGTTGCGAACGCGCAGGCGGAGACCGCCGCCGTCCAGTCCGCTGAAGCCTCGGTTTCCCAAGCCGAGCAGGGCGTTCCCGTCGCCGAGAGTCACGTAGCCCAGGCGCAGGCCGCGCTGGCGCAAGCCCACGCCGGCGTGCAGGCGGCCGAAACTGCGCCGCAGGAAGTCGCAGTCAGCCGCGCGCAATCCGGCTCGGCGCAAGCCAAGGTCCTGCAGAACGAAGCGGCGCTGGCTCAGGCCGAGCTGAACCTTGCGTATACGACCGTCGTTGCGCCGGTCGATGGCGTCGTGGACAAAAGGTCGGTCGAGGCCGGGCAGGTCATAGCGCCGAACCAGCCGCTGATGGCGGTTGTTCCGGTCGAAGATATCTGGGTAACGGCAAATTTCAAGGAAACGCAGCTCAACCACATGCGGCCCGGCCAGCCGGCCATCATCAAGGTGGACGCTTATGGCGGCCGCGCCTACCGCGGCCACGTCGATAGCATCGCCGCAGCCACCGGCGCGCGCTTCAGCCTGCTGCCGCCGGAAAACGCCACCGGGAATTACGTGAAAGTCGTGCAGCGCGTGCCGGTGAAGATCGTTTTCGAGCCGGGACAAGATCCGAAGCACCTGCTTCGGCGCGGCATTTCGGTCGAGGTCACGGTGTTCACGGGGTGAGCAGGCGATGATTCGCGTTGTGACCATCGGAGGCGAGTTCGGCAGCGGCCGGGAGGAGATCGGCCGCGGGCTCGCGGACCGGCTCGGCTGGAAACTGCTCGACAACGCTCTGATCGAGGAAATCGCGCGCACTGCGCACGTCGATCCAGCGGTGGCGCTATCCTACGACGAGAGCACCGATCCCTGGTTCCATCGGCTGCACAAGGCGCTGTGGCACGGCGGATACGAAGGCGTCGTTACGACGACTGAGGCCGCGTCCCTTGACGCCGACGCCGTGGCCGGATTCGCGCGGCGCGTCATTGAAGAAGCTGCGAGGCAGGGGCGATGCGTCATCGTGGGCCGCGGCAGTCAGTGCGTTCTCCAAGATTGGAGCGGTACCTTTCACGTCTTCGTCTATGCGCCTCTGGATCAGCGGATTGAGCGCGTCCGCCGCTGTTCGGCGCCAGGCAGCGATCCGGATGCGCAGGTCGTATCGATGGACCGCCGCCGCCAGGCTTACATCCGGCGCTATTTCGGCCAGGACTGGACCAACCACCACCTGTACGACCTGATGATCTGCTCGACCACGGGAGAGGCCGCCGCCATCGCCTGTATTCTCGGTGCGCTAAAGGCGGCCGTGCTCCCGGAATGACCGGGACGGAAGCCCCTCCCTCGCCGCCCGTTATCAATCCCTGGATTGTCGCGGTTGCGGTGATGTTCGCCACCTTCATGGAGGTGCTCGACACCACAGTGGTGAACGTCTCGCTGCCGCACATCGCCGGGAGCCTTTCGGCGAGCGTTGACGAGGCGACGTGGGCGCTGACCTCTTATCTCGTCGCGAACGCGATTGTCCTGCCCATCACCGGCTGGCTCGCCAATCACTTCGGCCGCAAGCGCGTGTTGATGACGGCGGTCACCGGCTTCACCACTGCCTCCCTCCTTTGCGGTCTAGCGCCGACCCTGCCGATTCTGATCCTCTTCCGCATCATCCAGGGCGCAACCGGCGGCGCGCTGCAACCTCTCTCCCAGGCGGTGATGCTCGAAGCGTTCCCGGTGAGGGACCGCGGGAAGGCGATGGCATTCTGGGCCCTCGGCATCGTGGTGGCGCCGATGCTCGGGCCAGTGCTGGGCGGCTGGCTCACCGACAGCTATAGCTGGCGCTGGATCTTCTATGTCAACCTTCCGGTCGGTTTCGCGTCGCTGATCATGACGAAGCTGTTCATCTTCGACCCGCCGTACATCCGCCGCGGAACCGGACGCATCGATTACTGGGGCATCGGGATGCTCGCGCTCGGCATTGCCGCCCTGCAAATCGTGCTCGACAAGGGCCAGGAGGAGGATTGGTTCGCATCGCACTGGATCGCCACCTTGGCGGTGATCTCGGCCACGGCGCTCTCGATATTCATCCTTTACGAGATGCGCACGCCGCATCCGGTCGTGCACCTCAGCGTGCTTAGAATCCGCACCTTCGGCGCCGGCGTGTTCCTGATGACCGTGGTCGGCTTCGTGTTGTACGGCAGCATGGTGCTGCTGCCCATTTTCTTGCAGACGCTGCTCGGCTACCCGGCGATTGACGCTGGCATTGCGATGGCGCCGCGCGGCGTGGGTTCATTCATCGCCATGCCCATCGTGGGCGCGATCATCGGCCGCTTCGATCCGCGTAAACTGCTTACGGTCGGACTGATAGGCGCCGCCCTTACGCTGTTCCAGCTCTCGTGGTTGAACCTCGATGCGGGATATTGGGACATTTTCTGGCCGCAGCTTTTCCAAGGCATGGCGCTAGCGCTGCTTTTTGTGCCGCTGACGACCGCTACCATGGACCCGATCCCGAAGGAGGAGATGGGCAACGCGACCAGCATCTTCAACCTCATGCGCAACATCGGCGGCAGCATGGGGATCGCGGCATCGACCACCTACCTCGAGCGCCGCTCGCAACTGCACATTAACCAGCTTGGCGAGCACGTGAACATGTACAGCCCGCAGGCGCGGCAGATGTTCGAGAGCACTCGTAACGCGCTGATGGCGCACGGCTCCGACGCTGCCACCGCCACCAAACAAGCTTACGGCGCACTGTTCGGCATGGTCCAGCAGCACGCGGCGATGCTCTCGTTCATTGACACCTTTCGCGTGCTCGGGTTCATCTTTCTGGCTGTCATCCCGCTGCTGTTGCTGATGAAGCGGCCGAGGCACGACGGCGGCGCGCCGATGCACTGATTCTCGTACCGGCGCCCCCGCTAACTCAAACCGCGTTACCCTGAAATCCTGGTGCGTGAAGCCGGTGATCGCGAGCTTTTCCGTTCATCGCCCGAATCCCGTAGGGCGGTGCTGGCGCGGTTCTCCCGCCCTACACTGGCCTACTGGATGAAGACGGAGGTGCACGTTTATGCGTTCTCGGTCGCTGCAAATGTGCTGCTCTCGTCTTTTCCGTTTCTCATTGTCATCTTTTTCCTGTGCCGCGAAGTGCTGGGCTGGCATACGGCCGTGAGCGCAATCAACGTCGTGCTCGGCGATTATTTCCCCGGCGAGCTCGGCAACTTTGTCAGGCGCAATCTCATCGCAAACCGCCGCAGTCTGCAGTTTTTCTCGGTCCTTCTGCTGTTGTTCACCGCCAACGGTATTTTCGAGCCGCTCGAAGTCGCGCTGAACCGGGTTTGGGGCATCGCGAAGAACCGCAGCTTCGTGAGGAATCAGCTCGTCAGCCTGGGCTTGATCTTCGCTTGCGGCGCGCTGGCGCTCGCCTCCACCGTGCTCACTGGCTTCAACGCGCGGGCGCTCGGGCACGGCGCCTTAACGGGTTGGATGGTGCTGGCCTTCTTCAAAATGGCGGCAGTGCCGGTGACGATCCTAATGCTGTTCCTCATCTATTGGCTGCTGCCCAACGCGCGCATCCCCTGGCGCCTGGTGCTGCTGCCGGCGATCATCGTTGGGCTGGCGCTGGAGGCGATGAAGTACGTCAACCTGCTGACGTGGCCGCTGTGGCGGCGCAAGCTCGAAGCCGAGTACGGGCCTTTTCAGTACTCGGTGGTCATCGTGCTCTGGAGCTTCTTGGGCGCGATGCTCATTCTCGCCGGGGCCGAGTGGGCTGCGCGCCGCGCCGCGGAAGACCCTCGAGTGGACACTTCTACTCGCAGCAGAGCGCCCGGGGCGTGATGCTGTGTTGGTGACAGCGCCGCGCTCACATCTCCGGCGCGCCTTTGTAAACCAGATCCTGAATGCGAAATTCCGCCGCGCGATAGGGATTCTCGGCCGAAGGCAGGTACAGCTCGAAGCGAATGGCCTTGTCCTCGGGGCTCACTACGCGCGGAAAAACCAGGCGCAAATACGGATCCGACGGCAAGGGCGGGAAATGACCCACGATATTGTACTTCTTGCCGCCTACCTTCAGCACGCATTCGTCCTCCATGAACTGGAGTTCCTTGCGGTTTTCAAGCACCTTCGGATTCGGCAGTGTTACCGCCAGCACGATGTACTGGCCCGCGTTATCGCGCAGAAAATCCTGGTACTCGTTGTCGGGCGGCTCTTGCTCGGGCTGGCGTTGCTTCGCCGCGCGCCGCGCCAGCTCCTCCTCGGCCTCCTGAATCGGCCGCGCTGTCGCGAGGAACACGTGTATGTCGCCGGAATTCTTAGCCGAGAGCGCCGGTTCCGCCCAGGGCGACGCCGTAAGCATCCCGTGGAGCTCCCCATCAGTCCAATCCGCCGGCGGACGCGCCTCCCAGAATGGCGCGGGCAATGGCGTAGGCGTGGGGGCGGCGATCGCGAGGACGAGCAGGACCGGGAACGCCAGCATCATGTGTGCCCCTTGTTTGATTATTCTATAAACTCAAGCAGGCTGCTGAGCCATGCCGGAAACAACCTACCGCAACCGCCGCGCCGTCTCGATTGAAAATCAGGTCTTGCGCCTTACCCTCCTCATCGAGGGAGGGCACGTCGCCGAGATCCTGCACAAGCCGAGCGGCATCAACCCGCTATGGACACCGCCCTGGCCTTCGATCGAGCCCTCGTCGTACTCGCTCGCGCGCCACCCCGAGTACGGCTGCGATGCGGAGAGCAAACTGCTCGCCGGCATCATGGGGCACAACTTAGCTATGGACATCTTCGGGGCGCCGTCGCCGGAAGAGGTCGTGGCTGGGCTGACGGTGCATGGCGAGGCGTCAGTGGCCCGATGGGATATCACGGCTGGCGGCGGGGAGCTGACGGCGCGCGCCTTGCTGCCGAACGCACAGCTCGCTATCGAGCGCCGCCTGATCCTGGGCGAGAATACCATCTGGTTTCGAGAGACAGTCGAAAATGTTTCGGCCGCCGACCGGCCGATCGCCTGGACCCAGCACGTAACGCTCGGGCCGCCGTTCCTCGAGCGCGGCCGGACCCAGTTTCGCGCCTCGGCGACACGCTCGAAGACCTTGGAAGCCGATTACGACGGCAATTACGTCAAGCCCGGCGCCGAGTTCGATTGGCCCAATGCTCCGTTGAAGGGCGGAGGCACGGCGGATTTGCGCGTCTACACCGCTGCGCCGGTTTCGGCGGCATTCACCACGCACTTGATGGACCCGCGGCGCGAGCACGCATTCTTTGCCGCTTTCTCGCCTGCGTTCCGCCTCATATTCGGTTACGCGTGGCGGCAGGCGGACTTCCCGTGGCTCGGCATCTGGGAAGAGAACCACAGCCGGAAGACGCCGCCCTGGAACGGGGAAACCATGACGCGCGGCATGGAGTTCGGCGCCTCGCCGTTTCCCGAGCCGCGGCGCAAGATGATCGCGCGCAACGGCCTATTCGGCGTTCCCGGTTACCGCTGGATTCCTGCCCAGACGCGCGTGAGTGTAGATTACTGCGCGCTCATCCACGAAGCCGATCGGGTTCCGGAAGACTTGCCCTACGTTCGGGCAAGCCTCGGGAATCCGTAGCGGCTTTCGCGGACTTGTGGCGCTCTCGCCCCGTGCCGGCAATCCTGATTATTCCAGTCCGTCGTAGCCCTCAACGGGCCGGTTCAGAATACTTCCTCAACGTGAATCTTCGTGCCATCCGGCAGAATCTCAACTTCGAGGTAGTGGGTATCGGTTACCTCGTGGTAGCTCACATCCACGGTTGTCACTTTCTGCGAAACAATCCCGGTGGGCGGCGTGACCACTTTGTCCAAAAGCAGGATCGCAGGATTGATGCCCTGTGGAACGTGTTTCTTGAGCTCTACCGAGTATCCAGAGGTCGGAAACGTGCATTTTCCGTGGACGCGCAATCGTCCCGGTGTGGGCGGCATGAAGTCGTGTACGGCCGTCCAGTCATGGCAGGTCCCAGGTATCTTTTGAGGCGTCGCACTCATTGGACTGACTCCTTAAGAGGGATTTGATTAAAACTGTACCCTATGACACGCTCAAATGCAATGCATTTAATCTAATCATTGATCTCCGGCACGCCTTACGACCACCTAGACATGTTGCACATCGGTGCCGGCAAGTCCGATCCCGTGCTACCCGGCCTACGGTGTAAACTGTGTTGAGGAGGGGAATACCATGGCTGGGAAAACCACATACATAGCCAAGGGCTACCATACTGTAACGCCACATCTCATCGTGAAAGATGCGGCGCGAGCAATCGATTTCTACAAGCGCGCGTTCGGCGCCACCGAGAGGGGCAGGATGGCCGGCCCCGACGGGAAGATCATGCATGCGGAAGTCACGATCGGCGATTCCATCGTTATGTTGGCTGATGAGCAGCCCCAATGCACGGCCCGATCGCCGCAATCCATTGGCGGGACGTCCGTCCACCTCTATGTTTACGTGCAGGACGCCGACGCCGTTTTCAACCAGGCGGTCGCGGCTGGCGCGCGCGTGGAGCGGCCCGTGGCGGACCAGTTTTACGGCGACCGTAGCGGCATGTTGATCGATCCATTCGGGCACTCGTGGGGAATCGCCACGCACAAGCAGGACCTCACCCGCGAGCAGATGGAAAAGGCCGCGGCGGCAGCCTTCGGGAAATCCATGCAGCAGGCTGGTGGTAGCCAGTCGTAGGCACGTTTGTCGGGGTGGATACAATGGACCGGTAAGCCTTGATCCACCCCGCGCATCTCATCGACGCCGCCTTCCCCGCACGCATCAGGGGGCGCGGTGTGCCGATTCACGTAATCGGCGGAGGGCTGGCGGGTTCGGAGGCCGCGTACCAGGCGGCCCGCGACGGCTGCCGCGTTGTCCTGTACGAAATGCGGCCCGGGCGGCAGACGCCTGCGCACAAAACCGGCTGGCTGGCCGAACTGGTTTGCAGCAACTCGCTTAAGACCGAGCAGGAAGGCACTGCGCCCTGGCTGCTCAAACAGGAGTTGCGCCGAATGGGTTCGCTGCTGCTCGGCGCCGCCGCCCAGGCGCGGGTGCCTGGCGGACATGCGCTCACGGTGGACCGCAACGTCTTCGCGGAAGCTGTAACTGCCGCGATCGCCTCCGAGCCCCTTATCGAGCTGCGCCGCGAGGAAGTCGCTGGCATCCCCGAGGGCGTCGTGGTTATTGCGACAGGCCCGCTCACGAGCAACGTCCTCGCACGCCGCATCGCCGGGCTTACCGGTTCCGGGAGCCTGTTCTTCTACGATGCAATCAGTCCGATCGTGGAGGCGGATTCGGTCGATACCTCGATCGCGTTTCGCGCCTCGCGCTACGACAAGTCGCTCGACGCCACGGATGACTACCTCAACTGCCCCTTCACTAAGGACCAGTACGAGCGATTTATCGGCGCGCTGCTCGCCGCCGGAAGCGCCGGCGCGCATATCGCCGGGGACGACGCGCGTTACTTTGAAGCCTGCCTGCCCATCGAGGAGCTCGCGCGCCGCGGCCGCGACACGCTGCGCTTCGGCCCGATGAAGCCGATGGGACTCATCGATCCGCGCACCGGCCACAGGCCCTACGCGGCCGTGCAGCTTCGCCAGGAAAGCCTGCGCGCAGACAGCTACAATCTGGTTGGCTTCCAGAATCACATGCAGTTCAGCGAGCAGGCGCGCGTACTACGGATGATCCCCGGGCTCGAACGCGCGGAGTTCCTTCGCTTCGGCCAGGTGCACCGGAACACCTATATCAACGGCCCCGCGCTACTTGACGCCACACTCCAACTCAAGAAAGAGCCAAGGGTGCTTTTTGCGGGGCAGATCTCGGGCGTCGAAGGGTACGTGGAATCGATCGCGACGGGATTGATGGCGGGCCGCCACGCCGCCGCGCTCGCTCGCGGAGAAGAGGTCCGGCCGCTGCCGCGCGAAACCGCGCTCGGCTCGCTCTGCCATTACATCTCCGGCGCGGATCCGCGCGGCTACCAGCCCGCGAATATCACTTTCGATCTGCTCCCTCCGCTCGATGAGGAAACGCACCGCCTGCTTCGTCACGATAAGCGCGCGCGCCACGCCGAAATTTGCCGCCGCGCGCTGGCGAAATTGGACGAATACTTGGCCGCAGCGCCCGCCCGCTGGTAGCGCCGGCGGCGTGCGCTGCTACTTTTTCTCGCGCGCTTCGTGGCCTATCATGCCGTCCCAGCTCGCGTCGCCCTGGGCGCTGTACTTCGGGCCGAGCTGGTCCCAGTCCGGACGGGTGATGCCGTTGAAATCCCATACGACTTTGCCGTCGCGCACGGTCAGCTCACAGACGAGTTTCCGGGACCCGCGCAGGCGGGCGCCGAACGTATCGACGAAACCGAAATCGCCTTCCACCTGCCGCAATACGGCGACATCCGCTGGCGCGCCAATGGAAAGGTTGCCGAGCTCTTCGCGATGGATCTCACGCGCGGGGTTCCAGGTCGAATCCGCAATCACATCATCGAGCGGCAGCCCCATATTCAGGAACTTCGACATCACGTTCAACATGTCCTGCATACCCGCATTCATGCTGCCGGCGTGCAGGTCGGTCGAGATCGAATCGGGCACGAACCCCTGGCGGATGGCGGGAATGGCCTGGCGGAACAGGAAGCTGCCGCCGCCGTGGCCGACGTTGAAGATGACGCCACGTTTCCGCGCCTCGAACAGATACGGCAGCACGCGGTTTTCCTCATCGAGCATCGGCACCATGCGGAGATACATGTGCGTGGAAATGTCGCCGGAGCGCAGGCGCTTTAGCACGAGTTCCTGGTAGGGCCGCTCGGGGCGAAACTCGCCGAAATCGACCATCACCGGCACGCCCGCGTGCTTGCCCGCCTCGACGGCGCGGTCCACCGCAGTCCAATCCGGCCCGGCGTAGTGCGCGGTCTTAATGCCAACCACAACGTCCTTGTAGCGTAGCGCTTGCTTGGCGGTGGCCTGCGCGTCCATGTCGTCCCGATTCTGTTCGTACTTGCCGCCGGCCATCCCGTGGCCGACTATGTTCAGCATTGCGAGCACGCGCGTGCGCGCACGGTCGATGACGCGGTCTTTGAAATCCGGAAAGTTGCGCCAGCCGGAGCTGCCGGCATCGACCACAGTGGTCACGCCGCTGCGGAAGGTATGATCGTCGGGATAAACGGCTAGGTCGCCACAGTAAGCTCCGCGAAGGCCCGTGCCGGCGTAGACGTGAACGTGAATATCGACCAGGCCCGGCGTGACGTAAAGGCCGGACACGTCCACGGTTTTGAGCGCCTGGTGGATCGGGATACTCTCCTCCACCGCGGCAATTTTGCCGCCGGCGATCGCCACATCACGCCGGGCGCTGATGTGGTTCTTCGCATCGATCACATGGCCGCCCTTGAGCAGCAGGTCGTATTGTCGCTGCTGCCCCGCGGCAATCATGGCCATCCCTAAGAATGCCAGAAGCTTCATGGTGTGATTTTACCCCGCGCCGGCGCACTATACTCCCGAGGAGCCGATTGTGCGCAAACCGCTGGCGCCGCGATTTGGGCCGCTTCTGCGCGAGCCGTTCGTGCCGCCGTTTCTCGCGCTAGCCGCAGGAGTGCTCGTCGCGCGCTTCGTCGAGTTCGGAATCCGCGAACTCGCCTGCGCGATCGCAGCTCTGGCGGCCCTTGCGGTTTTCGGGGTCGCCAAGAGCACGCAGCGCACGGCGATGGCGGCGTGCCTGAGCGCTCTGTTCTTTGCCGGCGCGCTGGTCGATCGAGTGCATCGCCCCGGCCCGGCGCCGGAGCTGGACGCGGAAGCGCGCGAGATCGTCATCTTAGGCGGCTGCGTGGTCGAGCCGCCGGTCATCTCCGACGGCCGTGAGCAGTTCGTCCTCGAGCTCGAGCCGGGTGCGCGGGCCCGGGTGACCCTGTATACCCGCCCGGGCGAATCGTTGCCGCCGCTGCGCTACGGGCAAAATGTCGAGATGGACGCGCGCATGCGGCGCGCGCACAATTACGGGAACCCGGGATCGTTCGACTTCGCCGGGTATCTCGCGCGGCAAAACATCTACTGGACTGCCTCAGCGCACGCGGCCACCGTGCGGCTGCTGCCCGGCCAGTGCGGCTCGCCGTTCTGGCGCGCGATTTTCGGGCTGCGCGTCGCGGCACTCGGGCGCCTGGACCGGCTCTACCACGGCGACGCTTACAAAACCGCCATGATGCGGGGTGTGATGATGGGCGAGTTAACGCACCTCGAGAAGGTCTGGACGGACGATTTCCGGCGCACGGGAACCTACCATTGCCTTGTGATTTCGGGCCTGCACGTGACGGTGCTCGCGGCGTTCTTCTTGTTCCTCATGCGGTTGTGCTTTCTGCCGCAGGGACCGGCGATGGCTGTAACCAGCGTGGCCGTGGGGCTCTATGCGCTCGTTACCGGCTGGCAGGCGCCGGCGGTCCGCGCGGCGGCGGGATTCGCGCTGTTTACACTGGCTCGGTTCGTGTTTCGCCGGCCGCGCCTGATGAACGTGCTGGCCGCAGTCGCGATCGGGTTCATCATCTTCGATCCCGCCCAGATGTTTGATGCGAGCTTTCAGCTCTCGTTCCTCTCGGTGGCGGCGATCGGCACGCTCGCGCTTCCTCTGCTCGAGCGGACCTCGGCCCCGGTGGTACGCGCGCTCCGCGGATTGGAGGACACCGATCGCGATGTGCACCTCGATCCCCGCGTGGCCCATATCCGCGTCGAGTTGCGCCTGCTGGCGGAAACGATTTCGCTCCGGACGCGCCTGGCCGGGCGCGCCTCGCTGGCGCTCCTGGGCATCACGCTGCGCGGCATCGTCGTTGTGTATGAGCTTGCGGTCATCTCCGCCGTCGTCCAGTTCGGCCTGGTGCTGCCGATGGCTGTTTATTTCCACCGTGTCTCGGCGACGGGTGTTACGGCGAATTTACTGATCGTGCCGATGATGGCGGCGGTCGTGCCCGTGGGCTTTGTCGCGATCTTCACCGGCTGGAAGCTGCCGGCGACGCTCGCGGGCTGGCTGCTCGGGGCGTCGCAATGGGTCGCCGGCGTTCATGCGCACTGGGAACCGAACTGGCGCGTTCCCGACCCGCCGCTGTGGCTCGCGTTGGCTTTCACCGCCGCCCTGATCGCATCGGCCGAGTGGCGGCGGAAACTGTTCCTCTGCGCATCCGCCGTGCTGTTCGCACTGATCGTCTGGCACCCGTTCCGGCCGCAGATCGAGCCGAGTACGCTCGAGCTCACCGCGATCGACGTCGGCCAGGGCGATGGCCTGCTCGTGGCCTTCCCCGACGGCAAGCTCTTGGTTCTCGATGCCGGCGGATTTCCCCAAATTGGTACGTACAAGCCGCGGATGGATACCGGCGAAGACGTAGTCTCGCCTTATTTGTGGAGCCGCTCGATCCGGCGGATTGACGCCGTCGCCATCTCACATGGCCACGAGGACCACATCGGCGGCCTCCCCGCGGTGATCGACAATTTTCACCCGAAGGAACTGTGGGTCGGCGTGGTGCACGAGACGCCAGATTGGGCGCGCGTGCGCGAAGCCGTGGTGCGAGAACGCGTCCGGATTGTGCCGTTGCGCGCGGGCCGGCGGTTTCGGTTCGGCGGGACCGATGTCGAGGTGCTCGCGCCGGCCGGGGACTACATTGCGGGGCCCAGCGTGAAGAACAACGACTCGCTCGTGCTCCGCATCGCTTACGGCCGGCACTCGATGCTGCTCACGGGCGATATTGAGCGGCAGGTGGAGCGGGAGCTAGTCAGCTCCGGCCAGCTCGCTCGATCGGACGTGCTCAAAGTTCCTCATCACGGCAGCCGGACCTCGACCACGCCGCCATTTCTGGACATTGTGCGGCCGGCATTCGGCATCATCTCGGCCGGCTTCGAGAACTCTTTCGACAACCCGCATCTGGACGTGATCAAGCGCCTCCAGGAATCCAAGGTGTGCGTGACGCGAACCGATCTGTGGGGGCTGGTCTCGATCCGCACCGACGGCCGGCGCTTTCGGATGGACACGATGCGATGGTCCAGCGGCCGCAGCAGTCTAGACGATGTTTTGGGAACCGCCGCCGGGCATCTCGGATTCCCGTTCGGCTTCCTCGGCCCCTGAAGGCCCGGCCTCTTCCGCCGCCGCGATCGCCTGCCGCGCTTCCTCCAAACGGACTTTCGGCACCCGCACTTCGAACGGCAGGTTGGGGAAAACCGACCCGCTCATGAGCACCGAGGGGATACCCTGCGCTTCGAGAATGCTTCGGATCGCCATGGCAACCATCTCCGCGTCGGGCGCTTCGGAAATGAACATGGGCACCATATCCAGGTCGTGCGAGGGGTCAATCGCCTCGGGCGAGAGGTCCTTCTGTGTTTCGATCAGTTGTTCCGCATCTTCCTGCCGTGCCGCGGGCACGCGCACTTCAAACACGCCTTCGGGAACGCCGGGAGCGGAATCGTCGAAGACCTCAGCCGGAATGCCGGCCTGGATCAGCATGTCGCGCGCCGCCACGGCCTCGTCTTCGGCGTCGCTGTCGGCGGATCGAAACACCGTGACACGCTCGTTTTCTCCGGGCATGGTTACAGGATATCAAGGGGGCAAGCTTTTGGGATGTGTTTCCGGTCGCTTTCGCCTAGAATAGAGGCAAAGGGGAATTCCAATGCGTACAGTGGAAAAAGTGACGTGGCTGCTGATCGGGGCTGCTGTCGGAGCGGGAATCGCTTTACTTTATGCCCCCAAGTCCGGAAGGGAGACGCGGAAATATCTGCGCCGGAAGGCTGAAGATGCGCGGGATACGGTGGTCGAAACGACCGGGCAGGTCCGGGACACGCTAAAGGATACGGCTGAGACGATGGTGGACGCCGCTACGGGAGTGTACCGGAAGACCGCGAGCGCGGCCGAAGGCGCATTCGGGGTGCTCAATCGCGGCCGCCGGCGGGTTACCGGCTGATCCGGCCCTCGAGCCGCTGGCGGCTGCGGAGGCGAACGCATGGGTCAAGAGCGGGCGGCGGGCGCGAAAGCACTTCCAGCCTTTCAAAACGAACCATACACGGACTTTTCAATTCCTGAGAACCGCCGCGAAATGGAGCGCGCGCTAGCGGTGGTGCGCTCCGGGTTCGGGCGCGAATACGATCTGCAGATCGGCGGCGAGCGGGTGAAAACCTGCCAGTTCCTCGAGTCGCGCAATCCTTCGCGGCCGGGTGAGATCGTCGGCCGCCACCACAAAGCGACTCCGGAGCTGGCGCGCAAAGCGGTGGAGACCGCGTTCGCGTTTTTCCCGGAGTGGAGCCGCACGCCTCCGGAAGAGCGCGCGGCAATGCTGTTGCGCGCGGGTGGGATCGTTCGCCGGCGCAAGCAGGAATTCGATGCCTGGCTCGTTTACGAGGCGGGCAAGACCTGGCCCGAGGCCGAGGCCGACGTTTCCGAGGCGATCGACTTTTGCGAGTATTATGCCCGGGAGATGCTGCGCCTCAGCGGCCCTCAGCCTACCCACGAATTGCCCGGCGAAAAGGACCAGCTCGTCTATTTGCCGCTGGGCGTGGGCGTGGTCATTGCGCCGTGGAATTTTCCGCTCGCCATCCTCGCGGGTATGACCACCGCCGCGCTCGTCACCGGCAATACGGTTGTTATAAAACCCTCGAGCGATACTCCGGCCATTGCGGCGAAGTTCGCCGACGTGCTCAGCGAGGCCGGCTTTCCCGGCCGCAGCTTCTGCCTGCTCGCCGGGAGCGGAGCGGAGGTGGGCGACGTGCTCGTCGAACATCCGAAGACGCGCTTCGTCGCATTCACGGGCTCGAAGCAGGTTGGCTTGCGCATCAACCAGCTCGCGGCGAAGCCCCAACCCGGCCAAGTCTGGATCAAGCGCGTCATTGCCGAGATGGGCGGCAAGGACGCCATCATCGTCGATAGCGAGGCGGACCTCGATCGCGCGGTCGAAGGCGTCTTCGTCTCCGCATTCGGCTATCAGGGTCAGAAGTGTTCGGCGTGCTCGCGCGCGATTGTGGACGCAGTTGTTTACAACCAATTCCTCGACAAGCTGAGCAAGAAGGCCGAGACCATGAGAGTTGGGCCGGCCGACGATCCGGACAATTACATGGGGCCGGTGATCAACGAGGGCGCCCGGCGCTCGATCCTGAACTACATCGAGATCGGCAAGCAGGAGGGCCGACTGATCGTCGGCGGCGGTCCTGGCAGTGGGGAGGGCTATTTCATCCGCCCCACTGTGATCGCCGACGTGCTGCCCGATGCCCGCATCTTCCAGGAGGAGATTTTCGGGCCGGTGCTGGCCGTCGCCAAGGCGAAGAATTTCGACCAGGCGCTCGATTTCGCCAACCGTACCGAATACGGCCTAACGGGCGCCGTCTACACGAGCAACCCAAAGAAGATTGAGGCAGCCCGCGAGCGTTTCTTCGTTGGGAACCTCTATTTCAACCGCAAATGCACCGGCGCCATGGTTGGGGCGCATCCTTTCGGCGGGTTCAACATGTCCGGCACGGACTCCAAGGCCGGCGGCCCCGATTACTTGCTGCTGTTTCTGCAAGCCAAGGCGATCGCGGAAAAGGTGGCCTGAATGTGGCACGTGGAACGTCTCGAAGTATCCCGGTCGCCGCTCTTTGGCGGAGATTGAAAACCCAAGCATCGACACGATTGTCGATGCGGAACAAGGGCGGAGCCGCAAACCGGGCGTGCGGACTCCTGTCCGGCAGTCTGCTGAAGAGCGCGGGCTAATCGCCCGCTGTCTCAATCTGGATTAACTGAGGGCGCGCTGGCTGCTGTCCTCCCCATGAAACACCGCCGGGAGTACTCCCGGCGCCCGCTGGCGCATGGCCACTCGCCGCAGGCGCGCGCAGGCCGGCCCGCCCTCTCCAGAAGTCCAGGGACGAGACTTGGTGCACGCACGAAATGGTGCATGAGGGAGCGCAGGATTTTTCGGTGACGAATTCGCGCCGAATGTCGGCCAGGGTGTACTCGTCGAGCGGCTTGGCGGGGTAGCCGCGCTGCTGCGAGCAGTAATGCACCAGGCCGTCCTCACAAATGTACAAATAGCGGGCGCCGGCGCGGCACCGCCAATCGTTCGGCTGGCCGTCGGCAAGGTTGTCCTGGAACGAATTGAGCTGAGCGTAGCTGCTCTTGCCCAGCTTCTTCATTTCGAGATAAACCTGCTTCTCCTCGCGTTGGAGCGGCCGGAACCGCCCATCGCCATCGTGGATAATGCCGGCCGTGCAGGTGAAGCCGAGCTCGACCGCGCGCCGGCCGATGGCGAGCGCGTCCTTCGGGTTGCGAATACCGCCGCCAACCACCGAGTTGATGTTCACATGAAACAGCGCGCGCCCGGCGAGCAGTTCGAGCTTTCGGTCGAGCACCTTTAGGCTCTTCTTTGATACTTCGTCGGGGTGGGCGTTATCGATGCTGATCTGCATGTGATCCAGGCCGGCCTGGTTCAGCCGTTCGATGCGCTTTCCCGTCAGCAGGTAGCCGTTCGTGATCAGCCCGGCGATCATGCCGCGCCGCCGGATGCGGGCGATCACGCTCTCAAGTTCGAGATGGAGCAGCGGCTCTCCGCCGCTGGCGGTGACGATGGCGGTGCCGAGTTCCGCCAGCCGGTCAATCCTCCGGTGCAACGTTTCCAAGGGTACCGGCGGCGACGTGCGGTCATACTCGTTGCAGTAAGCGCAAGAGAGGTTGCAGCGCCGGATGGCAATCAGATGCGCCAGGATCGGGTGGTTGGCGGACAACAACCCGCGGGCAATCATCTCCAACTCCCTCAAACGGCGGTGGATAGCGCAGAATTTTCCCCGGAGCCGGAATTCCCAGCCAGCCATTTGCCCCTCTCGGTCCATTGGACCATGGCGCGTCCCCTACTTACAAATGAGTTGCGTTTCTTCGGGGCTTTTCAGGAGCTAAATGGCGAAAAATGAATGGCTAACAGCGAGCGGGAGGGGGGCCGTGGATAGGGCGCCTCACGAGCCCTCAGGCCGCTTCTTCTGCTCCGGTCTCGGGCTCCCCTGGACCGGCTTTAGACACCGGCGCTCGCAACCGCAGGCGGAACGAGAAGAACTCGCTCACGTTCTCCCACAGGATCTGGGGGAAGGTCTTATCGAGATAGGAGCGGATGGAGACGTAGCACGCGTCGCAGGTGTTCGTGCGGGTGAACTCCTCGACCATGCGAGCCTGCTCGCCGAGCGCGTAACGTTTGAACTGCATCGAGCACGGCTGCAGCTCGCCCCGGCAAGTGACCACCAGGAACCGGTGCCCCGCCTTGCAGCCCGGCGTGCCGCCGTTTTCGAAATAGCTACGGGTCGCGTCGAGCGTGGCCGGGGCATTGACGATCCAGTTTGTGTCATCGCGGCGCGCCTCCACGCGGTCCAACTCCTGGTTCAGCCGCGCTAATTGCTCGGGCCTGGTCAGCAGGTAATCGCGGCAGCCCGTGCGCCGGGCAGAGTAAGCGCTGTAGCAGATGTTGACGCCCCACTCACGGGCCTTGTCCGCCATCGCGTTGATCTCTCCGACGTTTTCACTGGTGATGCAGGAGTTCAGAACGATATCGTCGTGCCCCAGCGCGGCCAGGCGCGGAACAAGGCCGCTGAGGTGCTCGTAAAGACCGGGGTGCGCGCGGAAAACGTCGTGCCGATCGTCGGGGAAATCCAGGCTGACGGAGAACTGGTCGATGCCGGCCTCGCGCAATTCGAGATACCGCTGCTCGTTCATGAGCGACCAGTTCGAGACCAGGATCGTATAGGGTAGCCCGGAATCGGACTTGATGTTGCGCACGATCTCGACCAGGTCTTCGCGCAGCAGCGGCTCGCCGCCCGAGACCTGGACGACACAGGGCCGCAGCGTTTCCACATAGCGCCGGTAGGCGGCGGGCTTGAGATTGCGTGAATCGTCGCGCGGTCCGCCGTGGTCGCAGTGCTTGCAGTCGCAGGTGCAGGAGTCGGTCACTTCGAACGAGACGACGATCGGGCGGCCGGCGAACCAGTTCCGCGATCCGCGTCCGATAATTCTGAGCGACTGGGCCAAGGGGACCTTGCGCATACCCGTTCCGCCACGAAAACTTGAGCTTAGACCTCATTAAACCACAAGATGGCCGAAGGACGGACGCGCCGGAACCCTGCGGCGGATTTCCAGGCCTCAATGGTGAAAATTCAGCGGTAAAAGGGAACCCGGAGTGTGTGACGCGGATCGCAGGTTGCCGCCGGATGCCTGGATCTCCCGGGCGATCCCGAATCCCGTTACGGCTGCTTCTTCTGGTCCGGTTTCTGCTCTGGGGCGGTCACCGGCTCGCCATACTCGATGGTGGTCGAGGTCTTGAACTGCTTATAATCTTCGTATTTTACGAGCATCCGGATGCGCTGCGGCCCGCTCTGGAAGTTCAGGATGTCGTCGGCGTGGGTATAGACGGGGAACCAGTATTTGCCGTCGATCTGCTGGCGGTAGGTCTCGAACTTTGGGAACTGGTTGTCACTGTGGACGATGCCGACGCCGCGGCCGTAAGTCTTGACGATCTGAAGGTCGCGGTCGTCCACCCAAACCTCGCCTTGGAAGTAGCGCCGGCCTTTCTCCATCTGTTTCGGCTTCACGGCAAACACGTAACAGGGAATTTCATCCGCCATTTGCTTGCCCAGGTACCGGACGTAATACTGGGGGATCTCGGCCGTGGTGAGCACGAAGGGCTGAACGCTGCGCAGGTCCTGCTCGTCCTCGGGCGTGAGCTGGAGGATGCGCAGCGTGTTGGCGGGCGCCCAGGTCACCCGCTCTGTGCGCTTCCCGTCGGGCGTGAAGATAACGTCCTCGCCCATCTCCCACTTGCCCGTCACAGCGCCGTCGGGGTCGAGCTCCTGCACGCGCGCGTTCTGGTGGTAGGTGTAGTTCTCGCGCGCCGTTGCGAATTCGGCCTCCTTGGCGGCGAACTTGTTGATGATGTCCTGGACTTGGGCGCCCGTCAGGTCCTTCGACTCGACTTGGCGCCAGCCGCTTTGGCCATCCGCGAACAAGCCAGCCTCAAGCACGAGCAGGAATACGCAAGCACGTCTTAGATACCGCATGGTCCCCTCAAAAACCATTGTAAACGAGCATCGCGTGCGGGATGTTGCGGGCTAGGTTTTTCCCAGCATCGGCACCGGCTTGCCAAAGTGCGTGCGCTCTGAAGGCCAACCAGCGGGTAATCCCGCAGCGCCATCCCGCCGATCATGACGGCAAGGGTGGCTATTTGGCCGATCAGCGCGTTTGAGTCCGCCCCGGCCGCCGTCGGGAATGCCGAGCGGGCCCAGCGCGCATTCCGGCGCTGGCTCTTGCCCTCGTTTTCCGATTGGCTGTTCCTGGCGCTGATGGTGTGGCTGTTCATGACGGGCGCAGGCTGGTCCGGCTTGCTCGCGGATGGCGACACAGGCTGGCACATCCGGACCGGCGAATTCGTCTTGGACCGGCACACGCTGCCGCGCCACGATCCCTTCTCGTTTTCAAAGCCGAATCAACCCTGGTGCGCCTGGGAGTGGCTTTCGGAACGTCGCATTTGCCCTGCTCTGGCGCGGCCTGCGGCTGAAGGGCGTCGTGCTGCTGGCGGGAGGGGTGATCGCCGCCTACCTGATCGTATTGTTCCGGCACATGCTTTGGCGTGGCGCAAACGTGATCGTCGCGTTGCCCGTCTGCCTGCTCGCGGCGGGAGCCTCGGACATCCACTTTCTCGCCCGGCCCCATGTGTTCACTCTGCTGCTGACCGCGGTTTCGCTCTGGCTGCTCGATCGCGACCAGCGGCAACCGGGCCGCGCAATCTGGGCGCTGGTCCCACTGAGCGCGCTCTGGGCAAACTTGCACGCTGGCTTTCTCGCCCTATTCGCCTGTCTCGCGCTGGTGTCGGCGGGTGAGGCCGCCGAGGCCTTCCTGGTCTCGCGCTCGGCGGTCATAGCCTGGATGTGTATGCGCCGCCATGTGCTTCTGGCCGCACTTTGCGGCTTGGCCTCGCTGGCGAATCCTTACGGCATCGCGCTCTGGCGGCACGCGGGTCAATATCTTGCGTCCGGTTGGATCCGCGCCGCGGTGAACGAGTTCCAATCGCCCCAGTTCCGCTCGGAAAGCGCGCTGCACTTCGAGGTTCTGCTCTTTGCCGGCCTGATCGCGGCGGCCTCGCTCCTCAGGCGGCGTAAAATTGGCGATGCGCTTCTGGTGATGGCCTGGGCGCACGCCGCGCTCGTCTCGGTGCGGCACGCCCCTATTTTTGCCATTGTCGTTTCGCCGATTCTGGCCACGGAGGCGACGGCGTGGTGGAACGCTTGGGCTGGCCGGAAGCCGGCGCGGTCCATCGCGGGGATCCTCGATCGGTGGGCCGGGGATATGTCGGACGGCTTCCGGCGCGTCAGCGTATGGCCAGCGGTGGTCATGCTGGCGCTGGCGATTCCCGGCGCCCCTGGAAACTGGCCCTGCCAGTTCCCAGCCGAGAAATTTCCGGTGCGTTTGATCGAGCGGCATTCGGGAAAGCTGGCGGGCGCACGCGTGTTCACGAGCGACCAGTGGAGCGACTACCTGCTCTACCGCTTCTACCCGAAGCAGCGCGTATTCATCGATGGCCGCAGCGATTTCTACGGTCCGGAGTTAGGGAAACGCTATCTCGGAACGGCCTATGGCCAGCCGGGATGGCGTGGCACGCTCGACGGGTGCGCCGTCCGGTTCGTACTGGCGCCGCAGGATTGGCCTTTGTGCGGGCTGCTGCGGCAAGTCCGGGGCTGGCGCTTGCTCGAGGAGGACGCGCGGGCGGCGCTGTTTGAGCGGAATCCTTAATTTGCACCTTTGACCGGCGCCCTGCGGCAGCGCATCCAGGTATGGGCCACAGGTGCGCTGAGTGGCTTCGCTCGCGTTTCTGCGGCTCTTTGATCGCGCTTGGTGGAGGTCGTGGCGAAAGATGCTGGTTAAAGAAACTGCCGGCTTCCGCCGAAATATCACCAGGAGGCCAACCCCAGGTGAAGCCCAGCAAAACCAGCGGCGAGCGTCTGAACCGCAAAACTAGCGGTGAGCGCCCGAACCGCAGGGGGGCACGCGCCGCGGAAAGGACCGCCCTGTCGCTCAGCGGCCCATCCCTTGCCGACTTTGCATTGCACTCAGGCCTGATCGCTCCGCGGCTGCTCGATTTGGGTGCGCTTCGCGCCGCGCCGCCTCGCCGCGAGCCCGCCAGGAGGACCTGAAGAGACGCGATGGACCGCCGATTCATTACCGTACTCACGCTGAGCCTGATGTTTGCGCTGGTTGTTTCGGGCATTTTCTACCAGGTGGTCGCGGGCGCCTCGAAATCGTCCAGAGCGCCGAAACAGGACCTGCGGGACTTGGTGGTGGCCGCGCGAGCGCTGGGGACCGGCGTGAGCATCAAGCCCGATGACATCAAGCTGGTGCGGGTTCCCGCGGATCAGTTTCCGAAAGGAGGTTTTTCCAGCACCGAGGAGGTCCTGGGGCGGCCTGTGGTGTCGAGCGTCCTGGCGGACGAGCCGGTCCGCGAAGGCCGGCTGGCGGCACGCGGCAGCGGCATGGGCCTGGCGCCGATCATTCCCGCCGGCATGCGCGCGGTGGCGGTCAAAGTCAACGAAGTTGTCGGCGTGGCGGGCTTCGTGCTGCCCGGCATGCATGTCGATGTGCTGGTTACTGGCCGGCCGGTGGGTCAGGACGCCACGATGACCAAAACCATCCTGCAAGACATTCTAGTCCTCGCCGCCGGCCAGACCATCGAGCCGGATGCGCGCGGGCAGGCCATCAACGCGCCCGTGGTCACGCTGCTGGTTACGCCGGCACAGGCTGAAGCATTAACGCTCGCCAGCGAAGATCGCATCCAACTGGTGCTCCGCAACAGCAGCGACCGCGGAGCGGAGAAAACGCCGGGGCGCGACATGACGGAACTGTTTGACAAGGCCCGCGCGCCGCGGCCAACCCCGGCGCCGGTCGCGAGGCGGAGCCCGCCCCCGCCGGCTCCAGCGCCTTCACCGCGCCTGACCGATGACGTGGTGGTGATCCGGGGCGGGCAAAAGACGCTGGAGCAGGTGGTTATTCGAAAGCCCGACTGAGGGCTGAAGAGACGATGAGACTGGCGACGCAAATTTTGTGCGGTCTAGCAGCGCTCCTGGCGCTCTGGGACGGCTTACCGGCCGCGATGGCCGCTCCGGCTGCCGCCGCGGATGCCGAAGAGCTGAGGCTTGCTGCGGGCAGGAGCGTGGTCATCGATTATGCTGCCGACATCGCGCGCATCTCAACGGGTAACCCGGAGGTGTGTGATGCCGTGGCCGTCTCGAACCGTGAGGTCTTGCTGAACGCGAAGGCGCCGGGAACCTCGACGATCATCATCTGGCCGAAGGCAGGACCACGGACGCTCTACAGCGTCGCCGTCGAGCAGAACCTGGAACCCGTCCGCAAGCTGCTTGAAGAAACATTTCCGAAGCTCGACATCCGGGTGCAGTCGGCGCGAGATTCCCTGTCGCTGACCGGCACGGTGCCTACACAGGCGATTGCCGACCGCGCGGCGGCGCTCGTCTTGCCGTTCGCCAAGACCATTGTGAACAACCTCGAGGTGGTGAGCCCGGGGCCTGAAAAACAGATCCTGCTGCGGGTCAGGTTTGCCGAGCTCGACCGGAACGTATCAAGTTCGTTCGCGTTCAACCTAGCCTCGACTGGCACCGGGAACACGCAAGGAGGCACGACGACCGGGCAGTTTCCTGCAGCGCGCCCCAACAGTCTCAATGCCGCCGTTCCGGGACAGAGTGCAGCCACGCTGGGCGATTTCACCGTCACCGATGCGCTGAACATCTTTGCATTCCGGCCGGACCTGAACCTAGGTGCGTTCATCCAGGCGCTCCAGAATCAGGGTCTGCTGCAAATCCTGGCCGAACCGAACCTGACGGCCACGAACGGAAAGGAGGCCAGTTTCCTGGTGGGCGGCGAGTTTCCGGTGCCCATCGTTCAAGGCGGCGTCAACGCCGGCGCGATCACGATTCTGTTCAAGGAATTCGGCATCCGGCTCACGTTCCAGCCCAATATCACAGAGCACAAAACGATCCGCATGTATGTCAAGTCGGAGGTCTCGGCCATCGATCAGTCCAACTCTATAGTCGTTTCCGGCTTCACGATTCCGGCGCTTGCGACCCGCCGCATGGAGACGAACGTCGAGCTCGGCGAGGGCCAGAGTTTCCTGATTGCCGGACTCATCGACGACCGCGTGACGGAGAACCTCGCAAAGGTCCCTGGCTTGGCTGACATTCCAGTCTTAGGAGCGCTGTTCAAAAGCCACCAGCGGACGAAATCTAAAACGGAGCTGATCGTCATGGTGACTCCGGAGATCACGACACCATTGAACGCTGGCCGGGCCAAGCTGGCGCCTCAAATGCCGGAGAAGTTCCTGGCGCCGTACCTGTTCCTGCCGGACGGGACCGCTACGGCGCCGCCGAAGAATGCAGAGCCGCCCGGGGTAAAGAAGAAATAGGCCCGGAAAACCTGGTCCATGAGTCCGGGAACACATAGCACGCCAAGCCCGCTCGCAGCGCTTATGATCGCGCCGGACCGTGCGCTGGCGGAGCAGTTTGCCCGAACACTGGCGGTAACACACGCCTTTCAGGTCCTGGCCGAGTTGAAAAGCTATCCGCCGCACCAGGTGCTCGACATCCGGCTGCGCCAGCTCCGGCCCGAGGTCGTATTGCTCGATCTGGTGACGAGCCTCGAGGAGGCTGGCGAACTGATCCGTTTCATCGCCGAAACGAATCCCGCCATTCACGTTGTCGGGCTGCACAGGATCAACGACTCGGAAGCGATTCTGCGATCGCTACGGCTGGGTGCGAGCGAGTTTTTGTGCGCGCCCTTCGATCCCGCCATCCAGGAGCAAGCCGTCAGCCGGATCCGCCGGTTGCGCGGACCGCAAAGCCCGCCCCAACGCGAGCTGGGCAAGATCGTCCTGTTCTCGAGCGCCAAGCCAGGCTCGGGCGCTTCCACGCTGGCCGCCCAAACCGCTTTCGCGCTCCGCCAGCTCACCGGGAAGAGGGTGCTGCTGGCGGATATGGATCTGATGGGCGGCACAATCAGCTTTTACCTGAAGCTGAGACCGGGCGGGTCGGTGGTCGACGCGCTCGGGGAAGGCGATTCGCGCTGGCCAGCGGCCATCACCGCCTCAACCGGCCTCGACGTACTCGCTGCCCCGGGAGCGCCCTACGCAGATTTCATCGAGCCGGCCAGGCTGCACGATTTCCTGGAGCGGGCTCGTCAGACGTACGCCTGGGTGATTCTCGACCTGCCCGCAATCTTCCATCGGCTCAGCATGTTGGCACTGTCGGAATCCGACCAGGCCTTTCTGGTCTCGACCGCGGAACTGCCGAGCCTGCACCTGGCGCGCAAGGCTGCGACCCTGCTCGCTCAACTCGGCTTCAACAAGGATCGCTTCCAGTTACTCATCAATCGCGTGAGCCGCCGGGACCGGCTGCGCGGCTCCGATGTGAGCGAAATCGTTAAGTGTACGGTTTACGGCAGCTTTCCAAACGACTATTTTTCGCTCGACCGGGCGGTGACACTCGGGGAGCCGCTCGGCGGTGAGTGCGAGCTGGGCAGGGCCATCGAAGATTTTGCAGGCCGCCTGGCCGGCGTGCCGGCTGGTGAAAGGCGCAAGCCCACGCTACTCGCCGGCGCGCGGACCTGAGGAGAGAAACACGATGCAACCCGCAGCCCCCGATCGCAAACCGCCGCAGACAGTGACCTGGGACCAGCGGATCTTGCAGCACGCCTGGCGCTCCAAGACAGCGCTCAAGCCGGAGTGCCAGGAGCTGAAGTTCACGTTGCATCGCAAGCTGCTGGACCGGATCAACCTGGAAGCGCTCGCGGCCATCGATAACCAGCGCGTGCGCGCCGAGGTGCGTCAGGCCCTGATCGCATTAATGGACGGCGAAGCGACGCTGCTAAGCTCGCTGGACAAGCAGCAGGTGATCGATGAGGTGCTGGATGAGGTGTTCGGGCTGGGTCCGCTCGAGACACTGCTCGAAGACCCGACCATCTCGGACATTCTGGTGAACACGCACAAACAGGTCTACGTGGAGCGCAAGGGCGTGCTCGAGCTCACCAGCGTCCGCTTCCGTGACGACGCGCACCTGCTGCGGATCATCGACAAAATCGTTTCGCAGGTGGGCCGGCGCATTGACGAATCCACTCCCATGGTGGATGCGCGATTGAGCGATGGCTCGCGCGTCAACGCGATCATTCCGCCGCTCGCGGTGGATGGGCCGATCCTCTCGGTCCGCCGCTTTTCGACCGACAAGCTGATGCCCGCCGACCTGGTTGAGCGGAAGGCGTTGACGCCGGGAATGATGGAGCTGCTCGAGGCGGCGGTGAAGGCGCGGCTGAACATCATCATCTCCGGCGGGACCGGAGCCGGCAAGACCACCCTGCTCAACGCCCTCTCAGCGTTCATTTCTCTCAAGGAGCGCATCGTGACGATCGAGGACGCAGCCGAGCTGCAACTCAAGCAGCCGCACGTAGTGCGCCTGGAAACTCGGCCGCCGAACATCGAGGGCAGCGGCGCGGTGCGCCAGCGGGAACTGCTGATCAACAGCCTTCGTATGCGGCCGGACCGCATCGTCTGCGGGGAAGTGCGCGGCGAAGAAGCTCTCGACATGCTGCAAGCGATGAACACCGGCCACGAAGGATCGCTGACGACGATCCACGCCAACTCACCGCGGGACGCGATTACGCGGCTGGAGGTCATGGTCACGTGGGCCGCGGCCAACATGCCGATGACATCCATCCGGCAGCAGATCGCCAGTGCCATCCACTTGTTCGTGCAGGCGGCGCGGTTGAGCGACGGCTCGCGCCGCGTCGTCAGCATCACCGAGGTGACCGGGATGGAAGGCGATATCGTGACGATGCAGGACTTGTTCGTGTTCGAAAAGCGCGGCCTGTCGCCGGACGGCCGCGTCCTGGGCCGGTTCGCCTCGACCGGCATACGGCCGAAGTTCTACGAGAAGCTCTTGGCCTCGGGCATCCGGCTGAGTTCGGATTTGTTCGATGAGGCGATGGAGGTCTGATCGCGGCCGCAAGCGGCGCGCGACCAGCGGGTGAACACATGCTTGTGTTTGCGCTTTTGGCGGCGACGGTCTGGATGGGCGCGGTTGCGCTGTGGTGGCTGTGGAGCCGCAGCCGGCGGACAGCCGATCTGGATCGCATCAAGGCGCGGCTGGCAGGCACCCCGGGAAGCCGGACTAAGGCGGAGCCGAAAAGACCGGCGCTGATCCAGGCCGAGGAGCGTTCGGCGGGGAGGGTTGTGCTCCGGTTGCTCGAACGGCTGCGGCTAAACGACCGCCTAAAGGCCTTTCTCGAGCAGGCGGGCTTGAAGTGGGATGCGGCACGGACGATCCATGGCTCACTCGCGCTGTTTTTGGTGGGCTTCACGGCAATGTGGCACTTGGCGCCTTCTTATCGCGCCGCTGCGCCGGTGGTGGCCTTGATTTTGAGCGCGCTGCCGGCGCTGTACGCAAGGCAGAAACGCCGCAAACGCCTCCGCAAATTCGAAGAGCAGTTCCCGGAAAGCCTGGAATTCCTCGGGCGGTCGATGCGGGCCGGGCACGCGTTTTCCGTAGCGCTCGAAATGTTGCACACGGAATCCGAGGATCCGCTGGCGAGCGAGTTCCGCCGCGCTTTCGAAGAGCAAAACCTGGGCCTGCCGCTTGATACGGCGCTCGAGAAGCTGGCCGAACGCGTGCCGCTGATGGACGTGCACTTCTTCGTTTCGGCTGTGTTGCTGCAGAAACGAACCGGCGGGAACCTGGCTGATCTGCTCGACAAGCTGGCGTATCTGATCCGCGAACGATTCAAGCTGCGCGGACGCATTCGGGCGATCGCCGCGCACGGCAAGATGACCGGAGTGGCGCTGTCGCTGATCCCCATCGTGGTCGGCGCAATGATGTGCTGGGTCAACCCGGACTACGCCAAGTTCTTCTCGGGGGATGACACCGGCAGGTTGATGCTGGGCGCGGGGATCGCGCTCCAGCTCATTGGGTACGGGGTGATCAAGAAAATCGTATCGATCGAGCTCTGAGACATGGAATTCTTTGCGGCGCTGCTCCTGTTTGCGACTCTGGCCACCGTGCTGACGTTCATCGGCTCGAAGTTCTGGGTGCAGCCGAGGGCGGCCATGGAGCGCGTCACGCGGGCGAGCGCGGAAGCGCAAGCACACGCTGGGCCGCACCCGAGTCTGGTCTTCCGCGATTTAGTGAAACGCTTTGGCTCGGTCCTGCCGCGCTCGCCGAAAAACGTCACCTTGATGCAGCGGCGGCTGATCCGTGCCGGAATCCGCAACCCCAGCGCGCTTAAGACGCTGTACGGAGCCAAGGTCGTTCTGGCGGTGCTGCTGCCAATGGCCGCCAGCGCGGCGATCGCGCGCTCGGGAGTGGGCTCCGATTCTAAGTTGTTGTGGATCGCGGCGTCGGCCGCGGCCGGGCTGTTCGGACCGAACCAATACGTGAAAATGCTGGCTAAGCGGCGCCAGAAGCGGATCCGCCGGGGTCTGGCGAACACGCTGGATTTGTTGGTGGTGTGCGTCGAATCCGGGCTCGGCCTAGACCAAGCGATCATGCAGACCGCCAAAGAGCTGGAGCACGCGCACCCTGAGATCAGCCAGGAATTCGCGCTCGTCAATCTCGAGCTGCGCGCCGGCAAACGCCGGGTCGAGGCGTTGCACAATCTAGCCGACCGCACCGCGGTCGATGAGCTAAAGAAGCTAACCGCGGTACTGATCCAGGCGGACCGGTTTGGCACCGGCATCGCACAAAGCCTGCGTGCGCACTCGGATTACTTGCGGGTGCAAACACGCCAACTGGCTGAGGAGAAGGCGGCCAAGCTCGGTGTCAAGCTCGTGTTCCCAATTTTCTTTTGCATCCTGCCGTCTTTGTTCATCGTTACGGTGGGTCCGGTGATGGTACGTATCACGCGGGATTTGCTCCCGATGATGAGAAATATGTAAGCAGCCGGTAGGCGGGAGCGATCGCCCGACCGGCGGCAGCTTCGAGAAAGGAGAGGACCACATGGATTCCGGATTGATTCGAATCATCTGCGCCGCCGCGGCCGTGCTGTTCTTGGCGCTGATTGTCCTGCGGCGCCGCAAACACGCCGAGTAGGCCCGTGCAAGGTTCCGTTGTTGACGTGCGACGAGTGGCGCGTGGAGGCGGCGCCTGTGAGGGCGCCCCGCGCCCATCCGATCAGCGCTCACGCCAGCTGTGGCGCGAGCAACAACCTCATCGTGACGCTTTTGAAACCGGCTTGCCGCACCGGCCCGAAATGCCGCAGCGGTGCGCCAGCGTCGATTAGGGTGAGGTGGTGAACTGGCGAAAAGGTTGTCTTAGTGGATCCGGCGGATCTGCGCGCCGGCTTGCGCGAGTTTCTCTTCGAACTTCTCATAGCCGCGGTCGATGTGGTAGACGCGGTCGATCACGGTTTCACCGGCCGCAACCAGCGCCGCGAGCACGAGTGACGCGCTCGCGCGCAGGTCGGATGCGATCACCGCCGCGCCCGTCAGTTCCTTCGGCCCGGCAACGATGGCTTGGCGCCCTTCCAGCCGGATGGCCGCGCCCATGCGCATTAGCTCGAGCGCGTGCAGGAAGCGGTTCTCGAAAATCGTCTCCGTGATCAGCGCGATGCCCTCGCATTGCGTCATCAGCGCCATGTATTGCGCTTGGAGATCGGTCGCGAAGCCAGGGTATTCCTCGGTCGTCACGTCGACGGATCGCGGTTGGCCATCCGAGCATACGCGCAGTGACTCAGGGCCGGTCTCAGTCACTTCGGCGCCGGCCTGCCGCAGCTTCAGAATGAGCGCCAGCAGGTGCTCAGGCACACAGCCGGTGACGTGAAGATCTCCACCTGTGATGGCTGCGGCGATGAGAAACGTGCCGGCTTCGATACGGTCAGCAATGATGGTGTGCTCGGCGCCGTGGAGCCGTTCGACGCCGCGAATGTGGATCGTCGAGCTGCCCGCGCCTTCGATATTGGCGCCCATCTTCATCAGTAGCGCGGCCAGGTCGGCGACCTCGGGCTCGCGTGCTGCATTTTCGAGCACCGTTTCGCCTTCCGCCAGGACCGCGGCCATCATCACGTCCTCGGTCCCGGTAACGCTGACGCGGTCGAACGTGAAGGAGGCGCCGTGCAGGCCCTCGGGCGCTAGAGCCTCGATGTAGCCGTGCTCTTGGTGGATCCGTGCCCCGAGCTGCTCCAGCCCGGCCAGATGAAGGTTGATGGGCCGTGCGCCGATCGCGCAGCCCCCCGGGAGCGAAACGCGAGCGCGCCGCGCGCGGGCGACCAACGGCCCCAGCACCAGACTGGATGCCCGCATCGTCTTGACCAGCTCGTATGGCGCCTCGGGCATTGCGATCCGACGAGCTTCCGCGCGAAGGGCGCCACCTCGCACATCGAGTTTCGACCCGATGCTGCGCAGCAGCTTTCCCATCGTGACGATGTCACGAACCCCCGGAATCCGATGCAGGACCACCGGCTCTTCGGTGAGCAGGGAGGCGGCCAGCGCGGGCAACGCCGAGTTTTTCGCGCCGCTCGTCCGGACCTCCCCACGGAGCGGTACCCCCCCCTTGACGACGAATTTGTCCATACCTTATCTCGTGCCCGCTGGGGCTTACGAGGTCCGCAGGATCATGACCGCAGCGCCTCCGAGACGCGCCCGTCCGCTGCCCGGAGCCGCTCGACCGCCTCCTCCCGGCTCATGCCGAGACGGGCCATGAGGATAGCCACCTTCACTGTACCACCGGATTTTTCGAGGAACTCGGCGGCACGCACGGCATCGATGGACGCAGCCTGCGCGATGATGCGGAGCGCGCGGTTGCGCAGCTTGCTGTTCGCCGGCTGAACGTTCACCATCAGATTGCCGTAGACGTGGCCAAGCCGGATCATCACCGCCGTGCTCAACATATTCAGCACGAGTTTTGTGGCGGTGCCCGCCTTCATGCGTGTCGATCCCGTGAGGACTTCCGGCCCCGGCAGCGGCTCGATAGCGATCTCGACGGCGCGCGAGAGCTCCGAATCCGGTGTGCAACAGATGCCGATCGTCAGGGCACCCATTTCGCGCGCCTGGGCGATGGCGCCGAGCACATAGGGTGTGCGGCCGCTTGCGGCGATGCCGACCAGCACGTCGCCGGGGCGGAAACCGCGCTGCACCAGATCGCGGGCGCCTAGCGACGGATCGTCTTCGCTGGCCTCCGTAGACCTGCTCAGAGCGGGCTCTCCTCCCGCAATGATTCCTTGCACCAAGTCTGGCGGCACATTGAACGTGGGTGAGCACTCGGCGGCGTCCAGTACCCCGAGCCTCCCGCTCGTGCCCGCGCCTATGTAGAACAGTCTTCCGCCAGCCCGCATCCGTTCGACAACGCCCTCGACGGCCCGCGCGATCCGGGGGATCTCTACACCGACGGCCTCGGCGACCTTATGGTCTTCTCCGTTGATGATGCGCAGGACAGCCTCGATAGGGAGCGCATCGATCCCTTCAGAGGCGGGGTTCCGTTGCTCGGTCAGAAGTTCGTCCAACATATTCAATTCGTTACAGCCTGGCTGCGGCGAGCGTCACCCAAACAACCATCTTAATGGACGCCGCTGCGGAGCGTCGAACAAACTCCCAGGACTACGAGGTTTTCGCATCCAGTACCATCAGTACCCGGGTTGGTACTAATCCCAACAAAGGAAAGGTTGACTTCGACCGTGAACGAACCGTATAGTAAGATGTTCGTCGGCCGAAAAGGGGCTGCCGATGCTCCGGCGCGCGCATCGGCAGCGGTATGGAGAACGCGATGAAGGGGAAGCTCGATTGCCTGGTGATCTTAGGGTTGATGCTAGGAGTGGCTCTACCGCCCTGTCTGGCTACACCAGTCGATCTTGGCACAGTTAACGTGGGGCCAGGCGTTTTTGCGGTGTTGTTCACCAACTCGCCAGCGAGCGATACGCTGGATCTCCCCGCGAGCACTCCAGTCACGTTTACCTTCGATATTACGCCCCCCAGTGGTCTCGGGAGCTCCGAGCCTGCCTTGTTCACGTTGTCAGCGGTCTCGACTACGCCTGCCAGCCAGCTCGTTTCTCCTTCCCTGGTTCCTCCCGGCGTATACTTGCAGGGCGGTTACAACGGGAGCTTTTCGATCCAACTCCAAACCCCCGTCGACGGCATGACAAATCTTCTGAGCGGGACTATTTCCGGCGCAACGCTCCTCACTGGTCCGGGCAGCGCCACACTCACAGTTGTCAATCCGAACTTTACGTCCGACTTCCTCAAGAGCTTGACGGACGAATCAGTTACGGTCAGCCTCAGCGCAACGAACGCCACCACCACGCCCTCGGGTGTCAACACGGCCACCCCGAGCACCCCCAAGTGGTTCATTAACACGTTCCAGGCCTCCTCTGGTCTGGCTAATTTCAACGCCACGATTCCAGAGCCGATGACCTTCCTGCTGCTGGGTTCGGGCTTGTTGGCTTTCGGCCTCCTCCGGCGCAATCTTAAGTAAGCGAGAGTCCGCACGCAAAGCATCGACACGCGCTAATCCCCCGTGGCGATGGGCGCGAGTGCCCGTTTCGTGTTGCCGTCGCCCTCGTTTGGCGGGGTCCGCGCTCGTCACACGTTGAAGGAGCTCCCGCAGCCGCAGGTCGAGCGCACGTTAGGATTATCGAACTTGAACCCCGACCCCTCCAGCGTCTCAATGTAATCGACGTTGGCACCATCCAAGTAAAGCAGGCTGGCCTGATCGATAAAGACCTTCAGCCCGTCGAACTGGTAGGCCTTGTCGAGGATGTTGGGATTGTTCTCGAAAGCCATCGAATAGCTAAAGCCGGAGCATCCGCCGCCGACGACGGCAATGCGCAGCCCACTGGGTTTCGGGTCCTGGTTTTCCAGGATCTCCTTGACCTTTTCGATCGCGCGTGGTGTGAGTTGAATCATAGCGGTATTCCCAGGGTATCAGTGATTTCCTGCCCCCTGTTCATTTTACAAATCTGGAGATATTTTTACAATGGCCGGTGGCGGGGGCGTTCACGAACCTGCTACCTTAAACACTAGCAGTTCCAAAAACACTAGCGGTTCCAAAGGGCCTGGGAGGAGGTTCGTCCGCCCAAATGATTGAAACCACTGGGCGCTCAATCACGTCGGACCAAGTGTATGAGCAGCTTAAGCGGGGCTCTTCCGCTATCCGCGTCCGGCCAGAGGATCGCAGTAAAGAGGAGAGTGAACTACAAGAGCACAGATGAGGCCGCTCTGGTACGCCGTACTCAGCGCGGGGACGAGATGGCCTTCCGCGAAATGGTCGAGCGCCACCAATCCAAGGTGTTCTCGATCATTTACGGAATCCTGCGCAATCACAACGATGCAGAGGACATCGCACAGCAGGTGTTCACAAAGGTCTACTTCTCAATCCGGAACTTCGATTTCCGGAGCTCACTGCTGACCTGGATTTACAAGATCACCGTCAACGAGTGCTACGATTATTTGCGGAAAAAAAAGGTCCGCAGGCTGGTCTACGAGAGCGATTTTACCGCAGAGGATGCTCTCCGGTTGCAGAACTCCGAACCGGCCAGGGACCAAAGGCCACCCCTTGACGTGACTCTCGCCCAACGCGACCTAGCCCTCAAGCTGATTGCGAAGCTTTCCGAAGAGGAGCGCACGCTGCTCCTGCTGAAGGAAGTCGAAGGCCATTCGGTCGAGGAACTGGCCGGCATGACCGGCATTAATGAGAATACAATCAAGGTAAAATTGTTTCGCGCCCGGCAAAAGCTGTTGAAAGTCGCTCGGCGGCTGACCCGGACGCCAGGCTTGGGGATGGGCATAGCGGGAACGCCGTCGGTGGAAGCGAAGCGGACCCAGATCCGCGACCCTCACTCGGAAGAGCGAGGGGGAGTGGGACGCGATGTTTTGAGGGAATAAATATGCATGGACTTATCAAGGAGCGCCTGGAAGATTATCTCCACGGCGCCCCACACAAGGTTCCGTCGGAATTCGAAGAGCATTTGCATGATTGCGACGACTGTCGCGAAGCTGTGAGCCGGATGCGGGAACAGGGCCAACTGCTCCGCGTCTTGTCGGCTCGCCGGGACATCGACCCCGCACCCGGCTTTTATGCGCGGTTGCTGGAGCGGATCGAAGCGCAGCCAGGCGCCTCGGTCTGGAGCATCTTCCTCCTCGATCCCGCGTTCAGGCACCGGGTCGCCGCCGCCTCGCTCACGTTGGCGTGCCTGTTGGGCGGATACTTGGCATTCACCGAAGCGCGGGGCACGTCGCAGCCGGCTAATGACGAAGCTATCATGGCGGTCCAGGAACATCCGGACGGCCTGGGCCTGGATCAGCAGCGGGACCGCGACACCATCCTGGTGACGCTTGCCACATACAGCGAATAGGCGGCCATGACCTCTGCACACCCGGTTTCCTGGCGGAACCCCCGCATCCTCCTCACCCTGTTCATCGTCTTCCTCTGCGGCGCAAGCGCGGGGATGCTCGCGATGGCGCTTGGCGCTCACCAGTGGATGCACCACCATTCGTCGCCGGCCTCGTGGAATGAGAGGAAGCAAGTCACTCTCCAGCGGTTCAAGAAGGAGTTGGACCTCACGCCGGCACAGACCGAACAACTGGAGTTGGTTCTCGACGACTTCTTCACTTACTACCACACGTTGCAGGCGCAGCTCGATGATGTGCGGGCCAGTGGGAAACAGCGAATTCTTCGCATCCTTGACGACAGCCAAAAGCGCAAGTTCGAGAAGATCATGAGCGAGATGCAGGAGAAACGGCTGCGGTGACGCTCAGAGCGCATCTCAGAGCGCATCTCTGTTGTCTTTTGCCTGGCAGGATGATATCCTGAGAGCGAACGTGGATTGATTTAAGGCCCGTTGGTGGGTCTGGCTAATTGCAACCACGAAAAAAAGTGCTAAAGGCGTATCGGTCTCGTGAGATGGAACCCTGTGGCCTTTAGCCGCGGGGGTTTTGTTTTTAGGGCCGAGGCGCTGGTAGCCCGTGCATTTTCGAGCGGAGGTACTATGAGCGTTTGGCCCCACTCCGGTTCCCCTGGCCCCTCTCTGGGCGGAACCGAAGGTGAACTCGTTTCGATCCGGATCTCAATAGAGCCGCGGCTGCTCGAAGCGCTGCTCGAAGTAGTGGCCCGGTTCGAATTCCCGGTTAACCCGGAGATCTGTCACCATGCTGGCGGCGCCTCGCACAGCCCCGACGCGGCTTGGGCGTATTCGGACGCGGCTCGTGAACCCGCAACGATTATCGAATTCCCGGCCTGGGCTGGCCGCCTGGACGAAGTCCGCGAAGCCCTCGCTCGCCATGGTTTCCATCCCTCGGCGCTCACCGTCAGGACCATGCTGGAGGCGATCGGCCACACCCAGAGGGGACGAGCAAACTCCTAAGATGTTTCCGCCATGCTGCCCCGCGCGGGGGATGTTGGCACTACAATAGAGCAGGCAGGGAGAGTGCCCCATGCAGGCGGCTGTCTCTCACGTTTCACCGTACAGCGGTTCCTGGTACCCGGACGACCCCTCGGAGCTGCGCACATTGCTCGATAAGCTGTTCGCGGAATCCGAGCGACGCACCGGCCGGTGCGTCGCGCCGAATGCCGCCGCGTTCGTCGTTCCTCATGCGGGCCTCGTCTACTCCGGCACGGTCGCTGCTGCGGCTTATCGCCACCTTGCCGCGTCCGCTCCGGAACGGGTTGTGTTGCTCGGCTTCGCGCATCACGGTGTGGCGGCTGGTGCGTGGATTCCGGATATTGGAAAGTTCGAGACCCCCCTCGGCGAAGCTCCCATCGACCGTGCAGCTGCCGCGGCATTGGTCGATAGCGGCGAATTCCGAATGCTGCCGGAGTCGGCGCTGTGCGATCACTCGGTCGAGATTCAATTGCCACTGCTCCATAGGGCGGCGCCTCGAGCCCATCTCGTGCCGGTGTACGTGAGCCATCTGGACGCGGAAGCGAGGTTGCGGGCCGCCCGCAAGCTGTCGGAGCTGGTACGACCGGGCACGGTATTTCTCGCCAGCTCGGATTTCACCCATTTCGGACGCGCGTTTTCCTATCAACCATTCCCGGCGGACGATTGGGTGGGGGAGCGCCTGCGCGATCTTGATGATGCCGTCATACAGTCGGCCAGCAGCTTGTGCCCCGAGTTGTTCCTCGAGACGCTGCGAAAGACCTCGTCCACCGTATGCGGCTATGAGCCCATCGGGCTGCTGCTTGAGGCGCTCCGCCTGCTCGATGGCGACACCGAGTTTTTCCAGGAGACGCTCGACTACCAAACCTCCGGCGAGACTCACTGGGGACTTCCGCCACTCGGTGAGCTACGCGGCGCTCGGTTACTTCCCTGCTGCTTCATTCGAGCTGGGACGCGAGGATCAGGCGCTGCTGCTGGAGAGCGCCCGGTGCACCCTCCGGCATTATCTCGAAACAGGTGAGCGCAAGCTCATCGAAGCCCAGCGGAGGACGCCCGCGCTCGAACGCCGCGCGCCGGCGTTCGTCACACTAACCAGCAAAGGCCGCCTCCGCGGCTGCGTCGGCCGCCGTGCCACCTCCGAACCGCTTTTCCAGATCGTTCCCGAGCTGACACTGGACGCTGCACTTGCAGATACCCGCTTCAAGCCCGTGTCGCCGGGCGAAAGCGAACTCAACGTCGAGATCTCGGTGCTCACGCCGATGAAGAGAATTCCCGATCTCTCGTGCTTCCGCGTGAATGTGCATGGTGCGCTGCTGGAGGCCGGCATCCATCACGGTCTGCTGCTGCCGCAAGTCGCCACGGAACGCAATTGGACGGCCCAGGAGTTTTTGGAAACGCTGGCGCGCAAAGCTTGCGTGAGCCAGGAAGCCTACCGCGATCCCACAACGCATGTTTCCGTGTTCCGAGCGCAAGTGATCCATTAATCTCGCCCAAACCATCTCCCCCCCGAGTCAGGCGCGGCGGCACGGTGCGCCGTTCTATACTTACGCATTAATGCTCGTGCTCACTGGCCCGCCAGGGTCGGGCAAAACACATGAGGTGCTCGAGTCGATCCGCGCGGCGCTCGGCCGCGGCGCCAGCGATTTTCGCCTCATTGTGCCCACGGCCACCATGGCCGAACACCTCAGAAACAAACTGGCGCGCAAGGGCTTTCTCCTCCGGCCCGGCCTGATCGTCACGCTCTCCAGATTTGTCGCGGCCTGGGTCGAAGATTTCCCCGAAGTCTCCTCCGCGTCGCTTCATTTTCTGGTGGACCGTGTGCTTGCCCAATCGCCACCGGCCGAGTTCGCGCGAGTCGCACATCTTCCGGGTTTTCGTGCGTCGGTGGCTCGTCTTATCGACGAGCTGGGGTCCGCCGGTTGTGACTCGCGGAAGCTTGCGCGGACACTCGATGGCGCCGCCGCCGGCGCGCCGCTGGCGCCGCCGTTCCTCGCCGTCTACCAGGGCGTCGAAAAGGAACTGCTGCGCCGCGGCTGGCCGGCAGGGGCGGCGCGGTTGAAGAGCGCGGCCGAAGAAATCCGCTCGCGCGGCCTCCCGGGGATCCGCCAGGTTTTCTTCGACGGTTTCTTCACCCTCAGCGAGCCGGAGTTGAACCTGATCGATGCGATTCACTCACATGCCGGTGTGACCGTGGTCCTGCCAAGCTGGCATGGGTCGGAAAGAGCCCGGCTGGCGCTCGCGGCGCTCGGGCTTTCCGAACGGCTCAAGCCGCAGTCGTTCCGGTCGCCGCGGACAGTCCTGGTGAGCGCCGCCACCCTCGACCAGGAAATTGAGGAGATCGCGCGGCGGATTCTCGAACACATTGCGGCGGGCCGGCAATTCCGGGATATCGGCATTGTGCTCCGCTCATACAATCCGTACGTGCCCGTGCTGCGCTCGGTGCTCGAGCGGTTTGGCATTCCCGTTCGATTCTATTTTTCCGAGCCGCTGGCCAGCCACCCGGTAATCCGTTATCTGACTGGCGCAGTGAATGCGATGCAAAACGGTTGGGACCACGAGCAGACACTCGAGGTAGTGAGGATGCCTGCATCAGGCTTCGGAAATTCGCCCGCCTGCGACCGATTCGACTTCGTGCTTCGCGAGCGGCTGCCAGGGCGCGGCTTGCGCGCGCTTGGTGAGTTGTGCGACGACATGCGGCTCGGCGCGCTACTTGACCGCTTGGCGGGTCTGGACGCGTGGCGAGCTTCGCGCGCCTTGCCACAGGAGTGGGCCAAGCGTGTTAAAGCTTTGCGCTCCCTGGTCGAGGCGCCGCCGATGGAAGATGGCGTCGCGCACGAAACGGCGCTGCGCTGGCGCAGCGAAGCCGCCGCGCTGGAATCGTTTGATGCGGCGATCGACGAAGCGGCTGGCGTGCTGCCAGAAAAGGAGCCGCTGCCGTTCTCGGAATTCTGGCGCGCGGCGATGGTCATTGTGGCGGAATCCCCGCTTCGCGTCGAGGACAAGCGGCACAATGTCGTGCACGTGATGGATGTATACGAAGCCCGGCAGTGGGAGCTGCCGGTGGTCTTCGTCTGCGGGCTGCTCGAGAAGCAGTTCCCGGTGTACCACTGGGCCGATCCGATTTTTCCGGATTCCGCGCGCGCCTGTCTCGAACGCGCCGGCCTGCCGCTCAAGACGATCGCAGACCAACAACGTGAAGAAGAGTTCCTGTTTGAGGTTGCGGCCACGCGGGCCACAGAGGAGCTGGTTTTGAGCTACCCCCAGTTCAACGCCAAGGGCGACCGGAACCTACCTTCGTTCTTCCTCGAGCGGTTTCGAACACTCGAGCCGGAGAAGGCGCGAATGGCCCGGCCGCTCGTGGCCGCGGCAGCAGTCAGCCCCGTGCGCGACCCATATCTGCGGGAGCCAGCCCTCATTGAAGCCGTCCGCGCCAGACATGCCGTGCTGCGCGCGACGAGCCTCGAAACTTTCCTCCAGTGCCCGTTCTTGTTTTTCCTGGCCGACACGCTGTGCCTCGAAGAGCCACCCGCACGGCCGGGCGACCGGCTTGGCCCGAAGCTGGAGGGTAGCATCGTCCACCAAGTGTTGGCGGAATTCGAACGCGGGAGCGCGCCGCTGGAAGCGGTCTTCGAGCGCGTCTTCGCTGAGGCATGCCGGCACGCGCGCGTGCCGGCCGGTTGCCGCACCGAGCTCGCGCGGCTGAAGCTGCTGCGGGACCTGCGCCGTTGCGTGAATAGCGCTCCGCGGCTTCAGGGTTGGCGGAGCCTCAGCGAGGAGGACATCCGGTTCGCGCTGGCCGATGGAATCGAGATCAGCGGGCGTATCGACCGGTACGACGTGAGCAGCGACGGGCACGCGGTCGTCTTCGATTTCAAGTACAGCGGCGCGCAGGGCATTCGCAAGCGCATCCGCGGTCACCAGGAAGGCAGGTTCGTGCAGGCGGCGCTCTACCTGATCGGGTTGCGCGAACGTTTCGGTTGCGCGCCCGCGGGCATGTTCTACTGCGGACTGCGCGGGCAGACCACGCTCGGCGGATGGCACACCGGCCTGCCGGGATTCGAAAAAACGGGCACTCTTTGCACGCCCGAGGCGCTCGAGGAGCAGCTCGAAGCGGCCCGGATCGCGAGCTTGCGTGCGGCCGGGGAGATCCGCCGCGGCCGGGTTGAACCCTCGCCGGAGGACCGCGACCTCTGTGAATACTGCGCCTACATGGACGCCTGCCGCTTCGCGCCCGAAATGAATGCCGTGGCTTCGGAGGGCGCGGCGCGGTGAAGCTCAACCAGGAGCAACAAGACGCGGTCGAACGGCTCGGCCAGGACGTTTGCGTTGTCGCTGGTCCAGGCTCCGGAAAGACGCGCGTACTGGTCGAGCGCTTTCGCTGGCGCGTCGAGCAAGGCGCATCACCGCTGCGGATATTGGCCGTGACGTTCACGGAAAAAGCGGCGAATGAGCTGAAGGCGCGGTTGTCGCGAGATTTCAGCGGACGGCGCGACCTGCGGGAGCAAATCGAGCGCGCGCCCGTCCACACAATCGACGCATTCTGCGCACGCGTTTTGCGGGAGCACGCGATTGCGGCCGAAGTTGACCCGCAGTTCGATTTGTTCGATCCCGCCGACGCCTACGCCGCACTATGGGCCTCCGCCGAGGAGGCGCTCGATGCGCTGTTTCAGGAAGACGGGGATGGCATGCGCGCGTTGTTGGCCTCGCTGGACGTGAACGACCCCATCGCCGCGCTCGTCGCTGTGTACCAGAACTTCCGCATTACGGCGACCGGGTTCAAGCAGGTCAGCCCGGAGGCAGGAGCGCTCGCCCGGCTGCGGGAGGCGCTGGAGCGAATCGTGGCGGGCAGTCCCGCCGGATGGAGCCGAAGCCAGGAAGAAGCGTTTGTGCGCGTGAAGGAGTGGGCCTCGCTTGCGCTCGCGCTTCCAAACACTCCGGTAACTGTTGAGCACTTCCGCGTGCTGAACAATTTCGATTGCAACCTGACCCGGCTGCGCAGAAACAACCCGCTCTACGATGGAATCAAAGCGGTAAAGCAGAACCTGCTCGCGGCCGCGCGGCAGGAACTAGTGGCAGAATATTACGCGCCTCAGCGCGCGCTGCTCTGGCATGCCATCGAGCGGCTCGCCCAGATCTACCGCGAGCGTAAGGAAGGGCAGAACGCACTCGATTTCGCCGATCTCGAAGAGTTTGCGATCCGGCTGCTGCGAGACAACGAGACCGTGCGTGAGCTGGTTCGCAATAGCTTCGACGAAATCCTTATGGACGAGTTGCAGGACACCAATCCGCTCCAGGCGATGCTCATCGAACACGTTCGCAAGCCCGGCCGCTTCTTTGCGGTCGGCGACCTCAACCAGTCCATCTACGGTTTCCGCTGCGCCGACCCGGACGTTTTCAAGCGGTACCGCGACGAGATCCGGGCGCAGTCGAAACCGATTGACAAGCTGCACAAGAATTATCGCAGCCGCAGGGAGATCCTATTCGCCGCAAACGCGATTCTGGGAGGCTCCGGCGGCATCGAAGCGCGGGATCTCGAAGCAGCGCGCGCGTTTGCCCAGAAGCAGGAGCCCTCGGTCGAGGTGATCGCTGCGCTGGCGGATACCATCGACGCGGCAGCGGAGCTCGAAGCGGGAGCAGTCGCGCGCCGAATCCTCGAGCTCGAAGGCAAGCTCCTCATCCGGGAGAAGGAGACCGGCATCGATCGCGCGGCATGCCTCTCGGACATGGTGATCCTGGTGCGCAACGTCAACGCGCTCGAGCCGTTCGAGCAGGCTTTGCACAAGCTGGACGTGCCGTACCTGGTCGGCCGCGGCAAGCATTTCTACGAGGCCCAGGAGGTGAGCGACCTGGTGCACCTGCTGCGCGTAGTCTCGAACCCGCGCGACGAAATCAGCATGGCGGTAGTGTTGCGCTCGCCGCTGGTGGGGATTCGGAACGAGACGCTGTTCCGTCTGAGGCAAACCGAAAACCTCGGTGCGGCGCTCGAAATCCTCGACCGTACTGATACCTCCCAGTTCGATGCCGGCGATCTCGAACGGCTGCGCGCATTTCGCGAGCGGCTCTGGGAACTGCGCTCCAAAGCGGACGGCGTTTCACCCGACCGGCTGATTTTGCGGGCGATGGATGCGGCCGACTACGAGAGCACGCTGGCCCCGCGCTATCGGGCGAATGTGAAGAAGCTGCTGGCGCGGCTCCGCGAATCGTTCCACCGCGAGCCGCGCCCGCTCAGCCGCTTTGTCGAAGAGCTCGAATTTCTGCGCGCTTCCGATCCCGACGAGCCCGCCGCGCCGCCCGACGATTCTGCGAACGCGGTGCGGATCATAACCGTGCACAGCGCCAAGGGTTTGGAATTCCCCATCGTGTTTCTCGCCGCGTTGCACAAGGGCGTGGCGAACGGTTCCCCGCCGGTCGCATTCTCGCCTGCATCCGGGCTGGTGGCGCGGTGGCTTGATCCAATCTCCGGCGAGCCGGTGAAGGATTCGCTTTACGAGACATTCTCCGCCGAGCAGAAGCGCAGGGCGCTCGAGGAAGAAAACCGGCTACTTTACGTCGCGATCACGCGCGCCGAAGAGCACTTGGTGCTCTCCTGCGCCAAAACCCAAAAAGACGCGCGGAACTGGGCCGACAAGGTGCTGTCCGGCTTGGGCTTGGAGTTCGGGGATGAAACGAGCGGTCTTTCGACCCATCGGGTTGGCGGCGAGCAGGCGTTCGATGTGCGCGTCTGGGCAGTGCGCGCGGATGGATGTGGCACCGGTCTCACGGCACGCCCGCGCAGCGAGACCGCTGCCGAAGACGAATCGCGTTGCGCACGGCCGCTGCGCGCGGCCCAGCATGATGCGAGCGCCGCGGTGACCTCAATCGCGCTGTTCGCCGAGTGCCCGCGCCGCTACTATCTCGCACGATATCTCGGCTGGCACGGCGAGCCATCCAGACCGGCTCTGTCAGAAGTCGAGGACGACGCCATCGATGCCGGTGAGTTGGGAAGGCAGGTGCACGCGCTGCTCGCGGAAGCTCGCGTCCCGGATGCGTCACCGCTTGCGCTGGAACTGGCCGGGCGTTTCCAAGCGGGGGAACTGGCGCGCCGCGCAGCCTTGGCAGTCGAGCCTCGAGCGCGAGTTCGATTTCATGATGGCGGTCGATGACGTTGTACTTCAGGGGCGGATCGACCTTTGGTTTGAGGACGGCGGCGAACTCATACTGGTGGATTACAAAACCGACGACGTGGACCAGGAGGGCGCCGCTGAGCGCGCCGAGTCTTACGCGCTTCAGCTCAGACTCTATGCTCTCGCGCTCAAACAGCTGACCGGGCACCTGCCCGACCGCGCCGTTCTGTCTTTCCTTCGCCCGGAAGTAGATATCACCGTGTCACTCGAAGCGGAACAGCTCACGGCAGCCCTGGAATGCGTGCGCCGGTTCCGGCAGGCGCAGGCCGGCCTCGCTTTTCCGTTACAGGTTGGGAACCACTGCCGGAGATGTTCGTTCTACCGGGGCCTCTGCCCGGCTTAGGTCTGGTGCGCGGCCTTTTTCTGAAGCGCCTGGATCAGGCGGGCGTGAACCTGTGGCCGGATCGGGTAGGGATCCATTCCGCGGTAAATCTCTATCGTCTTCTTCGTGGTGTCGCAGATCACCCAGCAGTTCGGACACTCGTTCAAGTGCTCTTCGAGCTCCTTGCGAAGCTCCGCTTCCGCCGAGTCGTCCAGAAACTCGTTCAGCTCGTTTAAGAAGTCCTTACATGTAATCAAAAGAACCATCCCCCTTCCGCTTGAAATAGCGGGTCAGCTTCTCCCGCAACCGCAGGCGTGCCCGCAGAAGGCGGCTTTTCACTGCCGGGACGGAAAGGTTCAGCATGGTGGCCGTTTCCTCGGTCGAGAGACCCTCGACATCCCGCAGCGTGAATACCACACGAAACGCCGGCGCGAGCGTCTCAATGGCCCTCTCCAGAATTTCGCGGATTTCCTCCCGCGAGTAAGTCTGCTCCGGATTGGGATCCCAAACCGCAATTTCGCGAACCAGACTTTCTTCCCCGGTGTCGATGGGCTCGTCGAGAGAGATGGAGGCGTCGCTCTTGCGCTTTCGCAACTTCATCAGCGACTGATTGACGGCGATTCGCACCAGCCATGTATAGAATTTCGAATTACCCTGGAAATCATCCAGGTGCTCGAAAGCCTTCAGGAAAGTTTCCTGGAGAACGTCCTCCGCATCTTCCGCGTTCTGAGTAATGTGCCTGGCCAGCCGGAATATATTCCTCTCGTACCGGTTTACCAAGCCTGTGAACGCTTCGACTCCCCCTTGTTGGGCCTGGGCCACCAGAGCCGCTTCATCGAATCCGCTTGCCTGCCCTTGTTGGATCGCCAATCGAAGCTCCGGGATTCAACTTTAGCACAAGCGCTCCGGCCGGACGAGGGGCGCGTCTATGTGCATTGGGGCCGGTTCCTCACCATCGAAGCGGCTGATCGGCGGCGCGCCGCAACCAATCCTCGACATGCTACGCTGAAAACTCAAGCACTTATGAGTAGCTCCGGCTACCCGGGGGCTGAACAAGTCGCGTCAGCCGGCCCGGAACGGAGCACCGGCGGTTTGCGGAGTCCGGTTTCGAATGAGTGAAATCACCATCACCTTGCCCGACGGAAGCGAGCAGCACGTGGCGGCCGGGAGTACACCGCTTGATATCGCCAAGTCCATCAGCCGGCGGCTGGCGGATGAGGCCATCGTCGCCAGGGTCAATGGCGAATTGGTGGACCTGAGCCGCCCGCTCTCCACCGATTCGCGTATCGAGATCCTCACGCCCAAAGATCGCGAGGCGCTCGAAGTCTACCGGCATTCGGCCGCGCACCTCATGGCCGCAGCCGTTCTCGAGCTCTATCCGGAAACCAAACTCGGCATCGGCCCGCCCATCGATACCGGCTTTTTCTATGACTTTTATCGCGATTCGCCATTCACTCCTGAAGACCTCGATAAGATCGAGGCAAAGATGTGGGAGTTGCAGCGGCAGAACCTGCCTTACGAGCGCAAGCTGACGCCGAAGCCCGTGGGCCTGAACAGGTACGCCAGCATGGGCGAGGACCTGAAATGCGAACTGATTCGGGAGAAGGCCGACGACGTTTTTTCCGAATACACTTTGGGGCCGCATTTCATCGACTTTTGCCGCGGGCCGCACGTGCCTTCGACTTCGAAGATCAAAGCGTTTAAGCTGTTGTCCATCGCTGGCGCCTACTGGAAGGGCGATGAACATAACCGGCAGGGCCAGCGCATTTACGGCACCGCCTTCTTCACCCGCAAGGAGCTCGAAGACTACCTGCACCAGCTCGAGGAGGCGAAGAAGCGCGATCACCGCAAGCTGGGCCAGGAGCTCGACCTGTTCAGCATCCAGGAACTCGCCGGGCCGGGGTTGATCTTCTTCCACCCGAAAGGCGGTACGGTGCGGCGCATCCTCGAGGACTGGATGCGCGACCAATACGTCGCGCGCGGCTATTCGCTCGTTTATACGCCGCACGTGGCCCGCGCCGACCTGTGGAAGACTTCCGGCCATTACAATTTTTACGCCGAGAACATGTTCAAGCGGATGGATCTCGAAGACGCCGAGTATCAGCTCAAGCCGATGAACTGCCCCTTCCACATCCTGATTTACAAGGACCGGATGAAAAGCTACCGCGACCTGCCGGTGCGGCTAGGCGAGCTCGGCACCGTCTACCGGTACGAGCGCTCGGGCGTCATGCACGGGCTGTTCCGCGTGCGCGGCTTCACTCAGGACGACGCTCACATCTTCTGCACGCCCGAGCAAATCGAGGATGAGATCGCCGGCTGCTTGGAGTTCGCTCTCGATACGCTGCATACCTTCGGCTTCGATCGGTACGAGGCCGAGCTTTCCACATGGGATGGCGGCGCGAGCGGAAAATACGACGGCGCTCCGGAGCAATGGGCGCTGGCGGAGGGCGCGCTGAAGAACGCCATCGAGCGGCTGCATCTGAAAGCAAAGATCATGCCGGACGAGGCCGCTTTTTACGGTCCGAAAATCGACGTGAAGCTCGTCGATGCCATCGGCCGCCTCTGGCAGCTTTCGACGGTGCAACTTGATTTCACGCTGCCGCGGCGGTTTGACCTTGAATACATCGCGGAGGACGGCAAAGCCCACCAGCCGCTCATGGTCCACCGCGCGCTCTATGGCTCGGTCGAACGGTTCTTTGGCATCCTGCTCGAGCATTACGCGGGCGCCTTCCCGGTGTGGCTGGCGCCGGTGCAGGCAGTGGTGCTGCCGATCACGGATAGGCAGATGGAGTATGCCCGGGAAGTCACGAAGCGGCTTGAAGACGCGGGCATGCGTGTCCACTTGGACGACCGCAGCGAGAAGATTAACTTCAAGATCCGCGAAGCCCAGCTACAAAAGGTTCCTTACATGCTGGTGGTTGGCGAGCGTGAGGCGCAGGCGGGGACGGTCTCGGTGCGCAACCGCAAGCACGGCGATCAGGGTGCGAAACCGCTCGAGCAGTTCATCACCGATGTGCGGAAGTTGATCGACGCCAAAGCGGCCGGCGAGTAGAGCATGTCCTTGATCGCGTGGCTTTTCTTGTTGCTCGCGGCGGGCTCAGCGTTGTTTTCGATCCTGGTAGTCGTGGCCGCCTGGTGCTACCGCCGCGTACGGCCGCCTCAGTTGCTCCGCCCGGTCCCGATCAGCATTCTAAAGCCACTCGCCGGTTTGGACGAGGGCCTCGAAGAAAACCTCCGGTCTTTCTTCCGGCAAGACTATCCCGAATTCGAGTTGCTGTTTGCCGTGCGGGACCCGGGCGATCCGGCTGCGGCAGTGGTCGAAAAACTCCGGCACGAATTTCCTAAAATCCCCGCGCGGCTCATCTTAACTGGCGAGCCGCCCTACCCAAGCGCGAAAGTATACTCGCACGGGCGCATGCTGGCCTGTGCGCGGCACGACCTGATCGTCACCAGCGACAGCGACGCGCGGGTTACGCCTGGAATGCTATCCGTGATCGCGGCGGAGTTTCAGGACTCAAACCTCGTCGTTGCCACCTGCGCCTATCGCGCGGTGCCGGGCCGCGACCTCTGGTCGGGCCTGGAGGCCATCGGGATGAATACGGAGTTCCTGGCGGGCGTTCTCGTGGCGAGGATGCTCGAGGGAATGAAATTTGCCATCGGCGTAACCATGGCGATTCGCAGGCGGACACTTGAGCAGATTGGCGGTTTCGCGCGCGTGAAAGATTACCCGGCGGATGATTTTGTGTTGGGCCAGTGCGCCTCCGAGCTGGGCCGGTCCATTCTATCGTCTTATGTGATCGAGCACCGGCTCGGCACGCAAACTTTGCGCGCGAACTTCGCTCACAGGCTGCGGTGGATCCGGCCAGCCCGCCACATGCGTCCGGCCGGCTACTTCGGCCAGTTGTTTACCTACCCGTTGCCGCTGGCGGTTCTGCTTTGGATTGACGCTCCTGGGCTATGGCCGGTCGCGCTGGCCACGATCGCGCTTCGAGCTGCGGCTGCGTGGGCCACGGCAATCTGGATCCTCGATGACCGCCTGACCTTGCGCCGCTTCTGGCTGGTGCCGCTTCAGGACATTCTCGGTTTCGCTCTTTGGGTCGCCGGCTTCTTCGGGAATACCATCACTTGGCGCGGCCGCAAATACCGGCTCCTCTCCGATGGCCGGTTCGAACCTGTGGAAGGGTGGCAACCGGTTTCGATCCGCACCGCCGCCTCGGTTCGTGGCGAATCACCCGCCGATTCGGACCGATAGCCGCGCCCTCGCGCTGGCCCGGGCAGCGATCGCCCCGTTCAGGCTAGGTGCGCCAGATCCCACTGGCTGGGTACGGAAGCAACTTCCGATACGGAAAATCGCGCAACCGCCGCACCCGCGCGGCCTAAGTGCAGGAAACCAAGCAACTGATGTCTGGCACGGCAATTGCCCTTCTAAGGGCAACAGTAAGTCAAATTGCATCCCGGCGACGAGACCCAGCTCGTCGCCAGCCCCTCTGAGTGAAGCCCCGGTCCCCCAGACTCGGGGCTTCTTCTACTATGCAGGGAACTGAAACCACCCCAAAATGCGTTAACGTGAATCCGTTCAGCGCATCGACGAATGCCCGATCGCTTGCGCTTACTTCTTGGCCTGGAACGTGAGCGTGACCTGTGTGTTGCCAGCGCCCGGTGACACGGTTACCTGCGCGCTCCGCTGCCCGCTATCGTCCTGGCCGGTGACGATGCCGCCGCGGTCCTGTTTGAACGTGAAGACTTTCAGGCCGGCGCCTTTCAATCCCGCTTCGTAAAACTGAATCACCTGCTCGGGGGCGTCCTTCGTTGTGAACTGCAAGGTGCCCGCCGCACCGGTTTTCTCTTCAACCGAGTAGGCGCCTTCAGGCGCTACGCCGGGGTACGCAGGAAACCATGCAGGCAGCCTGGCCGCTCCGCCAGACCCGACCGTCGTGGCGCCCTCGGATGATTTGACCTGGACGGACCCGGAGTTGCCCTCTCCTTGCGACTCAATGGAGACCTTTTCGCCGCCTTCGCCCTCAAAAGAGATCTTGCCCTTCTTAGCGTCCTCGAAATTCATCGTGACGGTTTTGCCCGTCTTCTTCTCCCTGACCGTAATGATGCCGCGCTTCTCATCGATCGAAACCACCTCGGCATCCGGGTTCGCCGCGGCCATCAGCTTGGCCATTGCAACCGCGGGGTTGCTCTTCATCAGCGCCGCATCAAAGCCGGCCTGCTTGGCCTTGTGCACAACGAATACGCCGGCTGCCACCACCAGCAGAAAAATCAGAAATACAAAACCGCCAATCCCAACCAGCATCCATACCAGCGGGCTGGTCCTCTTCCGCGGCGGCGCGCCGCCGGGCGCAGGCATAGGGGGCACGTTCGTAGACATGTGGGTACTCCTCCTTGTGAACTGCGCTCATTATTCCGAGACCTGGAGAGAATGTCAAGTGCCCGTCGGACCCGGCGCGATCCCCGCCAGAGGCTGAACCGAAGCTGCAATTCGATGCAGCGGTTGCCGACCGCGCTCACTGGCCCGAACCCTCGAGGGAGCGATGCCGCCTGCACAGAGGAGGGCGAGCTCAGGATGCCCTCGATGAGGCAGGGTTCGTGTGGTTGAAGAGTGAAAAGTAAGGAAAGGGGAATCGACAGGAAACTTGTTTTCCTTCGGCGCCGCCTAACATCCAGCCACTAAACAGCCGATCAGATCCATGCGGGAGTACTATGGCTGCTGGCCGCGAACAGGCGGCTCTCAAGGATCCGGCCGCGTTGCTGAGCATCCCGGTCTTTCCGCCTATCGCTATCCGCCTTCTCCAAGTCATCTCCAACGACGACGTCTCGCTGCGCGAGGTGATCGGCCTGCTGCGGGCTGACCCGGCGTTTTCGGCCGAGATGCTGCGCCGGGCGAATTCGGCGTTGTTCGGCTTGTCCGCGCAAGTCAATACCTTGCAGCAAGCGCTCGTCGTGCTGGGGTTGCGCAGGGTGCGCGGCCTCACAATGACGGTGGCCTCGGGCATGTATTTGAAGGCCGCGCTCAAAATGGAAGAGCTGCGCCGCTGCTGGCGCCACACGCTGGCCTGCGCGTTGCTGACCGAGGAGCTCGCGCACGTTTGCTCCGCCCACGAAGATCTCGCTTACACCGCCGGACTGATGCATGACATCGGCCGGCTCGGACTTTTGGTCGCCCACCCGGCCGAATATGCGAGTTTCCTCAGGACCGCCGGAGAGGCGGCCGCAACGGCCCAGAATTTCGATCTCCTCGACTACGAGCAGCAGGTCTTCGGGATTCACCATTGCGCGGCTGGCCAATGGCTAGCCCAGCATTGGAACCTGCCCCAGGAACTCCATGTCATTACTGGCCGTCACCACGACCGCCCTATGGGCGGCGAGATGGATTTGCTCACGCTGGTCTATCTCGGATGCCGCCTCGCCGACGGCCTCGGTTTCGACGTGGTCGCGCTGCGGCAGCCCTTGACGCTTGAGGACATCCGCACAGCGTTGCCCGAATTCGCGCAGCATCGCTTCCATATGGATGCCGCCGAACTGGCGGCGCTGATCGAGACCAAGATCAACGCACTCGACATCGAGATGGAACAGCCCTTGCCGCCCGCCGACGAACCCGGCGAGGCTGATGATACCGATGAGCAGGAAACGCCGGCTATCTGGGTCCCCAGCCGGCCGCGCAAGTCCGAACCAGCTCCTACCGGGAACGTCGAGATCAGCACGTTCGCGCGCGACATCGCGGTCGCTGTTCTGTCGAGCGCCGCCGCGGCGGCGGTGTTCTTCCTGCTGGTGCGGCTCTTTGCGCGGTGAGATTGCCCGCACTTCCCCTCGCGGCGCGCGGTGATTATCTACTTGGCACAGTGAGGCGAAATGCATCACAATGTTTTGTGGCTGCGGTTTGCTTTTGGTGGCAGACTGCGGCGACACGCATGCTGGACATCGGCATCACCATTACGATCACAGCGCTCATGCTTCTCATGGCGTACATGGGAGTGTATGTGACCTTGCATCCGGCAGAGACCTCCGGCGCTAAGGGCTGGTATAAGGGCTGCTTTTTGATATGCGCGGTAGTCGCCTGTTCTCTCGTCGGGCTGCAAGCCCATAGAAACAGTCAAGCACAATCCGCGTTACAGCGACAGTTGTCGCAAATCGAAGCAAACACAAAACAACCCCCTAGCGTCCAAGTCAACAACAGCGTACCTCCCTCCCAGGTGATAATCGTCCCGAACGCGAATACGGCCAAGCGAGAACTGCCATGCTTCAGGCCTCTTCCATTCACCCAGAAGGCCGAACGGTCCCAAAGTGCTCAGTATCCATATGCAAAATTGGGGAATTATATACTTAACTCCCATACTGTTGAGAACACGCCACTTGTGGTACTTGACTCCCTTGAGGGAGTCAAGTACAATGGGACCATGAGCAAGAGCACAATCAGCACTTTCAAACTCTTCGAGTTGTTCCCCGACGAAGAGACGGCGCGGACATACCTCGAAGATCGACTCTGGCCAGACGGCCCGGTTTGCCCAGAGTGCAAGTCGGGGGAGCGCATCACGAAGCGCATCGGTGGCTTCTATCGCTGCAATGCCTGCAAGCTGGATTTCACTGTCCGCACGGATACCATTTTCGGGCGGTCGCATATTCCCCTGCACAAGTGGGTCTATGCCATGTACCTGCTGGTTACTGCCCGCAAGGGCATCTCTTCGATGCAGCTTGCGAAAGAGATTGGCGTTACCCAGAAGTCCGCGTGGTTCATGCTTGGACGGCTCCGAGAAGCGTGCAGCAGCCCTGACAGCATCGACAAGCTGCGGGGCATCGTGGAAATTGACGAATGCTTCATCGGCGGCAGGGAAGCCAACAAGCACAAGTCCAAGAAGCTCCACGCTGGACGCGGGCCTGTCGGTAAAACCGCTGTGCTCGGAATGCGGGAACGCGGCGGTCGCACGGTTGCTAAGCCGATCCCAGAGAGCACCTCGGACGCGATTCATAGCGAGATCCAGAACCGAGTTGAAGCTGGTTCCCAACTCTACACGGATGACCACGTGGTTTTCGATGGCCTGAACGATGTGAGTTTCCAGCATGGCTCCGTCAACCACGGTGCCGGGGAATACGCACGCGGCCCGGCCAGCACCAACAGCATTGAGAGTGTCTGGGCGGTCCTGAAGCGCGGGCTGCACGGAGTTTATCATCACGCCAGCCCCAAACACCTCGGACGATACGTGGATGAGTTCACGTTCCGGCTGAACGCTGGCAACGTGGCACGGCACACACTGGAGCGGCTTGATTCGTTCGTTGATGCTGTAGCGGGCAAGCGGATAACCTACAGGGAGTTGACGGCATGAAGACGCCCCCGGAACTTGACCAGATCACGGACGCGGTGCTTCACTATCACCCGAAGCCGAAAAGCAAAGCGGCAAAGCGCCGAAAACGGAGGTTGGATCGGCGCACCACAAGGATGAAGGATATTGCAGGAGAAAAACGATGAAGAAAACGGCAGAGGAGTACGTATTTGAGCGGGACCGCAGTGAGTTTAGCTTGGGTGACACCATTGACATCAAGACTGGCCTGATTTTGGCGTCTCTCACGTTCTTGGCGATACAGGCAGGTGAATTATTCAAGCGACCACTTCATTCTTACCAGATTGTTGCCTTTGGAGTCTCGGTAGCGGCAATGATACTAGGTGGCATATTTTCCACCGCAGTCCTGTGGCCACGCGATTATTCTCTTGAAGCTACCCCCGATGAGTACGATGACTGGTTGGCGAAGATGGGCAGCTACCGTGAAATGTACCCGGACGCCAAGCCGACTGATGAGAACGAGCTAATCGGCGTGCGGCTGAAAGCCGCGAAGGAGAGAATACTGATTAACTATTCTATCAATCAGAAAAAATCCACGCTCATGTTTCTCGCCTTTCGTTGTGCTGTAGTATCCTTCCTGGCCAACCTGTTTACGCTAGCTATGCGCCTCTTTTGAAAGGTTTATTGGGTGGCGGCGACGGTGGCGGTGGAGGAGTCGGATTATTGAATCGATCAGGCGGCGGTGGTTCTGGTCGCGGTGGTTGCTGTGGTGGATTTGGGGGGTCTGGACGTGGCATCAATGTCTCCTTTATCGAAACTGGCATCGAATCAATCTTTAGTTTATCAGGGCTCCCCACAGGGAGTCAAGTATATAATTCCCCAAAATTGGTCTCCATAGACCGGCATGGGGCCAAGAACGTCAGGCTATACACTGATCCGGGTGTAGTGATTCAAATTTCGGACGAGTTGCCTGTAAACAACAATAGTTCTGATGGGCGCGTATGGGATCTGCGACTTCCGAACAGCAAAGTTCCTTCCGTGCACTTCAGGCTCTACTCCGAATCACAATTCTCTGTCGTGTGCGTAGACGTGATCGAATAGGCTAGGTGTGCTTCCGCCAGCGCGCCGGGCGGTCTATTCGGAGGGTTCGCTTTCGAGCTCCGGCTTCCGCTCTTCGAGGAGCAGGCGGCGCAACGAGCGAAGGTCATTCAGCAGCCGGTGGCAGGTTCCGATATGCAGGGATAGTTTCGCGAGATTGTAGGAGACCAATTGCAGAGCCTGCATGCGGCGCTCCGGCTGCTCGCGGGCGATGTCGGCTTCCACGTCGCGGCGGGCCTCCTCGATCGCTTCGGCCAGCAACTCGACAAACTGCTGCGCGCTTTCGATGTTTTCGAACGGGGTTTCTGGTGTGTGGCTCACCGGGTCTCCCCAGGGCGGAAACTAAAAGTATAAACCTTTATTAAGTGCTTCGTGCAGCGGATTTTCTCCGGGGGGTTCCAAGCGCCGAGCCGGGACGCACGGTGCCTAGTACTTAGGAACGCGTGGATCTACCTGGTCGCTCCAGGCGAGAATTCCGCCCTTTAGATTCTTCACCTTACGGAAGCCGGCGTTTTTCAAAAGATTCACCGCTTTAGCGCTGCGGCCGCCGCTCTTGCAGTGCGCGATAATCTCGTCCGCCGAATTCAGCTCGTGCACGCGCTTGGCCAGCTCGCCGAGCGGGATGAGCCGGGAACTCGGAATGCGGCAAATCTGGTACTCGTGCGGCTCGCGCACGTCGATCAGCACAAAGCTGTCGCCGCGGTCGATCTTCGCCTTAAGCTCGGGCGCGGTGATCTCGAATTCGGCAGCCGCGGAGCCGTGCACAGCCGGCTGCCTTGGAACGCCACAGAATTGATGATAGTCCATGAGCTTGTGAATGGTGCGGTGCTCGCCGCAGATGGGGCACTCCGGGTTCTTGCGCAGCTTCAGCTCGCGGAAACGCATGGCGAGCGCGTCGTAGAGCAACAGCCGGCCGGCGAGCGGCTCCCCTTTGCCCAGTATCAGTTTCACCGTCTCGGTAGCTTGAATCAATCCGATCAGGCCCGGCAGAATCCCCAGCACGCCTCCCTCGGCGCAACTCGGCACCAGGCCGGGAGGCGGCGGCTCGGGATACAGGCAGCGGTAACACGGGCCGCCCCCGTACGCGAATACGGTCGCCTGGCCTTCGAAGCGAAAGATCGAGCCGTATACGTTCGGCTTGCCCAGCAGCACGCACGCGTCGTTGACGAGATAGCGCGTGGGAAAATTGTCCGTGCCATCGACGACGATGTCGTAGTCCTTCAAAATATCGAGCGCGTTTTCGCTGGTGAGCGCGGTCTCGTATTTGTCGATCGCGACGTGCGGATTGATCTCGTGCATGCTGCCAGCGGCCGAGTCGAGCTTCTTGCGGCCCACATCGCTCGTGCCGTGGATGACCTGGCGTTGAAGGTTCGTCAAATCGACGACGTCGAAATCGACCAGGCCGATTCTGCCCACGCCCGCCGCGGCGAGATACAACCCGAGCGGCGCGCCCAAGCCGCCCGCTCCAATCAGGAGCACCTTGGCCTGCTTGAGCTTGAGCTGGCCTTCCATCGCCACTTCCGGCATGATCAGGTGCCGGCTGTAGCGCAGGACCTCCTCGTTCGATAGCTCAACGGGTGGCGCCGGCGTCTCCAGCACATGCGCGCCGATGCGCGCCGTAATTTTGGCCTCCGCAGCGCCGTCAATCGCGGTACCTCCAGCCGCTGTACCTCCGGCAATGCTAGGCACTATCGAGACGACATCGCCTTCCCGGACCGGCGTGGCTTCCTTACCGAGGTACCGGATGTCTTCGTCGTTCACATACACGTTGACGAAGTTGCGCAATTTACCTTCCTGGCTGTAAAGATGCCGCCGCAACTCCTGGTATTGGCTGGTGAGCGCGCTCAGCACCTCTCCGACCGTATTCCCAGGGAGATCAACCGTGTCTTTCTTGCCGGCGTATTGCCGAAGGGGCGTCGGGATCAGAGTTTTCGTCATAGATTGGGTTCAGCCCTCGGCCTGAGCCTTCATGCGGCCCGCGGCCGTCGGGTGCGTTAGTACTTCCTTTTCCGCTTTGGTCTGCTCCAGGTTGGGCAGCCAACTGTTCGCGTGATCAAACTCGCCCTTGCGAATCGAGAGGACCACGAACGAGTACCACGGGCAGGAGTTCTTCAGGTCCGTTTCAGAGAAGTACGCATCGCAATCCGGGTGCGAATGGTAGACGCCGATCAGTTCGAGGCCACGGCGGCGCGCCTCGCGGTCCGCGGTGAGCAGGTCTTCCGCGCGCAGCTCGTAGCGTGAGCGCTGTGATCCCTCGAACGTATTCTGGAGCAGAATCGCCGTGGTCACAAGTTTCTCGCCCTCCGCGCGATGTCCCAGCATCGCTCCGCAGCACTCGTTCGGATAGGTCTCGCGCGCGTGCGCAATCATTGCCGTCCACGGTGCCGGTTCAATCCGGATCATCCCAGAATTCCTCGCTCAAGTACTTCTCGCCGCCATCGCAGAGGATGGTCACGATCACAGCCCTGCGGCCCGCCTCGGCGAGCTCACGGCCTACCTGAAGCGCCGCCGCGATGTTCGCTCCCGCCGAGACGCCGGCGAGAATGCCTTCCTCGCGCGCCAGCCGCAGCACCGTGCGGTGCGCATCCTCGGTTTCCAGCCACACGTTGCGGTGGGCGAGCTTCGGATCGTAGATGCCCGGCACGATCGAGGTCGGCATGTGTTTTACGCCCTCGATGCCGTGAAAACCCGAAGACGGCTGCACGGAGATGCACTCGACTTCCGGCAGCTCCCGCCGTAGCCGCCGCGCGATGCCAGTAAACGTGCCGCTTGTCCCCATGGCCGCGAGGAAATGCGTGATGCGGCCCGCGGTCTGGCGGATGATTTCCGGCCCTGTCGTCTCATAGTGGGCTTGCCAGTTCGCTGGATTATTGTATTGGTCCGGGTAAAAATACAAGTCTGGGTTCTCGCGGTAAACCTGCTGGCAGACGCGGATCGCGCCATCGGAGCCCTCGGCCGCGTCCGTCAGAATCACCTCGGCGCCATAGGCCTTGAGAATGCGCTTGCGCTCGGGCGAGGCGTTGCGCGGCAGGCACAGCTTGACCTTGTAGCCGCGCGCCGCGCCGATCATGGCATAGGCGATGCCGGTGTTGCCGCTCGTGGCGTCGAGGATTGTGCGCCCGGGCTTGAGCTTCCCGCTGCGCTCGCCCGCCAGAATCATGTTCAGCGCGGGCCGGTCCTTCACCGAGCCGCCGGGATTGAAGTACTCGGCCTTGGCATAGATTGCAATGCCCGGCAAGTCCGCCGTCAATCGCTCCAGGCGGAGCAGCGGCGTGTTGCCGATATTCGCGAGCAAGGAGTGGCTGCGCTCCGGAGGCAGCTTTAGGGTGGGGAGAGCTGAAGCCATGTTCCCAGTAAGACCTTCTGATGAACATTATACGAATGTACTCAATCCCTGTCAACAATAGGGGGAATCGGACTCACGCTTCCTGATAAGTGGACGGCCGCAGCAGCGAGGATTATTCAGAAAGTCCGGCATTGTAAAGTAGTGTTGGTTACAGAACGCTAGCTGCGGCTCCGCCGGGGGACGAGCGGCTGGGAGGCATCCATGGCCTTGAGTTCTTCCTCGGTCAGCGGGGGGCCTTGTTCGTGGTAATCGGCGTCTACGTTTACCTGCCACAGATCGTAGCGCGCGCCCAGGACATTGCGCGCGGCCAGCATCGCGGTCAGCATCGAGTGGTCCTGATTGTTGTAGCGGTGCATGCCGTTGCGCCCGACAAGCTGCAAATTGGGAACGGTTTCGAGAAACTCGCGTACGGCTGCCAAGCCGCGGCGGTACACGCCATCGTAAACCGGGTAGGCCTTCCCGATGCGCAGAACCGTGCCATCCACGATGCAGCTGGGGTCCGCCAGGCCGAGCAGCCCCAGCTCCCGCCGGGCCAGCTCGATCAACTCGGCGTCGGGCGTCCTCCAGAGGCTGTCTCCTTCGAAGCAGAAGTACTCCAGACCGAGGCACGTCGTCTCCGGGTCCGGCACCATCTCCGGGCTCCAATTGTTGTAGTTCTGGATGCGGCCAACCTTCACGGCCGCATCGTGCACATAAATCCAGTTATCCGGGAATAGCCCCCTCCCTGTGACGATGACGGCGACAGTAAGGAAATCGCGGTAGTTGAAATCGGCGGCGGCGCGGCGCACCGGCTCGGGCGGCGCAGGGTCGAGAGCTTCCAGCAGCTCGCGAATCGGCATGCTGCTGATGAAGCGATTGCCCCGGTAGACTTTGCCGCCGGCGTGGATGGCGGTGACGCGGCCTGGCTCCCAGCAGATTCTCTCCACCGGAGCGTGGAAGACCACCTTGCTCCCGCGCCCCACGACGATCTGCTTCACCTTGGTCCACATCATGCCCGGGCCGCGCCGCGGATACTCGAACTCGTGGATCAAGGTCCTAATCGCCTGCTGCTTATCCCGATTCCGCCACGGCCGGACCGCGTTCCACAACAGCGATGTGAGCGAAAGGCCCCGGATCCTCTGCGCCGCCCATTCCGCCTGTATTTCGCGGCAGGGGATGCCCCACACCTTTTCCGTGTAGGTCTTGAAGAAGGTCTTGAAGAGGCGCTGGCCGAAGTGGTTTGAGACCCAGGCCTCGAAGTTGTCTTCCGGCCGCTCGGGGAAGAGCCGCGCGTTGACGTAGCTAAGGCCGCAGCGCAGTGATTCCAGGAGTCCCAGGCCCAGCAGCGCGTTCCTCGGCTCCAGCGGATACTGGAAAAATTTCGATTTGTAGTAGATGCGCGACAGCCGCTGGCGGGTGATGAAATCCGGCCCGAGGACTTCGTGCCACATTCGGTCCACCAGCGACACTTTGGTGAAGAACCGGTGCCCGCCGATGTCGAAGAGGTATCCCTTGTACTCAGCGGTTCGCGCCAGGCCGCCCACCACGGAGTCCCTTTCCAGCACTACGCAACGGACGTTGCTCTTGGACAGCTCGTAGGCGGCGGTGAGACCAGCGGGTCCCGCGCCAATAATGACAACGGGGAATTCCTCGCACGGCACTGGATCGATGCTGATTTCCGGCATACTCTTTCCCATTCGTACACGGTCCCGCCTCCTCCCGCTGTCGAATCGGCGGCAGACGTTTCAGATTGTACCTTGACCTGCCGCCCCGTTCCAAACAAGCCGCGGGCGCGGGGTCGGTCTCGTGCATGGTGGAAGTGTGACCTGGGACCTCGTTTTCAGCAAGCGGCAGCCCGCCCCGGGGATCAATTATATCGGCTCTAGTACTTTAGATCCCGTAGCCTGGAACCGATGTTCGATTCCCAATCCCCGAGCCTGTTGCGATAATGAAGCCGGCCTAAGATGACAAGGCACATTGCTACACTGCTCCTGGTCGCTGGTCTGGGCGCGCGGCCGCTTGCGGCCGGCAGCATCGACGCGACAGACGACAGCCTCGCCAAGGTCCACACTGGGGCGCAGGTTTCGATCGACTTCGGCGTCTGGACATACGGTTACAACAACCCTGGCGTCTCGCCCTATCCCACACAGATCGGCTTGCTCGTGGCCGGCACGGAACTGGCGGGCGCGGCGCTTGCGACGATACCAGGCACCACGACGCAATACTTCAGCAGCTCTCTCATGGAAGGCTGGCTGGAATCGCTGGACGGTTCGGTGTCGGTCCCGCTCAACGATCCCAACGCGGCTCTATTGGGCCTGCCCGAAGGCAGCCTGCTGGTGACGCCTGCGACGGTGGTGGCGGGCGGCGCGGTCATCGATGCCGCCGTGATCAGCGGCTTGGTTTCGATGCCGCTTGCGACTTCCGAAGCGCTATTCGGTTCCAACCTCGGCAATTACAGCGACGCCGCTTATTTCCGCCTGCTCAACCTGGGAACCAGTTATTTTATCGGCCTTGGGCCGGGTTACACGGTGGGCAACTCGATCTGGGAGCCCGGGATTCAGGGGCTCGGAGCGGCCGAAACCGCCGGCCTCACGGGCGAGGTGGTGGTATCAAACCCGGAGGCTTCCACGTGGCTGATGCTGGGCACCGGCCTGGTTGTGATGGGCGCGCTCCTGCGCCGCCGATTCAGCCTAATGCCGGGTCGGGGCGTGCAGACGGACGTAGTCCGCGGGCGTGCCGGGTTGGTGGATCCGCGCCGGACGTTCTGGATGCTTGCCGTTGGCCTGACACATACCTTCCGGCCGCCCATTCCACCCGGTGCGAAAATTCGATATACTTCAGCAGTCGGCGCCGCAGCGCTTGGCGGAGGAATGATGTCGGATTTGCGTCTCGGGGATGTGATCGACGATTTCTGCGTGAAGTGCCGGCGGGTAACCAACCATGCGATTGTCTCGATGGTGCATGGGGAGCCGGCCAAGATGCGCTGCTGCACCTGCTATCACGAGCACGATTACCGGCACGGGGAAGCGCCTGCGAAGAAGGACGCTCAGAAGGAGGCGCTGTTCCGGAAAGTGTTGTCATCCATCGACCCGGAGGCCGCGGAAAAAGACGGCGAACCCAAGAAGGCCAAAGCGCGCGCGAAGAAGGATTAGGTCCCGCTGCCCCTCTCAACGGCCGCATCCAGGGCCGAAGGCCGCCCGGAAGTCTCGTTTTCCACTGGTTGCGGCCCCATGTGGGCATTGATAAGAACGGCTGGCGGCGCGAGGTTTCCGCGTCAGATCTTCGAGAGCCGTCAGTTGTCCTACGATCATATTGATGATGGATTCCACCGCGGGGCGCTTGGCGCGTGATGTGATCGGCCGGTTGAAAGCGGCGCGCCACCAGGCGTACCTCGCCGGCGGGTGCGTCCGCGACTTGCTGCTGGGCCGGGAACCACGGGACTACGATGTTGCGACCGACGCGCGGCCCGAGCAGGTGGTGGAGATGTTCCCCCAGGCGCAGCTCGTTGGCGCGCACTTCGGCGTCGTGCTCGTGCGCGATCAGGGCGCCGAGGTGGAAGTAGCGACGTTCCGCAGCGACCACGTCTACCGTGACGGCCGGCGGCCGGCCGGCGTCGAGTTCGAGAACGATCCCCGTCAGGACGCCGTTCGCCGCGATTTCACCATCAACGGCCTGCTGCTCGATCCCGAGACGCGGCAGGTGCTCGATTTCGTGGGCGGGCGCGCTGACTTGCAGTCAAAATTGATCCGTGCGATCGGCGATGCCGCAATGCGTTTCGGCGAGGACCATTTGCGGATGCTGCGGGCAATCCGTTTCGCCGCGCGGCTGAACTTCGAGATCGAACCCGGAACGTTCTCCGCCATGGAGCGGCTGCACGAAAAAATCCTGCGGATCTCGGCGGAACGCGTTCGCGACGAGCTAGTGCGGATTCTCACCGAAGGCGGCGCGCGCCGCGGCTTCGAGCTGCTCGACCGGTCGGGGCTGCTCGGCGACATCCTGCCGGAGGTCGCGGCCATGAAGGGCGTCCCGCAGCCGCCCGAGTTCCACCCCGAGGGCGACGTGTGGACGCACACGCTCATGATGCTCGAGGGGATGCGCTCGCCCTCGGCGGCGCTGGCGATGGCCGTGCTGCTGCACGATGTGGGAAAGCCATCTACCTTCCGTGTGGCAGACCGTATCCGCTTCGATGGGCACGCCGAGGCCGGTGCGAGGATGGCGGCTGGAATCATGGCCCGGCTGCGCTTCCCGAACGCGGAAATCCGGCTGGTCGAGGCTCTGGTCGAAAACCATCTTCGGTTCAAGGACGTGACGCGGATGCGCGAGAGCAAGCTGAAACGGTTCCTGCGCATGGAAGCATTCGAGGAGCACCTCGAGCTGCACCGGCTGGATTGCGTGATGAGCCACGGGCTGCTCGACCATTACGAGTTCGCCGCGCGGAAATTCCGGGAGGCGCCACGCGACCAGCTCCAGCCGCCGCGGCTCATTACCGGAAATGAGTTGATCGCCGCCGGTTACGTTCCGGGGCCGGCGTTTAGCCGCATGCTCGGCGCGGCAGAAGACGCACAGCTTGAAGGCCAGATACACACCGCTGCGGAAGCCATGGCGCTGGTCCGTTCCCGCTTCGAGCCGCCGGACGGCCGCGAGCGGCCCCCAGGGTGACCCGCCACCGCGCGGCTACACCGGCCTGTAGCTCAACACCAGGTACAGCACCAAAGCAATGACGGAGAGAATCGAAAAGGCCGCGACAAACTCCAGCAGAATAGCCCTCTTTTCGTCCAGGCCGGGCTTGTCGCGGTTGCTCAAGTCCAGCACGCCACAACCCTCCCTCTGGGCATTTATGTACGCCGATTCCAATTTGAAGTCAAGCCCGGTGGCCCGAAGGCGGCCAGTTGTGTCACATTTTGGCATACTGGTCGATGGCCCGGCCGCGCTTCGGCGGCTATCGCGCAGACGCAAGGATCCGCACAGCCAATGACTTCACCAACGCCCGTTGTTCTCGGCACTACGCCAGAGGCGAGCTTTCTGGCGCGCGCGGCATTCTTCTGCACCTGGGCGTCCGTGTTGTCGATTCTGTTCTCCATCGCGGTGTCGCAGACCTTTCTGGCACTGGCAGTGGCCGCGCTTCTGATGTCCGGCATGAAGTTGCGCATGCCGCCGATCTGGCTGCCGCTTGTGGTGTTCATGGCCGGCACGGTGATGTCACTGGCGCTTTCCGGCGCCGCGTGGACCGGCCGCCCACAAATTCGCAAGTTCTTCGTCTATTTGACACTGCTGGCCGTCTTTTCCACCCTCCGCACCCTTACCGATGCGCGCCGCCTGGTGCTTTCGTGGGCCGCCGCCGGGGGACTAGCCGGCGCCGTCGCCTTCGCGCAATTCGCCAAGATAGCCCATGCGGCGTACGTGCAGAGGCAGCCTCTGTATAACTTCTACGTCGGAAGGCGCATTACCGGATTCATGGGTCACTGGATGACCTTCGGCGGCGAGCAGATGATTGTGCTCGTGATGGTCACTGCGTTTCTGCTGTTCTCGCCGCGGGCGCGCGGCCGCGTGTTGTGGCTTGCCGCCGGCGGAGCAGCCTTGTTGGGCGGCTCGCTGCTGCTCGGCCTCACGCGCAGTGTTTGGCTCGGCGCGGCTGTCGCCGTTGCATACCTGCTATGGTTCCGCAAGCGGTGGGTTGTGTTGGCCGCGCCAGGCGTGCTGGCCGCGCTGCTGCTTTTCGGCCCGGTGTTCATTCGCACCCGGTTCGATTCCGGTTTCCAACCCAGTGCCATGGATTCCAACGAACAGCGCATCGTCTGCTGGCGCACCGGCTGGCAGATGATCCGGGCGCACCCGTGGTTCGGGCTCGGCCCCGAGATGGTCCGGTGGCGTTTCATGCAATACGTGCCCGCCGATATTCGGGGCCCTCTCGATCCGGACGCCTATTACCACCTGCACAACATTTATATTCACTACGCGGCGGAGCGCGGAATACCCACGATGCTGGTCCTGGTTTGGATGTTCCTCAAGATCCTGTGGGATTCTTTGCGCGCCATCCGGCGGCTGCCCGCCGGGCCGAGTGACGAGCGATTTCTTCTGCACGGCGCAGTAGCGACAACACTCGCCATTATGGTCAGCGGCATTTTCGAGCTGAACCTGGGCGACAGCGAGGTGCTGACGCTCTTCCTGGCGGCCGTTGCGCTGGGCTACCTCGCGTGCGAGAAGGCCAACGCTGCCGCGGCCCGGTGATAAGATATACGGCTGAGCCGAACTCCACCCAGGAGACGGAGGACCCGAACAGCAGGGGAGCGGTCCGATTCATCCTCGGACGGGATACTTTCAAGCCCCAGCCTATCAGCTAACTTCGCAGGCCGATTGAAACGCGGTCCTGGGGGCAGGGCGGGACGGGAGTGTACGATCCAGTGGATTCCTTGATGAAATCGAGAGCGACAAAGGTCGTCGTCGCGACGACTGTCATGCTCTCCTTCATCACCTTCTGGAGGGCGGCGGCGATTGTCCTGTGTGACCTGGCCTCGTCAGCCTTTTACGCCGGCGGCATCGCCGAAACGTTTGTCGGCAAATCCGCCCCGTGGTTCATTCTCGGAATCATGCTGTTCTCGTACGCCGTCCGCGCGGTGTACATCGAGAGCTGCAGCATGTTCGTCCGCGGCGGCGTGTATCGCGTGGTCCACGAAGCGATGGGCCCCACGCTGGCAAAGTTCTCGGTTTCCGCCCTGCTCTTCGATTACGTCCTGACCGGACCCATCAGCGCCGTCAGCGCCGGACTCTACCTGGCCGGGCTGATCAATGAGGTCGCGGTGCACATGGGCCACGCTGCGGTTCACGTTCCGCCGAATTATTTCGCGGCGGGCTTCGCTATCCTCGTGACGTTGTACTTCTGGCGCAAGAACGTGATCGGCATTCACGAATCGAGCCAGAAGGCGCTGCGCATCATGCAGCTCACCACCGTGATGGTTGTCATCCTGATCGTCTGGTGCGTGACGACAATTTTTCTCCGCGGCTACCAGCCGGTGCCGCTGCCCGGCGCCGCAAAACATCCACTTCGGCGAGGGCGCGCTGGGCTGGCTGAAAGGGAGCTGGCTAGCGTCACTCACGGGGATCATGATTCTCGTCGGCCTGGGGCATTCGGTCCTCGCCATGAGCGGTGAGGAGACGCTGGCGCAGGTGAACCGCGAGATCGCCTCCCCGAAGCTGAAGAACCTCGAGCGGGCCGGCTTCGTGATCTTCATCTACAGCATGCTGTTCACCTCACTGGTCTCCTTCTTCGCCGTGATGCTGATCCCGGACTCTCAGCGGGTGCACTTTCTCGATGACCTGATCGGCGGCCTGGCCATGCACGTGATGGGCCCGCTGCCGCTCCGGCTCCTGTTCCATGGCTTTGTTGTTCTGGTCGGCACCATTATTCTTTCCGGCGCAGTGAATACCGCGATTATCGGATCGAACGGCGTGCTCAACCGCGTCGCCGAGGATGGCGTGTTGCCGGACTGGTTCCGCCAGCCGCACAACAAATACGGCACCACGCACCGGTTCATCAATCTGATCGTTCTGCTGCAAATCATCACTCTGGTATCGAGCCGCGGAAACGTAGAGTGGCTCGGCGAAGCGTACGCGTTCGGCGTGGTCTGGAGTTTTGCGATGAAGGCGCTTTCGGTGCTCGTCCTGCGCTATAAGCTGCCGGAAGCGCGTGAGTGGAAGGTGCCGCTGAACTTCCACGCCGGCCGGACCGAGGTCCCGGTGGGGCTCGCACTCATCACCCTCCTGCTGTTCGCGATCGCCGGCGTCAACCTGTTTACAAAGCAGGTCGCGACGATCGCCGGGCTCAGCTTTGCCGCGGCGTTCTTCGCCACCTTCGAGATCAGCGAGCGTTACAACCATCGGAGGCGGGCCACACACACGGAGGAGCTCGACAAGTTCCGGTTGGTGGCGCCGGAGGATGTATCGCCGGTGACGACCAGCGTGCGCCCCGGCAACATCCTCGTGGCGGCGCGCAATCCGAACCAGCTCGAGCATTTGAAGAGAGTGCTTGCGAAGACCGATACGAATAGGATTGACATCGTGGTGGTCACGGTGAAGCAAACGCGCTTTGGCGAGCACGAGCCGACTACGGACGAAGTGTTTTCCACGGATATCGCGCGCCTCTTCAGTATCGTGGTCAGCCTTGCCGAGAAGGCCGGCAAACACGTCGAGCTGATGGTCTTCACCGGGCGCGATGCGAACAAGGTGCTGGTCGAGACGGCGGAGCGGCTGCGCTCATCGTTGGTCGTGATGGGCCTGTCGGGCAAAATGAGCGCGGTGGAGCAGGCCAAACAGTTCGGCGATGCTTGGGAGGATTTGCCGAAGCCGCGGCCGCAGCTCTCGCTCGAGATTTACGATGCGGCGAGAGACGACTCGTTTTATTTCAACCTCGGCCCGCACCCGCCCCGCCTTTGGCCCGAAGACCTCGAGTTGCTGCACAATCTGTGGCTCGAGATGAGCCAGCGCGGGCTCGGCCCCAAGCTGCACCACCGGGACGTCGTACGCGTGGCGCTGCGGCGGCTGGATTCCGAATTCCACTCCCCGGATGCACAAACAATCCTAGAAGAGCTGCGGCAGGAGATGGCCGACGGGAAGCCCGC
>CAWIHA010000026.1:0-16173 GCA_963835855.1 Bryobacterales bacterium | reverse complement strand
CGGGAGTGGGCGGAGGCGCGATGTCGCGCGTGACCGGGCGCTTCGGTGTGGGCGGTTTCCACCACAACGAGGCGAAGGCGGTCGTCGCAATCACCGCGCGCGTGATCAACACGGACACCGCCGAGATACTGGCCTCCCGGAGCGCCAGGGGCGAGTCGAAGCGCACCAGCAATGCGGTCGGCGGCGCCGGTGGCGGTGACATTGTCGGCGGCGCTGGGCTCAGCATGACCAGCAGCAACTTCGCCAATACGATCATCGGCGAGGCCACCACCGAGGCCGTAGCGCAGCTCTGCGACCAGCTCGAACAGGACGCCTCGAAGCTGCCCGAGAAAGCGTTTGTCATTAATGGCCTCGTGGCCGACGCCACCGGTTCCACACTGGTCCTCAATGTCGGAAGCCGTGCGGGCGTGAAGGTGGGCGACCGCCTGCAGGTGCGCCGCAAGATCCGGGAGGTGCGCGACCCGGCAACCGGCAAGATCATCCGCAGCGTTGAGAGCAAGATCGGTGACGTGGTGATTACCGACGTTGATGAAAGCTCTTCGGTCGGCAACTTCGAAGGAACCGGCGCTGCGAAGGTTGGCGACGTGGTCAAGAACATCTAAAGGAGGCCGTTATGCCATTCCATGCCGGGGACACCGTCGGCGGCTACCAGATCATCGGCATTCTGGGCGCCGGCGGGAAGGGCGAAATCTATAAGGTCCGCAACGTCACTTCCGGCCGCGTCGAGGCCATGAAAGTGCTTCTGACGGACCTCGCCGGCGAGCCGGAGCTTGCGGACCGCCTTACGCGCGAGCTCGAACCGCTCGCGAGTCTCAGCCACCCCAACATCGCGGCCTTCTACGCGATGCTCCGCAGCGGGAACCAGTTGCTGATGGTGACGGAGTTCGTTGAGGGCCGCACGCTGGAAGACAGGTTGCGGGAGGGCCGCCTTCCCGTGGCCGAGGCGATGAATTGCGCGTCGCAGGCGCTGGCCGCACTCGGTTACGCGCACGAGCGCGGCCTGGTGCACGGGGACATCAAACCGGCGAACATGATGCTGGCGCCCTCGGGCGAGCTGAAGTTGATGAATTTCGGCATCGCCAAGGCAATGGCCGGCACACCGCCCGGCTCGCTCTATTACATGCCGCCGGAGCGAGTGCAGGGTGGCGCACCTTCGGACGGACGCTCGGACCTGTACTCGGTCGGCGTTCTGCTTCACGAGCTCGTTACAGGCGCGCACCCGCCCCAGGGCGGCGGCCCGGTTACGATGGCGCAGCTCGGGGCGCAACTGAAGGCGGCGATGGCGATTGACCCGAGCCTGCCTGCCGCCTTGAGCGACATCATTCTGACCGCAGTCCAAATGGACCCGTCAAAGCGGTTCCAGAAGGCCCAGGCGTTTCGCAACGCTCTGGCGAGTGTGAGGGCGGGTCTGCCGGCCGGCGCTCCTGCCGGGCCGGCCATCGCGGCCGCTGCACCGCCGGTTCCGCCAAGTGCGGCTCCGCCACCCGCTGCGCGGCCGGCGAGCCATCGCGGGCTGTACATGGCTCTGGGCGCCCTGGTGGCTCTGGCTATCCTAGCGCTCGCTGCTGTGCAACTGCCGCGTTGGTATCGCGCCCGCGCAGGCGCCGTGCCGGCGCAGGCCATTCAAGAGGTGGCCCAGCCGGTGAGGTGCAGCGTAGCCGCTGTGACCAAGTACACGGGCTCGCTCTCATCTGACGAGGTTCAGCGTAGCAAGGATTTTCTGGCGATGTTGGAAACGCAACTCGCTGCCTCCTTCGCTAAGTCGTCTGATCTCCAGTACCTCGATCGCAGCAATCTGGACGAGATATTTCGCGAATTGCATCTATCGTCTGAGAGCGTCTTCGACGCCTCCAGCGGTGCACTAAAGAACCTGCTCGGGAGGTTGGACTACCTGATCGTTGCCGAATCATCCTCACCGAAGCTGTCGAGGGTCAGGGTGCTTGATGTGGAAACGGGCGCGGTCAGAATGGCCACGATCTGCCAGGCGCGCACATCGATCCTCGGCGAACTCTCCACCGCTGAGCCGGAATGCATCCCGTCGATTGTGGCGCGCGCATCGGAGCTGGCAACGGCGTGCGTGGCCGTCAAGCGGGAGCGCTCGACGGAAGCCGCCGCTGCTGAGGGCGCGGCGGCGGAGCAGAGAGCCGAGCAGGAACGAAAGCGGGCTGAAGCGGCGAGGCAGCAAGGACAGATCGCCGCGCAACGTGAAGCTGAGCTCGCCGAACGGCAAGAAGCGGCCGAGCGCCAGCGGGCCGAGAAAGAGCGCGCCGAGCGAGAAAGGCAGGCCGCTATCGACCGGCAGATCGAAGCAGCGCGCGAGCGGATGGGAATGCTTGCGGTCCGCGCCAGCGCGGTCCGCGGCACCTTGCAACATCTCGAGGCGGAACAGAGAGCACAAGGCTACGGCCTGCGCATGGATATTTCGGCTTCAGCGCGACGAATGGGATATCTGCTCGACGAGGCTCGGCGTGCGCTCGATCGCCAGGATCCCGAGGCCGCGAATCATAACCTGGATCTCGCCGAACGCGAGACTGACAAGATTGAGGCGTTCCTCGGACACTAGGGCGCGCCGCTCAACTCCGACGGGGCGGCCGGCCGTGGAAAGGCGAGGTGTGCTTGCAGCCGGCCGCCAGCCTTGGTAAATTGGGCTCTCTTCTCTATTGGCTCTGCGGATGGGGAGTACTCAAGCCGAGGCCGCACCAGCGGGTCCTCAACAGCGTTCCACTCCATGAGGGAGGCGATGTGCCTTTGCGATTGATCGTCCTTGTCAAGCAAGTGCCGGATACGAAGAACGTGACCGGCGAAGTGATGAAGCCCGACGGCACCGTGAACCGGAATGCGCTCGCGGCCATCTTCAACCCGGAGGATCTGAACGCGCTCGAGATGGCCCTCGATTTGAAGGAGCGCTATGGCGGCGAGGTGATCGTGATCACGATGGGTCCCGCCCGCGCCGTCGAGATCCTAAAAGATTCACTGTGCCGCGGTGCCGATCGCGTGATTCTGCTGAGCGACCGCCGGTTCGCCGCATCGGATACACTAGCCACGTCGTACACGATTGCGCAGGCGATCACGACGCATCTCGCGCCCTTCGACGTGGTGCTCTGTGGCCGGCAGGCCATCGACGGCGACACCGCGCAAGTGGGCCCGCAGGTGGCCGACAAGCTGGGCATCGCGCAGGTGACTTTCGCCAGCGCGGTGCTCGATTATGCAGGCGGCAGCTTCCGCATCCGCCGCGACCTAAGCCGGGCGCAAGAAGTAGTGGAGGCGCGGGCGCCCTTGCTGCTCACCGTTCCCAAGACCGCGAATTCGCCGCGCTGGCCGAACGCGCGGCTGCTGTTGAAATACCGCCGTGCCCGCTCGGCCTTCGAGATCGAAAAGGAAGCGCAGCGGCTCGGCGCGAGCGTCGATAACGTGCTGCAGGACCTGACGCAGAAGGGCCTGTTCATCGAAACCTGGGGAGCCGAGGACATCGGCGCGGAGCTGGCGCGCATCGGCATCACGGGCTCGCCGACCAAAGTCAAGAAAGTGGAAAATGTGGTGCTGGCCGGCCGCAACCTGAAGCTGTTCGGGAGCGACGACGCGGGCGTGCGCGAGCTGATCGCGGAGTCCATCGAAGAGAGGACGTTCGGCTAATGGCACACGGCGACGTTTGGGTGTTCGCGGAAGTGGACGAGGGCAAAATTGCCAGCGTCTCGCTCGAGCTATTGGGGAAAGGGCGCGAGCTGGCGCGGACGCTGGACGTGCGGCTGGCAGCGGTGCTGCTAGGCCACAAGACGCGCCACCTGTCGGACGTGCTGTTCGCGCACGGCGCGGATATCGTCTATACGGCGGAGGACGAGCGGCTGGCCCAATACACGACCCTGCCGTACGCGCGCATCCTCACAGACCTGATTCGCGAGCGCAAGCCGGAGATCGTGCTCTATGGCGCCACCCCGCTGGGCCGCGATCTGGCGCCACGCGTCGCCTCGGCGCTCAAGACTGGCCTGACCGCGGACTGCACGGATCTCCAGATCGGCTCTTACGAATCCGGCGGGCGCGTGTACCAGCAAAAGCTCTTGCAAGTCCGGCCGGCCTGGGGCGGCAACATTATTGCGACGATCGTCAGCCCTGACGTGCTGCCGGAAATGGCCACGGTGCGCGAGGGCGTGATGCACGTGCCCGAACCGGCGGAAGGCCGGGCGGGCGAACTGATCGAGGTGCCGGTCGCGCTCGACTCCGAGTGCGGGGCAGTCCATGTGATTGAGCGGCACATGCAGCAGCGGCGCGTGGACCTGCGTTCGGCGAACATCATCGTTTCCGGCGGGTACGGGATGGGGACGAAAGAAAACTTCGCGCTACTGCACGAGCTCGCCTCGGTGATGGGGGGCGCGGCGGTGGGCGCGTCGCGCGCGGCCGTGGACGCTGGCTTCATCCATCCCGATCACCAGGTAGGCCAGACGGGCACAACCGTGCGGCCCAAGCTCTACATCGCGTGCGGCATCTCGGGCGCGGTGCAACACCGGGCGGGCATGGAGGAATCCGCGAAGATCATAGCCATCAACACCGATCCCTCTGCGCCCATCTTCCAGGTGGCGCATTACGGCATTGTCGGCGACGTGCGCGAAGTCATTCCGCGGCTGATCAAGGCGCTTAAGGGAAAACTGTAGGAGGCGAACGTGGACAACTTCTTCACCGAAAACGCCGACATCCAGTGGCACTTCCATCATCTCGATCTGGAGGAAGTCGCCGCTTCGCTCGAGGATGAATACACGCAGGCGCAGGAGTACGCCGACGCGCCGCTCTCCTACGAGGATGCGCTCGAAGGCTGGCGTTCCGTGCTCGAGATGACCGGCGCGATCGCCGGTCGCGAAATCGCACCGCTCGCGCCCGAGGTGGACCGCGAGGGCGCGCACTTCGATCATGGCAATGTCACCTACGCGCAGGGCACCGAGCGCGCGCTCAAGACTCTCTCGCAAGCGGGACTGATGGGTTTCACGCTGCCGCGGCGCTACGGCGGGCTGAACTTCCCCGGGTTGCTGTACAGCATGGCTATCGAGATGGTGGCGCAGGCGGACGCGAGCCTGATGAACCTCTTCAGCTTGCAAGACATCGCCGAGACCATTTACGAGTTCGCCGGCGACGAGCTGAAGGAGAAGTACCTGCCCCTGTTCGCCAGCGGCAAAGTGACGGGCGCGATGATCCTGACTGAACCGGACGCCGGCAGCGACCTGCAATCGGTGCGGCTCAAAGCCGTGCCGCAGCAGGACGGATCGTGGCGGCTCTTTGGCGTCAAGCGGTTCATCACGAACGGCTGCGCCGATGTCAGCCTGGTGCTGGCGCGTTCCGAAGAGGGCAGCGTGGACGGCCGCGGGCTGAGCATGTTCGTGTGCGAGAAAGGCCCCGAGGTCGTGGTGCGCCGGATCGAGAACAAGCTGGGCATCCACGGCTCCCCCACCTGCGAGTTGCAGTTCAACGGCGCGCCCGCGGCTCTCGTGGGCCAGCGCCGGCTCGGGCTCATCCGTTACGTTATGTCGTTGATGAACGGCGCACGGGTGGCGGTGGCCGGGCAGGCGATCGGCATCGCGCAGGCGGCGTATGAGGAATCGCGGCGCTACGCGCAGAAGCGCGTTCAATTCAAGCACCCGATCATCGAGATGCCGCAGGTATACGACATGCTGGCCCGCATGAAATCGACGATCCAGGTGGCGCGCGCCATCACCTATGAAGCCGGCCGGCTGATGGACGTCCGGCGGATGCTTGAGCGCAAAGCCGAACACTCGAACGAGCCCGAGCTTAAGACGCGGCTCAGAGAGGTTTCTTCCTGCGCCGGCGTGCTCACGCCCATCGCCAAGGCCTACGCTTCCGAAATGGCGATTCAGGTGACCTATGACGCCATCCAGATCCACGGCGGCGCCGGATACATGCGGGAGTTCAACGTCGAGCGACTCTCGCGCGACGCGCGGATCACCACGATCTACGAAGGTACGACGCAGCTCCAGGTGGTGGGCGCCTCGGCCGGCATCACCAGCGGGACGCTCGGCAACTACCTTGCGCAGCTCGGGGAGAGGCAATTCCGCGCCGATCTGATGAAGCTGGCCTCGCTGGTCCGGGAAGCCCGCGAGAAGCTTTCCTATTGCGTGACGTTTCTCAAGAACTGCAACGACCGCACTTACAGCGAGCTGGTCTCGCGGCGCCTGGTGGACATGGCTTCGGATTGCCTCGGCGTGCACCTGCTGCTCGTTCAGGCCGGGCGGGATGCCGCGCGGGAGCCGCTCGCGGAGAAGTTCATCCGCGACGCGCTGCCGCGCATCCGCATGCAGGCCGAATACATCGCCAGCGGCGACAGGACGGTGATCGAAAAGCGCGAGGCGCTCATTTAGCGCGATTTCTCACGTGATTTCAAGGAATTCGCGCCGGCGTACTTCGTGCGTTAATGTTCGTTCAGAATATGCCACAGGTGTGGTATAATATTTCCGATTTGTGGCTCTAGTCTTCGCATGAACCGGGAAGTGGCAACGGCGGGTCGCAGTATGCGGGTTCGCACGATCGCATTCTTGGCCGATCGACGGGAGTATTCAACAACTCAAACTCAAGAAGAAAATCGGGAAGGAAAGTAACAGGAACAAGCAACATGAAGGAAAAAGGTACTGTCAAGTGGTTCAATGCAGCCAAGGGTTTTGGTTTCATTCAGAGAGAGAACGGCGAGGATGTGTTCGTGCATTTCTCCGCTATCAACATGGGTGGCTATCGCACTCTGGATGAGGGCGCCCAGGTCGAGTTCTTGGTCAAGAAAGGTCCGAAGGGGTTACAGGCAGAAGACGTAACAGCCGTATCGTAGGAACACGGTGAGCCGAGGAAGGCGCCGGCCCAGCCGGTGTTTCTTCCCTCCTTCAGCAAAACGTTTTGGTGAGCCCGCGCACGGCCGTTACGCCGGCGCGCGGGCGATTCCCAGGTGTGGCGATATGCCGCTCCGAAAGTCATTCGGGGCGGTAGTCATTCGGAATCCCTCAGCCCAATTTTGCGCACGCAGGGATGGATAATGACCATCACGCGCGCACCCGCGGCGCGTCCTTGTGCGCCCGCTTGCGGAGTGCGAGCCGATTCGCGTACGCAACCGCACTGACCCAGACAATCGCTGCCGCGTAGCCCGCGATCACATCGCTCGGATAGTGAACTCCCAGATAGATCCTCGATAACCCGATCGAAAACGCGATGACGGCGGCGGCCAGCCAAATCGCAACCCGGATCGCCCGTCTTCGGACCCGTGAGGCCGTCATGGCCGCGACGATTCCAAAAAGGCACACCGAGAAAAGCGCGTGCCCGCTGGGGAAACTGTAGGAGTGCGGGATCGGCGTGCCGAAAAACGACATCGGCGGCCGCGGGCGATGGAAGCCAATCTTCAGCACAGCATCGAGGACAAACCCGCCGGCCATCGCAATCAGGAATAGGATACTGTCCCGGCGCCAATGTGCCGCCGTGAATCCGGCGAGCACAGCCAGGCTCAAAACGATCAGCCCGAGCGGCGAACCGAACGCGGTCGAAAACCGCATCACTGCCGTGAACGCCGGCGAAACGTGTTGGTGGATATCCCGGCGGACGGCGTTATCGAAGGCGATCGTGCCGCCCTCGAGGACCTCTCCGGCGAGCCACGCGAACAGGGCCAGCGCCGCCACTGCCATGCCGAGGCCAAGGAGGAACACGATGCCTATGGGGGAACGCCCGGGTTTTGGGTCTCTCATCTTCTGGACGTATTTGACTGCGCGCTGGCTTCCGGCATGCCCGGCCATCCAATGATAGTACCGTTACTCACAAGCTGCATCGCCCCCTTGACTTAGAGCGGAAGGCGCCGGTATACTCGGCTGAGCGTGCTGAAGGCCATAAGGAATGGAGCGCGCCGCGTGGCTGGCATGCCGGAGGGGGAGTTCCAGGGCACAACACAGCGTGTCCGAAGGAGGGCGCTGATGAACAAGTTCGCGCGTTTGTTCACCGTCGTGATTTTTACGTGTCTGCTCTCGAGTACCACAGCTTCGGCCGGCGTGATTTACGACAATGGCCCAATCAACGGTACCCTGGGTGCCTGGACGATCGATGAGGGCATCGCGGCATCCGATTCTTTCCTTTTGACGAGTTCAGCCACTCTGACTGGCGTAGATTTCGGCGACTGGATAGATCCTGGCGCGACGCCGGTTTCCGTGCAGTGGGGAATTGGCACTTCACCCGACTATACCAACAGCGCGGGAGGCGGCGGGAGTCCCGTAGCGGCTCTGACGAATGTGTTCCTCGGCACCAACGGCGCCGGCTATGATATGTACACGTCCAGCTTCTCGCTCCCCGATATCACGCTGCCCGCCGGAACCTACTGGCTGTCGCTTCAGAACGCGACAACTTCAAATGGCGACTATCTGTATTGGGACATCAATAACGGCACGTCCGTAGCGTACGTGAGCACCATAGGGAACGTTGCAAACGTTTTATTCCCAGGCAGCAATTCCGACGCATTCCAGATCCTTTCTTCGGTTCCGGAGCCCGCCAGCATCGCTCTGGCCGTCCCCGCGTTGCTGCTCGTCGCCGGCTTCGCGCGCCGCAAGCGTTTCGTTTAGTCCTTCTACCGGTGGCGGCGGCATGGCCGCTGCCATCCGTTCACGCTCCCCCAATCAGATCGCGTCTTTCGCCGTTGCGTGCTCATGAGCCGTTTCCGCGCTCGGCTGTGACGTCAGCTTCCAAGATTTTTTCCGGCTTGCGGCGGCGCCATCCGCAATCCGCACCTGGCGCGAACGATTCAGTATAAACTGGCCTCATGCATCGTTATTCGAGTCTTGCCGTATGGGGCCTTTTGGCGGCCGCGCTAGGAGCCCAGACGCCAGCCGCGACGCCGGCTGTGCAGGTGCCCGCGCGCGAGCCAGGCTTGTACGCGACCATCCGCACCAGCATGGGCCCGGTCACAGTGAAGATGTTCGAGAAGGAAGCGCCCGTCACGGTGAAGAATTTCCTGGACCTGGAGTTGGGCCGCAAGGCATGGAAGGACCAGAAGACCGGCGAGATGGTTCAGCGGCCGCTCTATGACGGCACAACATTCCACCGGGTGATTTCCGGCTTCATGATCCAAGGCGGCGACCCGAAAGGGGATGGAACGGGCGATGCCGGCTTCACCATCAAGGACGAGTTTGCTCCTTCGCTGAAGTTCGACATCCCGGGCCGGCTGGCGATGGCGAATGTAGGCCAGCCGAACACGGGCGCTTGCCAGTTCTTTATCACCGTTGTGCCCACGCCGCACTTGAATGGCAAACACACGATTTTCGGCCAGGTGATCGAGGGGCAGGACGTGGTGAATAAGATCGCGATCGTGCGGACGGACCGTTTTGACAGGCCGCTGAAGCCGGTGCGCATTACGAAGATCACCTTCGAGCGCGTGCGCGCGACGACGGCTCCGGCGAAGGCATCTTCTCCGGCAAGAGCAGGCGCGCCCGCAAAGCAGTAAGAGGGCTCTCCGGCTCGCGAAGTGAATCAGCGGGTGACCGATCTTCGATGTCTCTTCTGGCTAGCGCGGTGTTTCCGAAGTCTCTTTACACCGCTCCTTCACAGTCGCGGCTCCATTCCGAGCCGCGCGCGTCAGCAAGCGGCCAAGGCACTCCGGATACACGACACTAGCGCGCGACTTAGGGGCCGGGTTTGTCGAGCGGAATCTCGAAGTAGAAAAGCTCCCTGCCGGTGGCCGCCTCGCGAATGCCGCGCAGGTAGAGCGTTGAGCCGGTGCTGTACGGCGCACGGAAATAGAAAAAGCCGCTTGCGGTTTCGTGAGGCGGAAGCATCCGCGCGATGAAGGCGCGTCCCTCGATTTCCCAGGCGTTCAGCGGATTCTTATTGCGGGAGATATGCACCGGCGGACCTGGCCGCGGCGGGTTGTAAATTTTCGGCTGGCCGGGCCCCAAAAGATAGCGGACATCCGCGGCCGGCGTGGCTTGGACGCGCTCGCGATCCGCCATCGTAAACTCGACCTCCATGCCATCGAAAGCCAGCGCTTTACCGCCGCCGTTTTGGATGACCACAAGCACAGGCAGGACGCCGTAGCGGTTCGGGTCCAATTTGCCGAAGGCCCTTTCCGTATCGGCCTCGGAGCGAAACGGCGCCGCTGCGATGGTGACCTGTTCGATGGTCTGCCGGCAGGGGTAGCCGGTTACCGGGCCGGGGGTGAAACCGGGCTTTCCTTTTTCGCCCGCGCTTGCCAGCGCGCCGCTGCCCAGCGAGACGCCACAAACGCTCCAGAATGCGAGCGGCGCAAGCTTCCAGGCGCAGGCGAATGCCGGGCAGTCCGCGCTGAGGAGTACAATCAACCACTTGGCCATGAGTGCGTTTTTCATATACCGCCTGCTTCAGCTTCTCGGCTTCCCTATCCTCATAGTGTATTTCCTGCTGCGCGGAATGAGGGGCCGCGCCTATTTTCGCCGCTTCCACGAGCGCTTCGGCTTCTTGCCGCGTTCCTTCCGGCAGACGGCGCCCGGCGCTGTCTGGTTGCACGCGGTTTCAGTCGGCGAGGTGCTGTCGGCGGTGGAGCTGATCCGGGGATTGCGCGAGGCGTTGCCGCTGGCGCCGGTATTCGTTTCCTCGGCGACGCTGGCGGGGCGCGCGGCGGCGGAAGACAAGCTGCGCGGCCTGGCCAATGGCGTGTTCTACGCGCCGATCGATTACTGCTTCGCGATCCGGCGCGTGTTGCGCACGCTGCGGCCCAGGGCGGTAGTGATGCTCGAGACCGAGATCTGGCCGAACCTGTACCGCCAGGCGAAGCGCAGTGGCTGCGCCCTGCTGGTTGCAAACGGCCGCATTTCGGATCGCGCCGCGCCGCGATACGAACGATTGCGCTGGTTCTTCCGGCGCGTGCTCGCGCTGCCCGATCGAATCCTTGCCGGGGACGATATCAGCCTGGCGCGATACCTGGCCATCGGCGCGCCGCCGGAGAAGGTGCAGGCGGGGGGCAATCTGAAGTACGATTTTCGTCCGCGCGACGCCGCGCCACCCGAGCCGGTGCGTGCGCTTCTCAATCGTCTTCGCCCACGCGAGGTCTGGATTGCCGCGAGCACCATGCCGCCGGTGCGCGAAGGCGATCCCGACGAAGATGCCGCGGTGGTGGACGCGTTTCGGGAGTCTGAGGCCAACCATCCCGGCCTGCTCCTGATTCTGGCGCCGCGCAAGCCGGAGCGTTTCGATGCCGTGGCGGGCCTGCTGCGGAAGGCGGATGTGAGGTTCCTGCGCCGGGCGTCTTTGGAACAGCATGATGCACCAGCCGAGACGCAGGCGCTCGAAAACGGCGCCGTTCTCCCGCTGCCCGCCGTGCTGCTGCTTGATTCGATCGGGGAACTCAGCTCGCTTTTTGCGGTTGCGGACGTTGTGTTCATGGGAGGCACGCTGGCGCATCGCGGCGGGCACAACATTCTCGAACCAGCGTTTTTCGGACGCCCGGTGATCGCCGGGCCGCACATGGAGAACTTCCCGGAGATCGCCAGCAAGTTCTCGGAAGCAGGAGCTGTGTACTCGATTTCGAGCCAGAGCGAGCTGGCGGGCGCGGTGGACGCTCTGCTTCGCTCGCGAGAGCTGCGGGAGCGCCTCGGTAGACGGGCGCGCGAACTCGCCCAGAGCGAGCGAGGCGCAGCGGCGCGGATCACGGCGACGATCGCCGAGCTTTACTGGCGGGCGTTGCCCCGCTACATGCCGGCGGCGGCCGCGCGCGCGGTGCTCTGGCCGCTCTCGCGACTGTGGCTTGCGGGCGCGTATCTGAAACGCCTTTGTGGTCTGGCGCGCCGTGAGCGGCTCAAAACGCCGGTGATCAGCGTTGGCGGGCTCACGGCCGGCGGGGTGGGGAAGACGCCGTTCGTGCTGTGGCTGGCGAGGGCCCTCAAGGACCGCAGTTGGCGTCCTGCGATTCTGACCCGCGGGTATCGGCGGAAGATGCGTGAGCATTCGACCATCTTCATGCCCGGCGAGCCTGCGCCGGTCGAGCGCACGGGCGATGAGGCCCAGCTTTATGTCCGAGCCGCAGCCGGCCCGGTCGGTATTGGCGCGGATCGCGCGGCGGCGGGCCGCGAGATCGAAAAGAGAGTCCACCTGGATGTATTTCTGCTCGACGACGGTTTCCAGCACCATCGGCTCGTGCGCACCCTCGATATCGTGCTGCTGGACGCGCTCGATCCGTTCGGCGGCGGCGAGCCGGTCCCGCTTGGCCGCCTTCGCGAGCCGCCCGGCGCGCTCAAGCGGGCGGACATCGTCGTCATCACGCGGGCCGAGTCAGGCCAGCGCGTGGATGCGATCGAAGCGGTGGTGCGGCGCTATAACAAGACGGCGCCGGTCTTCACGGCGCGCGTGGTTCCCACCGGCTGGGCCGATGCGGCGACGGGCGAGCCTGCTCAAGCGCCGCCGGGAGTGATTGCCTTTTGCAGCCTCGGCAATCCAGACGCGTTCTGGCGATCGCTGGCAGGACTGAAGATTCAGCCGGTCCGCCGCGTGGCGTTTCCCGATCATCACCGCTACACGCTGGAGGAGTTGCGCACCCTCGCCAGCGGGGGTGCGGAAGCGCTCCTCACAACACAAAAAGACGTGATGAACCTGCCGGTGGGCTGGAACCAAGCCATTGCGCCGGCCCGGCTGCTCTGGCTCGGTATCCGGCTCGAAGTCGATCAGGATGACGCTCTGCTCGCGGCCGTGGCGGCCCGGCTCTCGGGCTCGATGGCCCTTTCACCATGAAAACAAAAGGCGTTTCATTCAACCAGTTTCAGAATGGACGCACTCGGTGTTCCGAGTGAGTGCAGTTGCTATAATGTTGTGTTTCAATGCCTTTGAACTGCTCAACGTCCGGAATGGCACAAAAAAAGGTGATCCTGCTGAAACCACGAGGTTTCTGCGCAGGGGTCGTCCGCGCGATCGATGTCGTCCGCATCGCCCTGGATCTCTACGGCTCTCCAATCTACGTCCGGAAGGAGATCGTTCATAACCGGCACGTCGTGGAAGAGCTGCGTGGCGCCGGCGCGATCTTCATTGAGGAACTCGAGGAGGTGCCGGAGGGCGCGCGGGTGATTTTCAGCGCGCACGGGGTCTCCCCGGCGGTCCGGGCGCAAGCTCAGGAGCGGCGCTTACAGGTGATCGACGCCACGTGCCCGCTGGTGACCAAGGTCCATCTGGAGGCGGTGCGCTTTGCGCGCCAGGGTTTTACGATCGTGCTGATCGGACACCGGGACCACGACGTCCACGGGAACGGAAGGGGGGCGGGCATGCGGGCTTCTTGGCTCGAACGCGCTCAGTGACCAAGGCGAAGAAAACGGAGGGGATGAGCTCCTCCTCGGTCGCCAGAATGCGATCGATCTTGCCGGGGTCCATGTGCCAATTGTTCATCTGGTTCCGGTTCATTTTCATGCCTCCTTCCCGATGCTCCGAACAGGCAGTTGCAGACAACTCTCCTGACTGGGATTGCGGGAAGCGGCTGCGACAGCGCTCGAACCAGGAAAGGCGAGCTTTCATCAGTTCCTTCCGGCAGGCCCATTGATGCAGGCCGCGCCATCAAATCCATGTCATGAAGGTAGAACAGAACGACCGGCTCACGGTATCGGACCGGCAGGGCGAGCACAGCGCGACGCACTTCGTCGTGGCTCGATTTTTCCTGGAGCGCATTGTGTGATAGGCGGGCAGCCGGGTTCGCAATCTCGTCCATGGACACGCTGGACGGTCGGGAAAACGCCTGAGTTCGAGCGGAAGAACGTTGGCCGCGAGGGCGAAAAGCCAAGTGAAGCTCAACTCCGGCGCCATTGAGCAAGGCCACGCCAAGCGCGATGAATGCTTCCTGGGCCATCTCCTCGGCGCACCCTGGGCGCGGCAGTGACGCCAAGGCCATATTCACAAGCAGTAACTGCCAACAGCAAACGATGCCTTCAAAGGCTTGCACATCGCCGGCGAGGACGCGGGTAACATCAGCCAAGTCTTCTGCCGCTGTTGGAAGTTGCGGTCAAGTCAGACAATCTCCGTGGAGTGAAACACAGAAATGGAAGAACACGGGGTTGCGTTTCTTTCGAAAGGAAAACAGGAAGAAAAATGCAACCGCATTGAGCAACACCTGTCCCACCAGTGCAAGGGGAGAAAAACCCCAGGCGACAGGATAGAATATATAACCGGTCTCGTCCATTCATCTGTTCGGTGCACCGGATATAAGCGGTCTTGGACTGTGGATGTTTCTGTAGATGGCGCGGTGGCGTTGTCGTGTTGGTTGCGACGGTTAGTGGCTCGAAAACCGACGCAAGGAACACGAGGCGTTTCCGGAAAGGAAGATCTTCGGCGGTTGACCGAGAGGCGAGGCCGAGGCAGCAATCGATCTGCTGCGGGAAGAGACCCGGCTCGCGGCCATCAAGAAGCGCGAAGGGATGAAAGTAGGCGGCTTGACCAACATCGCCGTCGGCGTTGCCCTCATAATCTTTCTGCGTGCTTTGGTGGGCGATGAACCGGTCTACCTTTGCGGGCTGATCCCTGGGCTCATTGGCGTAGCTTTGCTCACCTATGCGCTCTTTCTTGCCCTAAAGGCAGAGTAGGCAGAAGGTTTGAATCGCGGGCGGGTGCATGTCATCCAACGATTAGTATAACGCTTAGTGTCTTGGCCGGGCAGTTTCCGGCCAGGATCGCGAGGATCGCCCATGCCCACCAGCAGCAAACGCCGGCCCGCGATCTTTCTGCCGCATGGCAGCAGGCCATGCTTCTTCATCGATTGGAACTGGGGTCCAGCGGATACGTCGGCGGGCACAAGACGCAGCGCTTTCTGGAGGGGCTGGCCGGCTCGCTTCCGGCTGCGCCCGAGGCACTGCTGGTGATAAGCGGGCACTGGGAGGAGCCGTCGTTTACGGCCAGTGCCGCTGCTCTTCAACCAATGCAGTTTCGACTGTCGGGTTTTCCGGAACATACTTACAAGCTGACCTGGCCTGCGCCGGACTGGCGGAACTGGCAGCAGGTTCGGTCTGCTGGGCAAGGCCGGGTTGCCGACGGCGCTGAACGCGGAGGCACCGGGCTTTTCGATCATGGCGTGTTTGTACCGCTGGAAGTGGCGTTTCCGCAGGCGGAGATTCCGGTGGTGTCGCTATCGCTTGCGGGTTCTCTTGACCCAGCGCTGCATCTGGCCGCGGGCCGCGCGCTGGCTCCGTTGAGGACGAGGGCGTGTTGATTGTGGCCAGCGGCATGAGCTTCCACAATCTACGTGCGTACCTCAGACCTGAAACGCTGGACAGGGCGCGGGCCTTCAATCGGTGGCTGACCAAGGCCGTCGAGTCTCCCGCTGCGGAGCGCAACAGCGCTGCTGACGGGCTGGCGGAACGCGCCGTTTGCCAGCTATGCCCATCCGCGCGAGGAGCACCTGATTCCGCTCTGGTGGCGGCAGGAGCCGGTGGAGAGGCGCCGGGCAAGCGCATCCTTGGCGATCGCCGATGGGCGCGGCGATCAGCGCCTACGATTCGACGGATGAACCTGGCTCGCAGGATTCCTTGGCTGGGCAAGAACCACGTTGGGCTGTGTATATTGGGTTGTGCGCAGGGCCAGGTGCATTGGAGCTGCGCATTGGAGTGACCCATGCGGCGGCGCGACGTACTGAATTGACAGCATTGAGCGCGGGAGCGGCGGCTTGGGCAGGGGCGCAGTGGCTTTCGTCGAGCCCGGGCGAGCTTTGAACACTGCGGAGCGAGCTCCAGTTTCAGGCCCCATACCGATCATTGACGCGCACATCCATCTGTTCGACCCGCTGCGCCCGGGCGGCGTCCCATGGCCGGAGAAGACCGATACCGTCGTTTACAAGCCGGCGTTGCCGGAGCGGTATGAGAAAGAGACTGGGCGTTGGGGATTGTGGGCGCGATTGCTATTGAGGCGAGTCCCTTCGCCACTGACAACCAGTGGCTGCTGAATGTGGCCGCCAACCATGCGGTAATTGTGGGAGTGGTGGGAGATCTGGTGCCCAGCTCGGAGTCGTTTCTGAATATTCTCAGCGGCTGGTCCTGGCAACTCGCTGTTTCTGGGTATTCGTTATGGGAACCTCTGGAACCGTGACCTGGCGGCGGATCTTGAAAGTCCCGGATTTATTGATGGGCTGAAGGCTTTGGCGGCGTCTGGACTGGTGCTGGAAAGCGCGAATCCCGATCCGCGATTGATCGATGCGATTGTGGAGGGTGCGGAGAGCAATACATC
>CAWIHA010000025.1:0-194670 GCA_963835855.1 Bryobacterales bacterium | reverse complement strand
GATCGGCGCGGCAACGTCGAACAGCTTCATCAGGGCATTCATGGCCGACTTTCGCGTCGAGGCCGAAACGCCGCCCACCGTCGTCGATCCGCCTGAGGCGCCTGAGGGCGGGTACTTGTTGTCGCCGATTTTCACTGTGATGGCCCCGACCGGCAGACCGAGCGTCTCCGCTGCGACCATCGCGATCACCGTACGCGTGCCGGTACCCAGATCCTGGCTGCCCAGCTCGACTTCGACCGAGCCATCGGGATGAATTATCGTCAGGCACTTGCTCGGGTGCCCGAGGCCGAGCCAGGCGTTGAAGCCGATGCCCAGACCGCGCTTCACCGGCCCCGGTCCGGGCTCGCCGCGCGGATGCCACAGTTTCTTCCACTCGGCCAGCTCCGCCGCTTTCTGCAACTGTGCGCGATACACGGCCGCTCCTGGCTGGCCACGGACGTAGTCGAGGTTCTTCAGGAAGAATTCGACCGGGTCCATCTTGAGCTTGGCAGCCAGGTCTTCCATCGCGGCGCAAGTCAGATAGGATAGCTGCGGATTGTTCGGCGCGCGCCAAGCGCGTGCGAAGGCCGCATTGACCGATAGCGACGTATGCGTCATGCGCTTATTCGGCAAGTCGTGGAATACGTACGGAAACGCATTGGGAGGCAGATTGATTCCGCCGACGCCGCCAGTGCCCCAGGATTCGGACTGCCACGCCGTCATCGTACCGTCTCTCTTGGCTGCCAGCTTCACCTTGGCAAAGAAGGAAGGCCGGTTACCGCCGATCTCAAGCTCGGTGGCGCGGCCGGGAAATAGCTTCACCGCGCGGCCTCCGCTCTTTTTCGAGAGCCGGGCAGTCGCCGGGGTTGTGCGCTCGGGGCCGAACTTGCTGCCGAAACCGCCGCCGATGAAATCTCCGTGCGTGTGAACGCTCGGGGCCGGAATCTCGAGGATCTTCGCCAGATCCAAGCCGACACCGGAAACGTTCTGGGTCGAGGGCCAGTAATCGAGCTGATCGCCCTTCCACTCGTTGACCTGGCCATGCGGCTCGAGCGTGCAGTGGTTGAGCACCGGGATGCCATAAAAGCCTTCCGATATCACGTCGGCTTCTTGGAATGCGCGGTCCGGATCGCCGGTGACCAGTTCACCCGATGGCGTCGCGTTCTTTCCCGCTTTGCTTAGGTCCTGCTCGCGAACGAAGTGCGGCAGCACCTGATAAGTCACCAGGACCTTACGGACCGCGTCTTGCGCATGCTCCTCGGTATCGGCCGCCACTGCGGCCAGCTCGTAACCGGCGTACTGGATCTCATCGCCGGCTTGGGCCATCAGCTCGACCGCGGTTACGCCTGCCGATCTGGAAGCCTCGGTGGCATCCAGCCGAGTGACGCGGGCGTGAGCGTAAGGGCAGGTGAGCAGAGCTGCATAAAGCATGCCGGGACGCTGAATGTCATTGGCGTACTTCGCCCGGCCGGATGATTTCACCACCCCATCCACGCGCGCCGTCCTCTTGCCGATCACCCGGCGCTTATCCTTGGGAGGCCAACTGTAGTCGGGTGCGTCAGGCATGGCTGGCCCCTTTTAGCTCCGCGGCAGCCTGTAGAACGGCTTTCCGGATGCCCATATACGTGCCACAACGGCAGATGTTGCCGCCCAGACCCGCTTTGATCTGCTCTTCAGTCGGGTCGGGATTTTGTTGGAGGAATGCGGTAACGGCCATCACGAAACCGGGCGTGCAGAAGCCGCATTGCAGCGCGTCATTTTGTACGAATGCATTCACCACGGGATCAATCTTGCCGCTGTCCGACAGGCTTTCGATGGTCCGGATGTCCTGGTCCTGAGCTTCGATGGCCAGAATGTTGCAAGCATACACCGGCTTGCCCGCCACGAGGACGGTGCAGGACCCGCAAGCTCCACGGTCACAGACCTTCTTGGCGCCGGTGTAGCCCAGATGGTCGCGGAGGGCGTCCAATAGCGTCACGCGAGGCTCCACGTTCAAGTCGTGGCGCTTCCCGTTCACCTGGAGCGTAATCGGCGTCTCCCCGGGTCCGGACACCTTGGCGGCCTGAGACTGCGCGATCGTCGTGGCTTTCAGAGCGCTTAACGCGCCCCCGCCGAGGCCCACGCCACGCAAAAAACCGCGCCGCGAAACACCGGCCGCTTTGGGCTCCAACTCCGGTTTCTTTTTCGAAGCCACAGTCCCCCCTCTCCGTTTTATACCAGAGGCAGCGATTCGGCGTGTAGACGAAGGTGGCTTTGCTCGGCAGGAGAGGCCCAAGGCTCAAGGAAGTGGGTGCGAGGTTTAGAGGTTTATAGGCGGGATTCCGTTCCAAGTGCGTGATGTGAAGCAAGACTGGCGGGATTACGGAGGACCAAACCACCATTCCCTGAGCCTCTGCGCGATGTCATCACCCTGTTCTGCCGGGCAATTGCTCCTCCAAATGTAAATGTATGATTCTCAATCATCAGGGCCGTAGGCAGATGCCAGAGTGGCGGGCAAAAATTGCACGATTCGCTATATGCCGAGCAAATTGGTATGGATGTGCGAACTGGGTTGTAGGGGAAGAGGCAGCGGGTTCGGGGCCAACGCCTTCCCGAACCCGGCGACCTACAGTCCAGCTACGGCTGCGCGGGCAGCGGGCTCGGTGGCCGCGACACCTGGCCTCGAATGGCTTCGCCGATGGAGATGTTGTTGCTCTCGAGCGTCCGGCCAAGCGCCTGGTCGAGTTGCACCTTCGCCTTCGCGTATTGACTTTCGGCCGCAACCTCGTTCGAGCGCGCCTGGGCCAGGTCGCGCTGATACTGAATCACGAAGAAGATGGTCGATGCGCCCAGCGCGTATTTCTTCTGCTCGGCTTCCATCGTCTGCTCGGCCAGCACGCGCGCCTTCACGGAGGCTTGGTAGGCGGCGCTCGCCTGCTGCACGGCGATCAACGCATTCCGCACGTCAACACGCACGCTGTTGATCTGCGATTGCTCCTGCATTTCCTGCTGCCGGAGGTTCAGCTCATCCATGATCATGTCGGCCTGGGCGGCGCGATTCCGGAGCGGGATGGTGAGTTGGAAGCCGAGGGAATAGCTCGGATACTTGCGGTCGAACAGTTGCGAAAGCACAGTCCCATAGCCGCCGCTGAACACCGGCGGGGCGGTGGTGAAAACGACCTGGCCGTCCGGGCCAAGGCTCGGCACCGAATTCAACTGGCCAGCCAGCGCGTTGTTCGTCAAGCTCGCCGTGAGGTCGAGGGTCGGTCGCAGCTCGTGCCTGGTGCCTTCGAGCCCGATCTTCACGTTCTCGACGTTCAGGCGCGTCTGGGCCAGCTCGGGGCGGTTCTCGATCGCCTTCGCCATCAGGTCCGCGAGGGGCTGGACTGGTTCCTGGGCGGGAACGCTGATGCGATCGGTCGGGATGATGCGGGCTTCTGAGATGGTTGGGCTGGCGACGCCGTTGCGGCTGAGCGCGTTCTTGAGCAGCGTTTCCTGCTGGAGCACTTGCGTCTGTGCGTTCACAAGCTGCTGCTCGTTTGTGGCGACTTCGGATTCGGCGCGGACAATCTCGATCGGCGCGAGCGTCCCGATCTCGACCTGCTTCTTGTTGTCCTCATAGAGCTTCTCGGCGAGTGCCAGCGCCTTCTCATGCACCTTTACGTTTTCGTTGAAGCTGACCAGATCCCAATACGCGGAAATGATCGCCGAAACCGTCTGGATCACCTGTTGCTTGAAAACGAGGTCTGTGACCTTCTGGGTGTTCTTCGCAATGCGAATATTGCGGCTATTGACCGCGAGGCCAAAGCCTTGGAGGAGGTGCTGTGTCACGGTCAGGCTGAGCGCGGGAGCTCGTCGAGGGGTTAATCGAGACGAAGGGGGCGTTCACATTGAGCAGACTGTTGCTAAGGCCCAAGGTGACCGTCGTTCCCGTCAGGAAACCTTCCTGTATGCCAGCGATATAGTTGTCGTTCCGGTAGACCAAAGAATATATGCCGGTCGCAAATTCATTGGTTTGGAGCGACGTGAAGTGTCCCCAGTTGTCGCTGACGAAAACCTGCGGGTCCAGGTTCGGAATCGTGCTGCCCGTTGCGGTGATGATAGTCCCGCCCGCTCCGGTGCCGCTCGAAGAGCTACTGGTCGTCAAGGCAGAAGACGCGCCGGTGCCGGCGCCAGTGCCGGTGATCTGGGTCAGCGCAGCGGTTGTGGACGACTGAAGGTTGGAGGGAACGCCGCGAAGCAGACCGCCAGCTTTGGCCCGCAGAGTGTTCGCCGCCGCGAATGGAATCTGGTAGCGCTCAATCTGGATGTCCAAGTTGTTCTCCAGCGCGAGCGCGATCGCGTCCTGCAACGACAGATAGATGTTGCCGGCGCGTATCAGCGATTCCAAGCGATTCGAGTTGGAAAGGTCGATCGGCGCGACCTGCTTGGGCCGGTACGGACGGATGAGGCTCGCAAACGGCCCGCCGCCGCTCGGGCTCTGGATCACTGGAACTTGCGCCCCCGCGACCGGCGCCATCATGAGTAATACGCATAAGAGTGCAATTCCCGATTGCATACGTTTCATGGGTTCACCATCTCTCGAGGTTTAGCGTCTACCCTCCCCGTCAGGACAGTCGTAGCCATCTTTAGCGGTCCATGCCGCGCAACTCCTTCTGGTTGGTTCCCCGCCGGATCCCTGGCTGGGCAACGGCCGGGTCAGACTGCCCTCAAGCAGACTAGGACGAGAACAGCGCCGCCTCTGTTCCTCGAATTTCCAATGGTAACAGACCGGCTCGTAGGAGCTGCCACGTACGCCTGCCGGATTTGCGATGGAACCAAAACCTCGGGATGCTATAGTAGGCTTCTGTGAGTGCTGAGAGCGACCCCGTTCTCGATCTGTTTCACCAAACAGGCGCGTATCTTCGCGGACATTTCCGCCTCACCAGCGGTCTGCACAGCGGCGAATATCTGCAATGCGCGCTCGTGTTGCAGTATCCCCAGCATGCGGAATGGCTCGGGGTGCGGCTGGCCGCGGCGCTCGGCGCGCGCAGCCTGGATGCGAGTCCGAGCGTCATCGCTTCGCCCGCGGTCGGCGGCCTCATCATTGGACATGAGGTCGCGCGCGCGTTTGGCGCGCGCGCCATTTTCACCGAGCGCGACGCTTCGGGAAGAATGATCTTGCGGCGCGGTTTCTCGGTCGAGCCCCATGAGCTTGCTGTAATCGTTGAAGATGTCATAACCACCGGTGGCAGCACGCGCGAGGTGGTCGAGGTGTTGGGCGCGGCCGGTGCCCGGGTGCTGGCGGCCGGATCGATCGTCGACCGCAGCGCGGGGCAGGCGGAGGTGGGCGTGCCGCGGGTCTCGCTGACGACGGTCAATGTGCTGGCGTATCCCCCCGGCGATTGCCCGTTATGCCGGCAGGGCATTCCGGTCACGAAGCCGGGCTCCCGGCCCGCACCGGTCGCCTGATGCGGCGCATCAAAATCACGCTTGCATACGACGGCAGCGATTTCCATGGCTGGCAAATCCAGCCGGGCCTGCCGACCATCCAGGGAACGCTTCAGGACGTTCTGGGCGAAATTGAGAACAAACCCGTCGAAGTGATCGGCTCGGGGCGCACGGACGCCGGCGTGCACGCGCTGGCGCAAGTGGCTGCGTTCTCGCTTGCCAACCGCATCCCAACGGAAAATCTAAAGAAGGCGATGAACCGTCTGCTGCCGCCGGCCATTCGCGTTTTGCGTGCCGAAGAGGTCGCGCCAGAGTTTCACGCGCGCCACGATGCGCGCTCGAAACTTTACGAATACCGCATCTGCCGCGGCGACGTCTGCCCGCCGTTCGAGCGCCGTTACGTTCATCACTATCCGTATCCGCTCGACGCCGATCGCATCGTTGCGGCCGCGCCGCTGTTCGAAGGCGAGCACGATTTTTCGGCTTTTGCCGCCTCCGACGATCGCGATCGCAAAGGCGGCTCGAAGGTGCGTACGATCTTTTTGTCGCGCGCCGAACTTGGCGGCGAGCGCCTCGTCTACCGTGTGCGCGGCAGCGGCTTCCTCAAGTACATGGTGCGGAACATCGTGGGAACGCTGCTTGAAGCGGGCAAAGGAAACATCGGCGAAGAGGGGATTTGCGCGCTGCTCGCGCCTGGCGCGAGGGCGAAAGCCGGCCCGACCGCGCCCGCCAGTGGACTCTTCCTCGTGGAAGTGGAGTACGCTGGCTAGCGCACCGCTATTCGCCCATGATCGCGGCGTTCTATCCGGCAATTTCCTTCGGAGCGGCCTCGGTATGACCGTGATGCGTGCGCTTGAAGTCGTACATCAGCCGGTCGGCTTCAGCCAGGCTCTCGCGTAACGCGCGCCCAGTGGCCGCAGCGATCCCCCAACTGAAGCGCACTGCCGTCGGGCCGTGGTGCCGGATTTGAAATGCACGCAGGCGGTCCTGGACCTCCCGCATGCGCTGCTCGACCATAATCTGGTCCGGGTTCCGGAAGAAAATAACGAATTCATCGCCGCCCCAGCGGAATGCCAGGTCCTGCTCGCGTATCGAGGCGCGAAGGAGGTGACCCACGCCGTGCAGGATCTCGTCGCCCACCAAATGGCCGAACTCGTCATTGAGCTGCTTGAAATCGTCCATGTCGCAGACGACGACGAGACCCCTGAAATCGTGCTCCTCTTCCATCCATCGCGCCAGAGCCGAGCGGTTCAGCAATCCCGTCAGCGGGTCCAGATCGAGCTGGCCCGCCGCCTCCTTGCGCAAGCGCCGCAACTCCTCATTGAGCGCAGAGATTCGCTCGTTCTGGCCCTCCATGCGGACGGCAATCATGACCAATGCGATGGCAAACCCGATTTGCAGCGGAGCGTACAAGTACCCCGCGAACCGTTCGGTAATGGAAAGATATCGGAATGCAAAAAGCGATGCCACCCCGCGCATCACCCACAGAAACAGCCAGAAAGCCAACGTACTCTTGTCCAGCGAGCGCCGAACATAAAACAACACTCCGCAGAACAAGAGGGTGGTGGCGATCTCGACCGCAATGGGAAGCATCCAGGGTGACATGCTTGCTAACCGTCCTGTGCCACTCGGTGGCGCCGCATCGAGATAGCCTTCCCCGTGCTTTCGTCCACTGCAACAATCACTGAATGCAATTCTACATTACCCCGAGCTGCTTCCATACGCACCGGCACGCCGGTCAGAAACCTCCGTAGGACGGTGTTCTTCTCCATCCCGATGATCGAGTCGTGCGCACCCGTCATACCAGCGTCGCTCTGATACGCGGTGCCACCCGGCAGAATGCGCGTATCCGCGGTAGGTACGTGCGTATGCGTGCCGATCACCGCCGATGCGCGGCCGTCCACATACCAGCCGAACGCCACCTTTTCGCTCGTGATTTCCGCGTGGAAATCTACCACCCGCACCTTCACCTCAGGTCTCAGCGCGCTCAGTATCTCATCGGCCTTGCGGAACGGGCAATCGATCGGCACCATGTGCGTGCGGCCTTGCAGGTTGATGACCGCCACTTCTACGCCGTTGCGCGCCCGGCCGATGTGTAACCCGCGCCCCGGGTTGTTCGCGGGATAATTGGCCGGCCGGAGCAGGCGTTCCTGCCGGTCCAAGTAGTCGTACACCTCTTTCTTGTCCCAGACGTGATTGCCGGTTGTGAGCACATCAATGCCCATGGTGAACAGCTCTTCGGCCACTGGGGGCGTGATTCCGAAGCCGCCCGCCGCGTTCTCGGCGTTAGCGATGACCAGGTCGATTCGCTCCGACGAGATGATCCCGCCGAGGCGCTCCGCGATAATGCGGCGGCCCGGGGAAGCGAAAATATCCCCGATAAAGAGCAAGTTCATGAGGATCTCGCTGGTTTGGTGTGCTGGGGGAGATAAGGAGCGTCCCGTGAGCGTGCCGGCGGTCCCGTCATTGACCCCTGTTTTGTGAACGGGGCGGGCGTCCCCCGAGCGCCTTTAGGCTTCTCCATGACCCGGTTAAAGTCGGAGCTTGCTCACCAGCGCGTAACGAGCAGGACTCCCATGACATTGACGTTGGATCAAATATAGGGATCCCGCCAACAGCCTTTCGAATACGCTCCGACATGATGATATCAGAATCGCGCAACCGCATCAGCCCAGGTACTCCGCCACCTCTTTTTCCGGGATCGCGCCTACGCGAATCACCTTCCAACATTCTTCCGTGAGATCTACCGTGGTGGCTCCCGGGCCGGAGGCCAGGCCGCCGTCGAGGACCAGGTCCACGCGCCCATCCATCACCCCGAACGCCTCGATGCCGCTCCGGCAGGTCGGCTGGCCGGAAATGTTCGCGCTGGTCGCGATGAGCGGGTGCCCCAGCCGTTCCAACAGACCGTTTGCGACCACGGCCCGCGATTGCCGGAGCGCCAGCCGCCCTGTGTTGCCAGTCACCTTGAGGGGCACCTTGGCGGAGGCTGGAACAATAATCGTGAGCGGTCCCGGCCAGAAATGCCTCGCGAGCACGTAGAAGTGCGCCGGAATTTGCTTGGCCAGTTCCTCGGCGGTCACCAGATCCGGAATCAGCAAGGGCAGGGAACGGTGGGGCTCGCGGCCCTTGGCCTTAAACACCTTGGTGACCGCATGCAAATTGAAGGGATCCGCAGTCAAGCTGTAGAGGGCGTCGGTGGGGATAGCGATGACAGAGCCGCACCGAATGGCCGCGGCTGCCTTATCGAGCGCTTCCTCGCTCGGGTGTTCAGGATCGATTTCGATGAGGTCTGTCGCCATGCTCCTTGGCCGGCCCACTGGGCCGATTTAGCGGGCCACGCGCGTCTGCAAGCGGCTTGTCACACCCGGCCCAGCCTTTCAGCTTACAGCTTTCGGTCCGGCCGCTCAAGACATCCGGCACAGTTTTTGTTTTATTCCGCTTGGATTGCCCCGGCCACATCGATCGCCATCTCGTACCGGCCGAACGGCGCGCTCAGTTGAACCCCCTGGACCATGTTCCGCACGCGCTGGACCATTTCCTGGGCGATCGCAACGCCCTCCCGCCGCGCCTTTTCGGCCTTGCTGGCGCGCCGCATACGCGCCATGTACTCCTCCGGAACGGGCACGCGCAGTTCGTTCACCATGAACTCCGCGTTGCGGTAACTGATCAGCGGCCAGATGCCGGCGATGAGCGGAATCTTGACGTGCCCGATCCGCTTCAGAAAGCGCTCGAGAAGATCGAGATCGAACACCGGCTGCGTCACCACGTACTCGGCGCCCGCCTGCACCTTCCATTCGAAGCGGCGCACTTCCTCGTCCAGGTTCAGCGAACCCGGGTTTGCCCCAACCCCGATGACCAGCCTCGTCTGCGAGCCCATCGGGTTGCCGCCGATATCGAGCCCGTGATTCAGATTGTTCACGATGTTTGTCAGGCCGATAGCATCCACGTCGAAAACTGCCGTCGCGGCGGGATAGGTGCCCATGCGCGGCGGATCGCCGGTGATGCAGATCAGGTTCCGGATGCCGACTGCGTGCGCGCCCAGCAGCTCCGATTGAATGCCGAGGATGTTGCGGTCGCGGCAGCAGAAGTGCAGCACCGCCTCGATGCCCGCCTGCTGCTGGATGAGCTGGCAGGTGACCTGCGCGCTCATGCGCGCGCTGGCGCGAGGACCGTCCGGCACGTTGATGCAGTCGATGCCCGCAGCGGCGCAGAGCTTCGCCCCTTCGATTTCCTTCGAAGCATCGACGCCGCGCGGCGGGAGGATTTCGACGAACGACACAAAACGGCCCGCCGCCAGTTTCGCGCCGAGACGCGACTTCTCGGCCAGCGGAACCTTCGCCATCGCCTGGGCCTTCGTCTTGGGCTCTTCGACGGTGGCCGCGAGTTTGCGATGGCCCGGCTGGAGCGAACGCACTTCCGAGCGGATAAGCTGGATGTGCTCCGGCGTCGTGCCACAGCAGCCGCCGATGATCTTCACTCCCGCCCAGATGAAGCGCCGCGCGTACTGCGCCATGTATTCGGGCGAGCACAGATAGATCTTGCGGCCTTCCACCGTCGCCGGGTGGCCGGCATTAGGCATCGCGCTGAGCGGCTTGTGCGTGCAGGCCGCCATCTTCTCGATGGTTTCGAGCATCACCTTCGGCCCCGCCGAGCAATTGAGGCCGATGACATCGACCGGCCACTCGTCCAGCTTGTGCGTGAACGCGGCGGTCTCGGTGCCATCGGGCATATTGCCGAAATCGTCAATGGTGACTTGAGCGACGATGACCATCTCGGAACCCGCCGCCTCGCGCGCGGCCAGGATGGCTTCGCGGATCTCGTTGATATTGGCAAAGGTCTCGAGGACCAATAGGTCAACCCCGGCGTCGAGCAGCGCTTCGGCCTGCTCCCGAAATGCCTCGCGCGCCTCGGCGAACGAAGTGGGGCCGAGCGGTTCGATCCGCACGCCGAGCGGCCCCATCGATCCGGCAATGAAGGCTTGGTCGCGCGCCGCTTCCCGCGCGATCTGGACGCCCGCATAGTTGATAGCCTTCAGCTTTTCGGCGAAGCCGTAAGCAGCCAGGCGCACGCGATTCGCGCCAAATGTATTCGTCTCGAGGATTTCCGCGCCCGCTTTGACGTACTCCTCGTGCACTTCCCGCACTACCGCCGGTGAAGAAACGTTCAGTTCGTCGTAGCAGCGGTTGATGAACACGCCCTTGGTGTAGAGCATGGTGCCCATGGCGCCGTCAGCTACGAGCACACGACCGGCAAGTTGCCGGCGAAACTCGGCGGCCTTGGAGGCCGCGGTCGGGCTAAGAGTACTCATATGCTCTTCTCTCCGGCATCCCGGACAGGGCCAAGCCGTTTACCAGATATTATTGCCCTGGAGCCGCACAGAATGCCAGGATCAGCTTGCTGAGCTCATCACGGGTGGCGCGGAAGGCCGCTAACCGTTCTTCCCAGCTTCCTTCGACAGTCGCAGGATCTTCCAAGTTCCAGTGAAGCCGCTGGGCAGGACCGCGAAAGACGGGGCACGTCTGCCTGGCATTGTCGCACACCGTGATCACGTAATCGAACGTTGCTGCCGTGAACTCATCCACGTTCTTCGAGCGATGGCCGGTGATATCGATGCCCAGCTCGCGCATGACCTCGATGGCTTCGGCCCGGACATGGCTCGGGCGCGTGCCCGCGCTCTCAACTTCGAAGCGGCTGCACGCCATGTGCCGCAGCAAGCCTTCGGCCATCTGGCTGCGGGCCGAATTCCCGGTGCAGAGGAAGAGCACTCGTTTCATCCTGCGATCTCGGCAGCCGCTCTCGGCGCCACAAAATACCGCTGGAACCGCAGCGATATGTTCACCAGTGCGATGAGGACCGGAACCTCCACCAGTGGTCCGATGACGGCTGCAAATGCAACGCCGGAATGAATCCCGAACACCGCCACGGCTACCGCGATGGCAAGCTCGAAGTTGTTGCTGGCGGCAGTAAACGACAGCGTCGCGGTCTTGGAGTAGTCAGCGCCGAATTTCCGGCCCAGCCAGAAGGACACCAGGAACATTGCCACGAAGTAGATGAGCAACGGCAGCGCTATCCGCAACACATCGAACGGGAGCCGTATGATGTACCCGCCCTTCAGCGAGAACATGACGACGATCGTGAACAGCAGCGCGACGAGCGTCAGCGGGCTGATGCGGGGCACAAATTTCGTTTCGTACCAGCGCTTCCCCCGCAGCCGGATCAGTAAGAACCGCGTCAGCAGGCCCGCCAGAAAGGGAATGCCGAGGTACACGAAAACGCTCTGAGCGATTTGGCCGATGGTGACCCTGACAACCGTGCCCTTCATTCCGAACCATTGGGGCAGTACCGTAATGAAGACCCAGGCGTACACCGAATAGAACAACACTTGGAAGACGGAATTGAAGGCCACCAGGCCGGCCGCGTACTCCGTGTCGCCCTTAGCCAGCTCGTTCCAGACGATCACCATTGCGATGCAGCGCGCCAGGCCGATCAGGATGAGGCCGGTCATGTACTCCGGGCGGTCACGGAGGAACAGGAGCGCCAGCGCGAACATGAGTACCGGCCCGATGATCCAGTTCTGGATGAGTGAGAGGAGGAGTACCCGCGTGTTTTTGAACACCTCGCTCATCTCTTCGTAGCGGACCTTCGCCAGCGGCGGATACATCATCAGAATCAGCCCGGCGGCGATCGGAATTGAGGTTGTGCCGGTTTGAAGATGAGTAATCAGGCGGACCAAGCCTGGCGACGCATAACCCGCAATGACTCCCGCCGCCATTGCCGAAAAGATCCAGATCGTAAGGTAACGATCGAGGAATGAGAGTTTGCGCCTGACGCTTTCGGCCATTTCCGCACCTCAGGTAACGGGTTTGCGCGCCCGGATGAACGCGCTCATGAACTTTCCGTCAACCAGCGGCGCAATAGCATCCCTATCGATGCCAGACTCCGCCAGGAAAGCCCGTGCATCCTCGATGCGATAGATGCGCGTCGGCTCGATGCCGATGTCGGCAAATCCAGCCGCCGCGAGTTTACACCGGTACTCATTCTCCTCGAGCGCCCCCGCCACGCAGCCGGCCCAGAGGAGAATGCTTTTGCGGATCTGGGCGGGCATCTCACCGCGCGTCACCACGTCTGAGATCGCAATTCTGCCGCCCGGTTTCAGAACGCGAAATGCCTCGGCCAAAACCCGGCCTTTGTCGGCGGACAGGTTGATAACGCAATTCGAGATGATTACGTCCACGGCGTCGCAGGGGAGGGGGATGTTCTCGATCTCGCCCTTGAGAAACTCTACGTTTTCGATGCCGGATTTCCGTTTGTTTTCATTGGCGAGCGCAAGCATCTCATCTGTCATGTCGAGGCCGTAAGCCTTACCGGACGGGCCCACCCGCCGCGCCGACAGGAGCACGTCTATGCCGCCGCCGGAACCGAGATCGAGCACGATTTCGCCGGGCTTCAGCTCGGCGAGCGCAGTCGGATTGCCGCAGCCCAACGATGCCAGCACGGCCTCCTGTGGCAATGCGCCGATCTGCGCGGGATCGTACAGGTTGCCGGTAATCGGATCAGCGCAGTGTTGATCCGCGGGCGCGGCGCCGCAGCAGCTGCTTTTCGCGCCGCTCACGACGCGCAACGCCGCCTGACCGTACTTCTCTTTGACGATTTCTTTGATCTTGCTCATGCGTGTCTCGCTTTTGGAATCGAGAGCTGGATGATTGTCTCCGGCCTCACCGCCTTGTTGCGCGTGCAGCATTCGGCGTAGAGAAATGTGAGCAGGTCCTGCAGCGCGCCGGTGTTCGCGGTGTGCCAAAGATACGTGCCATCCCGGCGGACGTTCACCAGGCCACGGGTTTTTAGCTTTTCGAGATGATGGGACAGGTTTGGACCGGAGATGCCCAGCTCGGCTTGGATATCGCTCACGACCATTCCGGCCGGGTGCGCCGAGAGGAGCAATTGCACGATGCGCAAGCGCGGCGCCGTGCCCATTGCAGCGAGCATACCGGCGAAGCGGGTGACCTGCTCCAGGCTGTGCTTCTGGCGCATAGTTAAATAATATCATAAATATGGAAACAGTCAAGGAGGCCATTGCCCCCGAGCCTCATCCGCGCGCGTTGCCGGCTGCCGTTGGTGCGCTCTCCAGACGGGGCCGCTGTAGCCCACGCGGCGGGGAACCGTGCCGGAATCTTCGACGGGAAGGCGATTTGCAGTATCCTATCAGGTGGCCGGGACCAAGATGGAATCCCGCGAAAACAACGATGAGCCGGTGATTCGGCAGCCGGGCGTTCGCCCTCTTCCTGCTGTTCTGGTTAACGTTTGGCGCTACCACCAACCGCAACAACCTTCGTAGCTATAACCTTCAGCAAATGGGCGTGGATGCGCTGGTCCGCTACCATACTTTTACCCTTGGCCATAGCGCTTATCCGCTGCTAATACCCCTGGGTGACGTCTTCCATGTCGGAGACAAGACTCTCGCCGCCAAGCAGCCGGGCCAATTTGTGTTCGGGGCGATCCCTTACTTCGCGCTCAGAATGCTCGGGATCACCTATGAGACCAATTACGATCTTGCCGCCGCGCTGGTCACCTGGCTGTCTGCCGGGCTGTTTGCCGCACTGGCGCTGGTCCTGCTGGACCGGATGATGTGGCGGTTTTGGGGCTTCAGCCGCACGGCAAGTCTTGTCGCCGCACTGGCTGTTGGAGTGGCGAGCAACTGGCTTTGTTATGCCGGTATTGCTCATCACGATGCGCTGGCCGCCTCCCTCATTGTGTTCGCGCTTTACGCCGTGGAGCTGAACCGTTACCGCGATAACGCTCAGAACAAGCGGCTGATGTTGCTGGCCGGGGGACTGCTGGGTCTGACGGTTTTTACTTCGATGTTGCCGGCTCTGATCGTCTTGGTGCTCGCCGTTTCCGTTGCGTGGACTCGTTCGCTCCGAAGCATTCTTTGGCACGGCATGGGTTTCGCCGCCGGCATCCTGCCCTTGCTCATCTATAACACCTGGTATTTTAGACGGCCCTTTGTGCCCGCTAACGTCGCCGGCAACTACAGCGATACTTTTTTCTCGTTCCGCACCGAGCAATTTCTTCAGCACTTGAATGCCTATCTTGGCGGCGGCGGGCTAAGCCTGTGGAAATATGCACCGGGACTGGCGCTTGGCTTGGCCGGCCTGGCTCTGCTGCCGCCTCACCTGCGGCGGCTGCGCAACCTGCTCGCCGCGGCGGTAGCTGTGCACCTGTTCTATCTCGTGAATATCGAAACCTTGGGTACGTGCGAATATGGGCCCCGCTACCTGCTGCCGGTGCTGCCGCTGCTGGCGCCGGGCGTGGCGGCGCTTATCGACTGGCGGGGGATGAAAACTGCCAACACGGCTAAACTGCTCCTCGCTGGCGCACTGCTGGCTTACGGCTTCCTGGTTAATCTTGTGGGCGCGATCCAGGGAACCATGTACTGTAACCTTGAGGAATTTGCCCTCTGGCAACAGATTGCGGGCATTAACCACTTGCCCCCGGGGCATTGCCCGTTGTTCAAGTACGCACTGCTTATGGCAGCGGCCGCCATTGTTGCATGGGGATCGCACTATCTCATCCTGAGACCCGGAGCGGCTGCGCCTGCTGTTCCTGTTAAAGGGCTAACTGCCAAAGTGGTGGGTCGTAAGCGTTAGTAAATCGCCAATTCCACCGGAGCGCCCGCGCCGCAACCGAGGAGCTTCGCTGCCGAGCCTTGATTCGCCGCCACCTCCAAGTACCCGGAGCTACCGACGATCAGCGCCGGCTGGCCTGGCTCCGCCTCGGCGAAAGTGCGAGCGATCTCGGTGAGCTGTGCCTGCCCGCAGCTCAGCACGAAGGCCCGGGTCCGAATCACCGGAAACTCCGAGATGTGAAAGCTGGTGATCAGGTTCCCGAAGTGGTCGATCTTCAGCACGCGCCCGCTCCAGGTGTGTTTGCCCGTTCGCACCGCCTTGAAGAAATCCAGGCGGCAATAATCGCCAATCGGCTTTCCGAACCGGGCTGGCGGCACGCCCTTGGCCAGGTGCGCGGCTACGGGCGCGAAGATATCGCGGCCGTGGAAAGTGTCACTCACCGGTTTCAGAAAAAACCTCCGCTCGCTGATCGCGCGCACTTTATGCTTCTCACGTTCGAAAATCATCGAGAGCACGCCGTTATCGGGCGCCACGAAAAATTGGCCGGCTGCCTCGGCCAGGATGGGACGGCGCGCGGCGCCCACGCCGGGATCGACCACCACCAGGTGCACGGTCTTCTTCGGGAAGAAGCGGTACGCCTCGGCAACCACGAAGGCGCCTTCGGTGATCCGGAACGGGCTCACCAGGTGAGTGAGATCGACGAGTTCCGCGCCTGGAGCGATGCCGAGGATCACGCCTTTGATGGTCCCGACGAAATGATCGGAAAGCCCGAAATCCGTGGTCAGCGTGATGATGGGACGCGGCATAGGTTGCTGTTACAATGTGAGAAGCGAAGGGCCGCTTCCCGGGTGCGCATCAGCCATGAATCACTTCTACTTCGATCACAATGCCACGACGCCGGTATCGGCGGAGGTGCTCGAGACCTTGGCGCCGGTGTTGCGCGACGTGTATGGCAACGCTTCCAGTATCCATCATTACGGCCAGATGGCCAAGCAATGGTTGGAGGCGGCGCGCCGGCACACGGCCACTCTGCTCGGCGCGAATCCGCGCGAGATTGTATTCCTGAGCGGTGGCACGGAGGCCGACAATCTTGCGATCTTTGGCACGGTCCGCCAGTCGCCCCGCCGGAACAAGCACGTGATCACGAGCGCGATCGAGCACCCGGCGGTGCTGGGCGCGTGTGCGCAGCTCGAACACGAAGGAGTTGAAGTGACCCGCGTGCCCGTCGGCTCGGACGGCGTGGTCGATCCCGGCGAGATCCGGCGCGCGCTGCGGCCCGAAACTGTGCTGATCTCGGTGATGCATGCGAACAACGAAATCGGCACCATCCAGCCGATCGCCGAGATCGGGCGGATCGCGCGCGAAGCGGGCGTTTCGTTTCATTCCGACGGTGTGCAGGCGGCCGGTAAGATCCCGGTTAATGTTCAGACGCTGGGAGTCGATCTGTACTCCCTGAGCGGGCACAAGATCTATGCGCCGAAGGGCGAAGGGGCGCTCTACGTGCGCAAGGGAACGCGGCTCGCCGCCATCCAGTTCGGCGGCCATCACGAGCGGGATCGCCGGCCGGGCACCGAGAACGTTCCTGGCGCCGTTGCGCTCGGCCGCGCCGCCGAGTGGTTCCTGGAGAACCTGAAGAACGAGGTGGAGCGCGTGCGCGCATTGCGCGATCGTTTGGAAAACGGCATCCTCGGGCGCGTGCCGAACTCGGGCGTAAACGGGCCCGGCGCTCCGCGTATCTCGAACACCTCGAACATGTATTTCGACGGGCTCGAGGGCGAAGCGATGGTGATCGCGCTGGACCTAAAAGGTTTTGCCGTTTCGAGCGGTGCGGCCTGCTCGAGCGGCGCGGTCGAGCCGTCGCATGTGCTCACCGCCATCGGCCTCCCGCCGGAACGTGCTCGCGGCTGCATTCGCTTTTCGCTCGGCCGTTCGAATACCGAAGAGCAAGTCGATGCGCTCATCCATGCGGTCGCAGCCACGGTCGCGCACCTGCGGCATATCTCTCCAGCGTGCAAAGCCCATGCCTGACGCACCCATCGCGGTCGCCATGAGCGGCGGCGTCGATAGCTCCACCGTCGCGGCGCTGCTCGCGAGACGCGGCGTGCCGGTAGTGGGTCTCACGATGCAGCTCTGGAACCAGCGGCGACTGCCGCAACTTTACCCAGAGGGAGGCGCCACCGGCCGCTGCTGCTCGCTCGACGACGTTTACGATGCCCGCCAGGTCGCCGAGCGCCTTGGCATCCCTTACTATGTCGTCAATTTCGAGGACCGCTTCGAAAAGCAAGTGGTGCGGCCGTTCATCGATGAGTACCTGGCGGGGCGCACGCCCGTCCCATGCACGCTCTGCAACAACTTCGTCAAGTTCGACGCATTTCTGGATATGGCGGCGTCGGTTGGCGCTGCACAAATCGCGACTGGTCACTATGCGCGCATCGGCCAGGATCAGAAGACCGGGCGGTACCTTCTGCGAAGAGGCGTGGATGACGCACGCGACCAGACGTACTTCCTCTGGGGGCTGACGCAGCAGCAACTCGCGCGAACGCTCTTCCCCTTGGGCGGATACCTCAAGTCACAGGTGCGCGAGATGGCCCGCGAGATGGGTTTGCCCGTCGCGGACAAGGGCGATAGCCAAGAGATCTGCTTCGTGCCGAACGGCGACTATGCCGCGTTCATCGAGGAGTATTTTCGGGAGCAAAGCATTCCTGTCGAGAGCGCGCGCGGCGAAATTGTGACGGCCGAGGGGCGCGTGCTCGCCGGGCACGGCGGCGTGCATCGCTTCACGGTTGGGCAGCGCCGCGGGCTGAATGTGGCCGTAGGGGAGCCGCTCTACGTCATTGCAACCGACGCCGCGACCCAGCGCGTCGTGGTCGGCCGGAACGAAGAACTGTTCCGGGTCAGGCTTACCGCCGGTGGCGTGAATTGGATTGCCTGGGCCGAATTGGGGGCGCCCGTGCGCGCCCACGTGAAGATCAGGAACAAGCACGTGGCCGCGCCTGCGACCGTTTCACCTACATCCGACCCCACGCGCGTGGAAGTTGAATTCGACGAGCCCCAGCGCGCCGTTACGCCCGGGCAGGCCGCTGTTTTCTACGATGGAGATTTGGTGCTGGGCGGCGGATGGATATGCTAGCAGAACCTAGGTGACGCCATCCCCTGACGCACTACACTAGTGTTTTGACGCCTCGCTCGACCGTCCGCAACCTGCTTGAATATGCCGTCGCTCTGAGCGTGCTGAAATCGCTCGAATACTCGCCGCGCCCGGTTGCCGAGCGGTTGGCGCGGGCTTATTCGACGCTGCTCGATCGCGGGGTGCCGCGCTTGCGCCGCGTGGCATTGCGGAATCTTGCGATGGCGTTTCCCGAAAAGACGGCCGCCGAGCGTGCAGCTATCGCCGGCGGCGTGTTCCGTTCGATCGCCCGGCTTCTAGTGGCAGTGGCCCGCTTCCCGCGGATTCGGCCCAAAAACATTTCCGACTGGATTCGTTTCGATGGCCGCGAGCACGTCGAGGAGGCGCTCCGCTCCGGCCGTGGCGTCCTGTTTGCCACCGCGCACCTGGGCAACTGGGAGCTGAGCGCGTTTGCTTACGGACTGGCCTTCGCGCCCATGCACGTCGTAGTGCGGCCGCTCGACAATCCGCTCATCGATCGCCTGGTTGTGCGGCGGCGCTCGCTCAGCGGCAACTGGCTGATCGAGAAGAAAGACTTCGCGCGGTCCATCCTCAAGGCACTCCAGTCGAACCAGGCGGTTGGCATCCTCATCGATCAGAATTCAGGCCTGGAGGAAGGTGTCTTCGTGGACTTTTTCGGGACGCTCGCCTGCGCCGGGACCGGTTTTGCGAAACTGGCTGCGCGCAGCAGAGCGGCTGTTATACCCGGGTTCGCACTATGGTCGGAAGCGGAGCGGCGATACGTGCTGCGGTTTTATCCGCCGGTTGAGATGACGGGCTGCGCGGATGCCGACACACGGCGTTTGCACCACGAGCTCGAGGCCGTCATTCGCGAGTGTCCCGACCAGTGGCTCTGGATCCATCGCCGCTGGAAGACCCGCCCGCCCGGCGAGCCGCCGATCTACTAGAGTCGGCCTCGGGTGTTCTTGCAGCGGCTCATAGACCTGTGCTATTTTCCTTTGGGCAAACCACATGAGTCCCTATGCGTAGTTGGATGAGGAAGGGCGGTCTCAGAAATCGCCGAAGCTGGCTGCCATCTGCTGAGAACAGGGCTGCGGGTCACCCCTTCACCTTGTGTGAGATCCGTTCTTATGTTTGGTGCTCCTAATGGGCAGACGGCGCAAGCCCGGTAAGCGCTGGGAGCCGGCGCTCAGCTATCGCACGCTGGAAACGGATGAGCCGCAACGGAGCCAGTTCGTCCTGCTTAGGAGTGACATTCGCGCGCTGCTCATTCTGATTCTCGCCATCGCAGCCTTCCTGCGTTTTTATCACATCACGACGATCCCGCACGGGCTTTATGGTGACGAAGCGATGAACGGAAGCAATGCTCTGGAGGCGCTTGAGACCCACCATTTCAAAGTTTTTTACCCGGAAAATAACGGCCGCGAGGGGCTCTTCATCAACACCGCCGCAGTGTTCGTCCATTTTTTTGGCAACAAGGCCTGGGTCCTGCGGCTTCCGAGCGCGATCTTCGGCACACTGACCGTGTGGGGCGTATACCTTTTGGCGGCTTGGCTTTTTGGTTCGCCCACGGGACTTCTGGCCTCGTTTTTCGTGGCAACGAGCTTTTGGCACCTCAACTTCTCGCGCATTGCCTTCCGCGCGATCGCATCCCCGTTTTTCCTTGTTTGGGGCCTGTATTTTCTTCTCGCCGGCATTGAGCGGCTGCGCGAGGGCAAGCGGTTCACCGGCATGATGGTTCTGGCCGGAGTGGTTTACGGTCTCGGCTTCCATACCTATATCTCCTACCGTGCCACGCCGCTGCTGATTGCCGGCGTCTTTCTGTATTATTTTTCTGAAGCGCGGCACCAGCGATGGCTGGACAAGTTTTGGATTGGTTCTGCGCTGTTTGCCGCAGCCGCGTTCCTTATTGTGGCTCCGCTGGCGGCCTATTTCCTCCGGAACCCCGGAACGTGTTGGGGCCACGCTTCCCAAATTTCGATTCTTCAGGCGCAACATCCAGTGAAGGAGCTGGCTATCAACACCTGGAAGACCGTGCAGATGCTGTTCCTTAAAGGGGACGCCAACTGGCGGCACAATTACTCCGAGCGGCGCCAGGTTTTCTGGCCCGTCGCAATTTTCCTCGGGCTCGGCATCATTTTCGCAATCCACGCTGCTTGGAAAAACGTCCGGCGCCAGACCGCGGGCGATCCCGAGGCCAAGAGCTCCTTCCCCTACTGGATCATCCTGGGCTGGTTGGCCATCACCGCTGGGCCGGTCGCTTTTTCCGACGAGGCCGTGCCGCACGCCTTGAGAGCGATCTTGATGATCCCTCCGGTTTTCATCCTCGCTGCGATCGGCGGCCGCGGCGCTTACGCATACCTCTCGCACAGGATACGCAAGGGCTGGCTCCCCTGCGCCGCCATCATAGTGCTCATGCTGCTGGCGTACGAACCTTACCGCACCTATTTCGAGCTTTGGGCGCCCAACCCTTGGGTCTGGCTGTATTTCGATATTAACGCTACGGTACTGGCCGAACAGGTCAAGGCTGCCCCCAAGGAGATACCCAAGGTCGTTGTAGTGCTGGCCCAAGGTGTCTCGGTGAACGGGATTCCAATGCCCGCGCAACCCATCATGTTCTTGACAAAGAGCTACACCCAAAAAGAGCAGGATGAGGCCAACATTCATTACCTCAGCCTGGAGAGATTTGGGACCGTGAAACCGGTGGAAGGCATGAATTACTGCGATCAGGTTAGCGCTGCGCTGCCGTACGCGAAGGTGTTCTGCCAGCCGTAAGTCCGTCGATCTGTTCGAGGAAGCACTTCGCGATTCGCGACGCCTCAAATTGCTCCACCCGGCTCTGGCCGGCCTCGCCAAGCGAGCGGCGCAAAGCCGCATCGTTATACAGCTTTGTAATCGAGGCAGCGAGCGCCAGCTCATCGCCGGGCTCGACCAGAATGCCCTGCGGCACCAGTTCCGGGACCGCCGCGGCCCGCGCGGCGATGATCGGCTTGCCGGCGGCCATCGCCTCCAGGAACACGATTCCAAATCCTTCCTGCACGCTCGGCAGGCAGAAAAGATCCGCTCGCTGGTACTCGCATGCCAGCTCGGCCTGGGAGACGTCGCCTAGCCAGCGCACGGTGCGCCCGAGGCGCAGCTCGCGGCAAATGCGCCTCAGCCTGCCGGCTTCCGGTCCGCCGCCCACAATGCGGACTTCAAGCTCAGGGATGCCGTCGCGGACCCGCGCCGCCGCGCCGAGTAGCACATCTAAGCGCTTCCGCGGATAGAAGCGGCAGATCGACAGAACGGTAAACTTGTGCGGATCGGGCTCGGCAGGGTTCCGGGCGAACAGCTCGTGCCAGAGTGCCAAATCGATCGCCTCCGGCACGACTCGCGGAGACTCAGCGAGGCCGTAGAGCGCCTGTAACTGTCTGGCAGCATACTGGCTGGTCGTCATCACGAGGTCCGCGCGGCGGACGTGGATGCGCTCGCAAGTAGCTTGGATCGTCATGGTGGCCCGGGTCGCTCCGTGCTCAAACCGCATCTCATCGGCGATCACGCCTTTGATGGAGGCCGCGTGCGGCGGCCCGCCTTGGCCGGCGATGCGATAACCGTCCATGTCGAAGCCAACCACGGCGTCGAAGCCATGAAAGTCGCGGCGCCGGAGCTGCTCGTTGAACCAGAGGCGCTCGAGCGTGTAAACCGGCAGATGGACAGGCGGGGCGATCAACTCCACCTCCGCGCCGGCGGCCCTTACGGCTCGCGCCAGCGTTGTGATGCCGCTGAACGTGCCGCTACCTTGGGTGATGTTCAACGGCGTCGAGGTGAGCAATGCCAATCGCAAACCCAGGAACCCCATTATAGCGGCTGCTCGCGTGGCGCCCCGCCGCGGGCCATAATAATTTCTGGGGATCATCCAAGTGAATGCGGTGTGTTTGCTGAGCGGCGGCCTGGATTCGTCCACCACGCTCGCTCTGGCCAGACGCGAAGGCTTCCAGTGTTATGCGCTTTCGTTTGATTACGGCCAGCGGCACCGCATCGAACTCGAGGCGGCGCGGCGCGTTGCGGCCGCTTTAGGCGCCGCCAGGCATATTGTGTTCCCGATCGGCCTTCGGGCCTTGGGTGGCTCCGCGCTTACGGCGGAACTGGCCGTGCCGAAAGGCCGTACGGCAGCCGAAATCGAGCGCGGCATCCCCGTAACGTACGTGCCCGCGCGCAATACGATCTTCCTCGCCTGCGCGCTGGCATGGGCGGAAGTGCTCGAAGCGCCGGACATCTTTCTGGGCGTCAACGCAATCGACTACTCCGGCTATCCGGACTGCCGGCCGGAGTACATCCAGGCCTTCGAGCGCATGGCCAATCTCGCCACCCGTACCGCAGTCGAAGGCAGCGCACAAGTGACGATTCACACGCCGCTCATCCGGCTCACGAAGGCTGAGATCGTTAAGCTCGCGCGCGAGCTCGGCCTGGATTTCTCGATCACCTGGAGCTGCTACGATCCGGATGAACAAGGTCGGCCGTGCGGCGCATGCGATTCCTGCCTTCTTCGTGCGAAGGGTTTTGGTGAGGCAGGCGTCAGAGATCCCCTGGCCTAGTACAAATGCGCATCGCCGAGATCTTCTATTCCATCCAGGGTGAAGGCGGTCTTGCTGGCACGCCGTCTGTGTTTGTCCGCACGAGTGGCTGTAATCTGCGCTGCGTCTGGTGCGACACGCCTTACACGTCCTGGGAACCGGAAGGATGCGAGTTGGATATTCCGGCAATCCTCGACGAGGTTGGACGCTATCCGGCGCACCACGTCGTCGTCACCGGCGGCGAGCCCATGATTGCACCTGATATCGTCGTCCTGACGGAAGCGCTCAGGCGCCAGCGTTTGCACATCACGATCGAGACCGCTGGAACGGTTTACCAGCCGGTCGCCTGCGACCTCATGAGCCTCAGCCCGAAGCTCTCGAACTCGACACCCTGGGCGCGCGAAGAGGGCCGCTGGGCGCCCCAACACGAACGGCTGCGCATCCAAGTTGAGGTGCTGCGGCGGCTCATGGCGTCCTACGATTACCAGCTCAAGTTTGTGGTCGCCCGGCCCGAGGATCTCGAGGAGATACGAAGCCTGGTCGAAGAGCTCTCCGCCGACCGTCTGAAAGTGATCCTTATGCCGGAGGGCGTCGAGGCGGCAATTCTGCGCGAGCGCGGCCTCTGGCTGGCCGAAGCCTCGAAGCGAGAGGGTTATCGCTTCAGCCCGAGGCTGCAAATCGAATTGTGGGGGAACCAGCACGGGCGCTAACCGCGCGGCGTGCGTCTTCCTATGACCAGGCGCTCAGTCCCCCTTGGGGTAGCAGCCCAACACGCGCAGAAAGTCGGCTAGTTCGTCCAGGTGCCCCAAGGCTTTCTGTACTTTCGGATCTTCCAGGCGGCCAACCAGATCCACATAGAACAGATACTCCCACGGCTTGCCGCGCAACGGCCGCGATTCGATCTTCGTCAGATTGAGGTCGCGCAGGGCGAAGGCACTGAGGGAACGGAACAAGGCGCCGGGAATATTGCGGATCGAGAAGACGAGCGAAATCTTCCAATCCTGTTTGCCGGCACCGGCAACGGGGCGGCGGCGCTGGACGTCCTCCGGACGGCGCAGGAGGAAGAACCGGGTGAAATTCGCACGGTCGTCTTCAAGCGAGCGGCGCAGGATATGAGCGCCGTAAATCTCGGCTGCGATGGCCGAGGCAATGGCGGCGCCGCCGGGTGGCTTCTCTTCCATGATCATCTTGACGCTGCCCGCGGTGTCGTAGAACGGGACGCGCTCGATTTGCGGATTGCGTGTGAAAAAATCGAGGCACTGATTGAGCGCCACCGGATGGGAATACACGCGGCGGATGTTCCGGAACGCGACTCCGGGCGCAGCGATCAGGTTGTGGTTGATGCGGACGTTGGTCTCTCCGCAGATCTCGAAATCGAATTCGAGCAGGTGGTCGTAATTCTCGTGCACCGAACCCGCTAAAGTGTTCTCGATCGGTACGACAGCGGCATCCACGTCGCGCTCGCGCAAACGGACGAATACATCCTCAAATCGTTGACACGGGACGACTTTGACGCGCTCCCCGAGCAGCTTCCGGGCTGCTTCCTGGCTGAAGGCGCCCTTTTCCCCCTGAAATGAAGCGCGTACAGCTCGTTTACTCATTGATTCGACCCTCCCTCCCAGCGCCGGGCATCCTCGGCAGGCAGCCCTAGCAGATCGAGCACGCGGTCTACACTGTGGTCAACCAAGTCCATCACGGTTTGGGGGGCGTGGTAAAAACCGGGGATGGGCGGAACGATGATGGCACCCATTTCGGTGAGGCTGACCATTGTCCGTAAGTGCCCAAGGTGCAAAGGACTTTCACGGATCATGAGAATGAGCTTGCGGCGCTCCTTCAGTGTCACGTCGGCGGCGCGCAGCAAGAGGTTGGAGCTGATCCCGGCCGCGATCGCGGACATCGTACGGATCGAGCAGGGCGCCACCACCATCGCGTCGGTGAGGAAAGAGCCGCTGGCCAGGCGAGCCCCGATGTCGTCAACCGCATATGCGAAGTGCGCCAGCGTTCGTACCTCAGCGGCCTTCCTTCCGGTTTCTAGATAGAGCGTCTTCTCGCCAGACCGGCTCATCAGTAAGTGCAGTTCTACCTGCGGTTTGCGTCGGAGCTTCTCCAACAGCCGGATGCCGTAAATCGATCCGCTGGCGCCGGTGATGGCCAAGATGATCCGCAAAATATGATCTCCCTTAAAGACTTGTTCTGAATTCAGAACGGAAATGCCATACCCGCTTGCCTCGGTGGTTTCTCATCGCTATAATTCAGCCGAGCATAGAATCGACGCCCGTGCCGCGCAGTGTGGAACGCCCGGCGGGTAGATTTTGCCGCCGACAAAGGATCATAGCATGGAGGATGCCGGACAGAAACTCAAGCGGGCGCGCGAGCGGCTCAACCTGCGCTACCGGGATGTCGAAGAGGCTAGCCTTCGCCTTGCTGAGCGTCGCAAGAACGATGAGTTTATCATTGCACTGAGTCGGCTGGCCGACATCGAAAATAAAGGCACCGTCCCCACGATATACCGCCTCTACTCGTTGTGCGCCATTTACCGTCTCGACCTCAACGAAGTGCTGGAGTGGTACGGCGTGAGCGTGGCGGAACTCCCGGCGGACTCCATCAACGTGGTGAATATTGAGCGCACCCACCCCCTCGGCTTCCTGCCCGATTCGCACGGAGACGTGCAGATCCCGATCTCGCTCGATCCGGGGATCGACCTGCGCCGGACCACTTATTTGAGCCGTATGATCCAGCGGTGGGGCAAGCTGCCGCTGATGCTGCTGAACGGCCTGGACCTGAAAAACCAGCGGTACGGCTTTATCGGTACCGAGGACTGGTCGATGTATCCGCTGTTGCAACCCGGCTCGCTTGTCATCATCGACGAAACCCGCCGCAAGATCAGCGACGCGAACTGGGGTAACGAATTCGAGCGGCCCATCTACTTCTTCGAGCACCGCAACGGCTACGCTTGCTGCTGGTGCAACCTGACCGAGAACCACTTGGTGCTCCAGCCGCACCCCGCCTCCCAGTGCAGGCCCCAGCTTTTCTCCTATCCCGACCAGATCAACGTCATCGGGCAGGTGACCGGCGTGGCTATGCGTTTGGATCAGGGGAAGCGGCGCCGTATTCGCCCCTAAGCAACTCGAGGATTGTTTCCAGGTCCGTGAGATAGAGCTGGCGTTCCACCTCCCGGGCAGTCGAGGGCACTAGGTTCTGATACGGGGTGAGTTGAATCCAGGTCTCGAGGATCGTGCGGCGATGCTCACCCAAACCCGAGAGGTAGACCTCCAAATCCGCTTTTTGCTCCTCGAGGGGAAAGCAAAGCCAATTGCTGAAGATCTGCTGATGGCTTTCGCGGAGCACCCGGCCGGCCTCTTCTTCGCCGAACACCTGCGCCAGGCCGTAGTGCTGGTACGCCCCGCTGTTCGCGTCACGCAGTGAGCACAAGTACACCAGGCGGCCGAAGACGCTGGGAATTTGCGATAGCGTGTTCCGCCACAGATCGCTAGCGGCGCCCCGTTCGAGACTCTCTTGACGATCGTGCTGGCTCATGGTCCGCTCGTAATTTTGTCCTCATTTTACACGAAAACCGTGAGTTGTACGAGGGAAGTGAGAGAGTGCCACGGGAGGGCAGTCTGTTCTGAATTCCGAAAACCTTGCGGACGGATGATGCCGCGCGGCGGGATGCGCGTAACCTGACCGCGGAGCCCAGTGAGAAATCTGGCGTGCCAAGGGACATAAACTAATGTTGAGAAAAGCTTTACTGGTTCTGGTGCTCGGACTCGGAACAGCGGCCGTCCAGACCGCCCAAAATCCGATCCCGCACAAACCCGGCTTCACCCACGCTTTGCAACAAAATCAGGCACCAAGCCCTCCCGGCAATCCACGGTGATCCGGGCTTGATCGAAGATCGCGCGTGGAGTTTCGGTCAGCGGCGGCATTCCGCCAGCCGCAGCGGTCCCGGTCTGTTTCCGGGGCCGGGCCGCTGCTTTTCGGGCTCTAAGGTATTGGAAGGATGCTAGAATTTTGGGCGTGACCATGTCAACCCTCGCAGCGCTCGAGCGCTACACGTGGTGGCTGACGATTGGCGGCAAGCTGCTCCTGGCAATTCGCATCTGGAAGACCGGTCTGCACCGGACGTACCGCTTCTTCTTTGGCTACCTGGTGTTTGACTTCTTGATCGGCGTCTTGCTCGCTTTGACGCCGTTTGCAGCGCGCGCATGGGGGGAGGCATCGGACGATCCGTTCGGAACATTCGCTTACTTCTGGGCATGGGCGGCAACCGAACCCATCCACCTCGTATGGTATGTTCTGATCGTGCTCGAACTCTATTCTCTTGTATTCCAGGATTACAAAGGGATTGCGAGCCTGAGCCGGTGGGCCTTGCTGGCCGGCCTTGCCGTCTCGCTGACCGTTTCGTCGCTGACACTGTCTCTGGACCTGAGGCGTCCAGCGCAAGGTGTGGTTGGCGCGGTACTGCGATGTCTTATGGTTCTTGACCGGGGCGTTTTGTCCAGCCTGGTCCTGTTTCTGCTGTTTCTAGCGCTGTTTCTGCACTGGTGCCCGGTGCCGCTGAGCCGCAACTTAGTGGTGCATTGCATCGTGTTCGCTGGATACTTCCTGAGCGGCGCAACCATAATACTCGTGCGGAACATCACGGGTTGGCAGGTCACGCAGCGCGTGAACATTGCACTGATGAGCACTTCGCTCGTTTGCTTGCTGGTTTGGATCGTTTGTTTAAACCCACGGGGGGAAGCCCGAAAGGTACTGATCCGGAAGCAATGGGGTGCCGGCGAGGAAGATGAATTGCTTCAGCAGCTTGCATCGATAAATTCCACCTTGCGGCGCGCAGCGCGTAAGTAATGTGCGGTACATTACCGGGAAATTCCACTGATATGTGGCCTCCCCATTGCATTTCGAAGCGCCCCGGTTTATTCTGTACGGGGTGTTGGAACTGAGGAACGAGCGATGAATCTAGCGTTGTCGGGCGCCGCGGTACTGTCCGTTCTGGCTGCCATTGCGTTTTTCTTTCTTTTCCGCCGGCTAGTCGCGCGGGAAAGGAAGGAGACCGCCGACCTGGGCCTGGAGTGGTGCCGCGACTTCTCTGCCGCCAATTATCGGCCGATGGAACGGCTCTTCTCCGAGGCGGATTACGAGTTTCTGGCGGCCCAGCCGGGCTTCTCGCCGAAAATCCGCAGGAAGCTGCACGTGGAGCGGCAGCGCCTCTTCCGCACGTATTTGCGCTGCCTAAGCCGCGATTTTGACCGGTTGTTCGCGGTGGCCAAGTTGCTGTTGTTGCACGCACCGCAGGACAGGCCGGACCTGGCCAGAGCGTTGTTGAAACACAGGGTGTTTTTCTGGTACGCCATGGCTGCCGTCGAATGCCGTTTGCTCTTGCATCAGCTCGGTATTGGCAAGGTCGACGTGCAGCCATTGGTCAGCGCGCTCGAACGCCTGCGCGACCAGCTCCGTCTGCTCGCCCAATACGCAGAGCCGTCTGGCACCTAGCGGCGGGTATCACTGGCCCGGCGGGCGCTGTGTATGGGGCGCACCCGCCTTTCCCTCTAGAGTCTCTTCAGTATTTCCTTAGCGTCCTTCAAACGGCCGAATGAGCATTCCGCTTCGCGGAATTCCGCGGTGTGTACCCGCCGTCTCGCGCCGCGCTCCCGCGCTGGAAAGCGCAAGTGCAGCATCTCGTGGAAGAGAACATATTCGAGTGCGAGCCGCGGCGCCGCGGAGTTGTCCAGCAGGCGGCTGATGATGATCGCGTTGTGCGACGCGTCGTAATGGCCGAGCGTGCTGCGCGAGGGCCGGCGGCTCCAACCGAGCATCGGCCGGGCCAGCAGTCCGTTAAAGTACTTGCCGTTCAACTCTTCAAAGACGGTTTCGAGGTTGTAGTGGGCGCCTTGCGGACCGGAAATGAACTTGCGGCCGCGAATTTGCCGGATCAGGTGGATCCTGTGCCGCATGTCACGCCGGCTCAGATATAGGCGATAACGGTAAGCATAGATTCCGGCGACCGGCCGCCGCAGCAGCTTTCCCAGCAAAATGTGAGCCAAAGCTTCCAGAATTGGCGCCGGTGCCCCCTCGAGCAAGTCGCTCATCCGGATGTGGATCTTCCCTTCGGCGAACCGGGCGAAGCTGTCCGGATTGGCGAACTCGCAAAACTCGACCGTGATCGCCGGGAGGCGGCTTTTCGGCTTCAACTCGCGAAAAACACGCCGGTAGATCTCCTCCGGCGTCTCGAAGAACAGGGCAGCCTCGACTTGCATGCTTCCAGACTTCTACGGTAGCAAGTTAAGATAGCAGGTTAGGTCTGACATCATTTCGAGCCGTTTAACCGGAGGATTCGTGCCCAAAGCCAAAATCAGCGCGCTCGGCTGCTATGTTCCACCTCGCGTCCTGACCAACTTCGATTTGGAAAAGATGGTCGAGACGAACAACGAATGGATCCTCGAGCGGACCGGAATTTCCGAGCGTCACATAGCCGATCCCGATATAGCCACCTCGGATCTCGCGGTCGCGGCGGCTAAGGAAACGCTGGCGCAGCGCGGGCTCGACGCTTCCGGGCTGGATGCCATTCTGGTGTGTACAGTCACGCCGGACATGCTATTTCCCTCAACCGCCTGCCTGGTGCAGGACCGGCTCGGGGCCAAGCGCGTGTGGGGATTCGACCTGATGGCGGCATGCTCGAGCTTCCTCTATGGCCTGACAACGGCCGCGCAACTAGTTGCTTCCGGCTTCCACCGCAAAGTTCTCGTCATCGGCGCAGACACCATGTCGCGCATCATCGACTACACCGACCGTGCCACCTGCATTTTGTTCGGCGATGGCGCTGGCGCGATGCTGGTTGAAACGGCCGAGGACGATTCGGCAGGCTTCATCGACTTTCTGAATCAGATTGAAGGCTTCGGGGGCCAGTTCCTGAACATGCCGGCGGGAGGCAGCCGCATGCCCGCATCTTTCGAGACGGTCCAGAACCGGTTGCATTACGTCCACCAGGACGGGCAGCAGGTCTTCAAGTACGCCGTAAGGAAAATGTACGAGGTTTGCAAGGAGTTGCTCGACAGAAACGGCCTCAAGGCGGAGGATATTGCGTGCCTGATTCCGCATCAGGCCAACCGCCGCATCATCACAGCGACCGCCGACCGCCTAGGTCTCGATGCGGAGCGCGTCATCATCAATATCGACAGGTACGGCAACACCACTTCGGGCAGCATCCCGCTCGCCACGCGCGACGCGATTTCAAGCGGCAAGCTCAAGCGGGGCGATCTGGTCCTGTTCGTAGCCGTCGGCGCCGGCTACACGGCCGGCGCAAACCTCTGGCGCTGGGCCTATTAGGGCCGGTCCCATAAATCCCCAGCGCGGATCGCAATTTGCAGAGGGCAAGGCTTCCGATCAGTCCTGGATCAGGGATGAGACCGGCTCCAGCGGAGGGTGGATTGCAGGAAGTGGGTTGCAGGCCGGGTGGGGGCAGTTTTTGATGCCTGTACCCGGTGTTCCGCTAGGATACGATTGAGCTAGGGGCCATGGGCGTCTTTTTGGGCGTATTGGGCGGGATCATTATCGTCGTCGTCCTGTGGGATTCGTTCGAGACCATCATCCTGCCCAGGCGCGTGACGCGGCGCATCCGCCTTACCGCGCTCTTCTACCGCTTGACGTGGCGGCCCTGGTCGGCGCTCGCGAACCTGGTCCGGACCAACCGGCGGCGCGAAACCTTCCTCAGCTACTACGGCCCGCTATCAACGCTCTTCCTGCTGACCGTATGGGCGGTCGCGATGATCCTCGGCTTTGCGATGCTGCACTGGGCGCTCGGCTCAGCGCTCAGCGCGCCCGAGCGACGGCCCAATTTCGCTACCGACCTCTATATGAGCGGCACCACTTTTTTCACGCTCGGCCTGGGCGACGTGACGCCGCGCTCGCCGCAAGAGCGGGCACTCACAATCATCGAAGCGGGCCTGGGCTTCGGGTTCCTGGCGATCGTCATCGGGTATTTGCCCGTGCTTTACCAGGCGTTCTCGCGGCGGGAGGTGAACATCGCGCTGATGGATTCGCGCGCGGGCTCGCCTTCGAGCGCGGTCGAGCTGCTCAGCCGTCACCGGGGCAACCTGAGCGGACTCGATTCCACTCTGCACGAGCTCGAGCGCTGGACCGCGGAACTGCTCGAGAGCCACATCTCGTATCCCGTGCTCAGTTACTTCCGATCGCAGCACGACAACCAATCATGGCTCCAGGCAATCACGACGATCCTCGACGCGTGCGCGCTGATGCTGGTGGGAGTGAAGGACGCACCCGAGTGGCAAGCCAGCCTGACATTCGCAATAGCGCGCCATACCGTGGTCGATATTGCGCAAATCCTTAAGAGATCGCCGCGAAAACCGGACCCCGACCGCTTGCCGGACCCCGTATTCGCGCGCGTGCGCAACGCGCTTGCTGCGGCAGGGATGCCGCTCACCGGGGGGCCGGAAGCCCAGGCCAGGCTCGCTGCACTCAAGAGCATGTACGAGCCGTACGCCAACGTGCTCGCGCAGTACCTGTCCATGCGGCTTCCGCCCTGGATCAGCGAGCGGGCTGTTACGCACAACTGGGAGACCAGCGCGTGGGGGCGCACAACCGCGCCCGGGCCGCCTGAGGCAGCCGGCCCGGTTGAAGACGATCACTAGGTGTGAACTTTCGTTACGGTAGCGCTTCCATCGCCTCCGCGATCGCCGCGCCCGGGTACTCGTAGTCCTGCAGCTTGTCTGAGAGATACGCGTCGTAAGCAGCGAGATCGAAATGCCCGTGCCCGCTCAGGTTGAACAGGATCACGCGCGGCTTACCTTCCGCACGCGCAGCTTCCGCTTCGTCGAATGACGGCCCGGATCGCGTGCGCGGACTCGGGCGCGGGCAGGATGCCTTCGGTCTGCGCGAACGTCACGGCCGCCTCGAATACCGGGAGCTGCTTCAAGGCGCGCGCCTCGAGGATGCCGTGTTTCAAGAGATTGCTGAGCAGCGGGGAAGCGCCGTGATAGCGCAGGCCGCCTGCGTGGATACCGGGTGGAACGAAATCGTGTCCGAGCGTGTACATTTCAGCAGCGGCGTCAGCTTGGCCGTGTCGCCGAAATCGTAGGCGTATCGCCCTTGGTCAGGCTGGGACATGCCGACGGCTCGATCGGCCACCAGACGCACCCGCGCGCCCTTGAGCTCGTCCAGCACATAAGGCAACGCGATGCCGCCGAAGTTGCTGCCGCCGCCAAAGCAGCCGATGACGACATCGGGCTCTCCCCAGCCAGCGCCATCTGCCGCTTGGCCTCCTGGCCGATCACGGTCTGGTGGAGGAGCACGTGGTTCAGCACGCTGCCGAGCGAGTAGTTCGTGTCGCCGTGCGTCGCGGCGTCCTCGACCGCTTCGCTGATCGCGATGCCCAGGCTGCCGGGCGAATCCGGATCGGGCGGCCAGCACCTGCCGGCCTGATTCCGTGTGCGGGCTCGGGCTGGGATAGACGTAGCGCCCCAGGTGTTCATCATCATGCGGCGGTAGGGTTTCTGCTCGATAGCTGACCTTGACCATGTAGACCGTGCACTCGAGGTCGAACATGCGGCAGGCGAGCGCGAGCGCGCTGCCCCATTGCCCGGCGCCGGTTTCCGTTGCGAGCCGCCGGATGCCGGCCTTTTTGTTGTAATACGCCTGCGCGACCGCGGTGTTGGGTTTGTGGCTGCCAGCGGGGCTCGCGCCTTCGTACTTGTAGTAAATGCGCGCGGGCGTGTCGAGCGCTTTCTCCAGGCGGCGCGCACGGTAGAGCGGCGTCGGCCGCCATAGTTTGTAAATGTCGAGTACTTCGCCGGGAATTTCGATCTCGGGCTTCGGCGAGAACTCTTGCTCGATCAGCGCCATCGGAAAGATCGGCTGCAGCGCTTCGGGGCCGATCGGCTGGCGCGTCCGCGGGTCCAGCGGCGGATCGAGCGGCTGTTTCAAGTAGGGCAGGACATTCACCCATGCCTGCGGAATCTGGTCATCGTTCAGCAGAAACTTCGTCATTTGGGACACGGCTCACTCCTTGTGCGAACCGCGCCAGTTTGCGGCTACGCCGACAGGCACAGCCGCTTAAATCTGGCAACGGTCACGCCTAGTCTTCTGGAAACAGAACCGTCTATTGTACCCCGGCTGGCGGCGCCGGTACCGGGCTTTTTTCAACCGGCCAGGGACCGCGCTGATAAGCTGGTAGGTGCCCGTCCCATGACCATCTCCTCCCGGCTCGATAAGAGACGCGAAGCATCGACCGGGCGGCTCGCGTTCCTGGTCGCGGCAGGCATTCTGCTCAGCCGCATCATGGGACTGGTGCGGCTGCGCGTCTTCTCGCACTACTTCGGCTTGGCCTCGGACGCCGCCGACGCTTTCAACGCGGCGTTTCGCATTCCGAATTTTTTGCAGAATCTTTTCGGCGAGGGCGTGCTCTCGGCGTCCTTCATCCCGGTCTATGCGAGCCTGCTCGCGCGCGAGGACGACGAAGAGGCCGGCCACGTCGCAGGAGCGATCGCGGCAATCCTTGCGCTCATTACGTCGGTGCTGGTGCTCGCGGGCGTGCTCGCCACGCCGTACCTGATCGAGGCCATCGCGCCGGGCTTCACCGGCCCCAAGCGCGAGCTGAGCATCCGGCTGGTGCGAATTCTGTTTCCCGGCGCCGGTCTGCTGGTGCTCTCGGCGTGGTGCCTCGGGATCCTAAACAGTCATCGGCGGTTTTTCCTCTCCTACACCGCACCGGTGATCTGGAACGTGGCGATGATCGCGACCCTGCTGGCGTTCGGCAGCCGGCTAGATCAGACGCGGCTGGCCGTGGCTCTGGCGTGGGGCTCGGTCGCCGGCAGCGGATTGCAATTTGCCGTCCAGCTCCCCTGGGTGCTGCTCCTGGCCCGGCGCCTGCGCGTGTCCTTCAGTGTGCGATCGGAAAACGTTCGGACCGTCATGCGGAACTTTGTGCCGGTCTTCATCAGCCGGGGAGTCGTGCAGATCAGCGCCTATATCGATACGCTGCTCGCGAGCCTGCTGCCGACCGGCGCCGTCACGGGCCTGTTCAACGCACAGCTCCTCTATACGCTGCCGGTGAGCTTGTTTGGCATGTCGGTGTCGGCGGCGGAGTTGCCGGTGATGTCGAGCGCGCTCGGCACGGCCGAAGAGGTTGCCGCCCACCTGCGCCGCCGGCTCAACTCGGGCCTGCGGCAGATCGCCTTCTTCATCGTTCCGGCTGCGATGGGCTTTCTCGCGCTGGGCGATGTGATCGCTGCAGCGCTGCTCCAAACCGGCCGATTCCGGCACGCTGACGCCGTCTACGTCTGGGGAATCCTGGCCGGCGCAACCGTTGGGCTGCTCGCAATGACGCTCGGCCGCCTGTATTCTTCGGCTTATTATGCCCTCCGCGACACGCGCACGCCTCTGCGTTACGCCATCATCCGCGTGGTGTTGACCACTGCACTCGGCTACTTCTGCTCGATCCCTCTGCCGCCGATGCTTGGAATTGAGCCGCGCTGGGGCGTGGCCGGCCTCACGATTTCCGCGGGCGTGGCGGGCTGGGTCGAATTCACGCTCTTGAGGCGCACGCTGAACCGGCGCATAGGCCGCACGGCCCTCTCCGCGGCATTCCTCGCTAAGCTGTGGATCTCCGCGGCCGCCGCCGCGGCCGTGGCTTGGGCGATTAAGATCGCGCTTGGCCGGGCGAATCCGATCCTGGCGGGAGCCGCGATTCTCATCCCCTATACCTTGGTGTATTTCGCAATGACCGCGCTGTGGCAACTTGAGGAAGCGCAAGGGCTTATTGTCCGGTTGCGGCGGTAGGGAGGGACTTACGCGACGGTCTTATAGTAGTATACTAATGATAGTTGACAGCATTACGCTAATATTTGGAGCGCCCTATGGATTTCAACCGCTTCACCGAAAGGGCTCAGGATGTCGTTCGAGCCGCCCAGTCTCTAGCCATTCGTTACGGCAACCAACAGCTCGATGTCGAGCACGTGCTCGGCGCGTTGCTCGATCAGGAAGACGGCCTCGCGCCGGCGATCCTGAACAAAGCCTCGGTCAACGTGGAAGGGCTCAAGCGCCGTGTGGAGCAGGAGCTCGAGCGGTTGCCAAAAGTCTCCGGCCCGGCTGGCGCGCCCGACCAGGTGTACGTTACAGGCCGTCTGAACCAGCTCCTCACCCAGGCCGAGGACGAAGCGCGCAGGCTGAAAGACGAATACGTTTCGATCGAGCACCTGCTGCTGGCAATGACCGATGAGCGGGGCGCGGCCGGGCGCATTCTGAAGGAATTCGGCGTCAGCCGTGAGCGCTTGATGCGAGCGTTGCAGGAAGTGCGCGGCAGCCAGCGCGTTACTTCGCCCACGCCCGAGGCCACCTACCAGGCACTGGAGCGTTACGGCCGCGACCTGACGAAGCTGGCCGGGCAGGGAAAGCTCGATCCCGTGATTGGGCGGGACGACGAGATCCGGCGAGTGATCCAGGTGCTCTCCCGCCGCACCAAGAACAACCCGGTGCTGATTGGGGAACCGGGAGTCGGCAAAACTGCGATTGTCGAAGGGCTGGCGCAGCGCATTGTGCGGGGCGATGTGCCTGAGGGTCTCAAGAACAAGCGCGTGGTCGCGCTCGATATGGGCGCGCTGATCGCGGGAGCGAAATACCGAGGTGAGTTCGAGGAGCGCCTGAAAGCGGTGCTCAAAGAAGTGCAGGCATCCGAAGGCGACGTCATTCTGTTCATCGACGAGCTGCATACCGTGGTGGGCGCGGGCCGCGTGGAAGGGGCAATGGATGCCGGCAACCTGCTGAAGCCGATGCTGGCGCGCGGCGAACTGCACTGCATCGGCGCCACCACGCTCGACGAATACCGCAAGCACGTCGAGAAGGATGCCGCGCTGGAGCGGCGTTTCCAGCCGGTCCTGGTGGACCAGCCCTCGGTTGAGGACACCATTTCCATCCTGCGCGGTTTGCGCGAGCGCTATGAGGTGCATCATGGCGTCCACATCAAGGATGCGGCCCTGGTCGCCGCGGCCGTGCTCTCGAACCGTTACATCAGCGACCGCTTCCTGCCGGACAAAGCCATCGACTTGGTTGACGAAGCCGCGGCCAGGCTGCGCACCGAGATAGATTCCATGCCCACCGAGCTCGACGAGCGCATGCGGCGCATCATGCAGCTTGAGATCGAGCGGGAAGCCCTCAAAAAAGAGACCGACCCGGCTTCGAAAGACCGGCTCGCGAAAATCGAAAAGGAGCTGGCGGACCTGCGGGCCGAGTCCGATGCGCTCAAGGCGCGGTGGCAAAGCGAGAAGGAGGCGGTCGGGCGCCTGCGCGACTTGCGCTCCCAAATCGAGCAGACGCGCCTGGAGATCGAGCAGGCGGAGCGCCAATACGATTTGAATCGCGCGGCCGAGTTGAAATATGGCAAGCTCATTCAACTCGAGCGGCAATTGAAGACAGGGCAGGAGGCGCTGGCCAAGCAGGATGGCGCCTCGCGGCTCATCAAGGAAAAAGTCGATGAGGAGGACATCGCCCAGATCGTGAGCCGCTGGACCGGCATCCCGGTCGCTAAGCTGCTCGAAGGCGAGGTTGGCAAGCTCCTGCACCTCGAGGGAGAGCTGCACAAGCGGGTGATCGGCCAGCAGGAGGCCGTCCAGGCCGTCTCGGAAGCGGTCCTTCGCGCGCGGTCCGGGCTGAAGGACCCGAACCGTCCCATCGGCAGTTTCATTTTTCTCGGGCCTACCGGCGTCGGCAAGACTGAGCTGGCGCGCGCGCTCGCGGAATTCCTGTTCGACGACGAGCGGGCCATGATCCGCATCGATATGTCCGAATACCAGGAGAAGCACACCGTAGCGCGGCTGATCGGCGCGCCTCCCGGCTATGTCGGCTACGAGGAGGGCGGCCAGCTCACCGAATCCGTGCGGCGCAGACCGTATTCGGTCATCCTGTTCGACGAGATCGAAAAGGCGCACCACGACGTTTTCAACGTTCTGCTGCAGATACTCGACGACGGCCGGCTCACCGACGGGCAGGGCAGGACGGTCGATTTCAAAAACACGATCGTCATCATGACCTCGAACATCGGCAGCCATCGCATCCTGGAGTATCGGGGAGCGTTCGAAGGCGATGAGTACGGGCGGATGAAAGACGCGGTGCTCGAAGAGATGCGGCGCCACTTCCGGCCTGAGTTCCTTAACCGCGTGGACGAGATCATCGTGTTCCACTCGCTCACCGAGGCGCAGCTCAAGGAAATCGTCGAGATCCAGCTGGCGCGGCTGCGCTCGCGCCTGGCCGAACGGCACATTCGCCTCGAACTGACAGACGCGGCGTGCACGCACCTCGTGCGCACCGGCTATGACCCGAACTACGGCGCGCGGCCGCTCAAGCGGGCCATCCAGAAAGAGATCGAGACGCCGCTGGCGCGGCTGGTGCTGGAAGGCAAATTACGCGATAGCCAGACGGTCAAAATTGACCTGGATTCAGCGCGCACGGAGCTGAAGTTTACACCGCGCAGCACAACCGCTAAACAGCCAGCCGGCGAGTGACACGGGATTGTCCCCTTTGCCTTGAGCCAATACTGCCGGGCCAACATATCATCACGGCCCATGGCAGGCCCATCCACGAGCACTGTCCCGAACAGCTCGAACACGAACCCGAGACAGGAGCTCCAACGCGTTAATCGGACCGCGCCTGAATGATCGACGCACCTCTCAGACACCCCGCCCGCTTGCCACTACCCGGTTTCGGAGCTACGCTGAATGTAGGAGGCGCAAAGATGTTAAAGCTCGTGAGGATTGCGGGCTTGTGCTGCCTTCTGGCAGTCACAACGGCGTTCGGCCAACGTGGCGGACATGGCGGCGGCGGAGGCTTTCATGGAGGCGGCGGCTTCCACGGGGGCGGAGGCTTTCATGGGGGCGGAGGCTTCCACGGAGGCGGGTTCCATGGGGGCTTTGGGAACTTTCGTGGCGGATTCGGTTTTGGCGGATTCTACGCGCCCTGGTTCTACGGCGGATTATACGACTACTACCCATACGCCTACTACCCATACGATTACTACCCATACGATTACTATCCGTACGAATATCCATATGCGTATTCGCAGCCGAATGTGATCGTTTCCCCATACCAGGCAGCGCCCACGTATCAGGCACAGCCAGCTCAGCCGGCCATCAACCAATACTATTACGGCGAGCAGGCGCCGCCCGCTAAGCGGGAGCCCGTCTATTTCTCGATCGCACTGAAGGACCACACCGTCTACTCGGCGCAGGCATACTGGGTTGACAGGGGCACGCTACACTTCATCGATCTGGAGGGCAGACAAGAGACGGTGCCTGTAGGCGAGGTTGACCGGGAGCAATCCGTGAAGCTCAATCGTGGGCGGGGTGTTGATTTCGGCTTGCCAGTCGAGAACATGCCGGCGCCGAAGTAGCTACACATCGCCGCGCGCCAGGCGGCGCACGAAATCCGTGTCTCCGTCCAGAAAGTCGTATTCTGGCAGCCGCTCGCACCGTTCCCAACGGATCTCGCCGAAATCCAGGTTCCGCAGCTCGCCCGTGTATTCCGGAACGCGGAAGAAAATCAACACAATAGGCGGCCGGCCCGGATACTGGTATTCGTAGTGCACGATTTCCGGGCCGATTGAAGCCGAGATGCCAAGTTCTTCCCGCAGCTCGCGTTCGAGCGCTCGGGCCGGCGTCTCCCCAGGCTCGACCTTGCCGCCCGGAAATTCCCATTTCATCGCATGCCGCCCGCTGGATTTGCGCTGGCCGATGAGCACGCTCCCGTCGCGTTCGATCACGGCGGCAACCACGATCGTTTCCCCGCTCACAATGTAGAAAGGATAGCAATGCTTCGGCGATTCCCGCGCGACGGGCAGGAAAGATCCGCCGGCTGAGCGACGGCGCAGGGTTCCGGGCATGGCCCCCCATCGGGTGATCGCAGGGCCGTTCTAGCCGGCAAACAGCAGGCCCAGCCATAATGGGAACGTAGCCCCGTGTACAGCAAACGTTTGTTGGATCACTTCCAGCAGCCGCGAAATGTGGGCAAACTCGAAGCTCCGGCGGCGACGGTGGAAGTTTCGAACCCGGCGTGCGGGGATGTCTTGCGGCTCTCGGCGGCCTTTCGAGACGGCAGGGTTGCCGAAGCCCGGTACCAGGTGCGCGGTTGCGCGGCGTCGATCGCCTGCGGTTCGGCACTGACCGAATGGATGATGGGCAAAACGCCCGCCGAGCTCGCGGCACTCGAGGCCAGGGTGATCGAAGAAGCTGTCGGCGGATTGAGCGCCGCCTCGAAGCACTCGGCCGCGTTATGCGTGGACGCGGTAAAGGCGCTAATCGAGGCCGGCGCCGGATAAAGCCGAGGAGAACGTGAAAACAATTCTGATTTCGTTGCTGGGGTGCTCTATGATGGCGGCGGCTTCCGGTCTCGATCAACGATTGGCGCGATGGCAGCCGGTCGAGATGCGGTTCGATGCATCCGGGCTGAGCGAAAGCGAGCGGCGGATGGTGGACAAGCTCGTCGAGGCATCGCAATACCTCGATGACATCTATTGGCGCCAGAGCGATCCCGAAGGGCTCGAGCTGCTCAAATCGCTCCCTGGCAAGACAAATCCGCAAAGCGGGAAACTGAGGCGGTTGTTGATTATCAATGGCAGCCGCTTCGATCTGCTCGACGATAACGCGCCGTTTTTCGGCACGGAACCCATGCCGCCCGGCCGCGGCCTATACCCTAAGGGGCTCACCCGCGAGCGAATCGAGGAATATGTTCGCGCGCATCCGGCAAAGCGCGACGAGATCTACAGCCCCTATACGGTGGTCCGCTGGCGTGGGAACGAGCTGATAGGCATTCCGTATCACCAGGAGTTTCACGTATTCGTCGAGCGCGCCGCAAAGGCGCTGCGTGAGGCGGCCGCGCTAAGCCCGGACGCGCAGTTCGCAAATTTCCTGCGTCTGCGAGCTGACGCCCTGCTGACGGACGATTACTACAAGAGCGACCTGGCCTGGCTGGACCTGAAGAATCCCAAATTCGACGTGATTTTTGCGCCGTATGAAACCTATCTGGATGATGTGCTTGGCGTCAAAGCCTCCTATGGCGCGGCGGTGCTCATCCGCAATGAAGCGGAGAGCAAGAAGCTCGAGGCCTTTGCGCGCTACGTGCCGGATATTCAGGACGCGCTGCCGCTTGCTCCCGAAGACCGGCCGTCCAAGCGCGGGCACGCCACTCCTATGGAGGTGATGGATTCGCCGTTCCGCGCCGGCGATTTGCGGCACGGCTATCAGGCCGTTGCGGACAACCTGCCGAACGATCCGCGCATCCACCAGGAGAAGGGAACCAAGAAGATCTTCTTCAAAAACTTCATGGATGCGCGCGTGAACGATGTGATCCTGCCCATCGCCAAGCGGCTGATGGAGCCTGGCCAGGCGGAGCGCGTTTCGGGCGAAGGCTACCTGCTCGGTACTCTCCTGCACGAGATTTCGCACGGCCTCGGCCCGGCCTATGCGCGCCAGGGCGGCCGGCCGGTGGACATTCGCGAGGCCGTCGGGCCTCTGTATTCCGGCCTGGAAGAAGCGAAGGCGGACGTGGTGGGGATGTTCGGGCTGAAGTGGCTCGTCGATCGCGGCGCGCTCCCGAAGGATCGCCTCGACGGCTACTACGCCTCTTACGTTGGGGGCTTGTTCCGCACGCTCCGGTTCGGCACAGCCGAAGCTCACGGCCTGGCCGAGATCATGGAGTTCAACTACCTCAGCGAGCGAAAGGCGATCGTCTACGATCGCGGCGCGGGCCGCTACAGCGTCGATTACGGCCGTATGCCGGCCGCCCTCAGGCTGCTTGCCAAAGAATTACTGGAGATCGAAGCCACTGGCGACGCCGGGCGCGCCGAAAAGTGGTTCGCGCGCTACCGCGCCATGCCCGCAGAATTGCAAGAAGCGTTGCGCGCGGTTTCCGATGTGCCGGTGGATATCGACCCGATCTTCTCTTTTCACGAGAAAGTGGAATAGCTGGGCCGTCGCGCAATGGATAACCGACTTGCCGGTCCGATGAATGATATGCTGAGTTGCCGGAGGTGGGTGGTATGCCTGTTCGCGCTCTCCAGGCCCGCATTGAGTGTGGACCGGAGGAGTTGCAATCGCTCTGGCGGACACATCGGGTTTTCAACGAGCGGCTGCCCACGCTTATCAAAATCCTTTTCCAGATGAACCGCGGCGAATGCGGCGACTCGGAAGAAAAGCGCAAGCTCTACCAGGAAATAGGGCGCTTCGTCCTCTCGCGCGATGCGCGTGACGGCTGGTACCTGCTCAACAGCGTGAGCATTCCAAACTGGAAGCCTGGCACCGCGCGGAAGATGAGAATTACCGTTCCCGACGCCGATGGAAACGAGGTGGAGGTGTCGGGTGAAACCTGGGCTGTTCGGGCGGCGGCGATCTCGGCGCAAGGCGAGCTGCTTTATAACAAGCGCGCGCTTCTTGGCGACCTGCCGGAAACGCTGCGTCAGATGGTAGTCCGGGAATCCGTTGCCATTGTCCGGGGTCACCAGGAGCTCGTAAAGAGGTGGCAGAAGGAGCACGAGGATTGGCTCAAGCGGAAGGCGTTGTGGGAAGCCGACCCCGAACATCAGAAATATCTCGTTCTCCGGCCTCGCTTTGAAGCGTTCGAGGAGTGCGTCGACGGCAAGGCCGGCAAGCGCCGTGAGCGGTGGCACAGATACCTGGACTGGCTTCGTGGCAACCCGGATCTTGCTGCGTGGCGTTGCGGGCCGAGCGGTGTGGTCGAGTTGTCTGCGGAGGCGAAGGCGCGCATCAGGAAGGCGAAGCCGAGGAAGGCGCGTTCCATTGAAGCGGAGGAGTTCTGGAAGGCGAATCCGGAACTGGCGGCTTTGGACCGCCTGCATGGTTATTATGAGCGGACGTTTGTTCGCCGGAGAAAGACCAAGAAGAATCCAGATGGCTTCGACCACCGTCCGACTTTCACGCTGCCGCACGCGGTACGGCATCCGCATTGGTTTGTGTTCAATGCGCCGCAAACGGACCCGCAGGGATACAAGGACCTCATGCTTCCGGGAGGGAACGACAGGTTCGGCGCCATACGGCTGCTACTCCTCACCGGCGGCAAGGATGGCGACAGGCACCCGCAGGGGTGGGTGCAGTTGCGGTTTGCCGCGGACCCACGGCTGGCCGATTTTGCGGCAGTGATGAAAAAGCGGCCTATTCGGAAGGGAAAAAGCAAGGGCCAGGAGACCGAGGGTCCCGCCTACGTGTTTCTGGACCGTCAACTTGGCCTGGAGCGGCCCGCCCGGATCAGCGGCGTCAAGCTCATCTTTCGAAACGTCCGCGTCGCGCGCGACGGCTCACTTGACCGCGGCGCTCCTTACCTGGTCTTTACTTGCAACATTGATGATGTTCCGCTGTCGGACGGGGCCAAGGCGGTCAAGTGGGCCGATACCGGCGAGAAGAGAAAGAAGATCATGGTCCCTGGCGGCCTCGTGACGTGCGCGGTTGATCTTGGCATTCGCAATCTGGGATTTGTCACCATCGCGGTCCGGCAAGAGGGCGCAAGCGCTCCCGGCCTGACGGTGGTGCGCTCAAGGAGTATCTGGGTTGGCGAGGAAGAGGAAACCGGAAGGCATCCTGGCCGCTGGTCACGTGGCCCGGAACTCGACCATCTTTCGGATCACAAGCGGGAATTGCGGCGGTTGCGGCGGCTTCGCGGCAAGCCGGTAAGAGGCGAGGACTCTCACCTGGAACTCCAGCAGCACATTACACACATGGCCGAGGACCGATTCAAGAAGTCCGCGCGGCAGATCGTGAACTTCGCGCTGAACGTCGAAGTAAGGATCGACAAAAAGACCGGTAAGCCGTATCCGGCGGCCGACGTGTTGATCGTAGAGAACCTGGCGAACCTGCTGCCGGACGCCGCGCGGGAACGTGGCATTAACAGCGCCCTTATCGAGTTCAATCGCGGTCATTTGGTTGACCGGCTCAAGGAGGCTGCCAAAGATTGCGGCCTGAAACTCATCGAGGTAAGCCCCGTGGGAACGTCTCAGGTGTGTTGCCGATGCGGAGCTTTGGGTCGCCGTTACTCCATTCGCCGTGACCCCGCGACAGGCATCCCCGACATTTGCTTCGGCTTTGTGGAGAAGCTGTTTGCGTGCCTGGAGTGCGGTTACCGCGCCGACTCCGACCACAATGCCAGCGTCAACCTCCATCGCAGGCTGATCATGGGAGACCGGGCTGTCGAGAATTACTACCTGGGCTGGCAGCAGAAGTCGCCAAAAGAGCGCGCCGCCGCGATGGAGGCGATGGAGGCGAAACTCCGGCCGCTGTTGCGGAAAATGCATGGTTTGGACACCGACGAGGTGCCCTTCTGATAATCCACCCTTGTATTCGGCTTCCGCTTGGCGTAACCTTCGTAATTGTGGAGTAAGGCTGGGGCAGCGGCCAGCCCGCCAGCGACCTATAGGGTGGCTGGTTGCCACGCAGTCGTCGCGTGTGTGTGTCAAGACGCGCTGGCCTTACGGCCCTCGGGCCAATGGGGACTCGACAAGATGGCGGGCTCGCCCCGCCTGCGGCGGCGCGGACGCGCGACGGCCGATCTAACGACCAGCTTTGGCCGCGAGCGGTCCGGCGACGCGGCAAAACCGCCGGGCGCTCGCAAGGGTCTTTGCCAATAGAAATTTGGGGCGTTGCGCGCAGGGGAACGGCAGCTTCCCTGTGTGTGCGGTGATTTCTCTGCGGCGCCTCTCGCGGAGTGCGACGTAAGTGACTTTCCCTCAGAGCGTTGGAAGAGCGGTCGGCGCACCGCCTGACTGGTTCGGGATCGGCTGACACTTCTTCGATCACGTCCAACTTGCGAGAGAGGTCGATGGCGCACCGCCTGACTGGTTCGGGATCGGCTGACACCCGCCCAGACAGACCGCAGCCAAAAGGCTGGTGCTGAGGCGCACCGCCTAGCTGGTTCGGGATCGGCTGACACACATGGTGTGACGCCTGGTGCATACTGTGGTTGTGAGGCGCACCGCCTGGCTGGTTCGGGATCGGCTGACACAAGATGGTGAACAGGCTGTTTGACCACAACTTCGCGGCGCACCGTCTGACTGGTTCGGGATCGGCTGACACCTGCAATCTTCGACGAGCCATGTCTGCCTCCCTGGGGGCGGGCGCACCGCCTGACTGGTTCGGGATCGGCTGACACCTGGACCGATTGAAGACCGGTCGGCCGCAACGCACAGGCGCACCGCCTGACCGGTTCGGGATCGGCTGACACTGCGGGGTCACCTGTAACTCCGCTGCCCACCTGCTGGGCGCACCGCCTGACTGGTTCAGGATCGGCTGACACCACAAAATGTGGCAGGCGGCGATGGAGCCGAGCACTGGGCGGAATGAATCCGGGCGGCCCAGCGCCGCAGACAGGAATACTCTGGTAATTTATGAAACTGACCTTCTGGGGCGCGGTGCAAACGGTCACCGGCTCGATGCACGAGTTGCGCGCCAACGGCACGCGATGCCTGCTCGATTGCGGGCTCTTTCAAGGCCATCGCAGGGAAGCGCATGAGCGGAACAGCCAATTCCCGTTTCGTCCCCAGGAGATCGATGCCGTTGTACTCTCGCACGCACATATCGACCACAGCGGCAACCTGCCCACGTTTGTGAAGAACGGCTTCAGCGGCCCGATCTACGCAACGCCCGCCACCGCCGACCTGTGCGTGCCGATGCTCGCCGACTCCGCCCACGTGCAAGAGAGAGACGCTGAGTTCGCCAACAAGCGCCACATGCGGCGCAAGATGTTGGACCCAGCCGTGAGTGACGGCGCCGTGCCGCCGCTTTACAGCCCGGAAGACGCCGAAGCCACGTTCCCGCTGTTCCGCCAGGCGCCTCTCAGGACGCCGCAAAATCTGGGCCCCGGCGTCGCTTACCAGGCCTACGACGCCGGCCACATGCTCGGGTCGTCGGCCGTCATCGTTACGGCGCAGGCGAACGGCAAGCAAGTCCGGCTTGCGTTTTCCGGCGACGTCGGCCGGCGCGGGCTGCCGATCCTTCCCGGTCCAGAGGTGCTGCCGCCGGTCGATTATCTCCTGATGGAGAGCACATACGGCGGCCGGCTCCATAAAGACCCCGGGATCGTCGCGAACAAGCTCGCCAACGTGATTAGCCGCACTTGTGCGCGCGGCGGGAAGATCATCGTGCCTGCATTCGCGGTGGGCCGCACGCAGCAGCTTGTGCTGTTGCTGCACGAACTCTTCGATGCCGGGCGCGTGCCGAACATCCCGATTTTCGTCGACAGCCCCCTGGCCATCGAGACGACCGAGGTCTTCCGCAAACATGCCGAGCTGTTCGATAAGGAAGCGCGGCAGTTCGTGGAGCATGGCGAGGACCCATTCGGTTTCAAGCGCCTGCGCTACGTCCGCGACGCGGCCGAATCGAAGGCGCTCAACGATCTGCACGGCCCCTTCATCATCATTTCAGCCTCGGGAATGTGCGAGGGCGGCCGCATCCTGCACCACCTCCGGAACAACGTCGGCGACCCTCGGAATACCATCCTGATCACCGGATTCCAAGCCGAGAACACGCTTGGCCGCAAGCTGGTAGACAAATTGCCCGAGGTCTCCATCTTCGGCGAGCCGATGCGGGTGCGCGCCGAAGTCGAAACTCTGAACGAGTTGAGCGGCCACGCCGACCAGCGCGAATTGCTCGCCTGGATGGAACCGCTTGCCCGCGGCTTGAAACGCGTTTTCCTGGTGCACGGCGAGCTTGCGCAAGCGGCTGCGCTGCGGGACGCGATCCGCGGCCGGTACGGCTTGGATGTGGTGATCCCCGAGCGGGGCCAGAACTTCGATTTGTGTTAGCGGCAGGTTGCGTATTGTGGGGTGTGGCTCGTGAAAGCGGATCTGCCTGCGATTGACGATCTATGCTTCACGTTCCGTTCCCTCGATTCCACCCAATGATTCACTCGCCGCATCTCACATTCCACTCCCCACAGGTTGCCTAGTACCGGTACGAGGGCGCTCTGTACCGGTCCTTTTAAGCTATTTACCTGAGGCTGCGCGCCCTCTATTTTGTTTAGAGGCGCTAAGGTTGCGGGCTGCCATGGCACTGAGCCCCGGCGCCGTACGCACCCGTTCCGAGAGTTGCAGCCCAGAGCCCGGATCCGGCCACACGGCTGGGGCAAAGGAGTTTGCGTTGACGGCCCTGATTCAGTTTTCGTACTTGCAGGTGCTCGACATCCTGACGACGCTTGCGTTCCTGGGTCACGGAGTAAAGGAAGTAAACCCGGTGGTTCGTTGCGCCGTGGCAGTCTCCCCGTCGCCGCTGAGCGCATTGCTGGCGCTGAAGATCGTGGCGATATTCTTCGCGGTTTGCTGCTGGTATACCGGCCGCTGGCGCCTGCTCGCCCGCGCGAATTTCTTCTTCGCGGCGCTGGTCCTCTGGAACCTGGTTGCGGTTGTCCTCAAGTCCCAAGCCGTCTGAATCAAGCAAGGCTCACAAAATAGTGTAAAAGCGCGTAATGTGCGCTGGGCGCTCGGGCCGATAAGTCTTCAGAGGTGCAATGTGCCGGCACGAGAGCGGCATCCGCGCGAAGAGGCCCTGGAAAGTTATGCGATGGGCAGGCTGTCTGGGCCCAGACTGGCACGATTGGAAGAGCATTTGCTCATCTGCCAGCGCTGCCGCCGACGGCTGGATCAGGCTGACTCCTTTCTCAAAGCGGTGCAAGGGGCCGCCGCGAAGCTCTTGGATTCGTTTGTTTTCGTGCACGACACTGAGTCGGGACCGGTAAATCTGGCCGTCGTCAAATCGCCCGAATACCTGTGGGTGGCGCGGTTTTGGGGGGCCGACCTGGAGGGCATGCGGGAGTTTGGCGGCCCGCGGGAAGCCTACTTGTACCTAAAACGTTCCTTCGCAGAAATGTTTCCATCGCACCGGTGCACTCCGCGTTGCGGCCCGCGAGGTGAGCACTCCGCCGGACACTCGAGCTGCCGGAGCGCTTAGAAACCCTGGGCGCCCTGGTGGGGCATAGTCGAGAACGTCCCGATTACGCTTCAGACGATGATTGGAAACCGCAGGCCGCTTTTCTGGCCGCCTTTATTGGACTCGCCTTGGAAGGAATCATCGCCCAACGGCTGCGCTGGGCCGCGGTGATCCGTGCAGACGGTTGAACCGGGCCAGGTGATCAGGTCCGGATCCAGCTCCGGGGGCGCAGCTTCCGGCTTGCCGTGACCGTGAGAGTATTGACAAAATGGATGGGAAGATCTCTTATTGTCCATTGCCGGAGCCAGCATTCCGCGAGCCCGCCGGCAGTGGGCCGTACCCTTCCGGAGTTGGTGAACGCATGGAATTCTTTGATGTCGTCCGGCAGAGGCACTCGATTCGCATTTTCGATCCACGGCCGATCGAAGACGAGAAACTCAACCGCATTTTGCAGACGGCCAATGCCGCGCCCTCGGCGGGGAATCTGCAATCCTATGAAATCTATCTCGCGACGAATATCAAGCACCGGACGGCGCTGGCGCTGGCGGCCCACTCGCAAGGCTTTGTTCTGGTGGCGCCGGTTGTGCTTGTCTTCTGCGCTCACCCGGACCGGGCGGCCGAGCGTTACGGCGAGCGCGGCGTCCGCCTGTATTCCGTCCAGGACGCCACTATCTCGTGTGCGTTCGCGATGCTCGCCGCAACCGCGCAGGGGCTTGCAACGGTCTGGGTTGGCGCGTTCGACGAATCCGCGGTCCGGCAGGTGATCGGCGCGCCTGGAGAGATCATCCCTGTCGCAATGCTGCCAATCGGGTATCCCGCCGCGGAGCCGGAGCTACGCTACCGCAGGCCGCTCGAGGATCTGGTTCACGCGGTTTAGCAGGATGCCACTGGCTCTTCTTCGTTTACGGCGGTTCGCCCCGCTCTCCAGCTTTCGCGCAATCCCCGCGCTCTTTTCAGCGCGTCCGTGAAGTCGGTAACCGCTCCGTCGGCACTCCGCGTTCTGCCTTTCAGGGCAGGGAGAAGAGAGACGGCAACTTCCTCGTATCAGATGGAATGCCTGCCTGTCGGCGAAACCCCGGCAGCCGTTGATTCATTTGAGGTTATTAGCCGGGAAAAACAGGCTGCATGACGCTCGGATCGGCCTTTTGCGGCGCCGGAGCGAAAAATCCCCTCTAAGGTAATTCCCTTACGCAGCCGATAGTACGGGCATGGATCTGCATATCACGATCTTAGAGTTGATAAAGGGCAGGCGAGACACAGCTCGCCGGAAGACTAATGGCTGCTTGGTTGGTGCGCCATGCAGCGCCCCGGAGGCGACCTCCGCGTGGCACCGCGCCGGAATGAGGTACGACGTTTGCCGAATGTCCAAAGGCGAACTGCGATCACTCGCGGAGGAGCTGTACACGGCGGGCGCGATCAGTCTGCCAGACCTGCGGCTCCTATCCCTTCACCCGGATACGCGCCCCGTGCATTGGCCCGGTTGGCTTGCTTTTGAGACGGCGGGTGGGCGCGACGGCCGTCGGGACTGGATCTGTGAGATTGAGACGCGGATTGCGAAAGGACACCCGGATCGCATGTACATTGCATACCAGCACCGGTTCCTTTCCCTTCTGAAGCGCGTCGAAGCGGGGCGCAACGATGCCCAAAGCGCCGTCTGCGCATCGTCCGATGCGAACACGGCTCCGGACGCGCAGATTGTGCGCGCCGCGGACGCGCCTCAATTTTGGGCACGGAGCGCGCCGAATTTCGGATAGAGGCGAGAACGCATCTCAGAAATCCTCGCTAGCAACCGCAGTCCTCGACGACTTTGGGCTGTCAGGAGGCCGGTCAATTCTTCTTCTTTTTGCCCAATAGGGAATCGAGCAGGCCGCTGGCCGGAGCGTTACTGTTTAGCATTGAATTAAGCTTTCACGAGACGATGCCCTTCACATCAGGCACGAAACTCGGGGCCGACGAAGTGCCCCTAATGAAAAAGGGAACCGTGGTATCGCCTTTCTGGCCGAGAGCGCCTATGAGGCCCCCGGAGGTGTGGAGCTTCGCAAGCATCTTGAAATCGAGTGCATGACTGGGGCTAACGGTCCCGCTGCCGGTCAGTTCACCAATCGCGGGCGCAATGAGCGTGAGATTATCAGCGCGTGTACCCTCCAGAGCCACCTGCACATTTGCGTTGAACGTCTGGAAGTCCGTATCCGGCTTGGCCGTGATGCCTGCGATCGCCGCAACAGTCCGCATCTTCGATCCCAGATCGAAACCGGCAAGCCGTGTGTCGTCGAACCCCAAAGATCCAGTTGTGACAAGCCGGTCCGTCGGGCCTTCTGTCGTCATGTTGATGTGAGCGGTTCCGCCCTGGAGCGAGGATCCTGAAGGAAGCACGATGCCCAACGCCGGCAGCATTGCCTCAAGTTCTGGCACAGGCATACAAGTCCCGGAAAGTTTCATATTCAGGAATGTGGATTCACCGCGTAAGCCATAGGCTCCGGTGAGTGCCGCTTCGGCTTTGCCGATGTGGATATCCCCCGGCTCAGCACACCCGCGCGTTTCTGGAGATCGTGCTCGACGGCGAAATCGAATTCCAAAGGCCGGCCGGCTGGAGATCCGTTTTGCACAAGTCTTAGGTGCTCAGCCTTGATGTGTCCCTTAACATGCAACCTTCGGCCGTCGGCGGAGCCGCTGCCGTCGAGAGATAGCAGGCCGCCAAATCGATATGTGCCACACTCAGGCTGGCGTCCACCGGCGTCAGCGCCGCATCGGCCGCATCGATTGGACCGGCCTTCCCTTCAAGCTTGATCACGCCACCTTCGGCCAGTCGGGCCGAGAGGGAGAAAGGGAACACAGAGGTCGCGGAGAAGTCCCGCAACTCCGCGGTCAACTTCTCCAGCACCAGGGGCTTCGCGCTGCTCTTGGTTTTCCCAAGCGAGAGACGGCCATTGGTAATCTTCACCAGTCTTACCGATAGAGCAAGTCCGGACTGGGAGGATGGCGCAGGATCCGCATTCGGCGCGGGCTTCGCTCCGAGACTGGAGAAATTCTAGTTTCCGGAAGGGGACTGCAACAGGACGATCTCGGGCTGATCGATCGTCAGACGGGTCACGTTGAGCTTGCGCGAGAAGATCAGGGGTATCAGTTCCACTCCGATCTTCAAGGATTTCGCGCGCAGAAATGGAGTCCGGCTGAAAGACGGATCATCGGCTATGGAGAGATCATCGGCTGCAACGCCACCGGACAGAATGGCGAGCTTCAGATCCCCAATCTGCACTTCTCTGCCGAGCGCTTTCGTGAGTTCGGACTCGAGCATGGGCCGGAACCGATTCGCGTTCACGAAAAAGGAAAGGCAGACCAGAACCACCAACAGGACGGCTGCGGTGATTCCAAATATGTAAGCTATGCGTTTCATGTGCTTCCCTCCCTGCCCCGCGTGGGGCGACAGTGTGACGGTGGTATTTCAAGTGTATATCCCGCAAGTAAACGTCGTGAGTGGCGGTGTGGCCGATCTGAACGACGGTTTGCTGACGCCCAACTGTGTGATTAAGGGAGGCTGAATCTGACTGCGTGGCCGACTCTCTAAAAGGGTACCTGGTACGCCCGGCGTGATTTGAACACGCGACCTCTTGCTCCGGAGGCAAGCGCTCTATCCAGCTGAGCTACGGGCGCACTGAAACTATTGTAGACCGTGCGCAGCACTGAGAGAAGCCGATTGGGGCACCGGTCGTTTAACCGCCGGACGCGCCCTGCGCGCCGCCGGTTTTGTCAGAAGCGATTCGATCTCCGCGCGCAGGTTCGCCTCTACGTTCTTCGGTTGGAAAAAATCGCTCTCGCCCGCGTACTGGGCCCGAAGCACTCCCTTGCGATCGATGAAGACCACTTGCGGTACGTACATGGGCTTATCCATCGGGTACTGGAGGTAGCTCACAACCTCCTCGCGCGTGGCAACTCCAACCGGGAATTTCAATTGAAGCTGGTTGATGAAATCCGAAACCAGCAGTGTAGCCTGGTCGTTGTACGCGATATCGATCGGCTGAAATCCGCGGGGCCCGTATTCCCGGTACATCTCATTGAGCAGACCAGAGAAGTGCTGGCAGTGCGGGCACGTTGTGTACACAAACGTGAGTGCGACCACTTTTCCGCGGAACTGGGTCAGCAGAAGTTGTGGTCCGTTCACCTGGCGAATCACAAACTCCGGCGCGGGCCGCGGAACCTGCGCGGCGCCCAAAGGATGCAGCATTAACCCCAGACCAATTCCGATGGCGAACAAACAGCGGCTCAAAATTCCTCCTGAACGTTTTCAGTTTACCGCAGTGCCCCAAGAGGGCGGCGGCCGCATGGGCTGACAGTTCAGCGCATCGGCATCCCAGCGCCATCGAGTGCGGCGGGCTTCTCCTCAGCTGCCGACTGCATGCCTTCGAGGCTGGTGATGCGCGCGGCCTCGATCCGCAGCGCGAAATAGCCGTCGTCACCTTTACCCGTCACCGAATTTGCGTCCTCCGCGATGACTTGAAAGGTTTTCCATTTGCCCTTGAGCGCTTTCTGATATAAACGGAAAAAGTGCCGCGCCGCAGCGGGGCTCTCCCATTCAGAGGCATAGGCCAGGACGATCTGGTTGCGGACCGTATTTTCCAGAAGCCGGTAATAGCCGCCGCGCCAAGCCGGCGCGGCCCCGGCGGCTTCGTCTTCACCTGCGTACTGCCGCAATAGGATCGCGTGATCGAGTTCGCCAATCTCGCCGCCGGTGAACGTGCGGTATTCGCGCTGGCTCGCGAGCGCCGGCAGTGCAGGCCGCAGGGGTTTGAACGTCCTCAAAATATTTTTCGGGATGCAAGATCTGCTGTGTGCTCACCGGCGGCTTGCGAAATACCTCGGCGAAGCCGGCCATGCCGAGCTTCTCGATGACCGCCTGCTGGAACAGAAGGCCATCGCGATATGGGAACATCAGTGTCTCGCGGAGATAGAGAGGAGCGCGGCTGAACACCGGGTATTGCCCGCTGGCGAGATCGCTCGCACGGCTCATCAACGTCACGAGCATCGGCGCATCTTTGAGTGACCGGCCGGTGCGCCGCGCCAGGAACTCGGACATCAGCCAAGTGGCCTGGCCCTCCATGACGGCCAGCCGCGCCAGCGAACTGTCATCTTCTTTGCTCGCACGGTCGATGAACTTTTCCAAGTGAAAATGCTGGTCCGCCAGCGCGTGGGCCAGCTCGTGCACCAGCGCCGGGTACTCGAGGGCATCCGCTCCGGGATCGATGAGGAACAGCTTCTTCTTGCGGAAGTCGTAAAACGCGGCGGCCTGCTCGGAGAGAAGCTCGATGGTCGTTTTCTCGAGGTTGAAATCCGTTGGCACGAAACCGAATTTTTTCAGCGCGGTCTCTTCCACGCGGATCTCGCCGGGCTTTACCGTTTCTTTCACGCGTTGCTTGAGGAACTCCTCCAGGCGGTCCTTCGTGATGCGTTCGCAATCGATCTTCTGAAGCTGCGTCAAGCCGGAGATCTTTGCCAACTCTGCGACGATTTCGTCGATTTTGCCGAAGAGCGGGTCCGGCGTGGGAGCCTGCGCCGACGCGGCGGTCGCGGCCAGGGCAAAGGAGGCGATTACGGCGGGGAGCCATGCTCGATTGATTTTCACTTCAGCTTACAGGATAGTGCTTATGCGGTAGAATCAGCTATTAGCTCACGGCGGGAACACGGAAGCCGCAATCGAACGACTCAAGGAGAAATTGATTTGGCGGAAGATAAGATCTACGCAGCGACGTACGTCGGCAGCGGCACGTTCATCATCAGCAAGCCCAAGCGCAAACGCGCCAAACTGCGCCAGTCCCGCGTGAAGAATCCTCAGCGCGGGGCGCGGAAATAGAACGCGCGCCATGGCGGAGTCCGCACTCCCTGAGGGAGTTGGATCAAGGGAGTTCGTTTTCGGGCGGTGGCTCGCTCCTGGCTTAGGAGCGTCTGAGGGTATCAGGCGGGATGGATGGATATCACAGTGGGAAATAGGCTGGACCGAACTCCCTTTTGCTTCTCCAACAGTAAACTGAACACAGTGTCCTTATCGACGGGCCCGCACGGGAGTATCAGCAAACAGTGAAGAAAAAAATTTGGCTCGCAGTGAATAGGGAAGGGAACTCGCCCCGCCCTCAAGATCTGTGACAATTTTTTGTCGCGATGACGTGCGATTGTCGCCGCGGGCGCATGCGGCGCAATTCGCGCCTAGAAAATGAAGTTCAGACCGCCTCGCACGCTGCGGGGCATTTGCACGAGATACGTCCGGCGGGCGCCCAGATCCAGCGGCACATACCCCTGCGCGAGCAGATTACGCAGGTCCGCAGTCGCTTCCACATGACCCGGCAGACCGCCGAAATACGGAATCGGCTGCCGCACGCAGACATCCAGCCCCGGCTCCTCGCGGACTCTCTCGGTCAGGAACATGTGCTCCGCAGTCAGCGAGGTCAGGTTGGCCCACTGATAGCTGACGATAAACTGCGTACCGGCCGCTGGAAGGGAGCCGGAAACTTGCGTGGTTACCGAGTAGCGGCGGCTTGGATGGATGGCGGAACGCAGCTCGTCCAGCTCGGTCGCTTCAGAGATCTTGGAACCGGCGGTCAGTGCGTCGCCGCTCCCGAAAGCCACTGTTGCTTGGAGATGCGCGCCTAATTCTGCTCACCGAATCCCATATAGCCGAGATTCTGGAACCTGCCGGTGTTGAAGATCAAGCCATTCGAGAAAATATCCGGCAGAAGATCCGGGGTCGCCGCCATCCCATCGGCGCCTGTCATGGCGACAGCGATATTCGATATCGCGTCGCGGTAAGCGGCGACGCCGTATGTCCTTGATCCAACCGTCTTGCGATAGCCCGCTTCCCAAATTCCGGTGCGCTGCACGCGCGGCTTGCCGGAGCGCAGCGAAACTCGCGGGAACTGCGCCAGGGCCGCGAGATCCTGCTGCAGTTCAAGGCCGCTCTCGCCTTCGCCGGCGAATAGCTCGGGAGGAGGCGTCCCCGAGGCATAACCAATCTGGATGACGCCGTTTTTGCCGCGATCATAGCTCAACCGGCCATAAGGGCTGAAGTAGTTCAGCCGGTCGAGGAATGTCACCGAATCCATTGAGAACCCGTATTCGAATCGCAGGCGATCCGTGAGACGAGTTTCGTCCCCCATGGTCGCAGAGAGCGTGCGCAACGCCGGTGCCCCTCCCTGCACGCCGACTAGCCCCGCCGCACCGGCGCGCGAGGGCAGGAACATTTGCCGCATCGTGAGCTGCACTTGGGGGCTCGTGCCAGCAGCCAACTCGCGCCGGAAGCTAGTGTGGAAAGCCGTGGCCGCGCACCCGAATACGACGAGTACCCGACATCGCCGCTCATCTGAACTTGGTTCCTGCCGAGAAAGGAAGTGGCAACCGCAAATGCAGTGCCGAGGTCCGGCTCAGCTCCCAGAGATGAGGTCTGCCCCTGATCGCCCGCGGAGAGCTGCACCAGGCCGCGAGTGTCTGAAAATAGTGCAGCTGCCGTGGTCTCGTGGACGGGCGGGCTGCCCAGGCCGGGATCCGGCAGGAGTCGCAAGACTGGCCGCGTCGCGCTGGCGCTGCGCAATACCCACTTCCAGTCGTCGCTCATGATCGGGTTATCGCCAGGCGCCATTCCAACGAGTTCGATGGAACTGAACACGCTGGCAAGGCTGACATTCAGCAGGCTCTGCATACCAGGCTGAACCAAGATGTCGCGCTTTAACGCCGGCAGAAAGCTGGTAAGCGAGACGCGGACCGTATAAACACCCGGGGCGAGCGCCTGGAATCCGAAGGCGCCTTTTTCGGTGGTCAGGACCCGCTGCAACAGGCGGTCAAAGCGGCTGTACAGCACAACACTCGCGCCCATTTGCGGAATGCCCGCACTGTCACTCACGAGCCCGACGATGCTGCCGTAAAGTTTCGGAGCCGGTGCACCGAGGCTCAGGCTTGCAGCCAGGAATGTCCCGGCGAGCAGACCAACCGTCTTTTTAGACTTCGCGGCGCTCATGCGCGTTCGGACGCTTTATCCGTCAAATCCTTTGCATCAGTTTACTGTAAAACTGGCGCTGGGTGTAAGGACCTGATTTCTCAGGGTGTCCGTCGCTTTCATCTTCAGCGTGTACTGCCCCGGCTCCAGGCTTTGGAGGGGCAGCAGCTTCTCCACCGTTACCTGCTGGGCCGAAGCCCCGGGCACGTGATTCACATCCTCCGTGTAATCAAACACCTTCTGGTTCGTACCGTTTTTAACCACCTCGTATTCGATGTTTCCCGCGGGCTTGTGCGTCTTCTCGTCGCCTCTGAAATTGTAAAACTGGACGTAGATGCCCAGTTTTTCATCGCGGCTGAACGTATCATTCAGCCGCGGACGCACCTTCGAGTCGCCGATCACGAATTGGCCGCTGCCGATGTTTCGCGTCGCCACCTTCTCGATCAGGTCGGCAAGGATCAGACTGCTCGAAGCCAGCTTGTCCTCCTCGAACCGCGGCACGTGCAGCGCCATTTCGTAATTGTTCATCGTGCCGCCGGTGACGTCCTTCACCACCACGTTGAGCCGATAGCTGCCCGGCGCCAGGAACACCGAGTGCTCGTAAATGGAGGAGCGCTTGCTTGCCTGCGCCAGCATCACCGCCGGGGTCTCGACGACCACCGGTTCCTCCCAGACGTTCACCACCCGGCCGGATATCGAGGTGATGCGGGCGTACATGTTCACCAGCGCCTTGGCGACGGCGTCCTTCTGTTGGAACTGGAGATCCTTGTTCTCGAGTTGCACGGTGACGCTGGTCAGCACGGTTGAGTCGGTTATGCGGATGTAGTCGGCGCGCACTCTCACCGGCAGGAGGTTGTACGTGATTCGCGAATTAACTTGAGCCTCCAGATCCTTGAACTTCACCGCCGGCGGCTTATTGATCTTGGCCCACAAGTCGAGCCGCGTGAACTCGTTCATTTTCTCCGATAGCCCAACTATGCTCGAAGGGATTCCGAGGTTCGTACCGTCTGAGCGGTTGAAGCGGTCCTGCTGGCTTGACATGCCCATCTGCTCGTAGAGCGTGGGGCCAGCGCCCGGTATCATCTTCAGCGCGTCCTTCTCTGTCGGGTCCATCGTGTAGTGATACTCGCCCGTGCTAGTGGGGTCCACGAACTCCAATTCGACATCACTCCCGATGCCCTCAAGATACCGGTAGCGCCAAACCTCAAACGGATAGGTCGAGGTTTCCCCGCCGCCCTCCTCGATGGGCCGCTCGTACGTGCCGCCCGATGGATGCGAGTCGATTTCATCCGGCGGCCCGAATACGATATAGATGCGACCGCGATCGGTTTTCCACCCAGGAATGCCTGAGGCGAAATGCTCGTTAGCATAAGCGATGCGCCGGTAATGTTCCTCTTTGAATTCGTTTTCGACGGTGTCCGGAGTGGGATCGCGCCGCAGCCAGAATTGCTCGATGAACTGCTCGCGTTCTTCATCGGTTTGGAGGCGCTTGAAAGCCTGGCGCTCCTCATCAGTGATGATGTAAGCTACGTCCTCCTGCAGCCATTTCTTGAAAGGCGTCTCAAGCTCCTTGCGGAGCTTCTCTTCCTTTTTCCGCTTTTCTTTCTCACTCAGCGGCTTGGCAATGGTTTCGCGGGGCGGCGAGACGGACTCAGACTGCTTGTCCTTGTCGTCGGCGCCCTGGATGCTCGGAAGGCAAGCAAAGAAACCAACAGCACAGCACCAGGCCAGCAACTTCCTTACGCTCATGCACCTCTCCGTTTCGGCCCTCGTTCTCGAATACTCAATTGTATTCTCCCGCCTGGGGAGCGTCAACCGCAGTTCGTCCCTCCGGTTCCCGGTGCAAGGCGGATCGAACTCGCACTATGCGCCTGAAGTGACGTCTGAGACGAGAATTTGGTTTCACATCGTTGGAGCAGGAAATTCAGGCCTGAAAGGTGCTGTGTATGCAGCCCGCAAAACGCTGTCAACCGTGGCGCGTCCGGAGACTGGAGAAGCAGATGGGATTCAAAAAGAGATGCAGTGATGTTTCTGCTCGCTGCGAAAGAACCGAGTACGATCCTCAGGAATGGAACCGGCACAAGTCGCATGCTCAGCCTCCCTCCTGCTTCAACTCATATCCCCGCTCGGCGATTCGCGTCCAAAGGATTTCCGAGGCATGGCCATTCAGTGCAAACACCTGCCGAACGAGATCGCACACCTGCTCGCATCCCTTTTCATAAAAAACAAGGATGGCGGGGCCGGCCCCGCTCAGCGCGCAGCCGAGCAGACCCGGGGCGCGGAGCTTCAGGATTTCCGTGAGGCCCGGTACAAGCGGCGCGCGATAGGACTGGTGGAGGCGATCTTCGAGCGCGGCCGGGAATGCGCTCTCGGTTCCCGTGGCGAGCGCCGCGATCAGCAGCGCGGCCCTTTGCACGTTGAAAATCGCGTCCGCACGCGTGTAACAATCGGGCAGCACGGAGCGCGCCGTGGCCGTTGGCAGCTCGAAATCTGGCACTACGACCGCGATGCCGAACCGCGCCGGCAAAGCGAGCCGCACCGTTCGCACCACGCCACCGGAATCGATCGCGCTTACGACGATCGAGCCAAGCACGCAGGCGGCCACGTTATCGGGATGCCCTTCGATGCGCGCGGCCTCATCGAGAATGCGCAGCGGCTTCCAGTTGAGCTTAAGCACGCGGTCCGCGATGACGACGCCTGCGGTGAGCGCGGCCGCACTCGAGCCGAGGCCCTTGCCAATCGGAATGTCGTTGCGGATTTCGAGCTCGATTGGCGGCAGCGCCCCGCCGAGATCCGCTGCCACCGCCTGCGCTGTCTCCCAGATGAGATTCTCCGCGCCCACGGGGATGCGGTCGGCGTCGCGCCCTGCGGCGCGGATGGCGAGCTCCGGGCCCTCCCGAAAACGGCATTCCAGATAGATGCTCAGCGCGAGTCCGAGCGCGTCAAAGCCCGGGCCCAGGTTGGCGCTCGAAGCAGGCACTCGCAAATTGAGCCACGGCATCCCGGGGCGGCTCCTTTCAGCTTAGGTGGCCTTTTCGCCTTGGCGGCGCGGCCGGTACATGGAAACTGGCAGTATACCAATGCGCTGGCGGTGAGAGTTGTCCGCGCCTGCCAGCAAAGCTCGGCGACCGTAGTTTGCGGAGCGGTTATGCGGTTGTCAAGAAAGGGGGTGAGGATCACCCCCTCTCCCTGGCTCAGCGCCACTACGGCGTTAACGAATGCAAATACGCGCCCACGGTGTCTCCAAGGCTCGCGGCGCAATAAACGTCCCAGTTGATGGACCAAGTCATATAGCCGCCTACACCGGGATAGCTACCGGACAGCTTGTAGGAGCCAGGTTGCGGTCCGGAGCCGTTGAGGTAGGCGATGGCCGCCTCAAGTGTAGAATTTGGCAAGTTGCCAGGCGAGGCTGAGGCACAGGCGGGTACGCCAAGGACGACCTGGCCCGGATTCAACGCCGCGAAAGTGCCGGCACTCCAAGCCACCGGGAAGCCTTTCAGCAACATTTCAGACATGGCCACCAGGTTATCGACGCTTCCTTCGCTGTAGTAATTTCCATCGAGACCCATGATATTAGCCTCGTTATAATACTGAGGCCAGACATAGCTCAGAATCCCGCGGATATTGTTGATCACCGCAGCTTGTGCGCCATTCCAGTTCATCTGTCCGCCGTACGGTCCGGGCCCGTAATATTGATACGCAGCCTGCATGTAGTTCGGTATCGGCGCAAACGTGATCATAGCGCTGGGCTTTAGGCTATGGAGCTGATTGAGGCCCGAAATCAGGTACACGATGTTGGGAGTGGTGGGGCTGGCGATGTTGAGATCGCCTGAGTTCAGAAAAACGGCGCCATTCTCGAAATCGATGTCCACTCCGTCGAATCCATAAGTGTTCATCAACCCCGAGATGGATGAGGCAAAGTTCGAGGCGTCGCTGGCGCTGCTGAAGGTTGGGGTTTCTGTGGCGCCGCCACAGGAGATCAGCACTTTCTTGCCTTGACTGTGAAGGTACTGAATATCTGAGATGAACTGGGCTTGTGTTTCCGCTGAATCAACGGTGAACGAAAAGCTTCCGCCACCGTTATAGTTGGCAAAAGCGACTACAATGATGTCATAACTCGCCGGTACATTTCGCAACTGGATCCACACCGGCGTCTCCCAATCGTGCCAGTAACCAACCATCACATGCTTACCATTGCTCGGAGGCGGTGTTGCGGTTCGCGTGGCGGTTGCTGTTGCTGTTGCAGTCGCGGTTGGCGTCGCTGTGCGGCTGGCCGTCGAGGTTGCCGTCGCAGTCGCCGTTGGCGTCGGGGTCGCACTACCACCGCCGCAAGCACCGTCCGAAATCCACGGCTGGCCACTGCCGGCTGGACCATTATTGGTTGACGGGTTCGAGCCCTGGCTCCAAAAAGCGGCCGTATAATTCACGCCGCTGTAGCTCACCGTCGCGCCACCATTGTACGCAGTCGTGGAACTCCATGCGGGGTAACAAGCCGGGAGCGTGCCCGTCGAAGTTGGCGTTGCGGTTGCTGTCCGCGTCGCAGTGGCGGTTGCCGTTGCGGTTCGCGTCGCAGTTGCGGTGGCTGTTGCGGTTCGCGTTGCAGTTGCCGTGGCTGTGGCGGTTCGCGTTGCTGTTGCCGTGGCTGTGGCGGTTCGCGTTGCTGTGGCGGTTCGCGTTGCCGTCGCGGTCGCCGTTGCGGTCCGGGTCGCGGTCGCCGTCGGAGTCGCCGTGGGGCCGGTGGTGCAGGTGCCGACTAGCGACCAGCCCGCCGGCCAGTCGACCGGGTCCCAGTTGGGCGCGGCATTATTATTCGCCTGAAGACACTTGTATTCTGAGCCTTGATAGGTGACCAGTTCGCCCACGGTGTAATTGCCGCCGGCGACCCAGGCCGTCACGCCCGAGCAGTTGACCGACGCCGCGGATGCGACTGCCAACAGAAGCAGCAGCAATCCGAGAGTACTAAGCAGAAGCAGGGGAATTCGTTTAATCAAGTGACCTCCATACACGGGCTCAGGCACGTTCCAACGTGTGTGCCTAGGGACAACACTGCGCACTTATGCTGGACAATGCGCCCCGAACCTGAACAGGTTCGCTGAGGATCGGGATTTGGCTTCCCTCTCCCCCGCTGGGTATGCCGGGCCCCTTTTAATCTGAATCCGCGACCCCGGTTTTTCGCCTTGATCGCTGGACCCTTACTAGGGTGGAACCATTGCATCAGATTTCCGGGTTTTTTTCAAGCGGTTGCCCAGCGCCCCCGTTCTGTGAAAGGGAAGGGTGCCCGGCGAGCGTGTGTTGGTGACGTTCCGGGCGGGCCAACTGGTATCATGCGAAGTGGGCGGCGTAAGGGAGGGCCCGCTTTCACAAACGTTTTCCCGCTAGCTGTTTCGGGGCCGGTAGCTCAGGTGGTAGAGCATGTGCCTTTTAAGCACAGGGTCGCGGGTTCGAGTCCCGCCCGGCTCACCAACACAATTCCTTCGTGGATCACAACCTACCGTGCTGTCCGAAACTTCCTGCTTCGTGGCGTCTTTCTAATCCTTGTGTTCCCGATCGGCATTTTTTACCATGAGGATATGCCTCGTGCAACAAGCGGCACGAGGAAATCTCAGAAGGGAGACACCGATAATGAGCAGCACGATGCAGCAGGTTCTGAAAGCCAACGAAGCCTACGCGGCTGGATTCGGCAAAAAGGCGCAACTCGCCATGCCGCCTGCCCGTCACTTCGCGATTCTCACGTGCATGGATGCACGCCTCGATCCGGCTAAGTTCGCCGGCCTTGCCGAAGGCGACGCACATGTGATTCGCAATGCCGGAGGGCGCGCCAGCGACGACGCGATTCGCTCGCTGGTGATCTCATACAAGCTTCTCGGCACACGTGAGTGGTTCGTGATTCACCACACCAACTGCGGTATGCAGTTTTTCACGAACGAGGTGATGCGAGATCTTCTCTCAAAGAGCCTGGAAACAGCATCTCTCGTAAACGGGGCCTGGAAGGACACCGGGAAGGGACCGGGATCGCGGGCCGGGGAATACATGGAGTGGCTCACCATCGGCGATCAGGAGCGGAGCGTGGTTGATGACGTTATGCGGATCAGGACTCACCCGCTCGTGCCGGCTTGGATCGCCATCTACGGATACGTTTACGACGTGCACACGGGCAAACTCGTCGAGGTGCGGGAAGCATCTCGGGTGGGCGCGCCCGCAACAGCGGCGGCATCCCACGCCTGAAGGCGCGGCTGTACTAGCGGCGGCTTTTCGGCGCGAAAAGGCTTGCAGCAAAGGGCGTGGGATGGTTCCGGTCCCAGACGAGCCTCTTCTTCAGTCCGGGCGATCAGCCGCTCCCACACGGAGGCAGGATCGGGATCGAAGACGAGGTTGGCGTTGCCGTCGAAGATATACCAGCCGCCTAGCCGCATTTCATTTTCCAGTTGCCCCGGCCCCCAGCCGCTGTATCCCAGATAGACGCGGAGCTGGCGGGATTCCAGCCCCGCGGCCAATGCCTTTTCCAGGACCGGCCTGCTGGAAACCAGGTACACATCGCCGAGGACTTGCTTCGAGTCGCCCGGTTTGGTGCGCGACCGGAGCAACGCCAGCACGCCCGAAAGTTCTACCGGACCGCCCAGGTAAACCGGATCCGTCCGCTGCTTGGCCGCCTTCATTTCTTGGAGCACTCGTGAAATCGGGGCCTTGGTCCGGCGATTGACGATCAACCCCACGGCGCTGTCGTGGTCATATTGGACCAGCAGGATCACCGTCTCGGCAAAATTCGGATCGAAAGTATCCCGCGTCGCGACCAATAGCTTGCCCACGCCGAGATCCTCGATGCGCGTTGATTGGGCCTGAACTGGGAGCGCGCCGCACAATACTGCAACGATCGCTAGCGGACCCCAGACCTTCAACCTCATAACCCTATTTTCCGCCATTTCATCCCGGCCCTGGGCTCGCGCCGGCGGAGCCTTACGGGCCGTTTTCTGAGAAGGCAATTCGCCTAATCGTGGCTCAAAATCCTTTAAGCGCCGCTCATCGCGTCGATTCGCCCGGGCCCGCGCTACAATGTTGTTTCTTATGAGCGGCGGCCATCCCGCTCTTGCCGGATCCCCGGTGGTGGCTACTTTCCCCTTGCTGTGGGGCGATCAGGATAAATTTGGGCACGTCAACAATGTCGTCTACCTGCGCTGGGCCGAGACGGCCAGGGTGGAGTACCTGGCGCGAATTGGTCTTTGGGACGCGATGCTCTCAGCCACTAGCGTCGGCCCGATCCTTGCCAGTATCTCCTGCGACTACCGGCGGCCTTTGACCTATCCCGATACGGTCCATGTAGACGCTCGCGTGACATACATCGGAACCAGCAGCTTCCGGATGCGGCATCGAATCGTGAGCGAACGCCTGGGTGCTGTCGTGGCCGAAGTGGATTCGACCGTGGTTGCCTTCGATTACAAACGGGCCAAGTCGGTCCCGCTCCCGCCGGACAGCCGCAGAGCCATCGAGGCGCTGGAAGGTAGAGCCTTCGACGCGGGTACAAACGGGGCGGCGAACTGATCGCAGCGCCGCTGCGGTTGCGCTGCGTCGCCTGAATCGACGATAATTTACGGATTAAGGCTGTCTGAGTCCGGTATCCTCACGCAGCGTCCACTTCGTGCGGGACTCCTCACCGGTGGAGCGCAGAGTGTGGTCTCTGGTTTCTGATTCAAACAAAGGGCATGCCCGAAGCTCTCACGATGTTTCTCGCAAGCTGCAGGCGAGCATCCGGCTAAAGCGCGGACTATGCCAGCTCGCGGTCTCCGGCCGGCCGCCATAACCGCTGGAAGCAGGGAACGGTCACGGATCGTTTTTGGAGAGGAGCAAAATGAACTTGCAAGTCGCGGGTATCGAGGTCAACCCAGCCATTGTCGCGCCCCTCGATCGGGGCTTCCTACCGGCTTCTTTATTCACTCGAAAGTATCGTGAACTCGCGTCGGCATTGGGTGGAGTGCCGCTGCGCCTGGCGCTGGAGCGGGGCGCCGGTTCCATCTCGACGTTCTCAACATCGGTCGTGCCGCCATCGGCGGGCCATCTGGCGGCCACGCTGCTCTACGTCGAGCGGATTGTGAAGTTCCTTCTCTGGCAGCGCGGCGGGTGGAAGGTGTACGTCGGCGGCCCTGCCGCGATTGGGCAGCACATCAAAGCCGTCTACTCGCCGGCGGGCGCGCGCAAGTTCGATTTCGAGTTCATGGGCGCCGTCTACGAACACCCGTTCGAGGTAGTCGTGACGCGCGCCGAGGCCGTGCCGGATTCCAAGGAAATGACTATACCACTCGGCCGTCACCTTGAAGGCTGCCGCGTCGGCTTTGATCTCGGCGCGAGCGACCGCAAGGCGAGCGCGGTCATCGACGGTGAAGCCGTGTTCAGCGAGGAAGTGGTCTGGGATCCGCGCAACGCGGCCGATCCCAATTACCACTACGAGGGCGTGGTGGATTCGATCCGCCGGGCTGCGAAGCACCTGCCGCGCTTGGATGCCGTAGGCGGTAGCGCAGCCGGCATCTACATCAATAACCGCGTGCGCGTGGGATCGATCTACCGCGGCGTCCCGAAGAGGGACTTCGACGAGAAGATCGCGCCGCTGTTCCTGCGCATCCGCGACGAGTTCGGCGTGCCCATGGAAGTAGTGAACGACGGCGAAGTGACGGCGCTAGCCGGTTCGATGTCGCTTGGCGACAATCCGGTGCTCGGCGTCGCGCTCGGCTCGAGCCAAGCGGCGGGCTACGTGAACCGCGAGGGCAACATCACAAGCTGGCTAAACGAATTGGCATTCGTGCCGGTCGATTACCGGCCTGACGCGCCCGCTCGATGAGTGGTCGGGCGATTGCGGCGGCGCTCAGTACTTCTCGCAGCAGGCCACGAACCGCGTGGCCTCGGGCAGCGGGCATGCAGTTCCGAGGCGGGCCTGCCGCTGCCCGAGAGGCTGGTCGTATTACAGAAGAAGATGGCGGCGGGCGATCCGCTGGCGGCGCAGGTCTATGAGACCATCGGCGCGTACCTCGGCTACGGCATTGCGCACTACGCCGATTTCTACGAATTGAAGCATGTGCTGATCCTGGGCCGGGTGACAACGGGGCCGGGTGGCGAGATCATCCTGAACAAGAGCCTCGAAGTGCTGCGCACGGAATTCCCGGAGATCGCTTCCCGCGTTTCGATCGCGCTCCCGGACGAGGCTAATCGCCGTGTCGGCCAGTCCATCGCCGCCGCCAGCCTGCCGGATATCAAAGAAGGAAGAGTAGGAGGAGGAAAGAAATGAAACTGAGCGAACCAGGAGCGGAAATCTGGGTTCCGGATGGAGTGAGCGAGGCGGACGCGCTCAAGCGCGTGACGCACATGGGTATCGCGGCGCACCAGGACGACATCGAGATCATGGCCATGGAAGGCATTCTCGCCGGGTTCGGCAACCCGGACAAGTGGTTTATGGCCGTAGTCGCCACCAACGGCGCCGGCAGTCCGCGCGATGGCCTGTACGCGAACTACACCGACGAGCAGATGCAAGTGGTGCGCCGCAGCGAACAGAAGAAGGCCGCCTTTGTCGGCGAGTATTCGGCCGTGGCTTTCCTGAACCACAGCAGCTCGGCGGTGAAGAAACCCGGCAATCCCGGGCCGAAGAGCGACTTGAAGGCGCTGATCGCCGCCGCGCAGCCCGAGGTTGTTTACACACACAACCTGGCCGATAAGCACGATACGCACGTCAGCGTGGCGCTGCGCACGATCGCTGCGATCCGCGAGCTGCCGGCCGGCCAACGGCCACGCAAGCTGTACGGCTGCGAGGTATGGCGCGATCTCGACTGGCTCGTCGATAGCGACAAGGTCGTCTTTGAGCTCAGCCAGCACGAGGATATACAGACATCACTCGTGGGTCTGTTCGATTCGCAGATTGCGGGAGGCAAGCGCTACGATTTGGCGACCATGGCCCGCCGCCGCGCGCACGCCACTTACCACGAGAGCCACTCGGTGGACGCCGCGCAATTGATCAACTTCGGCATCGACCTGACGCCGCTGGTTCAGAACGAAAAGCTCGACCCCGCGGAGTATGTTGCTGGTTTCGTGCGCCGGTTTGCCGAAGACGTGAATTCGAGAGTGAAGAAATTCGCCTGACGCGGCCGTGTCTCCAAGGGGCTGGACCTCTGGCTGGCCGCCGCTCGCTTACGCTTTCGGTTCAGTGTTCGCAGGAGCTGGCACGGTCCCCTCTCGTTCCGCGGCTGCCATCCGGTCCTTTATCATCGGAGAATGGGGCTGCAGCTCATTACATCCGAATTGTTCGAACGGGTGCTCGGCGAGGCGCGGCGCTCGCCGCGGCGCCGGATGAACTTCAACTTTCACCCCAGCCTCCGCGACAACCCTCACCGCTTTCTCAACGTGATGCTTCGCGGCGCCTACATCGCACCGCATCGGCATCTCGACCCGCCGAAATCGGAAACCTTTCTGGTGCTGGAGGGGCAACTTGCGTTCTTCCTATTTGACGATGTGGGCCGCGTGACTGAGCGGCACCTATTGGGGCAGGGAAGCCCCGCTCTGGGGATCGACATCCCGGCCGGGCTGTGGCACACCCTGGCCGTGCTGACCCCGCATGCGGTTTGCTTCGAGGTGAAGCCCGGCCCATACTCTGCCGCTAGCGACAAGGAATTCGCGATCTGGGCTCCGCGGGAGGGCGACTCAGGGTGCGTGGCATACCTGGAATCGCTCTTAGCGGGGCTGAGCGCCCCCGGGTCGAAATAAAGGGCGCAACGGATGCCTGCATGGCACCCGTGGCGCCCTGAGGAGGCGCGAAAGAATCTCTACCTCGCTGCGCTCGGTCCGGGCCGTCTAAAGTCGTCTTATCCGCGTGGCATATACCCGGCCTGGCGCCAAACCGTCACTTCTCAACGAGACGTTTTCCTGCGTACCGCAGCAGATGTTAATGTCCGGGCGACGTGCTCAACATGAAGGGACGCATCATGTCGTTGTCTTCGTGGTCGAGGATGTGGCAATGGATCATGTAGCCCGGCCCGCCCGGGAAGCCGAAGCCGTCGTTCTTGACCTTCAGAGTCGCGGTTGGGTCGAAGATAAATTTGTTCTGGCCGGCACTGACTCCGGTCACCGGGATATCCTGCGGAGCCCAGCGGGTCATCAGACGGGTGACGGTACCCGGATACATCTTCAAAGTGTCCTTCCAGCCGGCTTCGTTGGGATCCGGCGCCAACGGAGTGTTGACCAGGTAGGATGTGACATCCGGGTTACCACCCATGCGCAGCCCGAAGTGCAGGTAATCGAACGGCGGCCCATCGCCGTATTGGGTTCCCAGTAAGTCACCCTCACTGAGCCATGCGGCTTCGTAGGCGTCAGTGCGATAACCAGGAGTGGTGAAGAAAGGTGGAGGCGGCAAGTGGAAAGGCGGAGTCGTATCAGGCACCACCGCCCCAACATCAAACACCTGCCGGTTCAGGACCTGGAACTGGATGAGGTGGATGTGGATGGGGTGGGCATCCGGCGTGAGATTGACAAACTCCCAGATCTCGGTAGAGCCGACCTGAGGAAGTTCCGTGATGTTGATGTTGCCGTTGTTAAAGGGAACGGAATCCGGAATGGGTTGCCCGTTTTGCCAGGGGAACCGGCCCATCGGCGCGGTACCGTCATAACGGGTGTTGTTGATAATCACCGTGACCGGAGCGCCAGTGTCCGGGTCTTCCTCCTCGATCAGCACCAGCCGCCGGGTGTTATCGACATTCACGCCAGGGGCCAGGCCGCCCTTGCCGTCCGCTATCCGGACGATTTGGTCATCGCCGTGGCGCAGTGTGGCGCCACGCACAGCGGGATTGAAGCTCACGTCGCGCGAAGATAGCGGCTTCGTTACCCGGAACTGCATAATCAGCCCATCCAGGTTGGGGTTCGGAGTAGTTCCGCTGGGGAAGGGGTAATTCGCGTCGTTGATGAGCGTAAAGGTTTTGCCCTGAAATCCGGAGAAGTCGACGATTACATCCACGCGCTCCGCCGTGGCGAAAAACAATCTCGGAGACGTGAAAACGGGAGAGCCGTAGGGGGTAGCGGAAAGGTTGGTGGGATCAAAGGTGAACGGGACGAAAGAACTAATCGCTACCGGCTTATCCAGCAGACCGCCATCGGAGCCGATCTGCCAGATCGTCGGTACTGTGGGCCCCGAGGTCTTGCCGGACTGATCGGCGAGCTGCAAGGCTAGCATCCTGGCATTGCAGGCGTTGAGGAAGCGGAAGCGATAGCGCCGGGGTTCGACGTTCAAATAAGGCCAACTCTTGCCGTTGACCACGATGACGTCTCCGAAGAACTCCGGGATGGCGTAGGGATGAATGGTGGGGTTTCCCGGATCGCCGTTCAGACCCGCACCGGGCGGATTTCCATCCGGGAAGAACGGCTGGCCGTTGCTGTCAAACTGGCGGTCCTGGATCACCAATTCCACCTCTTGGTTTCCTGTGGGCAGCGGTGGCGAAACATTGGATTCAGGATCGCCTCTGAGGAAATATAAGCCGACCTGGCCGGAGTAAATGTTCAGGCGCGTTTCCCCCAAGGCATGATCGTGGTACCAGAGAGTGGTGGCGGGCATGGTGTTGATGAGGGTGTAGTCGTCTGTAACAAAGCCGGGGCCTTTCAAGGTCTTCCCCGGCGTGAACCAAGTGTCCGGACCGCCGTCGAATGCCGATGGTGTCTCAGCTCCGTGCAAGTGCACGGTCATGGGTTGGGGGCCGCCAAAAAAGGCTGGATTCCCCAAGTCCAGGCCGGTAGAGGGATCGGTTCCCGGAACGGACATTGGAGTTTTCAAAGGGTTGGCCCAGTGAAAAGATTGGTCAACAGTGAGGAATTTCTGGAGCAAGGGGCCGGGCAAGGTGCGGCCATCCAGATCGCGGTATGGGACCAACTGGTTTACCAGGTTCAGGCTGATGGGCACCCCGCGCTGGGCCACTATGGTAGGGCCAGGATACGAGGGACCAAACGTGTTGCTCCCGTCAAAGATTTTGAAACCCCATACATAAGTGCCTCGTTGGGGGTTGATCCTGGCTACAATTTTGCCTGTAAGCTGATCCTTGTATGTTACCGATTTTGGCAACGTCGCATAGAAGGCCGCCGGCAGGATTTGTTGCTGGAACTCCAGGCTCGTCAGAGTGAAAACTGTGCCCCGTTGCGTGCCATCCGGCCGCTTCCCATAGAAGGTGGGCACCGGTTCCACGAACTTGGGGATTGTCGATCCGTCCAATACCGTCTGGACGATTTGTTGGTTCCCGAGGGCCGTGAACTCAAGCCCCGAGACCAGAAAAACCAGCACTAACGGGGTTCTGGCCAGGCCGGCGCGCAGAAACCCGTTCCAGGGATGAGCGCGCGTGCCACCCTGGTCAGTAATCGGCGATCGTTTTTCACTGCTCATGATTTTTCTCCTTTCAATCTTTCAATCGATGTTGAAGTTTTTGTCGTGACCCAAAGCCTTTCTTCTGTTGCGCTTCTAACTGAAATCGCTTTGACTGGTCAATTGCTCTTAGCCGGAATTTCCTTCTTCACTTCGAAAAACGCCACCGGGACATCCGACTGCCGGGTTGGGGCGATCAGGGGATGGCCGCCATGTGGGCCGTAGTTCGAAGCGGCTCAGAAACCTCGTGGGAACAGCACCCAGGAGCGTTAATAAATCTTAAGCACAGAAAACCAGCGGAGTCAAGGATAAAAAGGGCTTTTGTTTCACACTCTTCTGTGGCATTCGGCGGCACTCGCCGGCGCGTCCGCAAAAATTCGGACTGAGAGTGAACCCTGGGAGAGTCAAAAAGGCAGGTTTAGGGAGCCAATCCGCCCGTAGACCGCAATAATTATGGTATCGGGCAGAAAATACCCCCGGCCCGGTTTTTCCACGTCAATTTCGGGAGGCGGCCGGCGGGGCAAGGACCGCTTTGACCCGCTCGGCCAAGTGCGCCGCGGTAAACGGCTTCTGGAGGAACAAGCTGAATCCTCTCCCACCGAACAGCCGCACCGCTTCCGCCTCGGCGTAGCCGCTCATCAGGATCACTTTCACCTCTGGCCATTTCCGCTTCAGCGCCTGTAAGGCGTTTTCACCGCCCATAACCGGCATCGGCAGGTCCAGCAGAATGAGGTCGATCGCCCCGGCGTTCTCTTCAAGCACGCGAATCGCGGCGATCCCGTTCTCCGCGGTGAGCACCGTGTACCCAAATCTCTCAAGGGCGGTCTGAACGAACTTGCACAACATCTCTTCATCATCCACAACGAGCACCGTGCCAGCTCCACGGAGATTGTCTTCGCTGGCCTCGGCACCGTCGTGGACGTGCTTCAGGCTGGCGGGAAGAAACACACGGAACGTGCTTCCCTTGCCAGGAGCGCTGATGACCTGGATAGCTCCATGATGCGCCTTGACCACTCCGGCCACTGCCGGCAAGCCAAGCCCGCGCCCCAGGAGCTTCGTAGTGAAGAATGGCTCGAAAATCCTGGCCTTGTTCGCCTGGCCGATGCCCGCGCCGGTATCGCTGACTTCAAGGCAAATGTACTTGCCGGGCGCCACAGCCGTGTGCGAAACAGCGTCAGTGACCGTACGCGCAGCGGCAACTTCCTCAATGCTCGTTTGCACAATGACGGCGCCCGTCTGGCTTTCCGGAATCGCTTCCGCCGCGTTCAGAACGAGGTTCATGACGACTTGCTGAATCTGCCCGCGGTCCGCTTCGATGGGCGGGAGATCGGGCGCGAGCTCGTGCCGCAAGTCTACCTTCTTCGGTATCGAGGCGCGGAGCAATTCCATCATGTCCCGCACTGTCTTGGAGAGATCCACGGGCTCCATGACGAATCGGCCCTTGCCGGCGTAAGCAAGCAGTTGACGAGTCAGATCAGCCGCTCGCTCGCTGGCCTGAAGGATGAATTCGACGCGCTCCAAGCTCTCTCCGGCAACCTCCGTGTGCAGCAAACTTGCGTATCCCATGATGCTCGCCAGCAGGTTGTTAAAATCGTGCGCGATTCCGGCGGCCAGCAACCCGACGCTCTCCATCTTCTGGCTCTGCCGGAGCTGCTCCTCGAAACGCTTGCGTTCGGTGATGTCGATGAATGTCCCCACGGCGCCTTGGGAGCGGCCATTTTCGTCCAGCATCGGCATGGCGTCGCCGAGCAAGAAATGGGGAGCTTCGCCCTCGAACACGATTTCAAACTCGTAATTCCGGACCGGCTGCCCCGTTCTAGCGGCCTTGTACATCGGGAGCTCCTGCGGCGGCACCTCCTTGCCGTCCTTCATCTCCCGGAAGTGCGCCGGTCTCTGATCATCGGGCGCGGATTTCGAGAGATTGCTGCCGGCCGGCATCCGCAGAAGCTCGCAAGCCCTGCGATTGCCGATCATGGAGCGGCACTCCGGGTCGCGCGCAATGAAGACGCCCGCTGGCACCGCGTCCATAATCGTTTCCAGCTCCGCGGCCCGCGCACGCAGCCGCTTTTCGCTCTCGCGCAGCTCGTCCTCGGCGCGTTTGCGTTCGCGAAGGGCCGCTTCCGCGCGATGCCGCTGCCTTCGCTGAGCATCCATTGCTGCGATAAAGGCGGCCGAGACCAGCAAGTAAAGAATTGCCCAAACCGCCCCGGCACCCGTCCAGAACTCAAGGTGTCCCAGGGGCGAAATAAGAAAATAGTCGGCCGCGAACCCGCCCAGGAGGGTGGCAAGAATCGCCGGCCCCCGCCCAGCGGCGTAAACGGTTACGATCGTCGCTATAAAGAACATCACGTACGGCGCTTCGGTACCGAGCAGGGGCCGGAGTAGCAGCCGGACAGCGAGTGCGCTCGCAACCGCAGCAATACCCACGGCGTATCGCAGGATTGCGTGGTGCACAGGTGTTTCTGGCGGAAATGCGGACGTCGCGTCTGGCGATCGCCTCAGCTCATCAGCCCGTTCAGAACGTAGGGGGAGGACGCCGCTTTCACGTCGCGGCATGAGCGCTCTCCTTTGGAAAGCCGTCCCCTGCCGCAGGATAGCAGAGGAATGCCTTCGTCGCGTCCAGGAGATTATAGCCTGAAACTCTGCGGAATTACAGCGCCCCCACCTTGAGCCGTGTCCAAAAATGCTTCACGCCGCCTCTTCGGTTTCCAAAACGCTCCGCACCGTCTCAACGAGCTTGGCTACCGGAAACGGCTTCGGCACAAACGCCCATTTGATGCTTATGTCTTCGAGACGTGACAGCGTAACATCGGCAAAGCCAGAAATGAAGACAACCGGAATATCCAGGTGAAGCGCCGCGGCCCGTTGTGCAACGGAAATGCCGTCCAGATTTGGCAAGATTATGTCCGTTACTACAACGTCAGGACGGCTCTCCTGCAAAAGCAATAAGGCTTCCAGGCCGTCGCCCGCTTCGACTACATCGAACCCATGCTTTGACAGCGCGGCGCTGAGAAGGTGGCGCACCTGGCGCTCGTCCTCCACAAGCAACACAAGCTTGGTGGCAGATTTGTGATCGGCCGGTTCGAAAGACATGGAGAGAATCCGTGTCACGGGTTTGATGCAACGTGCGGCAGGGTGGATTCAGATTTCAGCTTCAGAATTCTTTATGCAAGCGGGTGAAAGCGAAGATGCGTTGTTTTTGAACCTGTTCGCGGCAGCGTCGAAGCGGAACTGAATCCCGTCCGCCCGTTCACCTGGCACAAAATGATCGACCAGACCATGACGAGAACATCAACGCCTGAACATTTCATGGGTCGCCGGTTTTATAGACAATTTTTCCACACCGCGGCGCCGCTAATCGCAACCAAACGCGCGAAATCAAATTTGTAAAAATCCAGTGGAAATCGCGGCTCGCCGCTGGCCTTCCGTGCCGTCCCCCTGTTACAAAGGAAAAGTCTCTTGCGAGCCCGGTCCGGATGAAAATCTCGGGGGAGGTGGATGTCCGGACCGTGCTCTCAGGATGCACTCCACACACTTCCGGCTACGAGTTGACCCCGACAGGTCGCGGTGCATTCACCGCTGTGAGCCAGCCGTGCCGGTCCGGTTTTGCGCCGGTCACAATGGCGAAAAACTCCTTTTGCAATTGCTCGGTGACCGGCCCGCGCCGGCCGCCGCCGACCGGGATGCGATCCACCGAGCGAATCGGCGTGATCTCGGCTGCGGTGCCGCTGCAGAAGACCTCGTCGGCGATGTAGAGCATCTCGCGCGGGATGGGCGTCTCGATCACCGGGATGGAGAAGTCCTGCGCCAGCCGCAGAACGCTGTCGCGCGTGACACCGAGGAGCACCGAGGCGCTGAGCGGCGGCGTCAGGATCTTGCCGTCGCGCACAATAAACAGGTTCTCGCCCGAGCCCTCGCTCACATGGCCGGTGTCGTCGAGCGCGATGCCCTCGTTGTAACCGTTGACGATCGCTTCCATCTTGATCAACTGCGAATTCATGTAGTTGGCGCCGGCCTTCGCCAGCGCGGGCAATGTATTCGGCGCCAGGCGGTTCCAGCTCGATACGCACACGTCCACACCTTCCGCGATCGCCTCCTCGCCGAGATATTGTCCCCACTCCCAGCAAGCCAGAAATACTTCAATCGGGTTCTTGCCCCCGTGCACGCCGGCGTCGCCGTACCCTCGGAGCACAATCGGGCGCAGGTAGCACGCGCTCATCCGGTTGACTCGGACCAGCTCGCACAGCGCTTCGGAGAGTTGTCCGGCAGTGTAAGGCACATCGATCCGGTAGATCTTAGCCGAATCGAGCATGCGGCGCACGTGCTCGCGCAGCCGGAAAATGGCCGGGCCAGATTTCGTGGCGTAGCACCGGATGCCTTCGAATACTGAGCTGCCGTAACTCACCACATGAGACAGGACGTGGATCTTGGCGTCGTCCCAGGGGATGAATTCGCCGTTGTGCCAGATTTTCTTGGTGGGATTTAACATTCGTTTCATTATAAGGCGAACGGCACCACGGTATCCGCGGGTCGAGCAGACACGCCGAATAGTCCGTATCCTCTAAGGAAGGGAACTTCCATGCGCTACCTTCTTCGTCCGCGTCGGCCTGATCTTCGACGCGGAGAATGAGGCGCGAAGCTGATGCAGCGCTACCAAGCAATCCTGTTCGACTTCGATGGCGTGCTCGCAGATACCGAGCCCATACACTTCGTCTGCTGGGCCCAGGTCCTGCGTCCCTTGGGCATTGATCTCGACTGGGACACATTCCGGCGCCACGGCGTCGGCCTGACAGACCTGGCGCTGCTAGAATTCCTGGCGCGGCAGGCAGTACCACATCGAGAACGTCGCGATCCTACGAGCTGCGATACCGCAGAAACAGCAATTATTCGTGCAGCGTGTGCTTGAGAACCCACCCATTCCGGAAGCTGCCGTCGCACTAATTAAACGACTTTATAACTATAAGTTGGCTGTAGTAACCTCCAGCAGCAGATTAGAGGTAGAGCCGGTGCTTGCGCGCGCTGGCCTGGGCCCCTTATTGGGCGCGCTCGTCTGCGGTCACGACGCTGCGCAACCGAAGCCCGCGCCGGATCCGTACCTCCTTGCGGCCCGGAAGTTGGGAGCGAATACCGCGCTAGTTGTCGAGGATTCCAAGGCGGGTGTCGCGAGCGGGCGCGCCGCCGGGTTTGATGTGCTTCGCATTCCGGAACCCGCACGCCTGCCCGAACTGTTGCTGGCCGCCCTGGATGAACTGAAGATTCGCACAAGCCAAGTGCCGCCGCCGGTGTAAAATGTAAGTCCAAATGCCAATTGAAGAGGACGGCCCGCTGGCCGTTCTTATTCCCGTCTATAACGACTGGGAGTGTGCGGCCCTGCTCATTCCCAGGCTGGACGCCACTCTAGGCGAATGCGCACCGAATTCCCAGGTGCTGCTGGTGGATGACGCCTCCACCATCCCGCCTCCCGAGAATCTCGTGAGCGCTCCGCTTGAGAACATCCGCGGTGTGAGCATCCTTCACCTGAGCCGGAACCTTGGCCATCAACGCGCGGCCGCAATCGGTCTCTACCATATCCATCAAGAGATGCCGTGCCGTGCGGTGGTCGTGATGGACGGCGACGGCGAAGACCGCCCCGAGGACATCGCCGAGCTCATGCAAGCGCTAGTGCAGGGGCAGGACCGCCAGATTGTTTTTGCCGCCCGGACACGGCGCATGTCTACGCTTCTGTTCCGTGTTTGCTATCACCTGTACCGGCTCGTTCACAGAGTGCTGACGGGTGTGCCGGTCAGGGTCGGCAACTTCAGTGTGGTGCCGCATCACGCGCTCGGGCGGCTCATGGTCGTCTCGGACCTATGGAACCATTACGCCGCAGCTATCTTCCGCTCGGGACTGCCGTACACCATGGTTCCGCTCGCGCGCGGCAGACGGCTGCGGGGGCACTCGCGCATGAACTTCCCCGCGCTACTGGTTCACGGACTCAGCGCCATTGCCGTGTTCAGCGATGTCGTGAGCGTGCGGCTGCTGATGGCGGCCACGGGCGCATTGCTGGCGGCCGCAGGCCTTACCCTCTCACTGGCGTACGTGCGGTTCGGCGCTCACTTGGTCGTCCCTGGATGGGCGGCTCTCGCCACCGGCCTGCTGCTAGTCATCTGTGCCCAGGGGATTATGCTCGCCGTCCTGCTGGTATTCGTGATCATCAACGCGCGAAGCGGTACGAGCTTCATCCCGTTGCGCGATGCCCACTATTTCATCTTCGGCAAAACGCGGGTCTATCCGCAGAAATGAGCGATTACACGTATGCGGGCGGGGAACTGGGTGTCTTCGAGAAGGCGGTGCGTTGGAAAGCGTACTGGCGCAGCCGGTTGGCGCGGTACGTGCGCGGCGCCGTGCTCGAGGTCGGCGCGGGGATTGGCGCGAACACGGCCGCACTGGCGGATCTCGAGTACGACTGCTGGGTCTGTCTGGAACCCGACCGCTCGCTGGCCGCCCGCATCGTGCCTCCTGCAGGCGGCCGTCATCGCGTCCTCGCCGGAACCACCAATGATCTCAGCGCCGGGGACAGCTTCGATACGGTGCTCTATCTGGACGTGATCGAGCACATCGAGGATGACCGCGCCGAGCTGGGGCGCGCCGCAGCGCACATGAGTCCTGGAGGCTCCTTGATCGTGCTCGCTCCGGCGCTCGGTTTCCTGTTTGGCCCCTTCGACCGGGCGATCGGCCACTACCGGCGGTACACAAAGCGTGCGCTGCGCACGATCGCCCCGCCGGGGCTTTGCGAACGGGAAATGGGATACCTCGATTCAGCGGGTCTCGTCGTGTCCGCCGGCAACCGGTTCATTCTGCGAAGCTCTATGCCGAGGGAGGCCCAAATTCTGTTCTGGGACAGGGTGCTCGTGCCTTGTTCGGTGTGGTTGGACCAGATGTTGCTGGGCGCCGTGGGCCGGTCTATCCTGGCGGTCTGGGCGGCCGAAGGTTCGCCATGCTGACCCGAGGGCAGCGAGACCATGTTGGTTGGCCGGCGGCCGTTGGCGTGTTCGCCGCGGTCACGGCGTTCGTCCTCTGGTTTTACGGCAATCGGCCCTTCTTTGTTTTTGACGAGGGCATCCTCCTTGAATCGGCTCAACGCATGATGCAGGGCCAGAAGCTGTACGTGGATTTCTTTGGCTACATGAGCCCCGGCAGCTATTGGCTGCAAGAGGCTGCACTGCGGATGTTCGGCGTCTCGCTGCGTTCGGCGCGGCTGGTGATGTGCCTCGATTTCGCGTTGCAGTGCAGCCTGGTCCTGTGGCTCACGTCTCGCATCGCCTCCAGTGCGGCGGCATGGGCGGCGTTGGTGTTCTTCTTTGCCTTCCAAATCACCCAGCCCAGTCTGCTGATCCCGTATCACTGGTGGGATAGTGTCACGCTGTCGCTGGCCTCGATCGCGATTTGCCTCCAAGGCTTCTGGACCAGGCGGCGGGCGTGGTGGATTGCGGGCGGGGCATTGGCCTCTGCGGCTGTGTTTTCGACACCTTCCATCGGGCTGATCGCAGCGGTCACGGCGAGCTGGCTCCTACTCCGGCGGGAACTGCGCCGCTTCTTCTGGTGGTACGCCCTGAGCGGTGTTCTGGTGGCAGCGCTCGCTTTGGGCTACATGTATGCCACAGGCATTCTGGGAGGGTTTTTCAAGCAGATGGCATGGCTGCGCACGAACTACAGCGAGGTGAATCGGGCGCCATATGGAGCGATCATCGGCGGTTACCCGGCTGTGTTGCGCGGCGTATCCGGAAGCGCGCTCATCTTTCGCTTGGGATTTTTATTTTGCCTCGCTCTGCCTGCCTTGCTGCCCATCATTGCCGTGGCGGGCTATCCCGCGGCTGCCGCGGCGCGGCGCGGGCGGGGCTCGCCTCTCCCGAAAGATGTGCCCGCCGGGTATCTCTTGCTGTGCCTGGCGGCGTATATTGCAAGTGCGTATCCCAGACTGAATGTCACCCATCTTGCATTTGTCGCCCCGCTCGGGTACGTGCTCGTTGCAGCGCTCGTCTACTGGAACTTGCGCCCCGGGTTCCGGCTGGCGGTATTGACACTGATGCTGCCCTGGGCTGCCGTGCTCTTCGCGCAAGCGGTGGCGCAGCACGCCGTTGACCAGCGAATCGAGTCGCCGGTTGGCGCAATGTATGCCGGCAAGCCGGAAGCCGGGGAGTTAAGGCGCCTGTTCCTGCTCGTCCGGCCCAGAGACTCGCTGTTCATACATCCTTATTTGCCGTTGCTATATTTCGTGACCCAGGCTCAGAACCCTACCCGTTACTCATATTTACAGCCGGGAATGATGACGCAAACTGAGGAACGCCAAGCCCTGAACGATCTCGAACGCAAGCCGCCGAAGTGGATTCTGTACCTTCGCATGTCGCGCAAGCGGTATCTGGAGATCTTTCCCAACGCGGCCAGCCACCGTTTTCCCACGCTCGAAGGCTGGATCGAGCGGAACTATACGCTCGTTGAGCCGCCGGTTGTGATGGAAGACTATGCACTGTGGTCCAAGAAACCGGCCCATGAATAACTGCATATCTGAACATACCGATGACCGCCGGCCCGAGCCGGCGCGTGCGGTCGTGGCGGTGTGGATAGCCAAAGGTCCGCCATGCTGACACGGGCAGGGCAACGAGACCGCGTTGGCTGGCTAGCACCGGTGAGTGTGTTCGCCGCGGTCACGGCGTTCCTCATCTGGTTCCACGGAAACCGCCTGCTTTCCACGCTCGATGAGGGCATTCTCCTCGAATCGGCTCAACGCATGATGCAGGGCAAGAAGCTGTACGTGGACTTCTTCGGCTATATGGCTCCCGGCAGCTATTGGCTCGAGGAGCTGGTATTGCGGCTTTTCGGCGTCTCGCTGCGTTCGGCGCGGCTGGTGATGGACCTCGATTTCGCGTTACAGTGCAGCCTGGTTCTGTGGCTAACGGCCCGCATCGCCTCCCGCGCGGCGGCATGGGCAGCGCTGGTGTTCTTCTTTGCCTTCCAATTCACCCAGCCCAGTCTGCTGATCCCGTATCACTGGTGGGATAGTGTCGCGCTGTCGCTGGCGTCGGTCACACTCTGCCTCCAAGGCTTCTGGACCGGGCGGCGCGCGTGGTGGATTGCGGGCGGGGCATTGGCCTCTGCGGCGGTTTTTTGCACACCTTCGATCGGGCTGATCGCGGCGGTCACGGCAGGGTGGCTCTTGTGGCGCCGGGAACTGCGCCACTTCTTCTGGTGGTACGCCCTGAGCGGCGTTCTGGTGGCGGCGCTCGCTTTTGGCTACATGTATGCCACAGGCATTCTGGGAGGGTTCTTCAAGCAGATGGCATGGCTGCGCACCAACTATGGTGGGGCGAACTGGACGCCGTATGGGACCATCACGGCCGGTTATGCGTCCGAATTGCGGGGCGTATCCCGCGCGGAGTTCGCCGTCCGGTTGTGCCTGCTTTTTTGCCTAGCTCTGCCTGCCGTGCTGCCCATCGTCGCCGTAGCGGGCCATGCTGCAGCCGCCATTGTGCGGCGCGTGCGGGGGCTGCCTTCACCGAAGGACGTACCCATCGGGTATCTTCTGCTGTGCCTGGCGGTATATGTTGCTGCTACCTATCCGAGACCGAATATCGGGCACCTGGCGTTTGTCGCCCCCCTCGGCTACGTGCTCGTTGCGGCGCTCGTCTGCTGGAGCCTGCCCCCGCAGGCCCGGATGGCGGTATTCGTGCTGATGCTGCCATGGGCGGGCGCGCTCTTCGCGCAAACTGTGGTATCGCACGCAGCCGACCAGCAGATCGAATCGCCCGCCGGAGCACTTTATGTAAGCAGATCGGAAGCCGAAGGGCTGAGGCGGCTGTTCCTGCTCGTGCGGGCCGGCGACACGCTCTACGTACATCCCTATCTGCCGCTGCTGTATTTCCTGACGCAGGCCCAGAACCCCACCCGTTTCTCATATCTCGCGCCTGGAATGATGACATACGCAGACGAGATACAAACTCTTCGTAATCTTGAGGATAGACCTCCCAAATGGATCCTTTACCTGCGAGTATCGCGGGGACGGTTCCTGGATCTCTTTCCCAACGCGACCAAGTTGAACCACCGTTTTCCAACACTCGAAAACTGGATCGAGCGAAACTACTCGCCGATTGAGCCGCCAGTTGTGGCGCACGGCTATACGCTGTGGTCTCGCCGGCCAACGGAGAATGGCGGCTCCTCCCAGTGAGGCTCATGATAGGATGCCGATGTGGAAACTGAAAGCTATTCGCCGGAACAAGATTCCGGCACCGTGTGGCTGTCCGGTGCTTTTCTAACCTCCGTAAACAAACTCGCCTTTCCGATCCTTTGGTCGGGCTCCTCATAGGCGTATTCGCCGCCACCGGCCGCATTGCGCTCGCGAGCGGCTTCCGCAACGGACGGCCTTCGGCTACACCGTCTACTACCTGCCCAAATGGGACCGGCACAATGCCTGTTCACGTCACCGGAGAATGAGCTGAGGCAGCTACTCTCTGAGAGGACTCTGTAGGCCGCATGTGCGTGTTGTGTAAAGAGCCACGACATGCGGTGCGGAGACCGGACCGTTCGCAGCTTCCGATAACAGATATTATGTAAACTTTTATGGTAGTGGGTCAGTTTGAAAAATAGCCTGCCCTCGCCTCGCTCGACCGAAGGGAAAGAAAAGAAGCTGCTTCTCTCAACGCCCGTGGCCGCCGCCTCCGTGGCCACCCCCACCGTGGCCGCCGCCACCCCCGCCACCCCCGCCGTGACTGCCGCCGCCGGGGGATCCATGCGAATAGCCGCCTTGCCGTGTATACCCAAACTCGGCCCGCTGGCGGACGATGGGCGGATTGATCCGGATCGGCTCGCTGCGTGATTGGCTCCATCGTGGCGCTGCACTCGGGGCGTACCGCTGCCCGGAGCGTGGGTACATCGACCCGGAATCGCGCGCCGTCCCAAAGCGCTGCCAATTGCCATTGGAAGCGCGTCCGGGAGGTGCGAATTGTGGGTAGCCGGAAAGGCTGGTGCCGGAGCCGCGCGGCTGATAACTCGTACGCGGTGCGCTACCCGGCGATGCGCCGAAGGTCCGCCAATTCGTTGAGCCGCGATTGAAGTTGCCAGCCCGCGGGGCGCTGCCGGCTTGGGGAAGCTGGCGCCATCCGGAACCGTCCGGCTGCCCTGCCCGGACCGCACTCCCGAACTGGCTCTGCTGCGTAAATGCCCTGTTCACCATTTGCTCCATGCCCCGGCGCTGCTGATCGAACGGCACACGGTTGACGGCTGGTGCTTGTCTGAAACTGGCGAACCGTTGAGGGCTAGCGGCGCGGGACAGTGCAGCCGTCTGGATCTGCCGATTGGCAACGCGCAGGCTTTCCCGTACCGGGGTCAATGGGACCGGCCCTCGAACCTGACTGGCGCTGTGCAGTGCGGCATTGCTGATGCCGATGGGCCTTGCTGCGCCCCCGCGCACGAACTGGGCCGCGCCGATCACGGACACGCCGTTCATGACCCGCGCGTTGCGGTAAATGTTTGTGATGTTCGTGTTGTTGACAATCCGAGCAGTCCGGAACCCGCCGTACCAGCCGCGCCCGTACCACGGGTAAAACGGCTCATACGGGGCCAGCGGCACCCACCCGATGCTGCCGAATCCAAATCCGACGCCGATGCCACGGCCGAAGCCCAAAAAGGCCACCAGGGCCGGCCTCCAATAATAATGGGCGTAGACCGGACCCGGGAACCAGCACCAGCCGTATGGCGCCCCCCAGAACCAACGGCCATAGTGGAACGGCGCCCAGCCCCAAGGATCGTAGTCGATCCAGGTCCACCCGTAGTCGTCAACCCAGGCCCAACGGCCATCCCGGTACGGCGCCCACTCCGGCCCAACCGTAGTGGGGCTCCAGACCTGGCCATAAGGCGGAACATTCACCCAGCGGCCGTATGCGTCAAGGTCGTCCGCTCCATAAATATCGCGGCTCACGTATTGATACGAGCGCGATTGCTCGAGGCGGCGGTCCCGCTCGTCATTCCACCGATCCCAGTTGTCCGGGCCCGCGGCAACGACCATCTGAAACTCGGGGTCCGAGGCGGGGCCGCGCACCAGCATTGTGCGACCCGTATAGACGCGCTCGACGCCGCGCGGACCGAACGCCTCCACCTCGCCCGCTCGCACCGTCACCTCGGAGAAGCCGTCTTCGGTCACGGTGATGCGGTACATTCCCTGCCCGGCGGGCCGTATGGAGATGTTCGGCGTATCGACTTCCATGTTCGCATCGGAGTCGCGGATGACAGCCAGCATCACCATGCCACGCGCAACCTGCACCTCGTAATGGCGGTTTTCGAGCTCGGCCAGACGCACCTCGGCATTGGAGTCCAGCCGCAGCATGTTAGCGTAATCGAACTGGATTTCGGCGCGCCCGTTGCCAGTCAGCACATGATCCCCGGCCAGCAGTGGCGCGTTGATCGCGGCCGCGACCCAATCGCCGGCGTCTCCGCGCCGGATGGACACGTCGCCGTTACTCAAGCTGATGCGCGCCACGGCACGGCCAGGCCCATCATCGCCCGCAGGCCCGGGCTCGTTTGCTTGAAGCTGGGGCGGGCCGCCCTCTTGGGCCAAGGCGAGGCAGGAGAATGCGAAGATGACCGCGAGGAGCATTGTGAGTGTTCGCTTCATGACCGCCTCTTTCATCCTCCGCCGCAGGCAAGTGCACTCCGCAGGCCAAAGCACAACCTGCTGGTTCTATGTGGCTTATCGTTTATTGGCGGGCGGAGTAGCTGGCCGAAAAGCACCAAGGCGACCGAAATCGGCCAAGCCCCGTCTAGTCGGCCGCTCGCTCAAGCGGATGCTAAACTAGCGTTCAGACAGCATGATCGGCACCGATCAAGTCAGGCGTGAGTCGCGCTCCCTGCCCGAGGTTCACGGCAGCGTAAGCATCTCGCAGGCTTCCATGTGGAAGCGCATGTTCGCATTCGCCGGGCCAGCGTACCTGGTCAGCGTCGGCTACATGGACCCGGGCAACTGGGCTACAGACCTCGAAGGCGGCGCGCGGTTCGGTTACCAGTTGCTGTGGGTGCTGGTGATGTCGAATCTGATGGCGATCCTGCTGCAGACGCTTTCGGCGCGGCTCGGCATTGTCACTTCGAGGGACCTCGCGCAAGCGTGCCGCGAAAATTATCCGCCGCCGGTGAACTTCGCGCTCTGGATCCTGTGCGAAATCGCCATCGCTGCATGCGATCTGGCCGAAGTGCTCGGAGCGGCGATCGCGCTCAACCTGCTGTTCCACATTCCACTGCTTGCAGGGGTGCTCATCACCGCGGCAGACACGCTGCTGGTCCTCTGGTTCACGCGGCTCGGCATCCGGGTCATAGAAGCGTTCGTGCTGAGCCTGATCTCGGTGATGGGAGTGTGCTTTCTGATCGAGCTTCCTGATGGCCAAGCCGCACATATCTCAACTCGCGTCGGGCCTGGTGCCCCGCGTGAACAACCAGACCCTCTACATCGCGATCGGGATTCTCGGCGCGACGGTGATGCCGCATAACCTGTACCTGCACTCCGCGCTGGTGCAGACGCGCCGGCTCGGTCTGAGCCCGGACGAGAAGCGCGCCGCCTGCCACTTCAATCTGATCGATTCCGTGGTCGCTTTGAACGGCGCGATGTTTGTAAATATCGCGATTCTGGTGCTCGCGAGCGCCGTCTTCTTCGAGCGCGGAATCGTGGTCACTGAAGTACAGCAGGCTCACCAGTTATTAGCGCCTCTGCTAGGAACCACGCTGGCCAGCGTGCTGTTCGCGATTGCGCTGCTGTGCTCGGGCCAGTCTTCGACGATGACAGGCACGATGGCCGGGCAGATTGTGATGGAGGGGTTCCTGGACATCCGCATGCGGCCCTGGCTGCGGCGGCTGATCACGCGCATGTTGGCTGTGGTGCCCGCGGCGATCACAATCTATCTCGCCGGCAACCAAGGCACCTTCCGGCTGCTGATCCTGAGTCAAGTGATTCTGAGCATGCAGTTGCCGTTCGCGGTCGTCCCGCTGATCCACTTTACAGACGACCGTAAACGGATGGGCGCGTTTGCGAATCCGGGTTGGGTGAGGGTGCTGGCCTGGGCGGTCGCGGCCGTGATCGTCGGCCTGAACGTTCGCCTGGTCGCGCTCACCGTGAGCGAGTGGCTCGCGGCGGCTGGTGCGTATCGAAGCATGCTGCTCTTCACGGTGATACCTATATTTGCCGCTTTGCTCCTGCTGCTCGTGTGGATGACGCTGGAACCCTGGCTGCCACGCGGGCTGCGACGCCGGGGTCGCGCAGCGGTTGTGCTGCCCGAACCGGCGACCCCGGTCGGCCTCGAGCCGTCCGGGTATCGGAGGATCCTGGTCCCACTCGACCATACTGCCCGCGACCGCAGCGCGATTGCCCACGCCGCGGCGCTGGCATTGGCGTCTCACGCCAAACTCTACTTGTTGCACGTGGAGGAGGACGTGACCAGCCAGGTTTACGGCGCCCTATCTTCAACTGCCGAGGTCGAGGCTGGCGCGAGGTACATCGACAAGATCGTGGATGCCCTGCGCAGCCAAGGCATCCAAGCCGAAGCGGCCATTCGGTACTCTCGCAAGCCGAGGCAGGAGATTGTTCGCTATGCCCGCGAGGTAAAGCCCGACCTGTTGGTCATGGGCGCCCATGGCCACAAGGGCCTTCAGGATCTGATCTTCGGCGATACCATCAACGCCGTCCGGCACGACCTCGACCTGCCGATCCTGATCGTTCGGCATGGGAAGCCGGACCTTGGCCCATAACCGGATCAGCGTTGTCTCAGAGGCTGTGTCCCGCCGACACAGCGACGGGCGGGTAACTACATCCAAGTCCATGATTTATAAGGAATTACAGGTGGCAGCTCGAGTGCTGTTCAAGAGCGGGCGACGTTCGTGACGCGCAGATACCTTCAATTCGGCGCTTCGGTGTTGTTGCTCGGGAGCCTCCTCCCGGCCGCGACCCTGGAACGGCTGAGCCTGGAGGAGATGATTTTGAAATCCACCGCCATCGTACGGGGACGGGTTCTGAACTCGCACACGGCGCCCTACGGCCCGGTAATTTACACACACTACAATATTCAAATTACAGAGCGCTGGAAAGGCCCGGCGGACGCGGCGGTGGACGTTGTGGTTCCGGGCGGCGTGAGCGGTGGCCAGCGGCAGACCTTTTCAGGCGCGCCCGCATTTGGCGCGGGCAGCGAGTACATCCTCTTCTTATGGACGAGCCGGAGCGGTCTCACGCATGTGATCGGGCTCACCCAGGGCATTTTTGAGGTCAAGCGAAATCACAAGGGTGATCTCGTGGCGATGCGCGAAGCCTCGACCGAGCCGATGCTGGATGCGGCCACCGGCCTCCTTGTGAAGGATGAGGCGGTGAGTATCCGGCTAACCGAGCTGCGGCAACGGATAGTCAGAACGCTCATCGATGGAGGGCACAAATGAGGCACACGGGTTTGATGGTCCGGCGCGCCGCGGCGATGGTGATCGCGTGGGCCGGCCTGGCTGGCATTGCTTCCGCTTACTACCCCTTCTTGCGCTACGCGACCAGCGCGGCGCCTTATAAGCCGATTCCCGAAAAATTCGACCTCTCCGCCCTGACCGATAACACGCTCTATTTCTTCGTTTCCGACCAAGGCCCAGACAAGATGGTGCCCGGCGATAGCTTAGCCAGCTTGCTGAGCCAGTTGCGGCTCGCGGGCGAGACCTGGAATGCGGTGGACACCTCGGCCCTGCGGGTGGCATTTGGCGGCCTGTTCTCGGCGGGTAAGACACCGCAATCGACGCCGCATGTGGAAATCATCTTCTCCGACGACGTGCCCCCGGGCGTTCTCGCCGAAGCCGGCCCTACCTCGCTCGCGGCCGGCCCGAATTTGCTGGCGGACGTCAAAACGGGGCCTAACGGATCGTTTGTGCCCATCACCACCTCCACGGTCATATTCAGGAGCGACTTCTCTCAACAGCCGACTTACCTAGCCCCCTTCCTGCTGACCGCGGTTCACGAGATGGGCCACGCGCTAGGACTGCAACACTCGTTCGCCTCCGGAGCGATGTCAACCGAGGTGACCCGTGCGACCACCCGGGTAAATCCGCTCGCCGCCGATGATGTCGCTGGCCTTTCGTGGCTCTACCCGGCCCCGAAGTTTGCACTGGAGTTCGGCAGCATTTCCGGACAGGTGACGATGTCCGGCAGCGGCGTACACATGGCATCGGTCGTTGCGCTCACTCCCATCGGTGAGGCGGTCAGCGCGCTGACGGCTCCTGATGGCACTTATGAAATCGACGGTGTGCCGCCGGGACAATACTACGTCTATGTACACCCGCTGCCGCCTGCGACAGAGGGGACGGGCCTGGGACCCGGCGACATCGTGCTACCACTGGGTCCTGATGGCAAGAGCATCCCCACCGGTGGTTCGTTCGGGACCCTGTTCTATCCGGCGACACCGGACGTCCGGCAGGCGGTCATTGTTCCGGTAAAAGCAGGCGCAGCGGCTACTGGAGTCAACTTCTCCGTTCAGCCCCGCGGGACGCCGGAGATTTACGGCGTTACGACATACGGCTACTTTGGGTCCATTGCGCTCAAACCGGCGTTCCTGAGCATCGACGACGTTTCGGAGTCCGTGCTGGTCGCTTCCGGCACCGGATTGGTCGCGAACGGCGCGCCAGTGCCGGGCCTGAACGTCTCCGCTATTGGAAGTTCAGCCGTGGTGCCGCCCGGCGGCGTCACCGCATACGATTCCTTTCTCGAGGTTTCCTTCCGATTCACCCCGTTCTCCGGCGTGGGACCGCGCCATCTGGTGTTCTCGCTGCCCGACGACATTTACGTACTCCCCTCGGGCCTCAATCTGGTGAACCAACAGCCTCCGCAAATCACGGTGGTCAAAGCCGATTTCGACGCGAACGGGAACCGGATTGTCGATATCATCGGATCGGATTTCACGGCGGATACACGGATCATGTTTGACGGCCTCCTGGCAACGGTGAACAGCGTAGACCAAGCACACGGCCGGATCGTAGTGACTCCGCCGCCTGGCGCATCCGGTTATACCGCGAATGTTTTCGCGCTCAACGACGATGGCCAGACCTCGATGTTTTGGACCGACACGCCGCCCACGTACACGTATGATCAGAGCGCTGCACCGTCTGTATTGCTTTCACAGGCTGCTCTGCCCGCCAGCACGGAGGCAATGATTGACATCAGCGGCGTCAATACGCAGTTCACGGATGGCCAGACCAGTATCGGCTTCGGATCGAGCGACATCGTGGTCAAGCGGCTCTGGGTGATGAGTCCCACGCACATGCGTGCCGACGTGGTCGTCTCCGGCCCCACGGCAGTTAAGAACACCCTCGTCAGCATCGTTTCGGGCTTCGAGATCATCCCACAGCCGCTCGCGTTTACCATTCAGTCGGCAAATCCGGCCGCGGTGGTACTCGACTCCGATGTGGTCAACCAAGCGACCGGCCAACTGTACGTGTATCCAGGAATCGCGGCGGTGGTCAATGTAACAAACCTGCCGCAGGTTGCAAACCTGACCCTCACGTTGAATGGTGTTCCGGTGCAGATCCTCGGTGTTGCGCGGAATCAGATTACGTTCCAGGTGCCTGCAAATATCAGTCCCGGTCCCGCAGTGTTTCAGCTCCAGGCAGGCGGCGCAACGGTGTTTCCGGTGATCGTCTCAATTGGGGCACCACCGCCGGTGGTTACCTCAGTTTTGGTGGATCAACTCGCTGTCAGCGCCACGAACATGGCGCATCCGGGCGACCTGATCACGATCATTATTTCCGGCCTCACGAATTCGGCGATGCCAGTTGACGCGAACCGGTTGGACGTCAACGTTGGCGGTATCGATCACCAACCAGTGGGTCCAGCCATTGAGGTAGCCGGCCAGACCAACCAGGATATGCTTCAGGTTGTTTTGTCGCCCTCCTTGCCAGTCGGACCCCAGGTGCCGCTCACGGTTGCCATCGACGGCCGCACCTCGGTGCCATATCTGATCCCTATCCACAGCCCATAGACGGCGACCCAGCCCCGTTTTGCTTTGCCGTTCCTGAGCCGGGAACGAACTAATGCAAAAGCGGCACTGAACCTTTTGGAGGCGCGGTATCCGATTGGAGGCGCGGTATCCGAGTTCGACTCCGAGGAGAGATCTCCGGCCCGGCATCTGGGAGACATTGAACGAATCGTAGAAGTCACACCCGGAACAGCTCAACGCCGGGAAGCGCCTGCGCCTATGACGGCGCCGGCTCGGCTTCCCCGCCCTTCGATCTCCGCACTGTAATCAGCGCTGCAGCGCGATTGGTTCCAAACAGAAGGGCATACCACATCGTCCACGACCCATGCTCACTGTCAAGTGACGACGGGCTACTAGCAAAGCGCTGCCATCAGAGCGCCCCGTGCTGTCGAGTTCAGAGGGTCGGGGGATAAGCGGACGTTGGAGAGCCGAAGCGGGAACTCGACTGAGCGCAGAGTGTTTCCAAAGTGGTCGAGGAATCCCTTGGGCATAACGGTACCGCCGCTGAGCACCAATGGGATCGATTGATCGAGCTTCGGCAGGCGCTGGGCGGACGCGATATGGCCACGCAGTGTTTCCACCAGGTTCGCAATCACTTCTTCGTAGTAAACATTCAATGCATTCTGCACCCGGTCGCCACTGAGGCCGTTTAGACGGAATGAACGTTCCTTTTGCACGCGCATGCGCGTGGTCAGTTCCCCGGTGACCGCTGCCGCCTGCGCATCGATGAAATCCCCCGCCTTGGGGACGCTGAAGCTGATCACAGGCACCGACAGCACAGCCAGGCAGACATTGCACAGCCCGCTGCCGCAGGAAATCCCGATGCCGGTGAAGTTCGAACCGCCCAACTCGCCGAAGATTACTGCCAGGCCTTCCTCGATCGGCGTGGGCGTATAGCCCAATTCCGTGAGGACCTGCCGGAGAGACGCCTGATGGTACGCGATGCCTTCCTCTCCCTCCGCGGTGGGTGCGGGCACGCTGAAGAAGACTTTCTGCCCATCCACGAGGGCCTTTCCCACGAGCTTGCCGATGATCCGCCGAACCACTGCCAAGCTATGAGGTTCGTGCGGGTTGAGTACGCCACGCAGCATCGGCCGCCGGGTCTCCACGTGAAATATCTCCGCGAACTTCTGCGCATCGTTGCCGGCGACCACGAGGTCGCCGCCCTGGACCTCGTGGAATACGCCTTCGCGATGCAGGAGGCTCTCCGCGAGCTTCGAATACGGCAGGGTCAGAAATGCATTGAGCTGCGCCTCATACCGGTATTTCTTGTCCCCATTTCGCGCCACCACGATCCGGCTCGTACCGACATCGAGCCCCAGCGGCTGGGTATAGTCTTCTTCGACGTTATCCATAAATCGTCTCCTGAAACGGACCTACTCGAACGGAAATAATCTCTCCCGGCGGGAGAAGCCGTTCGCCCTTCAGAATTTTGTCGTCCGGCGGCGGCGGCAATTTCCCTCTGCCCGGTAACAAACTGCCGAGAGCCGGGACCCCCGGGGCAAGTACCGGTTATTCCGCCCTTCGCCGCCTACCTCCGCGACGTTGTGGCGCGCTCCAGCACCGCCGTCAGGCTGCTGCCGTTGCCTGCGCCACTCTGGGGCACGCAAAACGTTGCCGCCTCCGTGATTCGCTGCAACTCAAGCTGCTTGCGCTTCTGCCAGGTGCGGAAGTTCTCCTGCTCGCGTGCCACTTCATCCAGATTGGCCTGAATAATGGACATGTACTGGCTGTTCTCTTCCGCCTTGGCCGCCTCGAACTGTTTGAGCTTGTTCTGATGCGCTTCCTCGTAGTCATTCAGGGCTCGCTGGCGGACCACCGCGTCCTGAAGCACGTCTTCAACTTCCGATCCGACCGCCTCGAGCGCCATCAATAACGAATTGCGCTTGGCTTCCGGAGACATTCCGGAAAGGTGCGGGCTGCTCACCATCTCCGCGACCTTCAGAATGCCGTAAGGTATTCGCGGCGGTTTGACCGAGGCTCTTTCATAGATCTGGTCGAACGAAAGAGACTTCTGCTCGACGGCAGACTTGCTGCCAGTCGTGCCGCCACTGGTTTCCATAAGCGATCCGCTGGGCTTTTGGGACGCAGACTCGAATCCATCAATCGGCTCAGCTGATGCCAAAGCTTGATCCGCTAAGCCGTCGCCTTGCGTTCCCTCCCGCGGCGCCGATTCTTCTTTGGGCGAGAACCCAAACAATTCTCTCAACATTTATACCTCCCAAATTGCACCACTGCTGCTACAAAAGAACGGGGACCCGCGGCAAAGCCCTGGGATGCCAGTTCCTGTTGGCCGCATCGAGTATCACCTGGGTAGTACGTGCATGCTCGAATTCCTCTCACAGTCTTCCTGTTCGGAAGATTGTCCAAAACCCTTTAGGGCACCAGAAAGACTTAGTGGTCCTCTAAGGCCTCTGCGACATCCGCCGATATCTGGTACAGCTATGGGCAGCCAACAGCCGATGCAGAACTGTTCCAAACCGTGGATTGACCGGTTTGCGAGACAGATCAACGATCCGGTCGTGCGGTTGAGATTTCTGCAATCGGTCGCTCCGCCGCCCGGCTCGCCGGACCTCCAGGCGTGGCACGCCCTCGTACGCCTCCTCTTACTGCCATTGCCCTTCCTGGCGATACTCATCTCCTTCTTCCCACGGGGGACCGTGGCCCGGATTGAACGCACCGCCGCCCCGGTCCCGCGAGTTGAGGTTCACGCAGTGCCGCCCCGAGGGCGTCCAAACGTCTGGCAGGTGGAAAAGACCCGGGATTCCGAGATTTACAGCAACGGGCTCCGCATCGACACCCGTTTTGCCGTCTCCAACCACCCGCGAGCGTATCTGGCGTTTCTTCGAAACGGCCCCAGGGGGAGCGGCGGAGTACGGCGTTCCGAGCCCGCCGGCATCCTCTTCCATACCACGGAGAGCCGGCAAGCGCCGTTTGAGGCGCAGCAGAACGCCGTTCTCAAGCGGATCGGAGAATCGCTGCTCGATTACGTGCGGCGCAGGCGCGCCTACAATTTCCTCATCGATCGTTTCGGACGTGTGTATCGTGTGGTAATCGAGAGTGACGCGGCAAACCATGCCGGATACTCGGTGTGGTCCGATGAGCAGTGGCTTTACGTGAACCTGAATGAGAGTTTTCTCGGGGTCTCGTTTGAGGCCCAAACGGAGCCAGGGCAGATGGAACCGTCCATCAGTCCGGCTCAGGTACGCGCGGCGGCCATATTGACCGAAATGCTCCGGAGCCGGTACGGAATTCCCGCGACCAACTGCGTCACACATGCCCAGGTCTCGGTGAATCCATCGAACATGCGAGTGGGCTATCACACGGACTGGGCCTCAAGTTTTCCATTCGAGCAGTTGGGATTGCCGAACAACTATGCGCGGCCGCTGCCGGCTTTATCGGAATTCGGGTTCGAATACGATCCCATCTTTCTGCGCCGTGCAGGAAGCCGGATGTTGGTGGGAGTCGAACTGGCTGAGGAGAGCCTCAGAAGGAGAGCAGCCGCGTCAGGCATCCCGCTTCTGGCTTACAGGAAAGCTATGCAGAAAAGCTATCGGGAACGGTTGGCTGAACTTCGCCGTTTCAGTTCCGGTAGCTGGGAGGAATCCGAGTGACCAAGCTGCGGTGATTCCATTGCCCAGGGATCGCTACCTCGCCCGCTAGCCGCGGCAAGTCCGGAGCTTACCGGAGAGCGCCCAGGTTGTACTGCAACACGGAATACTGGGTCTGGTAATCGTACTTGGCGCTGAGGTTCTCGATTTCGGCCTGGGTAAGATTCAACTGTGCCTGGGTCAGTTCGACGATCGAGGCCAAACCGAGGTTGTAGCGACCCTGCGCAAGATCGAGAGCGAGAGCGGCCTGGCGCAGGAACTGCGCGGTGACATCGATGCGCTGGTAGGATGTCATCGCGCTGGCCCAGGCCACGTTCAAATCGCGGATAATCCGCTCCTGCTCATCGCGAAGCTTCTGTTCAGCCGCGGAGGCTTGATAGCGGGCCGCCTCGCGGCGCGCCGAAAACAGATGGCCGTTGAAAATCGGGATTTCCACGTTGACGGCCACGCCCTCGTACTCGTCTGGAATGCGAGTGCTTGTTACTTGATTGATGAACGGGAGAAAGCCAGCAACGCCCACCAGACTCACGACCGGACGCGGAAGGTCCTTCTCAGCGGCGAAGAATTTGTAAGCAGCTTCGCGGGAATAGCGCAGGCTCGCCAGCTCGGGACGGTTCTTTAGAGCCTCCGCGACGAACTCCGCCATGTTGGCCGAAGGGCTCGGGGGGAGCGGCTCATCGACAAGCTGGTAATTCACGGGCTGATCGGAGCCGAGCGCGCGGGCCAGTTCGGCCAGAGCGCTTTGCACGCTATCCTGGGCCCGGAGGAGAAGCAGTTTCGCCTCGGAAACGTTGACCGCGGCGAAACTCACATCGAGTTGGGATTTCAGTTGGTTCTTCGCGAGAGCGCTTACCTGATCGAGCAGCAGTTGGCGCGCAGCGACCGTCTGTTCGGCGACTTTGACGACCGCCTGCGCATGCAATACGTCGAAATACGCGCGGTCCACCTGAAGCAGGACGTCAAAGCGGGTCGCCTCGTAATCCTTTCCACTAGCCTGCGCCTGAAACCGGGAACTAGCAACGAGGTTTGGAGTGCGGCCCGTGTCGGTTACGAGTTGCGAAAATACGATGCCTTGGCCGAACCGGTTGAACAGACGGGAAGCCGTCAAGGCGCCGGCGCCGATGCGCGAATCGACGTTGCCCTGCGAGCCCGTAAGATCGGCGCTCAAGGCCGGGTAGTATGCCGAGCGGGTTTCGGTTACCTGCTCGTCCGCCACGCCAACCGCATTCTGTGCGGCCAGGACCTGGGGATGATTCTTGAGCGCCAGATCCTGCGCGGCCTTGAGGGTCAGCACCGGCGGCTGGGTTTGCGCGAGCGCGGCCGGAATCGCCGCCATTGCGGCGAAAATCAGGAATACAGCGGTTCTATTCATTTTGAGCGGCTCCAAAGAAGTTGCGCGCCGGTATTGCAGGCGCCTCAACGATTAAGCATTGCGCTGGCTCCCTCCGTGGACGAGCAAGTACGCGGCGGGAACCATGTACACGGTCAGAATGACCGAGGCGGTGAGGCCGCCGATGACCGCGCGCGCCAGCGGGGCGTACTGCTCGCTGCCGGTGCCGAGCTTCAACGCCATGGGCAACAAGCCGATGATGGTCGCGAGCGAGGTCATCAGAATCGGGCGCAACCGCACCCGGCACGACGTAATCACCGCATCGAAAATCGAGTAGCTTTGCTCTTCCAGCCGGTGAGCAAACTCCACAATCAGGATGCTGTTCGAAGCTGCGATGCCGACCAGCATGAGCACGCCCATCAGAGACATCACGTTCAGAGTCGTGTGCGTCAGAAGGAGCACGATCAGCACGCCGATAAAGCCCATGGGAATCGCCAGCATGATTAGGAAAGGATCCTTGAACGAGCGGAACTGGGCCACAAGGATCAAATACAGCAGGATGGCCGCGAGCGACAGGCCGATGGCGAAGCTCCGGAACGATGCGCGCATCCCCTGCACCATGCCACGGAGATCGACGCGTGCATCCGAGGGCAGGTTCAAGCCGGCGATGACGCTATCGATACGATCGGCCACCTTGCCAAGGGCCTCTCCAGAAGGAGTGACATACACGTCCGCGACCCGCTGGATCTGGTAGTGATCCACTTCGGTGGGCGTCTGGACGTTCTCCAGCTTTACCACAGCATCGAGCGTCGTGGGCGTGGCGAGGTTCGGCGCGCGCAGCGGAATGTTCTTCAAATCGACCGTATTGTGAATCGCCGGCCGGCCGTGCTCGTAATACTGGACCGTCAGGAAGTAATCGTTGCCGGTCTTATGGTCGACCCAGTAGTTGGGCGCAATCATCGTATTGGAGTTCAGCGCGGTGATAACGTTATCCACGACTTCCTTCGGGCTCAGCCCGAGTTCGGCCGCATGCACGCGATCCACGTCGAACCGGAGTGCCGGATAATTTATGTCCTGGGGAATATAGACCTGGCCGACTCCGGGCAGTGAGCGGATCCGGCTGCCGAGGTCCTGGGCGATTGCGTAGGCGCGCTGCAAGCTGCTCGACGAAACCTGCACGTCGATGGGAGCCGGCATGCCTGTATTGAGAATGGCGTCCGCCATCGAGCCGCTGGTCAGGAACGCGCGCACGTCGGGATAGCGGCTGGCGAGTTTCCGGCGGATGCGGTCCATGTACTCGAAGCTGCCCGTCTTGTGTCCCTCTTTGAGCGCAACCTGGATTGTGGCCGTGTAGGATCCGGCGTTGGTTGTGTAAAGAGCCGAGAAACCCGGGACGATGCCAATGTTGGAGACGATCATATTGAAATCGGCCGGATCGACGGTGCGCCGGATCAGATCCTCGACCCTTGCTACGTACTGTTCGGTGACTTCGATGCGCGTGCCGGTGGGGACTTTCAAGTTGATGGTGAACTGGCCCGCGTCGGTCCGCGGAAAGAAAGCCAAGCCAAGTAGAGGATAGAGGCCGAGGCTGAGGACGAACGCCAGAGCCAGCACCGCGACCGTAAGGCCGGGGCGCACCAGCGCGCGGCGCACCGTGCGCTCGTAAAAATCGAGACAGCGCCCGAAAACGCGGTTGAACCACAAGTTGAAGCGCCGCGGCAGCGAGGGGCGCCCGGCTTCCGCTTCGGAGCCGTGCGCACCGTGGAGGAATTTGGCGCAGAACAGCGGGATGACGGTCATCGCGACGAAGTACGACGCGAACAGCGAGATGGCTACCGCCAGCGCCAAGGCCGAAAACAGAAACTTGCTGACGCCATATAGGAAGGTTACCGGGAAGAAAACGACAATCGTGGTAAGCGTCGCGGCCAGGACCGCGAGGCTGACCTCGGCCCCACCGGCTTCCGCGGCCCTCTCCGGGGAGGAGCCTAGTTCCAGGTGACGGTAGATGTTTTCGAGTGAAATGACGGAGTTGTCAATGATGCGCGAGAACGCCAGCGCCAAGCCGCCGAGGATCATGGTATTGATCGTGCTCCCCATCAAGTTCAGCATGACGAACGTGGTTAATGCGGAAAGCGGGATAGAGAGGAAAACCGCGGTGGTGGCGCGCATGCTGCCGAGAAAAATCAGAATCATCAGGCTGGTCAGCGCCAGGCCGATCAAGCCCTCGTGCAGCAGCGTCTTGATGGCCTCCTTAACGAACGCCGATTGATCAAAGACGATCTTGACGGCGAGTTCCTTTGGAATATCAAAGAGGCGGCCAATCATGTTGCGGATGCCGTTCACGACCGCGATGGTGTTGGTGTCTCCGCCCTGTTTCATGATCGGCAGGTAGGCGGAGCGCTGGCCATTGACCCGGACGATGTTGTACTGGATCTGGTTGGCATCCTTGGCCTCGCCGACGTTGCCGACCGAGACCCAGCTTTGGCCGACGGTCTTGATTGGAATGGTGTTCAGCTCTTTGACTTTGTCCACCAGGCTGTTCGAGTAAACGTAATAGTCGTACGGACCTATTTTGACGTTGCCCGCCGGCAGAATCAGGTTGTTCCTGTTGATCGCATTGACGACGTCCATCACGCTCAATTGGCGCGAGAGTAGTTTGTAAGGATCGACATAGACCATCACCTGCCGGTACTTGCCGCCGAACGGAGGCGGGATTTCGGCGCCCGGCACCACGGCGATCTGGTTGCGGATGGTGAACTGCCCGATATCGTGGAGCTGAGTTTGCGTTAGTCCTTCCCCTTCTAGCGTCACGAGACACACGGGAAGACTGGAGGCATCGAATTTGAGCACCACGGGCGGAAGCGTGCCCGGCGGGAGGCGCCTCAAGTCCGCCAAGGCGAGATTGGAGAGCTCGGTGACGTCGGCGTCGGCGCTCGTGCCCGGCTGGAAAAAAACCTTGATGATGCTGACGCCCAGCAGCGACCGGGATTCCATGTGGTCGATGCCGCTGGCCAGCGTGAAGAAGCGTTCCAGCCGGCCCGTGATATCGGTTTCAATATCTCCCGGCGGCATCCCGGAGTAGAACGTCACCACCACGACTTCCGGCAGGTTGATCGTGGGAAACAGATCGACCGGCATCCGCGCGAGGCTGGTGATGCCAATCACCACCAATGCCAGGCACACGACGACGATAAAATGAGGGTTCCGAATGGAAAAGCGCGACATAAGGCTTCCTTGCCGCCAGCAGCGTGCGGTTACTCGTCTTTCCGCCCTTGGTACTGGAGCAGATCAACCATCTGCGGTTGCACTCTTTGCCCTGGCTTCAAGCTGGAGCGGTCGCTGACTACAACCATCTCGCCGTTCTTCAACCCGGCCACAACTTCCACGTCGCTATCCGTCTCGAGGCCCAGCGTGACCTTGCGATCTTCGATCCGATTGTCATGATCGACGACGTACACCGTAGTCTGGCCGCCCTCGTGATTGATCGCTTGCAAGGGCGCTGCCAGGGCGCGATCCTTTTTCTCCAACATAAGCGTCGCTTCGGCGTACAGGCCGGGCATCAGCGTCCGGTTCGGGTTCGGGACGTCCACCTCGGTATGCATGGTGCGGGTGTCTTCCTTGACGTCCATGGAGAATCGCGCCACTTTGCCCGGGAAACTCCGGCTTAAGGAGGGGACCATCACGCTGACCGGGTCGCCAACCCGGATGTAGCGGACGTACGACTCGGGCACCGGAATCACAAGCCGGAAACGGTCGTCCTGCGACAAGCGCACGAGCGGCATAGCCTGCGTGCTGGAGCTGGTGCCCGCCTGCATCAGGGCGCCGAGGTTCGCGTATCGTTGCGTCACGATGCCGGCAAACGGCGCGGTGATTTTGGAATAGTCGTAGAGCACCTGGTCGCGCTGCCGCTTGGCCTGCGCCGCCAGAAGCTGGCTCCGCGCCGCTTCCAGGCTGGATTTCGACGCCTCCACCTGAGCCTCCGCGGCCAAGTCCTTGCCCTGAGCGTCGTCCACTTCCTGCTGGGCTACCAGCCCCGGATTTGCTTTTGCGACGCCGCTCAGCCGGTCGCACTGAAGGTGCAGCACCTTGTGCTGCGCCTCAACCCGCCCCAGCTCGTGGAGCGCGTGCGTAACCTGGTCGCTTGCGTTCTTGATCACCGCGTCGTCCTGCTGCAACTGCATCTGGAGTTCGGGGATTTCGAGAACCGCCATAACCTGGCCGGCCTGGACGCGCGTTCCATAGTCCACGTTGAGCTTACGCACGTAGCCGGATTCTTTGGCATAAACGTCGATCTCCTGGAAAGGAACCAGTTCGGAGGAGACCGTAAGCTGCCGCTCGAGCGGCTTGGGCGCGATCCTGACGACGCCGACGGAAACGGCGTCCTTGGAATCGTCTCCCACAGCCTTCGCCGTGCGGCCGCATGACGCCAAGACCCCCACCCCCGCCGCAACGAGGGCGGCGAGAAATGTCCAACGCCACATGGCCTGAATTCTGGAAGTGTTTCTCATCTATTTATAAAAGCGTTCACGGCGATGGCTATCCATGAGCGGCGCTGCCATTCGAAAGCCGCTCCAATATCTCCGACAGGCCTTGTAAAGAGAATTGCGGGGAAGCGCAAAAATCGAGAATCTCGCGCTCCTGGTCCAGTACGGCCTGGGCGAGGTCCGGAATTTGCGGCGCGATCGGCAACGGGATCGTCTGGATACCGTGGCGGTCGCCTTGGATCAAGTCTCCCGGCGAAATTTTCAAACCAGCGATCTCGACAGGCCCGCCGAAATCCACGATGTGCGCGTAGGCGTGAGATACCGCAACGCCGCCGGCGAAAAGATGAAAGCCCATGGATTCCACTTTGCTCAAGTCGCGCACCGCTCCATTGGTGACGTGGCCGGCGCAGTTCAGCGCCAGGGCGATGGCCGAGTGAACCGCTCCCACCAAGGCCCCGAATCCCGGAGTTTCATCGATATCCTGGACGACCATCACCCGCGGCTCCGGCATCCCCGCAATGTAGTTCCACCAATCCATGCGCTCGTGGTACCAGCGGATTTTAATCGGGGGCTGCGAACTCCGGGCCCGCGCCGTTACCGCGTATCCGAGCATCGGGCCAAGCTGTGGAAACTGGCACCGCACGGCGCTGGAAGCAAACCCCTCGTCCCGAAGCCTCACACCGAGCCGTTCAATGGCGTTGGAGACGGTGCATGTATCCAATTTTCGGAGGCGGTCGAAATCGGCTGCCGAAAGTCTTGTGCTGGCTGGCATGGTTATGCCGCGGGCAAGAAAAACTGCCGAGGCGGGCTGTTGCGCAGCATCCTTCTGATGTTTTTATTTCAACATTGGCTGCGCGCGCGTGTCAACCGCGCCGCGAGCGCTGCCGCGCAGGCTAGCGTGGGCTGCGCGCGGTAATTCCCTTCCCCTCCTGGATGGTGAGGAACTGGTTGGCGGCAATGTTCGTCAGGCGGTCCTTCGCGCCGCTCGGCCAATCGATTTCGATCGCGGAAACTTGCGGATCATGGCCCAGGCCGAAGGTCAGCGCGAGGTCGCTCTGGGAGCAGTAGCTTGAGCCGCTGTGCACGGTTTGCCATTGCTTCCCGGAAGCGCTTTCGAGGCGCACCACCGCGCCCAACGCATCGCGGTTCGACCGCGTCCCCACCAGCCGCATCGTCAGCCAGTGGTTGCGGTTGCCGCCATCGTTGCGCAGCAGGTAGGCAGGCCCGTCATTGGTGCTGATCAGCAGGTCGAGATCGCCGTCGTGATCGAAGTCGGCGTAAGCCGCGCCGCGTGCAACAATCGGCCGCGCAAAATCCGGTCCAGCCGAGCGAGACACGTCCTCGAAGCGGCCGTTGCCCGCATTATGGAACAGCAGCGGCGGCTCGCGGAACTGGATGCGCGGCTGCACGCGTCCGATCTCCTCCTCGATGTGTCCGTTTGCGGCGAAGATGTCCGGATAGCCGTCGAGGTCGTAATCGAAGAAGAAGACGCCGAAGGTCAACGACAGCAGACTCGAGCGGCCCACGGCCGAGCGCGGCGCTTCATCGACGAACAGGCCGTTGCCCTCGTTGTGATAGAGGCCGAGCATCTGGTTCGAGAAATTGCCGACCAGCAGGTGCGCGCGCCCGGAACGGTCGTAATCGGCCGAATCGGCCCCCATCGCGCCGCGCGCCACGCCATCCTCGCCGAACGCGACGCCGGCGCGCAGACCCTCTTCGGTGAATGTGCCGTTGCGATTGTTGCGATAGAGCTTATTCGGCTGGGTGTCATTGGCGACGAAGAGGCCGGGCCACCCGTCGTTGTTGTAATCGATGACCGTGACGCCGAGCGATTTACTGGTCGAGTCGGCCAAGCCCGCCTTTTTGGTCACGTCCTCAAACTTGCCGTTCCCGAGATTGCGGTAGAGCTTCGACGGCGCGCCTTTATAAGATTCCGGCGTGCAGTAAGATTTCGTCGCGCCGTCGAGCGAGCACCACAGGTCCATTTTCGGCGACCACGCGACGTAGTTCGCGACGAAGAGGTCCACCTCGCCATCGCGGTCGTAATCCAGCCACGCGGCGCTCGTGCTGAACGCGGCGTTGTCGATGCCGGCCTCGCGGGTCACGTCGCGGAACTTGCCGCCGCCTTCGTTGTGGAACAGGTGGTCGCCACCCAGCGCGGTGATGTAGACGTCCTCGCGGCCGTCGTTATCGTAATCGGCGATGGCCACGCCCATGCCGTAGATCTCGATATCGAGGCCGCTGCCCTTGGTGATATCCGTGAACGTGCCGTCGTGATTGTTCCGGTAGAGCGCGGCGGTGGAATGGCGGCCGCGCGGCGTCCAATCCTTGCCGTTGATGAGGAGAATGTCGGACCAGCCGTCGCCGTCGGCATCGAAGAACGCGCAGCCCGAACCCATCGTCTCCGGCAGCCACTTCTTCCCCGCCCGGCCGCTGTTGTGCAGGAAGTGGATTCCAGCCGCAGCGGTCACGTCCGTGAATCGCACCGGCCCAACGGCGGAAGGCGCATCGGCGGGCACGGCAGATACGATCGCGCCCACCACCAGCGCCACCGCCGCCGAGAGGACCAGCAGCTTCATTGCCTGACTCCGCCCAACGGCACGCTCTCGTGCTCATGGATCAGTTGGCGTTCGTTGTTGTCCTCGGGGCTCAGCATCCGTGGCTTAGCGGTGATCGCTTGCGATGCTTCATCCGCCTTGAAACGCTCGAAGAGCGTCTCCTCGCGCGAGGCTTTGGCCAGCTCGCCCGCGCCGCGGTAACACAGCATCAGGTTGTAATGCGCTTCGAGATCTTCCGGATCGACCGCGAGCGCCTTGTCAAACGCGCCGATCGCCTCCCTGTACTGCCGCTTCAGAAACAGGATGCGCCCAATCTGGTCGAGCACAACACGGTCGCGCGGATACTGCGCCTCCACCGTGCGGAGTGAGCTGAGCGCGGCATCGTAGTCGCCATCCGCCTTCTCGATCAGCGCCTGGAAGAAATGGATGCGGCCGGGATGCGGATTGATCGCGAGCGCCTGCCGGATGTAAGGCTTGGCGGCCTCGGTCTCACCCTCCTGTATGAGCGCGCGCGCTACGTTCAGCCAGCCGTCCGCATAGCCGGGCTCGGCTTCAGTCACCTTCTTGAAGGCGTACTCGGCGCCCTTTAGGTCGCCCTGCAGCAGCAGGCCGATGCCCCAGTCGTTCCAGCGCTCGCGGTCCTGCTTGCGGACCACCGGCTGCCAGCCTTGCGGCGTGCCGAGCTCGAGGCGCGTCTGGGCCTCGGCGAGCGTCGTAATCGGCAGGTTGGGAATCTCGCCCTTGATCCGGCCCGAAACATCCTTGGGAACGCTGGTTTTCTTGAAAATGAACTCCCGGTCGTCGTGGTCCGGGCCGTAGGAGCCGGCACCGGGCACGCCGGCGTAGGCGAACTGCGTATAGTAGTGCGCGAACTTCCGGTAATTCAGCTTTGCCGTCAGCGTGACGGGCCCGCGCGCATCCGGCGGAATCCGCACGCGATAGTGCGCCACATCAGCGGCGCCGGGAGGAATCAGCCGGACGTACAGTGTGCTCCGCGCCGCCCAGGCGTTCCGCTTGTTGATCGCGTTGCCGTGGGCGTCGATGAGAAACGCGCGATAGAAATGCGCGCCCTTCTCCACCGGCCCGCGTCCTCCATCCTGGACCATGCCGCTCCAGAAGATCGTTTTCCCATCCGCGTCCCTGCCCTGCAGTTCGAGCCACACATCGAAGGCGTCAATCGTGCCCGCGGGGAAGAAGTGGCCGATTGCCCGCGTGCGCACCACCACGTCCACCCGCACTGTCGAGCCCGGCTCAAACTTCGCGCCAGCCCCATCGAGCGGCGCAGCGACCTTGCCGACGTCGCGAAGGAACACCTGCCCCATCTGCTCGGCTTCCTCGCCGACCGCGAAGGTCGAGCTGAGCTGTGGGCCTTGGCCAGTACGGCGCCACATGGGTGCAGGGTTCTTCTGATCCTCCGGCGATGCCGCGAAGATATCTACCGTGATGAATCCGGACTTCAGAAAGTTCTGCTCCGTGCGCATCTGTTCGCGGTCCTGGTTAACGTAGGCGACCGCCACGTTCGCCGCGGGGAAGCGATGCAAGTGCACTTTCCCATCGATGTTGCCCGGGTCTTTCGAAGCGACGAGCGGCATGTGGCAGTTCACGCACGTCATCGGCTTCGGCGGGTAATAAAACGAGCGCGCGCCCTGGCCCGAGACGCCGCTCGCTTGCCAGTTATCGTAATCGTTGAAGCCGCGCACCCAGCGATAGGCATTCACCGGTACGTCGAGGTGCACCTTGTGGCAGACCGAGCAAAACTCCGCCTCCTGCTGGCGCATGAACGGCTTCAGGAACGTGCGCCGGTGCGGTTCGGGATCGAGATAGGTGAGGAAATGGTCGAGCGTGTGGATGACTGGGTTCCTGCTGCTCGCGAGCTCGTGCAGCGGCGGGTACGCGATGGTGAACCCGCCATTGCCCATGGTGCTATCGACGTGCACAATCGAGTGGCAGGAAACGCATCCCAGGCCAGCCTGCGCCTCGGCGGTATCGATCTGCGGCTCGATCGGCTTCTCGAAGCGGCCATTGAAAAAAACGGCGTGATCGTGGCAGCCGGCGCACCACTTGCTCGGCCGCGTCCCGGCCACGCTTTGCATGTATTCGACCGACTTCCGGTAGAACTGGTTGTTGAAGCTGGCAAAGTGGTGCATCGAGCTCTTCCACTGCTCGTAAATGTCCTTGTGGCACTCGCCGCAGGCCTGCGATTCCATGAAAAAAGCCGATGGAATCAGCCCACCCACGTTCGTCTTCGCCGACGACGGGAAGAACGGCGATCCTGGCCCGCCGCCTTCGCCCTCCATCGAGAGCGGTGGAACAGCGGGATTCGTGATGCGGTCATTCGGATCGGGAAAAATGCGCTGGTACACGCGCGCCGCAACGGGCAACGCGACGAGCAGCGCGAGCGACGCGGGAAAGGCCTTACGGAACCACGGCTCCGCGTGCTTCAGCACGAACGGCAGCAACGCAAACAACCCGGCTGCAGCCGCGGCAACGTGCGCCACGAGCGCCCATCGGTACTGGCGCAGCGCGCCGGCATAAGTAAGAAAGAGACCGGCAGCGAGCGCAACCGCGAGCAGAGCCCCTGGCGCCAAGCGGACGTCACGGCGGCGCCGAACGAGGACCAGCGCGCCCGCGGCAACCGCCACACCGAGCACTACATGCAGCAGCACGTTGCCCATGTAGAAAATGGCCGGCGAGGCGAACGCCCAGATATACGCGCTATTGACGATCAGCGCCAGGAGGCCGATACCGGCCACTTTGGCGAGTCTGGAGTGCGGCATTGCCCCTTAGATACTACTGATTTGATTCAGAATAGCGCGGGGCAGTCTCACCGGCAATAATCGAAACAGATTAGTGTGGGGAAGCGGCGCGCTGTCTGTGGCGAGCCGCGCCCTGCGGCGCGCCAGCCCGGCGCGAACCGTGATAGGCTGATCCTTTTCGATGAAACCCCGCCCTGAGATGGCGCCACGCGCAGCGTTGCCGGTGCGAAAGGCGCTGGAAACTTATTTCCACTTCGAGGAACTCGGCACCAACTGGCGGACGGAAACGCTGGCCGGCGTAACGACGTTCCTCACCATGGCCTACATCGTCTTTGTCAACCCCTCCATCCTGCACGACGCGGGCATGCCGCTGGCGGCGGTGACGGCGGCGACATGCATCTCCGCGGCTTTCGCCAGCCTGATGATGGGCATCTTCGCGCGCTACCCCATCGCGCTGGCGCCGGGCATGGGCTTGAACGCGTACTTCACCTACACCGTGGTCAAGGGCCTCGGCATCCCCTGGCAGGCCGCGCTCGGTGCGGTGTTCCTCTCCGGCGTGGCATTTCTTATTCTGACGCTCATTGGCGTCCGGCAGTTGATCCTCGCAGCGCTGCCGCACGAGCTTTACGCATCGGTTGCCGCCGGCATCGGTCTGTTCATCGCGCTCGCCGGTTTCCGCAATGCGGGCATCGTCGTTCCGAACCCGCAGACCACGCTGGCGCTCGGCAACCTGAAGGATCCCAATGCGCTGCTTGCGATTTTCGGGCTGTTGCTCATCGGAGTGCTCATGGCCTGGCGCGTGCGCGCGGCGATGCTGATCGGGATTCTCGCGACCACCGCTGCCGGCGCGGCCTTCGGACTCGTCCACTGGCAGCCGCAGCCGCTCCGCTGGCGCGAGATCACCGCCACCGCATTCCGGCTGGATGTCCGCTCGATCCTGCGCGTTGGGTTTCTCGAAATCATTTTCGTATTCCTCTTCATCGACTTTTTCGATAACATCGGCACGCTCATCGCGGTCGCCCAAAAAGGCCGCTTGCTCGATGAGCACAACCGCATCCCGCGCATCGATCGCATTTTGTTCACCGATGCCTCGGCGACCATCTTCAGCTCGCTCGTGGGCACCTCGACGGTGGTGAGCTACATCGAGAGCGCCGCGGGCATCACGGTGGGCGGGCGCAGCGGCTTCACGGCCGTCGTGATCGGGTTCCTGTTCCTTCTGGCGCTGTTCTTCGCTCCGCTGGCCGGCTTCATTCCGCTGGCGGCAACCGCGCCGGCGTTGATCATCGTCGGCGGCCTCATGGTCTCCACCGTCGCCGAGATCCCCTGGTCGGACCCGATGATCGCCTTGCCCGCGTTCCTGACGATGGTCACGATTCCGCTCACCTTCAGCATCGGCGACGGCATCGCCTTCGGGTTCATCGCCTACACAACGTTGCGGGTGTGCCGCGGCGAATTTCGCAAGGTGGGCTGGCTGGTGTATCTGCTGACCGCGCTCTTTATCGCGCGGTTTGTGTATTTGAGCTTGGGATAACGGCTTGCCAAGAGGGAGGCGCGGCATACTGGCATTGAAACGGTCGAGTGGCGAAGGGGAAGCAACCGGGCGAAGGAGGGAGGGGATGAAGAGGCACCTGAGAAATCGCTTGAAATGAGGCACTTGCAGGTTCTTACGCAAGCCGGCGGAGCCAGTGTTGGCCCATTCTCGGGCCACCGGAGCCGGTCGGGTTGGAGGGAATGAGAGAAACGGCTCCAAATGGAAGCAGTTGGGGGTATAATTGCTGCTGGCCAGGAGGCCAAAGACGGAAATCGTGGTGAGGGGGCTTGTTCTTATTTTCTGCGCGATCGCCTCCGCGGCGTTCGCGCAATTTGACACTGGCCAACCGCTGGTGCCGCAGCAGGAGCTAATCCCCATCAACGGTTTTCCGGCCGCCGCGGCCGCGAACTACCAGCGATGGCTCAACTACTTGAGAATCCGGTCGCAGGTGGAAACACCTGCGAGTGCCGGAAATGTCAATATCGCTCCAGCGACCGGAGCATATGTGTCATACTCACTGCCGGGAACGATTTTCGAGTTACCGGTCGTATCCAGCCCACCGCCGTTTCCAACGATCGCTTGGGAGGGGCTCTCCCATGAACTCGTCCTCGCAAACGATCTGCCGTGGGCAACATGGGGTTTAGTTGGCGAATCTGAAGGAATCGCTTACGCCCTTGAGGACTGGTTCCTCATGGCGGTGAACCGTGCCTATCCTTCACTATTCCCGACACCGTTCTCAACAGCGACGTGCGCCGCGGGAATCACCGACTTCACCAACTGGCGAAACGCGGTTTTCGGCGGCGCGGGGACAACGGAGCACCCCGACTACTACAGGAACTCTGCCCCCGATAGTGGTAGCTGTGCCCTGTTCGCATTGTTTGTTAACAAAACAGGGATGAACTTCATTGCCCTCACGCGGGCGATGAACGCGGATTCGCCGAAAAGCCGCGCGGAGTTCCTCGCGCTTCTCGACGGATTGGTCGGGGAAATTGAGGGCGTTCCGCCCTCAACGTGGTTCAGAAAGAATGACCCCCTTGACTTCGGCGGAATGTCCGGCGGGACGTACCTCGGCATCAAAGGGATTGGGGGCTTGTGGACCGGTAGCGCTGTCGGAGATGTAGCGACATTCAATCCGGGGGGGTATGAAGTGGTGCTTAGCGAGTGGCAGACCTCGCCGAACGGCGAGCAGCTGCCTGTCGCTACCAGCGTCACCAATGTGTGTTGGAGCATGCTTGATGCGGCGGGAGGCAAGGTTGTGCCTCTCCAGCTCAGCAATACTGCCGCATGGTACATCGCTTTTCCGCCGTCCACGCCCGATAACCGGACCGGCAGTTATCTCGTGCCGGTCGCGTATACACCAAGCGATCTCACGGCGTGTTCAATCGACCCGCGGCTGAACGTTACGGGGACGATCGCAATCCTCGACCAGGCGACGACGAACTCGCTCCACCCGGGCGACCTCGTTGTTTCGGTCAACGGCCCGAAGTGGGGAGTAATTCCCTCGCCGGGCAGTTACCGAATCGAGCTAATCGCGCCGCTCGGCGCAACCCTCAAAACCTGGCCGGACGATCTTATAATCGTCCAGAACGTTCCGAAAAATCCCGACGGGTCGTTCAAGGAGGTTACGCTGAAAGTAACCTTCTCGGACGGCGAGACGCGGATCAGGACGTTCCTGCCGGATTGGTCGCAACCGATCTGGCGCACCATCGCCGACAAGGACGAGCCGACGCTCATTCCCGTCAGCGGAACGACGGCGCTCTCGGTAGAGCGCCTGACGTTCGACCGGCGCCGCGGACGACATTCCGGCGGCGATCGCGCCGGGAGAAGCCCTCTCCCTGCGCGGGAAAGACTTCACGGGGAACGCCCCGTGGGTCGCGACGACATCGCCATTGCCGGCGAACGGCTGCTTGGGGAACGCCACGAACGATCAGGGGCGGACCCAGGTGCTTTTCACCGTTCTGTCCGGCAAGAATACCGGCGCGCGGTACGAGGGAAGAATCCTGTACTGCGAAACAGCCCAGATTGATTTCGTCGCGCCGGCGGAGCTGGTCGCCGGCCAGACCGTTGCCATTCAGGTTTCCGTGAACGGCACGCCGTCCTTCCAGACAATAATGGAGACGGTCGCCGCGGCGGACCCCGGCGTGTACGCCATAAACGGGGGGACCTTGGTCGCGGCAGTCGTCGCGAGCGGTCCGAGGGCCAAGAGAATGCTCGGCATCGGCAGCGCGACGGCGCGAGCGGGCGACCTCGTTGAGGTCTTTGGCACGGGGCTCGGGCAAAAGGCCATTCCTGTGCCAGACGGCGCGGTCTGCCCGTCTGCAGACCCAGCGGTCGCTACGGTAACGGCGACCATCGGCGGCGCGGCGGCGAAAGTAATTTACGCCGGATGCGCCACGAATGGAATGTTTGGGCTGGACCAAATCAACCTGATCGTTCCTTTGGGGCTCGCGAGCGGCAACCAGCCGCTTGTGATCACTGCCGGTGGCGTCAACTCGGCGCCACGGATGGTGCCGATCGAGTAACGGCCATCTCTCCTCTTTGACCTTGTGTTTCTTCGCCCCGCACTGTCGCGCGCGCCGCAACGCCTCGTAAAATCGGAGTATAGCCCTGTTACAATACGATTTTCTGGGCAATGCTATGGTTTTCATGCTGGCGTTGGCTATGCTGATGCCACCCGACGAGACCTGTGTCGTCACCCGGCCGGTGGCCAGCATGTACAAGAGTGCTTCCGGGCAGGCCGAGGTGGTTTCCCAAGCTATTTACGGCAGCTCGATTGGCCTTCTCGAAGCGAAGGATGGCTGGGCCAAGGTGCGGACCGCCGATGGCTATACGGGCTGGATGCCAGCCGCCTCGTTCCGCCCGCTCCGGGCTGGCGAGCGGCCGTACGCATCCCAAGGCCGCGTGGCACAGGTCACGTCACTCTTCGCGAATCTCTATCAGGAACCGGATGTCACCAAGCACGCCCCGGCGCTCACGGTTCCCTTTGAAACGCGTTTGGAAGTCAGTTCCGGAGCGGCGAGCGAGGGTGCGCGCTGGCTGGAAATACGCCTGGTTGACGGCAGCGCGGCGTGGATTCAACGCGGCGATGCCGCTTTCGATCCCCAGCCGATGCCGGTTCCCGCGCTGGTCGAATTCAGCAAACGCTTCGTCGGCCTACCGTATCTCTGGGGCGGCACATCGACGTTCGGCTACGATTGCTCCGGCTTCGTGCAGATGCTCTTGCGGCGCCGCGGCGTCCTCGTTCCGCGCGACGCGCAGCCGCAGGCGGATTGGAGCGGCGCCGTCCCCGTCGATCGCAATAACCTCCAGCCCGGCGACCTGCTCTACTTCGGCGAGCCGGCCAAGAAGATCACCCACACGGGCATGTACATCGGCGGCGGCCAATTCATCAGCGCGACCACGCACGAAAAGCCCATCGTGCAAATCTCGAATCTTGCGGATGCCTATTGGTCCGGCCTGTTCGTCGCCGCGCGGAGGCTCAAATGAATCGCAGGGACTTGTTCAAGACGCTCGGGGCGATGGCCGCCGGACCGGCCGCCCTGCCCGCCGCTCAAGCCCAATCGCGCGCGGCGATCGAAACTCAAATCGTCCGGCTCAACTTGCGCCACACCTGGACCACGGTGATGTCGAAGAGCCAGCACCGCGAGACGTTATACGTCCGCTACACGCGCGATGGCATCACGGGAGTCGGGGAGGGAGCGCCGATCGTCCGCTACAACGAGGACGCACGCTCCGCGGAAGCCGCCGTCAATTCCATCCAGCCTTTTCTCAGCTCGGCCGACCCGTGGCAATTCTCGAAGGTGATGAGCGAAGTTTTCCGCCGCATCGAAGGGCAGTGGGCGGCCAAAGCGGCCATTGACATCGCACTGATGGATTGGGTGGGCCAGAAGCTCGGCATCCCGCTCTACCGCTACTTCGGCCTCGATCCGCGCGACGCGCCGGTCACGACGTTTTCCATCGGTATCGACACGCCTGAAGTCACGCGCCAGAAGGTGCGCGAGGCGGAAGCGTTCCCGGTCCTCAAAATCAAAGTCGGGCTCGATACCGACGAGGCCACCATCGCCGCCGTGCGCAGCGTCACCGGCAAACCGCTGCGCGTCGATGCCAACGAAGGCTGGAAAGACAAAGAAGAAGCGGTGCGGAAGATCAACTGGCTCGCGGCCCAGGGCGTCGAATTCATCGAGCAGCCCATGCCAGCGTCGATGATCGAGGAAACGCGGTGGGTCCACAGCCGCGTGCACATCCCGATCATCGCCGATGAGGCTTGTGCGCACCCCGCGGACATTCCCAAGCTCGTGGGCGCCTACGACGGCATCAACGTGAAGCTCGACAAGTGCGGCGGGATGCTCGAAGCCTATCGCATGATCGGGATTGCAAAATCGCTCGGCATGAAGACGATGCTCGGGTGCATGGTGTCGTCATCCGTTTCGGTCACCGCGGCCGCGCACCTCTCGCCCCTGGTCGATTACGCCGACCTCGACGGCAACCTGCTGATCGCAAACGATCCGTACTCCGGTGTGCAGGTAGAGCGCGGCAAGTTGATCCTGCCCAACCGTCCCGGCCTCGGCCTCAAGACCGTTTCGGTCTGAAACATCCCGCGCACAGTTCAGGGAAGAAGCAGCCTGGGGTATGATGATTCCGATCCAGGGGTCCAGCATCCCGGCTTAGAGATGCCAGCAAACCTGGAGCGGCGCCGGCGGCCCGCGGCCGAAAGGAATGGAGAACACGATGATGAGATCATTCCGCTAGCATTTTGCTACTAGGTCTATGAAAATGAAAAATCTCGCCCGCCCATGCGTGACAATCTGTGAACTCCCTGTGCACCCGGCCTGGCAAAGAAGGTGCGCTAGCATCCTGCTTTTTCTTGCTCTGACGGGTGCGGCTCTCGCCCAAGATGGCCAACAGCAGTTCGCCAAGCTGGGTGACTTCAAGCTGCAAAAGGGCGAAGTCATCCGCGATTGCGTCGTCGGCTATCGCACGTTCGGCCAACTGAATGCGGACAAATCCAACGTGGTTCTGTTCCCTACCTGGTTTTCAGGCACCAGCGGGCAACTGGCTGAGATGATCGGCCCCGGCAGGATGGTGGATAGCTCCCGCTACTATGTGATCGCGGTGGATGCGCTGGGGAATGGTGTCTCCAGCTCGCCTTCGAACAGCCAAGCTCAGCCGCACATGAAATTTCCCAGGTTCACCATCGAGGACATGGTCCGCAGCCAGCGCCAATTGCTGACCGAGGTGCTCCACCTGAACCACATAAGAGCGGTGATGGGCGGATCTATGGGCGGAATGCAGACCTTCCAGTGGATGGTCTCTTTCCCGGACTTCATGGACAAGGCCATTCCCATCGTCGGTTCGCCGAGGCTGGCGCCTTATGATCTGCTGCTTTGGCAAACGGAGAACGATGCGATTATGAACGATCCGGCATGGAAAAACGGGGACTACGTTGAAAGCCCCGCTCGCGTTGCCATCGGAGAGATCACCGGCCTTACCCTCACGACGCCAGAGCAATTCGATAAGGAAAACAGTCGCGAGCAAGTCCTTCAATCCCGGTGGCAATCCGGAGCGGGACCTGCATTCGATGCCAACAATCACATCCGCCAGTCGCAGGCGATGATGGACCTAGATGTTTCAGTTCCTTTTGGCGGATCCATGGAACGGGCCGCGGCCGCCGTCAAGGCCAAAGTGCTGGTGATTGTTTGCGCCACGGATCATACAGTCACCCCCGGCCCCGCGCTTGCTTTTGCCAAGCTGCTGCACGCCGAAGTGCTGGAGCTAGAGGGCCCTTGCGGACACTTGGAACCGGGCTGCGAAGCGGCAAAGGTGAATCCAGCGATTGCCCGCTTTCTTGAGAACTAACCCCAGGATTGCAGCCAGCGCCGCTGTCTGCCACACACCGTGTAGTGCGGTCCAATGAGCCGGTTTCAACTCCGTTTCGGCGTGATCTCGAGGTCCCCCGCCTGCACCATGCGCGGCGAGCGGCCAATCGGTTCGAGCGCTGGGATCTCCTCGGGCGAGGCGGCGTCGAGGTCGCGGAACCTGCGCGCGCTCACCAGGACGCGCGACTCGATCGAACCAACTGCGTTGTTGTACGACTCAACTGCGCGCTCCAGTCCGCGGCGCAATTCCTCGAAGTGCCCGCCCAGCGTGCATAGCCGTTCGTATAGTTCTCTGCCCAGCGAGCTGATTGCCTGCGCGTTCTTGGCCAGGTTTTCCTGCTTCCAGCCATAGGCCACCGCTTTGAGCAGGGCGATGAGCGTGGTCGGCGTCGCCAGGATGACGCGCTCTTCGGCGCCAAATTCGATCAGGCCCGGATCCTGTTCCAGCGCCGCGCTGAAGAAGACCTCGCCGGGCAGAAACATAACCACAAATTCCGGTGTCGCCTCGAACTGCTCCCAGTACGCCTTGCCCCCAAGCCGTTGGAGATGCGTCCGCACCTGGCGCGCGTGCTCCTTCAGCCGTTCGGTCTTAGCCGTTTCGTCGGGTGCGTCGAGCGCTTCGAGGTACGCGTTCAGCGGCACCTTGGAATCCACAACCACCCGTTTATTGTTCGGTAGATTGACAATCAGATCGGGCCGCAGCCGGCTCCCTTCGGCTTCCACTTGTTTCTGCTGCACGAAATCGCAGTGTTCGAGCATGCCGGCGATCTCGACTACGCGTTTGAGCTGGATTTCCCCCCAGCGGCCGCGCGCTTGGGGCGCCCGCAACGCCGTCACCAGGTTAGCCGTTTCCGTCTGGAGCTGCGATTGCACGCTGGCCATCTGCCTCACCTGTTCGCTCAGGCCGGCATATGCGGCGGCGCGCGTGTTCTCGAGCGCCTGGATCTGCTGGTCCACCTTCGCGAGCGATTCGCCGAGCGGCGCGACAAGTTGCTGGATGGCTTTTTCGCGGCTTTCGAGCTCGCTCCTGGCAACTATCTGGTGTTTCTCCAGGGTCTCCTTGGCCAGTTCAAGAAATGCTTGATTATTACTCTTCAAAGCATCGGAAGAAAGAGCCTTAAACGCATCAGATAGCTTTTGCCGTGCTTCTTCGAGCACCGCCAGTTTCTCGCCGGCGGCTTTCCGCTCCTCCTCGAGGCGCACCCCAAGCGCGGCTTTCTCGGCCCGGAAGTATAACCAAGCCGCACCGGCGCCGGCCGCTGCCCCGGCCAGCAGCATCAATATTTCCATAAAACAATCTCCGCTCGACTTGTTCCGCTCACGTCCGCCCCAACATGCGCCATTCTACTAGAATTGGGGTGCTATGATCGCGGTGCGAGCGCTGCGGAAATTTTTCGGCCTTGCCGCCCATCTGGAACTAAGGCGCGGCGGAATCTGTTCAATGCTCAGCAGCGCCTCGGCGAGCTGATGCAGCTCACGAAACTCTACAGCGCCTTTGAGGTCTTCACGGACGAAGCCGCAGCCATCCGCAGCATCCGGGCCAGGACCGTCACCGCCTGACCGGCTGTCAACTGAATTGGAGCTTTTCGCCATTCCGCGCTCGCGATTCCTGCATAAGGCGCGCGAGCCTCACGGCAGCCGCCGATTCTTCGGGTGGGCACAATTCCGGTTTTACTCCGCGGATCGAGCAGTCGATGAAGTATTCGAGCTCGACCCGAAAGCCGTCCTCTTTCGGGACATCGATGAGCTGTGGTCGTCCATCCATTCCATACAGCGTGAGCGGCGTGCCGGCCGAGCTGAAATCCAGCGTCCCGCGCTCGCAAGCGATGGTGTATTCCATCGCAAACGGGAAGCCTTTCGGAGGGTGCCAACCGCCCGAGATCATTACCGCGCCGATATTTGGATACTCGATGGTCGCAGTGATCCAGTCGGTGCCGCGCGCGAGGTCCTCATAGCCGGTGGCCGAGACGGCCTGCGGCGCGCCGAACGCATGCAGGCAGAAGTCCACATCGTGAATGAGGAGGTCCAAGATCCCTCCACCGCTCTTTTCCTTATCGGTCAGCCATTCACTCCACCCCGGCGCGCCCGAGCGGCGCCATAGGATCGCCGCGCGCACGGGACCCAGTTCGTTGGCGCGGATCATGCGCGCTACCACGCGGTATTGCGGCATGAAGCGAAGCAGGTGCGCTGCCATCAGCACGCGGCCATTCTCCTGGGCCACAGCGATCATCTGCCCGGCTTCGTCGCCCGTGAGCGCGAGCGGTTTTTCGACCAAAACGTGCTTCCCCGCCTTGAGCGCGGCAACCGCAACCGGCGCGTGCAGGTATGTCGGCAGGCAAAGGTCAACTGCTTCGAGCGCCGGGTTGCCGAGCGCTTCGTATGCGTCCGTATACTTTGCCGCGGCTGAAAGGTCGATGCGCTCGCCGGGAGCGCCGATGTTTCCCCGAATGTCGCTGAAGTCGCCAGCCAGCCGCTTCGGGTTGCGGCTGAAAACCGCGGCGATTTCGGCCTGCGGAATCGTCTGGTACGCCTTCAGGTGGGTGCTGCCCATGTAACCGAGCCCGAATACACCAATCTTCATAACGGGAACATCGTAAATCGTAACAGGTTGGAAAAGCGCGGCGCACGCCGGCGGCTCTGGTCAGGACGCCATGTCACCACTTCGAATGGCGGGGCTGTGATCATGAGCGCCGTTTCAGCTCTCTTTCAACGCTTCTGTGAAGAATGGAAATCGTGGCTGGTGCGTGGCGGCTTATGTCGCGGCTTGCCGGAAAAGCAGAGCAACGCGCTCTCCCCATCCGGGGGGAGCAGTCGGGGTGAGTGCCCGGGGGATTCGGGGCGTCTGCGGTGCTAACCAATGTTGACTGGCGAGAGGCGGCGCTCCAGCCCTATACTGCGCTTATGACCGTAAAAGGAAGTGATTGCGGATCGGGAATGCGGCAAATAGCGATTCCCTTCTTGGTCCTCATGAGTGTTATCTCATGCGCAGCGCAGCAGACCTGTTCGACGCCGTCTGACTCCGCTGTGGCCGATGGGCTTGTCAGCGCCTCCGCCAGTTTCTCTTTCGGGGACGGGTTTGTCACCATTGGTCTCACAAACACGCAAGCAAATAGCAGAAGCGCCGGCCAACTGCTGAACGGCATCGTGTTCACGTTCGACGGCGGCCAGAACGCCGGTACCCTGGGTCCGAATTCAGCCAACATTCGCAAGGTGCTGCGCGGCGGCAAATTTGTGGATTTCGGTCCTTCCGGAACAGGTTGGGCTCTGGGCAACGACCCGAGCGGCAACCTGGAACTGTGCGTTCTGTGCACTGACTTGGGCGCGGTTGGCCCCAAGAACCTGTTGATTGGACCTCCCGCGGCCTCTGGCGGGTACGTTTTAGCGAACCCTTCGGTCGCCGGCAATGGCCCTCACAATCCGTTTACATCGGGGACGGCGACGTTTCTGGTCTACGTGCCCGGCATCACCTCGGACTCGATCGTGACAAGTGTGATCTTCTCCTTCGGCACGGCAGCGGGCGTCGCCGTACCCAGCGATTGTGGCGGAATACCGCCCGATTGAGCTAGGACTTGAGGCGAGGCCATCGGCCGCCGCCAGCATGACGCGAAATAGTTGTCTGTAAGTATTGCGAAGAAGCCTTCATCCTGCAAGCTGCGAGCGATATGCACGTTGCAAAACCCGCTTGGGGACAACGCGATCATCGCGCACAGGAGCTTGTAGGCGCCGCATAGGGTCAAGAGCGCTCGCGAAATTTGTTATGATTCGAGCGCATGGCTGAATATTCGATTGGGGTCGATCTGGGGGGCACGAACCTTCGCGCCGCAGCGATCAATCGCGCGGGCAAAATCCTGGAGAAGGTCGTTGGGACGACACACCTTTCCGCGGGCCGGGACGCGGTGATCGCCGACATCGTCGCGGCGATTATGAAGCTACGCGCAAGCGGCGGCACGGAACACCTGGCGGGGATCGGCATCGGCGTGGCGGGCTTCCTCATGCTGGAAAAGGGTATCATCACCGAGTCGCCCAACTTGCCCGGTTTCGAGAACTTCGCGATACGCGATGAGATCGAACGGCTGCTCCGAGCTCCGGTGCTGCTTGATAATGACGCCAACGCCGCCGCGCTGGGTGAAAAATGGATGGGCGCGGGGCGCGACGTGAATGATCTCGTGTTGCTCACGCTCGGCACGGGCATCGGCGGCGGCATCGTCTGCGGCGGGAAAGTCCTGCACGGGTTCGTCGGGATGGCAAGCGAGCTCGGCCACATTACGGTCGTGCCCGGCGGAAATCCCTGCGCATGCGGCAACAACGGATGTCTGGAGAAACACGCTTCCGCGACGGCAGTGAGCGCGATGGCGCGCATGATGGGCCTGGGCGGGAATCTGGCTTCGAAGGATGTTTACGACTTGGCCGCCGCCGGCAACTCTAAGGCGCGGGCCGTATTCGAACGGATGGGCACGGCGCTCGGCACAGCGCTGGCCGACCTCGTGAATATTTTTAACTTTCCACTGTATCTGCTTGGTGGAGGGGTGGTTGGAGCGTGGGATTTTTTCGCTATAGCCATGTTCGACGAAGTCAAGCGCCGCTCGTTTGTATATCGCAACACGGCCACCAGGATCGAGAAAGCAATCCTCGGCAACGAGGCCGGTCTCTTCGGCGCCGCCTACCTGCCGTTTCAATCTCGCATCATCGCTCCGGAAGCGGCGGAGACCGTGGTCTGACAGGAACGCCTGAGCTTCACCGCGCCCGTCGCGCCCCAGGCCGCACTCGCCGCGGATCTATCGGCAGCGGAGCCATGAAATTACTGCCTGCTCGCACTTTCGACAAGGAGCGGGAAACCGGCACGGATTTGACAGTACACTTTATTTTACGGACCATCAATGTTTATGCCCGAAGCGATTTCTCCGCTCCACCCGCCTAAGCGCCTCCTGATGGGGGCTGGACCGAGCATGGTCGATCCGCGTGTCTACGAGGCGATGACCAAGCCGATCGTCAGCCACGTCGATCCATTCTTCTTCACGGTCACCGAGGACATCCGCAAGCTGCTCTCGGTCGCTTTTGGCACGCGGAAAGGATTCACATTCGCGATTTCCGGCACCGGCACGGCTGGCATGGAGACCGCGATCACGAATTTCACCGATTCCGGCGACAAGTTCGTCGTTTTCGCGAACGGCTATTTTTGCGACCGCATCGCCGAGATCGCCCGGCGGCAAGGCGCCGAGGTCGTCCGATGCGAGAAACCGTGGGGCGAGGCGTTCAACGACGCCGAAGCCGGCGAGTTCATCCTGCGCGCGCGCCCGCGGGTGGTAGCCTACGTGCAGGCCGAGACCTCGACCGGCGTCTTTCAGGCGGGTAAAGCGATTTGCGGCGCCGCGCACGAAGTGGGCGCGCTGGTGATTTCGGACTGCGTTTCCTCGCTCGGCTGCATGCCCGTGCATGTGGACGAGACGGGCATCGATATCGCCTTCAGTTGCACGCAGAAGGGCCTGGGCTGTCCGCCCGGCCTTTCGCCGATGACGCTTTCGCCGGGCGCGATGAAAAAGCTGCGGGCCCGCGCTGCCCCCATCCGCTCGTTCTATTTCGATCTGAAGCTGCTCGACGAATATTATGAGGGCGCGCACCGCTACCATCACACCGCGCCGATCACGATGTTCTACGCGCTGCGGGAGGCCCTCGCCGTGATCGCCGCGGAGGGAATCGAAAACCGCTGGGAGCGCCACCGCCGCAACCATCTCGCGCTCGTTGCCGGCTTGGAGGCGATGGGCATGCGAATGTTCGTACCCGATCCCGCCAAGCGCCTCACCATGCTGAACGCCGTGCGTGTGCCCGAAGGCATCGATGGGCTCAAGGTCCGCCAACGGCTGCGCGATGAGCATTCGATCGAGATCTCGAGCGGCTACGGCGATCTGGCCAGCAAGATCTTCCGCATCGGGCTGATGGGCGTCTCCTCACAGCGTGAATACGTATTGCTGGTGCTCGAAAGCCTCGCGGCGTCACTCGCAGCCGAGGGCTACCGGCCACCGGCAAGCGGCACGGCCGCGGCCGAGAAGGTATATTCCGCGTTTGAGCGCGGCTTGCCCGCAGGCTGAGACTCTCCGCTTATTTCACCTCGCCGGAGGGCGTAATGGCCGCCCGCGCCGGCCTGGACGGCCATCAGGAGAAGGCAGGGAGGAATTGGCAACTCTTACGAGCCCGGTGATTCGGAACGCAATCGGCGGTAGGACGGCGCGCGCTCAAGCCGCGCTGTGGCCGCTGCCTATTTCCTGCTCTGTCTTGCGGTCCAGGCTTCCACCGGCGCGTGGAAGGCTTCCTTCGTCGCATACCCCGACGAGCCTGCGCACTTCGTGGGCAGTGTGATGGTCCGGGACTACCTCGCATCCGGGCTGTCGTCCAGGCCATTTCCTTTCGCCCGGAATTATTACGAACATTACCCGTTTTTCGCCGTCGGATACTGGCCGCCTCTGTTCTACATCGTGACGGGATTCTGGTTTCTGGCAGCCGGCGTAGGGCGGTTCCAAGCCTTGCTCATTACCGCCGCAGCGGCCGCCGGTACAGCTTGGGTGGTGCACGATCTGGTTCGAAGGCGCGCCGGGCGTGTCGCCGGATTCTGTGCGGGGATTCTGTTCCTGAGTCTTCCGGAAGTCCAACGCTGGATCTGCGCGGTGATGGTGGATGAGATGGTCGCTTTCTTCTGCCTGGCCTCGGCCGCCTGCCTGGTTCGCTATTTCGACCAGGCGACTTTTCGATATGCAATCGGTTGTGCATTGTGCAGCGCGTTTGCCATCCTCACTAAGTACAGCGGATTGTACGTTTGTGCATTGCCGTTCGCGGCGGTCGTTTGCCTCGGCCGCTTCAATTTGCTGCGAAAGCCCAGTCTCCTTGTGCAGCCCTTCGTGATTGCCGCAGTGGTTGTTCCGTGGATGGTCTGGACCTCGAAACTTAGGTCCATCGGCCTTCCTACCAGTCCGGGTGGCGCTCCGGGGAGAAGCATTGCGGCTTTTCCGCTGGAACTCTTTAAGTTTTTCCCACCGGGTTTAGCCGTTGTTGTCGCGCTTGGCTTGCTCGCCCTGATGATCAAGCCGCGCATTTGGCGGGCGGATCTTGCCGTGATTTGCCTGCTCTCTCTCGGCCTGCTCGCGTTTCTCACCCTTTCTCCGGTCGAAGCGGAACGCCGCTATCTCCTCGCGGGGGCTGCCGCGCTGCTGGTGCTTTCATTCGCCGGCTGGGCGGCAGGGCTCGAACCGTTGACGCGCCGTGGCCAGCTTTGGGCAAGCAGCGTACCCATGTTCTCAGTGGTCGTGGCGCTCCCTTTCGCGGCCACGCACCTGCTCCACTATCCGCGGCCGGCGAAATATCCGATCCGGTCCGTCGTCGCAGCTATCGCCGACAATCCGGCATGGACAGACAAGCGGATTGCCGTGGCGCCGGATCTCGAAGGGCCAATGATTGCCGAATTCGCGATCCAGGACCGCCATCGCCCCGGCTATACGTTGGAACGTCCCAGCAAGATATTCGCCACTTCCGGTTGGTTCGGGGACAGTTATGCTTGCCGGTTCCGGTCCTCAGCGGAGATGCTGGCGCATCTGCGCCGGGCCCCGGTCGATCTGATCGTCTGGCACGAACGGCCTCGCACCCTGCTTCGGGCTCATGAGCGCTTAATGGAGGAAATGCTGAGAGGTAACCCGCTTTCGTGGCGCAAAGTGGCTTCGTTCCCTCCATCCGATGGCGATCCCTTCCCCTGGCAAATTTACGAGTACGCGCCGAGCCGGCCGGACACCGGCCAGGGAGGATCGGGGCAAGCGACAATCACTGAAGCGGTTCCAGATTGAAATGGAACCCGGCATTTGGTGCGGATGAGAGGACTTGAACCTCCACGCCCTTGCGGGCACATGGACCTGAACCATGCGCGTCTGCCAGTTCCGCCACATCCGCACGTCTGGCGAGGCTACAACCCATTCTCGAAGAGACGCGCCGCGGTGTCAAACGCGCGCGGCCTTCACCCGCGGCCCCCATCACGCCTGCGGCGCAGCTCGATGACGAGTCCCTGCACCAGGCCCTCGACTTGATCGCGAATTTCGCGGTGCCGCTCCGTGCTGAGCCCGATGGGGTCCTCGACCTTCCATTCGCGCACCGGCGCCGCGATGTTTGCGGGTAGCGGCCGCCCGCTCATGTTCACGATCAGGTCGTAATCCGTCCCGGTCGTATCGAAACCCTTTGTGATCGAGCCCTCGATCTTGATGTTCTTTTCGAGCATCAACTCGCGCGTCAGGGGCGACACCATCCCGGACGGCTCCCAACCGGCGCTGCGCACCACCATCACGTCGCGGCCATACGCGCGCGCAAAGGCCTCCGCCATCTGGCTGCGGCAGGAATTCCCGATGCAGACGAAAAGGACCCGGTAGTGCCGCATGCCTAGCGAAGCCTCCCTCTCTGGGACATGCCTCTACAACCTCTCCAGAAACAGACGGTGGATGCGCGGGTCCCCGGTCAGCTCCGGATGGAACGTCGCGGCCACATGCAGACCCTCGGTGACGAGCACCGGATCCCCGTTGTAGCGGAGGTACACCTTCGCACCCGGCCCCACGCGCCGGATGATCGGCGCACGGATAAATACGGCTTCGAGTGCACCGGGCGCGGTCTCGCTGGCGAAGGCTCCATCGGGATCGAGACGCACCACGCGACTGTCGAGCTGCCGGCCGTAGGCGTTCCGCTCGATCGAGAGGTCCATCAGCCCGAGCGATTCCTGGGACGGGTTCGTGACCTCGCGTGCCAGCAGAATGACGCCGGCGCAGGTGCCGAAAATCGGATGGCGCTCCCCGTAACGGCGGAGCGGCTCGAGCAGGCCCTCGTCCCGGAGGATTTTCAGCATGGTCGTGCTCTCGCCTCCGGGAAGGATCAAGCCGTCCAGGCCATCGAGCTCGACGGCCTTGCGGACTTCGATGCCCTCGGCGTCCGCGCGCGCGAGCGCCTTCCGATGCGCCTCAAAATCGCCCTGCAGCGCCAGCACCCCGACGCGTTTGCGAGCCACCTTACCAGCCCCGCACCGCCAGCCGCTCGGAGTCGGGCATGCTCGCCACATCGAGCCCGAACATCGCCTTCCCGAGGTCTTCACTCGCCTCCAGCAGCTTGGCCGGGTCGTTGTAATAAGTCGCCGCTTTGACGATCGCGCGGGCACGCGCGTCCGGGTCCTCCGACTTGAAGATGCCCGAACCGACGAATACCGCCTCGGCGCCCAGTTGCATCACGAGGGCGGCGTCGGCCGGCGTCGCAATGCCGCCCGCCGAGAAATTCGGAACCGGCAGCTTGCCCTGCGCAGCCACATACTCAACCAGCTCAAGCGGGGCCTGGAGTTTCTTCGATTCGGCGGTGAGTTCCTCTTTGCCAAGCACCGTGAGCTGCTTCATCTCTTTCTGAATCGTCCGCATGTGCCGCACCGCCTCGACGATGTTGCCGGAGCCCGCCTCGCCTTTAGTGCGGATCATGGCCGCGCCTTCGGCGATCCGCCGCAGCGCCTCGCCCAGGTTGCGCGCGCCGCAGACAAACGGCACCGTGAAGTTGCGCTTATCGACGTGATGTTCTTCGTCGGCCGGCGTGAGCACTTCGCTCTCGTCGATGTAATCGACTTTGAGCGCCTCCAGAATGCGCGCCTCCATGAAGTGCCCAATGCGGCACTTCGCCATGACGGGGATGCTGACCGCCTCCATGATCTCGCGGATTTTGCGGATCGGCGCCATGCGCGCCACGCCGCCTTCTTTGCGGATATCCGCGGGAACGCGTTCGAGCGCCATGACGGCCGTTGCGCCGGCCTTCTCCGCGATCAGCGCCTGCTCGGCGTTCGTGACATCCATAATCACGCCGCCCTTCAGCATCTCGGCCAAGCCAACCTTTACGCGATAGGTATCATCCAGGTACATTTGAAAAGCTCCTTACCGATCGCAGATCGCGGATCGTTGACGGCGATCCATGATCCACGCTTCGCCATCTCTTCTCCAAACAACAATCCATCGTAGGCCGCGATTCGCGTCTTACGTCCGGCGACCCACGTTCCTCCTACGCCAACACCGGACCGGGTTCTTAGCGCTTCAGCCCCGAGCGCCGACTTCAACTGAAGCATACTCCTGTTCCTTGACACCCTTGACCAATAGCCACAGAGCAAGTCCAAATTCCGCAATGAACATAACCGGATACAATGGGTAACCTATCCGTTCATAGCCCGGGAAAAGGCACGCTTGAAAGAAGCATATCAGGAGGCAAATACCATCAAGGATCAGCAGTATGCCCAAGATCCGCGGAAGGAAGCCTGACTTCAAAACCAAATAACCAAGGGGGAAAAGCCAAAGGCCATAAAATAACCCCGCGATCATGTTGCCAATACCGCTGAAGTTGAGGAACAACATTGCCAGAGCTTGCAACTGATCTGCGTTGAACAGCTTCAGGTAATCAGCACCACTCAAAAGCAGCAGGGGCGCAAAATGAATCAGCGTACCAGTGCACTCTATAACGACACCGGCTATGTTCAGTAACACAAACAGCAAAGCGAGGTTCTTATTGACCGGCTTCAATAACATGTACAAAGCCCAGGCCGCGAGAAGGAAAAACAAAGCAGCAATGAGTTCGCTCGTGAAACCTATACGGAAGAGCTCCTCAGAGGCCATAATATTCTTGGCTGTTGTTGCGGCATCTCCGGATACGGTGGGCCTCCTTTGAACAAAAAAGGAGAAGGCGAAGGTTACTATATAAATGAGATAGAAGAACCCTGCCATTCTTGCAACTTTGCGTTGTGGTATGTCCTCGATCCGGTTCATTTCAATTCCACGCTCCACGATCTGTTTTCCAAACTGGATTGTAGGGCGCCATTTGCGTTCTACGTTCCACGACCCGCTCGTTATACCATCGCCGGCGCGGGTTCGTAGCGCTCCAGCCGCACGCGCGCCAGCTCACTGGAAAAAATCCTTCCCAGGATCGCCAATCCCACGTGGATTTTATCCGGCGCAACATCCGCGAAACTCAATCGCAAAGCCCCCGGCTCCTGCCGCGACACGGCGAAATATCTGCCCGGCAGATACGAGACGCCCTCGCGCTGCGCCCGCCCCAGCAGCTCGCCCGCATCGAGCGGTTCAGGCAAGCGCACCCACAGGTTCATTCCGCCTTGCGGCCGCGTGAAGACGGTGCGCGTGGGCAAGTGCCGCTCGCACGCCGCCACAACGGCATCGCGCCGGTCTCTGCCCGCCGCCAAGACTCGCGCGCGATGCGCATCCTGGCGGCCCGATTCCGCAAACCGCAGCAGCACCGCCTGCGAAAGCTGATCGGTGTGTAAATCCGCCAGCCGCTTGGCCTCCGCCAAGCGCGCCAGCAGCGGCTTGGGGCCGATCACCCACCCTACGCGCAACCCCGGAAAAGTCACCTTGGAAAAGCTCCGAAGCAGCACCGTATCGCCGGAATCGTCGAGCTGCTTGAGGGGCGCGATCGGAGCGCCATCGTATCGCAACTCGCCATAAATGTCGTTCTCGATCACCACCGCGCCAGCGCTCCGGGCCGCGCGCAGAATTGCCCGCCGGGCCGCTGTAGGGAGGGTAGCTCCGGTCGGGTTCTGAAAATTCGAGGTCACGACCACAAGACGCGGCCTGGCATGTTCGACCACACGCTCAAAAAGGTCCAGTTCCAAACCATCGGCGCCAACCGGCACGCCGAGCACCTGTGCTCCCGAGTGCAGGAATAAATTCTTCAGCCCCGGATAGACCGGATCTTCGATCGCCACCGCATCGCCCGGACGCACCAACACGCGGCGTATCAAATCGAGCGCCTGCTGGCAGCCATTCGTGACGATGGCGTCGTCGCCTGCCCCAGCCGCGCCTTCGCGCCGGGCCGCTTCGAGCAGGTGCTGCCGCAAGGGCGCATAGCCTGCCGGGGACCCGAGCTGAAGAATGGACGCCGCCTGCGGTTCCCTCAATACCTCGTCACACGTCAGCCGGAAGGCTTCGAGCGGAAACAACTCCTGGGCCGGCCGCGAGGTCGCGAAGCTGATGCCTTCCGCCATCACCGCCGGGGCCGGTTCACCAGTCTCTTGCGCCGCCAGTAACTGTTGCCAATCCAGGCCCGCCCGCCCGGACCGGGGCTCAGTGAGCACGAAGCTGCCTCGGCCGACATGCCCTCGAATCATGCCCTCGGACTCAAGCAGCGAGTAGGCAGCCGAAATCGTCGCTCGGTTCAGTCCAAGTGAGCCAGCCAACTCGCGCGTAGCCGGCAGCCGTTCACCCTTGCGCAGTGCGCCTGAATCGATCAACTGCTTTATTTGCAAGTACAACTGGCGGTAAATCGGGGTCCCGGCGTGAGGATCGATCTGGAGCCTTTGGAGCATCTTGATCGATCTTCAGCCTACCATATTGGATGATGCGGGGCGAGCGAATTTGATCGGCCGGTGCGGGCCTCCGGGAAAGGGTTTTTCACAAGGGCTTGCCCGGCCTTTGCTGAAGCGAGCCCTTTGAATCCCCGTCCCCGCCCTGACCTACATCCGGAAAGCAGCGACGATTATGGTGGCTTTGGCCAAGAAGGAAGCCTGCTTCTCGCGCAAAAACCTCTCCTCTCTGGCTCGTAAAACCTAGCGCTGCCCAAGGCCGTCTATTGGCCGCTGTTCAATGCCTGACCGACCTGAGCCTCGGTCTGATCGGCGTCTTGATTCAAACCCGCTACCAGGCTGCGGTCGTCGGTACCCGATGTTGCCGGCGCTTGCCCTTCCTCGACCGGCCTTGGATTCGCCGCCGGAGCTGCCGGTAGGCTGCCCCTGCCCTGATTACTGGCGAGTTGCGCCATGCCAGCTGAGATCTGCTCCCGGAAGTCATTATGCATGTCCTGAAGCGTGCTGACATCAATCGCCGTGGCCAAGTCGACCGGACAATCGCCCGCTTTACTGCTCAGAACTGAGACACCGATCTTGCCATCGTCCGTGGCAGTGCGGCCCGTACGCTCGATAATATCGCCGGGCGTCAGCGCGCAGGTCTGATCGCCAGTAATCGCGGCAACATCCATGCTGGTGGAAACCACGAATATTCTTTGCCTCGGGTCCAGCGCCGGTGGCGGCGCCTCAGTAGCGGCTGACGGGAAGGCCGACGTTGGCGGCTGCGCCGAGGCGGCCCGTTCCGCAGCGAGTTGTTGCTGCACTTCCTCTGCGATCATTTGCTTCACTTCCGGCGTCAGCATCACCGCATTTGCGGACTGCATCTGAGCCGCTGCTTGTTCGCCGGCTGCCTGTTGGTTCTCATAGGCAAGCTTCAGATTCTCGGCGAGCAAGAAATCCGTCAGCCACAGGGACGCCGAAGGGTAATAAGGCGCTGGCGCGAAATATCCACCATAGAATCCAAACCAGGGTGCCGGACCCCAGCCCCAGGCATACACCACCGGCGTTCTCCAGGGGCGGTAGGTCCACCCGTAGAATGCCGGCTGATAGTAGACCCGCGGAACGTATCCGTAATAGTGAATGCGGCCGTACGTGTAGGTCCGGTAGACCCGCACCTCAGTGCGGCCCCTGAAGACATAGGTGCGCGAAACATAACCTCGGCGGAACGAACGCTCGACATAGCCGCGCCGTCCCATGCTCACAACGCGCACGCCGCCCGGCCGGATGACCTCGACTCGCCGCTCGCCGTGAAATCCGCGGTTCACGATCATCCTGCTGCCGTCCGCCCGCGACCGCTCGATGTGAGCGGCACGCCCGTCGGCCCTAAACCTAGTGGCTTTCAGCCCCGGCCTTTCAAAACTGGTGACCCGCCCGTGCATGTCCGTGTTGACGGATGTGTGGGTTCTGGAATCAAAGTGCGTCGCGCCTCCTCCAGCGAGAGTCTTGGTCATGTAACCAGATGGTGCGTGATATGCCGGCCCTCCGAAAGCCGCGTGGTGACCTGTGATACCCCCGCCGGAGGCCCCGGAGATGTTGTGCATACCGGTGCCGCCGGACGTTTTCGAAAGGTTGTGGATGCCGGTGTTGCTTGACGTTCGCGCCACTCACGTGGTGAAGGGTGGTGCCGCTGGACGTTTTCGAAAGGTTGTGGATGCCGGTTCCGCCCGACGTACTGCCAGTCGACGTTCCTGAAATGTGATGGATGCCGGTGCTGCTTGACGTCCCGCCACTCACGTGGTGAAGGGTGGTGCCGCTGGACGTTTTTGAAAGGTTGTGGATGCCGGTGTTGCTTGACGTCGCGCCACTCACGTGGTGAAGGGTGGTGCCGCCGGACGTTTTCGAAAGGTTGTGGATGCCGGTGTTGCCTGACGTCCCACCACTCACGTGGTGAAGGGTGGTGCTTTCCTTAGTGTTCTTTTTGTCGCTCGCTTTCGCGCTTCCGGCCAGCGCTACGATCAGCACTGCCAGAACCACGAAAAATGCTGTCCTCATAATCCGTTCGTCTTTCTTACTCGATCTCATCATGGCCTCCCGTTATGCAAAATCCAGATCGTTCGATTGAACGTACCACCGCGCAAAGTTCAGCGCACCCACTCTCCGATTCTTCGTTCCGTGCCCGTGCTGCTGACAGCAACCTCCCCGTGGGTTGGCGACTATCGGACGGACCGGTTCGGCGTCATCCACAGATGTTTGTATCTGCCGCCAGCCGGCCTAAGTATGGCATCTGCAACCGCCCGCTTCAGCCATTGGCTTCCTTTCAGGCTTGCGCAGCTTCCGATTGTGCAAGAAAGCGCGCTTGCTGTCAATGCGAAAAAAACCGGTGCGGCCCAAAAACTTCATACGTCGGTACGCAGTTATGCAGTCACCAGGGCCGATTTGGCGGTGGTGTAGAACGAACCGTCTGGGCGGCACCGGCACGCGGCCCCAGACGCTCCTCATCTGCGCGCCCTTCACCCGGCAACCCAGCCCAGCTATAATCTCATCAAGGGTCGCGATTATGCTTCTGCGGTTCACTCCGATGCTTCTCCTGTGCGGTATCGCGGTGGCGCAGCCCGCCGCTAGCCAGCCTTCTCCAGCGCGGGATACGCCGGCAGCACCCGCTCAGGAGGAACCGCAGCACGCCATCCGGGTTGAGGTCAACGAGGTTATCGTCCCGGTCACCGTCACCGACGAGAAAGGCCGGTTCGTCTCCAATCTTGACCCGGGCGATTTCCGGCTGTTCGAAGATGGCAAGCCCCAGAAGATCGTCTACTTCAGCCGGGAGCGCAACCAACCCGTAGTGGTTGGCTTCCTGCTGGACCTGAGCAACGCCAACCGGCTGCACTGGAAAACGTTCCAGGACGCGGCGATGGAGCTGGTCTGGGCCCTGCTCCCCGACGACCGCGCGAACAAGTTCAGCGGCTTTTTGGTCACCTACTCGACCGATGCGGAGCTCGCCGTCAACACCACGCCCGATCCGGAGAAGATCGTCGACAAGATCCGGAAACTCAAGCCCGGCGGCGGGTCTTCGCTGTTTGACGCGATTTACCTGGCCTGCACGCGCCACGAGCTGGTGAAGGGCGAGCCGATCGAGCCGCGCCGCGTCATCGTCATCATCGGCGACGGGAACGATAACAGCAGCAAGCACAGCCTCGATCAGGTGGTCGAGCTCGCGCAGCGCAATCTCGTTACCGTCTACGGCGTAAGCACCGTTGCCTTCGGCTTCACCAGCGAGGGCAGCGCGAATCTGACGCGGATCGCGGAAGAGACCGGCGGGCGCGTCGTGTACCCGATGGAGAACGTGTATTCGGACGTTTTGGGATACCTCTCCCATCCCTCCGACGACGGCAACTACGCCTTGACGGTGGGCACGGGCGGGTACGCCTCCGAGCTCGCCAAGAGCATGTTCAACGCGATTGCGGACGTGGCGGGCGAGGTGACGACGCAGTACATCTTGCGCTATGTGCCTTCCGGGACCGGCAACCCGAAGCAGTACCATACCTTGAAAGTCGAAGTGAGTCTGGCGAATATAAAGGTGCGGGCACGCAAGGGCTACTATCCGAACGCACCGTAAAGGCCGCCAGATCGTGGAACGCAGAACGGAACTGGGGGGCGGTGAGGAATGAACCTTGGCCGCCGGTGGTTCCCCGCCCCAGCGCGTGGTCCCCTGTAAAGACCGGCGCCGAAACTGCCGAGCCTTATAGTAAGCTGAAAGCCAGCGCGGGCGCGACCCGAGTGCCATGGCGAGGTTAGGGGGGCGCCGCGCAGATAGCGCACATGCCGGTTCTACCGGTTGAAACCACGAAAGCCGAGTATTCAGTTCTCCAGCTAGCCCTTCCAGGCCGGCCGGTTGAGAACTTTGCCGTCCTGCTTATCGATCCGGCCTCTGACCGCTTGTATTTTAAGGCGCGTGAAGACCTGGCGCAGATTGCCGGCGCTGAAGACGCCGAAGTCCTGGCCTGCTTGCCGGAGGATATTTCTAGGCGGGCCCAGGCGATGGGGGCCCGCGTTTTCATCGAGTCGCTCGAGGACAGCCTTTCGAACGTGTTGCGCATCACGGACCGCAAGCCGGCCGCCGTGCGCGACTTCTCGCACGCCCTCGACCGCCTTTTCAACGAGCACGTGCTCGGCATCGCCCGCGAGCCCGCCCAAATCGTGCCCTTCGTCACACACCTGCCCGTTTACTCGCTGCGGGCCGCCGCGGGCCGTTTCGGCGAGGATATGGAAGTCGAGCCCGAGCGTTGGGTGGAAGCTCCCCAGGGCCTGCGCCTGGCGCCGGATATGTTCGTGGCCCACATCGCCGGCCGCTCGATGGAGCCGGAGATCCCGGATGGCAGCCTGGCGCTGTTCCACTACCGGCCCGCCGGTTCGCGCCAGGGCAAGCGCGTGCTGGTCTGGCGGCGCGGCGCCTCCCAGGCCGGCGGCGAGTTCACGATCAAGGTTTACGAAAGCGAGAAGCGGATCACGGAGGAGGGCTGGCAGCACACGCGCATCCGCCTGAAGCCGCTCAATCCGGAATTCGAGGCGCTCGAACTGGATGAAAGCGGCGAGTACATCATCCTGGGCGAATACATCTGCACGCTGACGGCTGAGGAGAGACTTTAGCGCCTAGCCGCCGCAAGCGGAAGGTTATGAGCGTGCGAAAGGCGGCGGAGTAACAGATCAGCGGCGGAATTTCTCGTGCTGTCCGGGAAGTTCGTTTGCCGCTTGCTGCCGCGCGCAGCGGAAAACATTCGGAACTATGAGAAAGCGTTGCCGGTTACGCCGGTGCTCGGCAAAATTGCCTCCCTCGCTGTCGCCCAGGGCCTCACCGACGTGGCGGCGGAGTTGAGAACTGATGCGAGGGTAACCCCCGCATCAAAGCCGCCGCCTCCCCGCATTCGCAACGCCGAATATAAAACGGGCGCGGCCACTCCTCCTGTTGATCAGCGCCTACGAAAGCGCTACCTTCATACTTTGCTCGATGAGGTTTTCCAAAGTGGCAGCCAGGAGGCTGTCACAGCCGCCGAGAATAATATCGTTCTCTTTGCCAAGTACGCTCGCCGGGCCGAAGCCGAATGGGAACTGCCCCGGAAAAAGGCTTGAGGCCGAGGCGACGGCTAGTGATATCGAGCTATTGAAAGGGATCAATGCACAATTGGAAACGTTGGACCGCATGCGCAACGATCTTGTCCTGCGCACTCTTGGCGGCTAGGGTGGCATCAGCCGGTGAACCGGACACAAAGAGTCCTGACCCAGGCGGTTGGACGAAGGCGCGTTGGGGCATGACTGAAGAGCAATTGCTCGCGGCCTTCCCCGGTTCCACCAGGCTCGTGGGGGATGCGGCCCTGCCCTATACGAAGTTCGGCTTTGCGCCAATCTCTGTCCCCGAGGTGAAGATTGCAGGGACCTTATTTAAGCCTCACTTCAGATTCGATCCCGTCAGTGGCCTGCGGCAAGTTCTCCTGTCTCCAGAATCCGACGTTACCGAGATCGACTTCCAGAGTCTTGAGGGCGCGCTCGTCGAAAAATATGGCGCGCCCTGGAAAACCAAATCCGCAAGTGCAACCAGCAATTCACAGCATTCGCAATGGAGCTTTCCATCGACCACAATAGTCGTCGAGCTTACGGTCATTCATCTCGACGACTCAGTCCCAAGTGTGTTCATTCTCACGCTGTCATACAAGCGGCATCTGGATTCGCCGCTATAACTAGGCGGGTAGCATCGAGTTGTTGAGGAGGATCAATGCACAACTGGAAATGCTGGACCGAATGCGCAACGATCTTGTTCTGCGCGTCCTTGGCGGGTACCCTAGCTGCCCAAACGGCCGTACAACCCGACCAGTGGCACGGCCTGGTGCTCGGGACGAGCACGGCTGCCGACGCTGAGCGCGTGCTCGGGACACCTGCGAGCGACAAGCCCGACCGCCTATTCATCGAACGCATCGATAAGTGGTTCATCCCAGGGCTGCGCGGGAGGAACCTCCGCAAGCAGTGCTTCAAGGAAGTCGCCGGGTTCAAGACTGTCGAACTCTACTATTATAACGACCGACTAGCCGTGATCCAACTCACGCCAGCGGAGCGCTTTTCGCCTGAAGCCCTGGAAAACAACTATAGAGTTCCCTTCGCCACATTCGCCGACAGGAACCCCGTCGACTACAGTCTCGTCGCCGTCACCGAGCGTTCTGTGATAGCGGCCCAAGTGCTTAAGGCCCGCTGGTCGGCAAAGGTGTGCAGAATTCAGATAATCAGCAAGGAGCTTGAGGACCACTCAGGAGCCGACCTTCTCCGGTAGGCTCGCGGCGACAATGTTAGCAGGCGTACATTCGGAGCCGCGACCGTGAGGGAGCGGTTAAAAGGTATTTCGGGGACCGGGCGTTAGCGCGCTAACTGCCGCAATACGTAAGGCAAAATACCGCCGTTGCGGTAATATTCAGCTTCCTGCGGAGTATCGACGCGCACCGTGACTTCGAAGCTCCGCTCAGCGTCATCCTGGGCCACTGCGCGCACGCGGGCGCGCCGGGAGCCGCCGATCGCCTCCCGCACGCCTTCGATGTGGAAGGTCTCGCAGCCCGTCAAACCCAGGCTCGCGGCGTTCTGCTCCGGCAAAAACTCGAGCGGCAGCACGCCCATTCCGACCAGGTTCGAACGGTGTATCCGCTCGAAGCTCTCCGCGATCACCGCGCGCACGCCGAGCAGGTTCACGCCCTTCGCCGCCCAGTCGCGCGACGACCCCGCGCCGTATTCCTTGCCCGCCACGATCAGCAGCGGCACGCCTTCGCGCTGATATTCGATGGCAGCGTCGTAGATCGACATCTGTTGGCCGCCGGGCAGGTGCACGGTCCAGCCGCCCTCGGTTCCCGGCGCGAGCTGATTGCGCAAACGAATGTTGGCGAGCGTGCCGCGCACCATCACTTCGTGATTTCCGCGCCGCGAGCCGTACGAATTGAAATCCGCCGGCTTGACACCCAGTGAAAGCAAATACCGGCCGGCGGGGCTGTCGGCTGGAATCGAGCCCGCGGGCGAGATGTGGTCCGTGGTGACCGAGTCGCCCAAAAGCGCCAGCACGCGCATGCCGTGGAAATCCTGCACAAACGTTTCGGGGTCCGCCATGGCGTCGAAATACGGCGGGCGCTTGATATAGGTCGATCGCTCGTCCCATTTGTAAGTGCCGCCGGCCGGAACCGGCAGCGAGCGCCAGCGCGCGTCGCCTTCGAAGACCTCGGAGTATTGCTTCTCGAACATTCCTGAGCGCACGAATTTCCGCACCGCTTCGCGCACTTCTTCGGGCGGCGGCCAGATCTCGCGCAGATACACGGGATGTCCTGCCGCATCTTCGCCCAGGGGCTCGTGATCCAGGTCGATATCGACGCCGCCCGCCAGCGCATAGGCCACCACCAGCGGCGGCGACGCCAGGTAGTTCGCCCGCACGAGCGGATTGATGCGCCCTTCGAAATTCCGGTTCCCGCTGAGCACCGCCGCCACCACCAGCTTCTCTTTTTCGACGGCCGCCGCAACCGGCTCGGGCAGCGGCCCGCTGTTTCCAATGCACGTGGTGCAGCCGTAGCCGACCAGGTGAAAGCCCAACTGCTCCAGATACGGCATCAGGCCGGCATCGGTCAAATAATCGGACACGACCTTGGAGCCCGGCGCAAGGCTGGTTTTTACCCAAGGCTTCGTTTTCAGCCCGCGCTCGACCGCCTTCTTCGCCAGCAGTCCCGCGCCCAGCATCACCGACGGGTTCGACGTATTCGTGCAGCTCGTGATGGCCGCGATCACCACCGCTCCGTCGCGCATCTCGCCGCGGCCGTTGGCGGCGGCCTTCACGCGCTTCGGTTGCGAGGCGAGGAACTCCGCAAAATTCCTTTTCACGTCCGGCAGGTCAATGCGGTCCTGAGGGCGCTTGGGCCCGGCCAGCGATGTTCTGACCGTGCCTAGGTCCAAGTCAACCACTTCGGTAAACAACGGCTCCGGCGCTGCGTCCGTGCGGAAGAGGCCCTGCTCTTTTGTGTACGCCTCGACCAGGGCCACCACCTCGGGCGGGCGGTGCGTGAGCCGGAGATAAGCCAGCGTTTCGGCGTCTACGGGGAAGAACGCCATCGTTGCGCCGTATTCGGGCGACATATTGGCGATGGTGGCGCGGTCGGCCAGCCCCAGCGCGCTCAGGCCCGGCCCAAAAAACTCGACGAACTTGCCGACAACTTTCTTCTTGCGCAGAATCTCGGTCACGGTCAGCACCAAATCCGTCGCCGTCGAGCCCGCCGGCAAACAGCCACGCAACCGGAAACCGATCACCTCCGGCAGCAGCATCGAGATGGACTGGCCCAGCATCCAGGCTTCGGCCTCGATTCCGCCGACGCCCCAGCCGAGCACGCCCAGGCCGTTAATCATCGTCGTATGCGAGTCCGTTCCGACGAGCGTGTCCGGGTAGGCCAGCCCCGCGCCGTTCCCTGCCCCGAACACCACCGGCGCCAAATATTCCAGGTTCACCTGATGCACGATTCCTGTATCCGGCGGCACTACGCGGAAATTGCGGAATGCCGATTGCCCCCAGCGCAGCAGCGCGTAACGTTCCTGGTTGCGCTGAAACTCGAGCTCGGCATTGAATGCGAACGCGCCTTGCGAGCCGAATTGATCCACCTGCACCGAATGGTCGATCACCAGCTCGGCCGGGATCAGCGGATTGACGCGCTTGGGGTCGGCCCCCATCGCCGCCAGCGCGTCGCGCATCGCGGCGAGATCGACCACGCAGGGCACGCCCGTGAAATCCTGGAGCAGCACGCGGGCCGGCATGAAGCTGATCTCGCGCGAGCCTCGCCCGGTCCATTTCGCGACGAACTCGATGTCGGCGGCCGTGACCGTGCGTCCGTCCTCATGCCGCAGCAGGTTTTCGAGCAGCACCTTGATCGAGTACGGCAGCCGCGCCACGCCGCCGAAGCCCGCTTTTTCAAGAGCTTTCAGGGAATAGATCTCGTGCTGGCGATCGCCAACGCGCAAGACAGATCGAGAGCCCAATGAGTTTGTGGATGGCATCTTTTAAGTCCATTCTAGCAGGGCGCCAGAAAAGGCTTGAACGGCACGGCGCGATCCAGATGAGGAGTGCAGGACAATCGCCAGAGAGCGCGTCGGGCAGAAGTCCGGCTGAGCCTTCCGACTCACTCCCCAAGACTGGTAGAGGCGGCAATCTCTGCTTTCGATACGGCTGCCGCAGTTCCCCTACATATACTCGGGCACTTCGATGCCCAGCACCGCCAGCGTGCGTTCGAGTTGCAGGCGGAGGTAGCCGGTGAGCCAGAGCAGAAAGACTTTCTTCTCGCGGTTCTCTTCGGTGATGACCGGGTACTCGTGATAGAAGTTACTGAACGCCTGGGCGAGTTGGAAGGCGTACTTAGCCACGTGCGCTGGCTCGCCGGAAACGATGGCCCGCTCGATCGCGGAATCGGCCTTTGAGGCGGCTACGGCGATCTGCCAGAGGCCCTCGGAACGAAGCTGGCGGCCCATCGATTCCGCCGTCAGCTCGCGCACGAAGTCCGGCAGCGTCTCGCCGCGTTCTTCGAGCTTGCGCCAGATATTGCGGGCGCGCACGGCGGCGTACTGCACATAAGGACCGGTCTCGCCCTCGAAGCTGAGCGCCTCCTGAAAATCGAAGGCGATCACGGAATTGCGCGTGAACTTCAGCAGGAAGTAACGCAGGGCGCCGGCGGCGATCTGGGCCGCTATAGTCCGTTGCTTTTCCAGCGGATCGCCGGGATGCCGCGAAGCGACCTCGCGCAATGCCTCTTCGATCAGTTTGTCGATCAGGTCGTCCGCTTTCACGCCCAGGCCCTTGCGGCCCGATACCTCGATGTAGGGCCGCCTGCGCTCTTCCCCGGAGAGCGGGATGCCCAGCTCGGCGCAGCACCGCGGCGAGAGCGCCACCATCTCATAGGAGAAATGCACCGACCGCCCGGCCTGCTCGTCGAACCCCAGCGCTTTGAGGCCAGCCATCACCACGTCCTGCAAATAGGACTGCCGTGAGTCGATTACGTTGTAGACTCGCGCCGCGTGCCCGAACTCCGGAGCGCCCGCGCAGGGCTGATCCGCCGTGATCCATAACGGGCGCCCATCCGGGTAGGTCATCAGCAACCGGTAGTAAAAATCTTTGCCAAGCAGTCCGAATTTCCAAAGCTGGTAGGCGATGTCCTTGCCGACGTACGTCACCGTGCCGTTCGAGCGCACGATGACCTTGCTGTCTTCGCTCTCCGCACCGGCCGAGTATGCTGCGCCAGGCATTACCCAGCAGCCCGCGTTCTTGCCCTCGGTCTCCAGGTAGATCGCCTTGCGCTCTTTCAACAGCTCAAACGCGGCCGCCCAGAATTGGAGGCGCAGGATCTCGCTCTCGCGCGGCAGCAAATCGTAGGCGATGCCGAGCCGCCACATCGTTTTCAGGTGCGCGTGAACAATTGCGTCCGAAATCAGATGCGCGAGCCGCGCCGCCGGGCCCTCGCCCGCTTCGATCGCGTGCAGCGCTTCCTGCCGCCACGCCAGCGCCTGCGGATGCTCCTGGTAATACGCCGAGATCCGCGCGTAGAGATCCCAGCAGAGATAGTCGAAGCGGCCGGTGGAAGCAATCATCTGTTCGACTTCCTCCGGCCCTTTGCCTTCGAGGTGCTGGAATCCGGCGACGATGTCCGCGACCTGCACGCCCGTATTGTCGATGTAATTCTGTACCTCGACCTTGCGGCCGCGCGCGCGCAGCATCCGCACGAACGTGTCTCCGAGCACCGCATTGCGCAGATGGCCGATGTGCGCCGCTTTGTTCGGGTTGATGTTGGTGTGCTCGACGACGATCTTGTCACCCGGCGGCGCGGCTATGGCGGCGTCAACCGGCCCCGCCAGCAGCGACGCCCCGTACCACCCTCTATCCAGCCTCAGATTGATGTAGCCGTTGCCGGCGGTCTCAACGGACCGGATCCCTTCTATGGAACTGAGGTCGCCTGCTATCTCCGAGGCGATTTGCTTGGGCGCTCGCTTCAACTGCTTGGCGAGTTGAAACGCGGCCGGCAGCGCCAGCTCGCCGAACTCCGGCTGCTTCGGGGACTCGATGGCCACGGCGGCGTCAATGCCGTACCGGCTGCGGATGCGTGCGGAGACAAACTCCTGTAAGCGTTTTTCGATCGAGTAGAACAAATCAAAGTATACCTGCGGTGGCGCCCAGGCGCCCGGCCACAAGCGGCTGGTCTTCTTATCGGATCACTCCCTCACGGCTGCGCAACCTCTTTGCGCCTTCCTCGGTCCGCACGAAGCTATCTGGGCCGCGCGCCCTGGCCCGGCGCCGGCGGCTGGAACTTCCCGATCAGCATCTCCACCAGTCCCTCGGGCAAAGTAATATCCACGCGCACCGTGCGCTGCTGCCGATCGATGTGGACCGCGTCGTAGACGTACAGCATCTCGAGCTGATGAGACGGCGTGCTCAAGCGCCCAATTTCGGCCAGCCCCCGCAGTGCGGCGCCTAGGGATTGCGCGTCCTGGTCCGTACGGCACACACCCGCTGCGAACACCGCCACGCCGGATCGCAGATCGGCCCCGGCCGTTACGCCCTCGAGCATCGAGGCAATCTTCCGCAGGTTCGCGGCATTGCCTGATTGCGGAAGCGCGCGTTCAAGTTGCGAGAAACCGGCTGCCGCGGCCAGCCAGATCTGGTCTCCCATCGGAATTCCGCCGAGTAGCCCGCGGAGCGCGGGTGGCGGCCCGTTCGAGCGGCTGCGCTGGTCGATGATGTAGCGCACTGCGGACGCGCGCCCCGCCACCGCCGTCGTCGAGTTCATGAATACGACCGCTCCCGCTTCGCCGCCGATCAACGTATAGCCCTTGTATGGCGTGCGCGTCACGCCCGGCCGCTCGATGCGCGGCTCGATTCCCTGAGGCGAAAACTTGCCCCGCGCCATCACCGCCGTGTCCTTGCCGTTCGAAGCGATCAGGACCTCCCCAACGTCCTTGCGCAGGTCCAGGCCGGTTTCGCGCGTGAACTCGTCGAACGCAGCGAGCGGTCGCCCCGCGGTGTATTTCTGCCACAGCGGCGTTGCGCGCAGCGCTTCCATTTGGACGCCCGCGAGCAGCGTGGTATCGGAGGGGACGAGCGCCGCGAGCGCGGGATCGATTCGGGCTGCGCCCGTCCGCGCTGGGCCGCAGCCCAGCATCAGAAAACACAGAATGCCGAGCAGGCCGAAGGTGGCGCCGCGCTCGATCCGCAGCGAAACGTCATCGAGCGCCCGCACCTCGCGGCACTTCCAGAATGCCCGAACGGCTTTCGTTAGGCCGAACGTCTCAATAGCTGACTCAGATGGCACTCTGTTCCAGGATACGCTGTGACGGCTGCCAGGTTCACCAGCCCATCGCCCGCATTCGCTCCTGGATCAGCGCGCTGTACCGGTCCATTCGGCCCGGCTTGCGCCGCAGCGGTAATGGAAGGATCGCGGCCAGGCGGGCGCCTTCGTCCCGGCTGATTCGCGCGGCCGGGACATTGTAGTAATACCGCGCGGCCGCGCCGGCGCCGTACACGCCGGGTCCCCACTCGACGACGTTCAAGTAGAGCTCGAGGATGCGCCGCTTACCCAGGATGAATTCGGCGAAAGGCACAAGGGAGGCTTCGATGCCCTTCCTCACCATGGAGCGCGAAGTGCCCAGGAACAGGTTCTTGACCAGTTGCTGCGTGAGGGTTGAGGCGCCGCGCACGCGGCCTTCGTCGAGATCCTCGTCGATCGCGTTCTTCACCTCCGTCCAGTCGAACCCGTGGTGCTGGTAGAACCGTGCGTCCTCGGCGGCGATGACGGCTACTCGGTCACGTGTCCTCGGCGACATATCGACGACCTGCAAAGCTACGGTTGCCTCACGAGGATAGGGATGTGTCTCATCGAAACGATGCGCGGCCGTTCAAGGGGCAGCGGAAACTTGTTTGGGGTTATCGCCAACACAACGCTGAGTTCCGTCGTGTGTGTTGGGACGCCATCGTCGTCAAGGATCACGGAAAAGGCGATCGGCAAGTCCGGCTGTAAGGTTTTCTCACGCCCATCCCCTATCACAAGCGCCTGGGGCGTGAGCGTGACCTGGTGGCCAAAGCTATCCACGGCGAAACTCTCGTCCCAGCGCACATAGAACCTCGTTGGATCAGGTCCGGTGTTTGTCACCGTTCCGGAACAGCGAATGCGGCTCATGCTTCGAACGCATCCATTCACCTTGAAGAGGAAATCGTCCGCTTGCACGGGTGGAATTGTGGGCCCTTGTGCATTCTCAGCCTGGCCGGGAACAGTCGTCGGTTGGGACGCGGGACTGGGCAAGGTGGCAGCTGCCTTCGCTCCCTCCAACTCCTCTGCCTGCTTCTCATACTTCTGCTTCAGACTGGCATATGCGGCCTGCGTCGTTTCCAGGCTTCTCCGGGACTCCTCCCGTGTTTGCAGCGCCGCCGCGAGCTGATCTTTCAACGACGTCTCCTCAGCCACTTGACGACGATAAGCATCAGCGACATCATCAGTGAGCGGCTTGAGCCTACGCCCTGTTTCGGGGTCGTAGGAATAGTCGCGGCTGAAGATCTTGACCTTGCCCGTAGGATCTTTCGCGTAATTGTAGTTGGCCCTTCCGGTCATTGGGTTAAAAAGATTCTTGCTCTGTTGAAGGGAGAGCCCATAGAGAAAAACCATCCACACTGAGAATGCAACGGCGCTCGTGAAGATCATCTTCCGGCTTCTCCTTATAAATATCGAAAACGTCAGTGTAGGCACGAAGAGGATCACCACCACGACGCACCACACCGCAATAGCGCCTGACAGAAAATCCGGGAGACCTCCGACTTCGCGGATCTTTTCCACGAACCGTGAGTAAAGGCTCCAGGCGAGGATGATCTCGGCGAAGCGAAGGCACAACCAGATGACAAGCGTGCCTCCGAGCGCGAGAAGAAGGATTCTCCCGAGCCGCCAGGGAAGATCCTTCCTGGACGATGCTGCGTCAACGAGCTGCATTGGCGTTTCTCCTTTTGCGCGCAGCGTAAATGCCAATGCCGAGGATGCTCAGAAAGAACCCTACTGCAAACCCGTATACCGGATCGTACCCTCTATTCTTCGCAACGCGGGAACACACGATGCCGGTGACAATACAAACTACAAGGATAGGAACGGACAATTCAGACAGCATAGGTGCTCCTTTTCCACGCTCTCCGCGTCTAACTCTTTTGTCCCGTACCACCACAAGCGGGACACTCTATCTCGCCACGTCCGTGACAGCGTGGACAATCGACCGGAATAACCACCACCTCGATTTCAGTGCCCGCCCCATGACATCGAGTGCAGGTGACCGACCCGGAACCATTACATCGTGGGCAATCCATTTTCTGGCCCGCCCCCTTTCCGTGGTCAATTGTACATTGTCCGTTGGCCGAGGACAATGCTCGCCCCACTCTTCGCGCCAGTGCGGGCTCCTCGCCCGGCCCGCGCCACGCGCGCCCGCACTTTGCGATGTTTCCAAAATGCCTGAACGGCCTTCGTCAGGCCGAAAATCCCAATTGCGGACTCAGGTGGCACTATGTTCCAGGATACGCTGTGACCGCCGGCCAGGTTCACCAGCCCATCGCCCGCATTCGCTCCTGGATGAGCGCGCTGTACCGGTCCATCCGGCCCGGCTTGCGCCGCAGCGGTGACGGAAGGATCGCGGCCAGGCGGGCGCCTTCGTCCCGGCTGATTCGCGCGGCCGGGACATTGTAGTAATACTGCGCGGCCGCGCCGGCGCCGTACACGCCGGGTCCCCACTCGACGACGTTCAAGTAGAGCTCGAGGATGCGCCGCTTACCCAGGATGAATTCGGCGAAAGGCACAAGGGAGGCTTCGATCCCCTTCCTCACCACGGAGCGCGAAGTGCCCAGGAACAGGTTCTTGACCAGTTGCTGTGTGAGGGTTGAGGCGCCGCGCACGCGGCCTTCGTCGAGATCCTCGTCGATTGCGTTCTTCACCTCCGTCCAGTCGAACCCGTGGTGCTGGTAGAACCGTGCGTCCTCGGCGGCGATGACGGCGTGCTGAAAATCTGGGGAAATGCGGCCGAGCGGGAGAAACGCCTGGCGCTTCCGGTAGGGGCCTTTGTGAAACCAGGATTGGACCCGCCGCTCGATTTCGACCGCGGTCGTCGGCGGGTTCATCCAGCGCAGCCCGGCGAGCGTGAGTACGGCGATCCCGTAAAACGCCAGGACCGCGGTGAGCGTCCACCGCAAGATCCTGCGCACCAACCCCCGCCTAAGCGAGCGCTTCGCCGCCCAGTCCTCGATCTTTGAGTGCGTAGCCATTGTTGACCAGGATAGCGGGTTGGGGAGGAGAGGCGCCTATACCTACTTACCGAACAATACGCGCCGCCTCTTCCAGCTGAATCTTCGGTCTGGCTGTCTGATTGAAGCTACCGTGTTAGAAGTGGTGAGCGCGGCAGGAATCGAACCTGCAACCTACTGATTAAGAGTCAGTTGCTCTGCCAGTTGAGCTACGCGCCCGGTAAATAACTGAAAACACACTGCTTCTGCCGCTGGCGGCGACACCAGGAATTCTAGCGCAAAATACGCGGGCCGCGCAAGTATAAAGCTAAGCGCTGACGTTGCGTCACTCCCCCGCGGGCTTTGCCTGGATGGCCGCCGCGGCGATCTGCGCAATATCGAGCAATTGCGGCGGTGGCGAAGCGGCCGCTGCCAAGCCGTCGCGCAGCATCGTATTGCAGAACGGGCAGGCAGCGCCCACCACGCCCGCCCCCGTCGCAACCAACTCTTCGGCCCGCTCCCGGTTCACGCGTTTGCCTTTTTCCTCGCCGAGAAACGCCAGCCCACCGCCCGAGCCGCAACAGAATCCGCGCTCGCGCGCACGCGGCGGATCGATCACCGCGCCCCAACGCCCGATCACCGCGCGCGGTTCATCATATACGCCGCGGTAGCGGCCCAGATAGCAGGCATCGTGGTAGACGATCTTCGGCCGGGTTTCCGGGATGTTGAGTGGTAACCGGGAGGCGAAGCGCGCGAGCAGCTCGCTGTGGTGCTCGATCTCAAAGGACGCGCCGAATTCCTTCCAATCCTCCAGCATCGTCCGCACACAATGCGGGCAAATGGAAACCATCTTTTTCACGCCGCTCGCGCGCAGTAGTTCGAGATTGGCTTCGACGAGCTGGCCGAACAAGTAGTCGTTGCCCAGCCGCCGCGCCGGATCGCCCGTGCACTTCTCCTTCGGTAACACACCGAAGGAGATGCCCAGGTAGTGAAGCACCTCGGCGAGCGCGAGCACAATCTCGCGCCCCTGCGGGTCGTACGATCCCATGCATCCCATCCATAAGCAGTATTCCTGCGTACCGTCGTAGAGCGGCAGCTTGTTCTTCTGAATGAATTTCTCGCGCTCGGTCTGCGAGAAGCCGAGCGAGTTTCCCTGGCGTTCGAGCTTGAGGAACAGATCCGTGCCGTACTTGTCCTCCCACTTGCCCGTATTCACGGCGCCGCGGCGCAAGCCGATGATGATGGGCAGGTGCTGTATCCCGACCGGGCACTGGAACTCGCAGGCCCCGCACGTCGTGCACTGGAATACGGCTTCCATCGAGAGATGTTTCCCGAGCAGGGGCTCGATTCCTGATGGGCCATACTCGTTCAGATACTTGCGCGCGCCGAGCACGATTTCCTTCGGGTCGAGGATCTTGCCGGTGTTGTTCGCCGGGCAATGCTCGGTGCAGCGCCCGCACTCGACGCAGGTGTATGCCTGCAAGGCGACGATCTTCGTGACGTCCTTGCCCGTGTCGAGGCCGAAGTCTTCCTCCCCGACGAGCGGCGGAATCTTACTGAAGCCATCCCGCTCGAGGAACACCGTCACTGGGCTGAGCGCCAGGTGCAAGTGCTTGGTCCGCGGAATCAGCGGCAGGAAAATCAGCAGCGCCAGGCTGTGCGCCCACCATAACGCGTTCCCCGCTCCGGTCTTTTCCGGAAGCGCGAAGACCGCCAGGTAGGTGATCATCAGCGCGAAAATCAGGAACGCGATGAGACCGGACTCCGGAGAAAGCGGGCCGAGCCACCGCGGACGAATTACAAAGCGCCGGAACGCCAGGCCCGCAATCGAGACTGCCACCGCCACGGCGAATACCGCAGCAAACCAGAAGTAGACGCGCCCGAAACTGTTGCGATCGAGGAGCGCCAGGCCGAACGCGGAAGAGATGTGGTTGACCGTCACCAGCGCGAACGCGCAGAAACCCCAGAAGACGAACGCGTGCGCCAGGCCCGGCAACGGCCGCTGGCCGATCACAAGCCCTTCGAGCAGCACCTCCCACACGAATCTGCGAATGCGCGGGCCCAGGGGCGCGAGGTGAAAACCCGGATCGTCCTTCGAGGCCAGGATGGTCCCGAGCACGCGGCCGAATCTCCGCCAGAACGCGTAGATGGAAACAATTGCCAGTGCGAGGAAAACGATCTGCTCCGGCGTGGAGATTCGCATAGATGGCTAGCACTTGGCCGGGGAAATCCGCGTTACGCTACTTCCTCGGCTCATGGCCATGAAACAGTTTTGCTGAGCCGCGGCCGTGAGCGAGCCGTCCCCGCGCAAGTAAGCGGCGGCAGCCGGACGGCCCCGGCGCTCTTCCAGCTCCGAATGTAGCACGGAGAAGATTCGCTAGAATTGGAAACGCGGGCTTGGCCAGCATGCGCCCGTGGCGGCGGGCTGCACGCCGTTGATCGAAGACAACGATGGTGCAGCGCTATATGGAGAGTGGAGGGAGCAAATTGCGCCTGATTCTTTCGGGAGCGGCGGGTTTTATCGGATCGCATTTTACGGACCGGCTGCTGGCCGAGGGCCACACGGTGGTCGGACTCGACAACTTGATCACCGGCTCGCTTGCGAACCTGGCGCATCTCAAAGCCCACCCGCGGTTCCAGTTCCTGCGCCACGATGTCACGACGCCGATCACCATCGATGAGCCCATCGACGGCGTGCTGCACCTGGCCTCCCTGGCCAGCCCGAGAGATTACCTGGAGCATCCCATCGAGACACTCGACGCCGGCTCGCTCGGCACGCGCAATCTGCTGGAACTCGCGCGCCGCTCCGGAGCGCGTTTCCTGCTCGCTTCCACTTCGGAGTGCTATGGCGATCCCCTGGTGCATCCGCAAGTGGAGAGTTACTGGGGCAACGTGAACCCGGTCGGGCCGCGCTCCTGCTACGACGAGAGCAAGCGTTTCGCCGAAGCGCTGACCATGGCCTATCACCGCACTGCCCGTTTGCGCACGAATATTGCGCGCATCTTCAATACGTATGGCCCGCGCATGAAGCTGAACGATGGCCGGGTAGTGCCGGCGTTCCTCGACCAGGCGCTGCGCGGCCAACCGATCACGGTCTTCGGCGACGGCTCGCAGACGCGCAGCTTCTGCTACGTGAGCGACCTGGTGGAGGGACTCTACCGCCTGATGCTCTCGGACGAGCGCTATCCGGTGAACCTGGGCAACCCATGCGAGATGACAATCCTCGAATTCGCGCAACAGATCCAGGCGCTCGTGGGGACCGAGTGCCGGATCGAGTATAAGCCGCTTCCCGAGGACGACCCGGCCAAGCGCAGACCCGATATCAGCAAGGCCAAGCAGGTATTAGGTTGGGAGCCGCGAGTGCCGCTCGATGAGGGCCTCCGCCAGATCATCGAGTATTTTCGGCGCTCGCCGGCGGGTGCAGCGCGTTAACTCCGCCGATGCGCCCGGGCAATTCTTTGAGATGCGTGATCCGTCGCGCGTGGACAATCTGGCGCGAGGAAGGATGGCTGGCTCTCTGGTTTCGCGTGCTCGGGGAAACCGTCTACCGGCGGGTCCTTCTGCTGGCCTTGGATCTCCCGCCCAAGGCAACCGTTCCGGCGGGCATTTCGGCGCGCTGGCTGCGCGCAGAGGAGGCTAAGGCGTACGCCGAGTTCCATCCCACGCTCACAGCCGGGCAGGTCGAGCGGCGTCTGGCCAGCGGAGAGAGATGCCTGGTATTGGAGAGCGAGGGCCGGTTCGTGCACGGCCGGTGGACCGCGTTCCAGCGGGCCTGGATCGAATATCTCAGACTGCCTCTTCCTTTGCCGGACGGGACGGCCTACGTTTACGGAACCTACACGCCGCCGGAACAGCGCGGGAAAGGGTACGCGACGACGGGAGCGGTGGTGCAGGCACTGCTGTTGCACCGGGAGGGATTCGAACGCGTTATGGCCTGCATTCAGCCCGATCGGGCCATGGCGTATCCGCCGATGCTCAAGGCTGGATACCGGCCCGTGGGCTATTTCGGCTGGGTGCGGCTGGGCCCATGGCGATTTCCCTTCCGGCGGAACGCCAGGCGGTTCCCGCGTTACGCCCCGAGCCCTTGGGCAGAATAACCCGCCCGCCGGGGGCGGCGACAAAGGCGCCGCACGCTGGCATTGGAACAGTCGAGCAGCGAGGTGGGAAAGGCGGCTCACGAGTGAATATATTCAAAATGTTCTGTCTAGCAGCTGCAATTAGCTCTCGGCTATTTGCTCAATTCGAAATGGAAGCTCCCCAAAAGGACACTGACGCTGTGAGGGCCTCTGGCATAGGCGGTCGTCTTTCCGCCGACTCAGAGTTTGCCGTTATTGCCACGTCACTCAATGTCAGAGTGCAAATATGATTTCTTCTTGTGACGGGCGTCCCGACTCCGGGAGTGACCAATCCGGCTTGAACAATACGGTACACCTGGATAACCTGGCCGATTTTCAGGCCGGCACTAGATCCTCTAGGGATAGAGGTCAAAGCGGTGATTTCACCTGCGTGACGCGAGCTCGCGCTCGATTTGTGCTATGCGCTCGCGCCCTTGACTGCATTTTTTGCGCAGTTCGTCATCTGTAGGGAGCGGCAACGGTGGTAAAGGTCGAATACCGACTCTCGGAGGACCCGGCGCTTCGCCATAAATAACCGCTACTCGGCAATCACGGAATTCCTTGTTATAAGCCGCAATAACCTCACGAATGGCATATAGCTTCTGATCTCGCCACATCTCCGCTTCTCTTGTGGATGGTTCTTCGCGCATCAACTGCGCGTACGCGTTGTTAAGATCGTTGAGTGTGAGGCCATAAGGGCCATGTTTGATCGAGCGAACAAAATTTTCCCGAGACTGGACAGCCGGGTCCATTCTTTCAGCCAGTTCCCTTTCTAACTCCATTTCTGCCTCTACTCTATTCGTTATTGGGGCTGTAGATCCGAATGCAGAGATCCCGTTCGCGAGGTACGCATCAGCAGCATCCCTGCAAAATAGGTCGGTGCGCACGGCGAAGGATGAAGCAGCGAGCATGCTTTCGTGAAACCTTAGCTGCTGCATTTCGTAGTCCCGCTCTGCAATCAATTTCTGTGTCTGAGCGTCTGGCGGAGTTGGCGCTGTATTCGGTTCGAAATTCGACGTCGAACTCGATGCCGATGAAGACGTATCGTATTTCCTTCCGTCTGCGGATATGCGATACAAGGTTTCGCTGTATGGCAGCCGCGCTATCACTGTACTTTTCCTCGCTACCGTGCCGAAAACATCCGCTAGACATATCAAACTGACGCCGTTTGGTTCTCGCTCGCAGACGCCTTCAGCGCTGTCTATGAACCTCAGCTTCTCCATCCGCAAGATCAACAGGGTCCCCCCTTCCGGCACGGCACCCATAGGGTGGACCACAAAAAACGTCACCTGAGTGTAGATCAGGATCACGAATGCGGGGAACGCAAGCGGGCGAATGACCTTCGATTTGTTTATAAACGCCCAGAGCCGTTCAACTGCGTCCACCATCGTGGTTACAAGCGTTGGCGGTTCCTTTGGTCGGGGAGGCGGACCAGGAGGCTGTTGCACGGCGGGCGAGGCCGACTGGACGGCGCTCGCCGAGCTGCACACCGGGCAGCAGCCTCGGCTGTCAAGAAGAGCACCGCAATTCAGACAGAACACAGCAACCTCCTGGCCCAGTGCTCCGCCCCATTGAGTGCAGGCTCAAGATGCGCTAGCGAATCGAGATTATCACATCTTGGGGTTGCTAGTTAGGGAGTACCCTCTTGACACCGCTCTTGAAATGTGTAAATATACATAATGCTGAATAAAAATTCAGCAGACGCCATTGTTGGAGCTTTGAAACATGCACAACTCGACCACCACTGACGCGATCTTGAAACCGTCGTCCCAGGACCTTACCTGCGACCTGGACCTGTCCCAAGACGAGGTCAATTACCTGCTCGATCTGGCCGGAAACCTAAAGTCGTCTCCCGGACAATACGCGAACGCGCTCCGCGGCCGTTATTTGAGCCTGCTGTTCGAGAAGCCCTCGCTTCGCACGCGGGTGACGTTCGAAGTGGCCATCAAGCAGTTGGGCGGCGATTGCGTGCTCACCACCGGACCCATCGGCGATCGGGAGCCGCTCAAAGACATGGCCCGCAACCTAGAGCGTTGGACCCAAGGCATCGTCGCGCGAACGTTTTCGCAGAAGACGATCGAGGAGCTGGCCGAGTGGTCGAGCGTGCCGGTAATCAACGCGCTGAGCGACCTCTACCATCCCTGCCAGGCGCTGGCGGATATGCTGACGCTGAAGGAGCACTTCGGCGAGGTACGGGGGCTGAATTTGGCGTTCATCGGCGACGGCAACAACGTCGCCCATTCGCTGATGCTCTCCGCCGCGCGGCTGGGCATCAATTTCGCGATCGCGACGCCGCGCGGGCACCAGCCCAACCCGGACATCGTGGCCGAGGCCGGAGGACTCGCGGCGATATCGGGCGCAACGCTCAGCGTCACCTCCGATCCCGAACACGCAGTCGCTCAGGCGAACGCGGTCTATACAAACGTCTGGACCAGCATGGGCGACGAGCACGAAGCCGAGCGGCGGCAGCGCGCCTTCTCGAAGTTTCAGGTGAACGAAACCCTGTTCTCACTTGCCGCGCCCAATGCGGTGTTTATGCATTGCCTGCCGGCGCATCGCGGCGAGGAAGTGACGGATGCGGTGATCGAATCGCCGCGGTCGGTAGTCTTCGACCAGGCCGAAAACCGGCTGCACACGGCCAAGGCCCTTTTACTGATGATGCTGGATTAGCGGCGCGGCGGAACTCCGGAGGGACGTGCCGCAGCGCCGAGCATCAGCGGCTTTTCACAGACAGACGGCAAGTAGAACGTTTTCTATGGGCTATGTTCCGGCCGCTGGGCGCCGAGACGAGTCTCGACGCGGCAAACACGAGTGTTCGCGCCACAATGCGCCGTCGCGCCCCCCTGTCGAGACCTTTGGATCGCGCGACTCACCGGATCTTTTGCGAAAACCAAGCGGTATTGCATTGCAGGCGGGCCGTCATACGAACGGGCGGTGCGTATTGGCCGTATCTGCCGCTTGTTACAATCGAAAATTCTATGGGTAAACCGAAGAAAGTGGCGCTCGCCTATTCGGGCGGGCTCGACACCTCGATCATCATCCCGTGGCTGAAAGAGAACTACGGATGCGCGGTGGTGGCGGTGTGCGGGAACATCGGCCAGGGCAGCGACGAGCTGGCCGGGCTCGAAGAGAAGGCCCGCCGCACGGGCGCGTCCGAGGTCTATATCGAAGATCTGCGCGACGAATTCGTCCGCGAGTACCTCTGGCGGCTGGTGCGCTCCGGCGCGGTTTACGAGGACAAGTACTTGCTCGGCACGTCGATCGCGCGGCCGCTCCTGGCGAAGAAGCAGGTCGAGGCGGCGCTCCGCACGGGCTGCGATGCGCTGGCGCACGGCTGCACCGGAAAAGGCAACGACCAGGTCCGTTTCGAGCTGGCTTACAAGGCGCTTGCGCCGAACCTGGCGGTGATCGCGCCGTGGCGTGAGTGGGATATTCGTTCGCGCGAGGATGCGATCGCTTACGCCGCCAAACACAAGGTACCGGTCTCGGCGACCACCAAGAAGATTTATAGCCGCGACCGGAACATCTGGCACCTCTCGCACGAGGGCGGCGCGCTCGAGGACCCCGCCAACGCTGCGCCCGCTGAGGTGTGGATGCTAACCAAAAGCCCGAAGGAGGCGCCGGATGCGCCCGGCGAGGTGACGATCGGTTTCGAACAGGGAGCGCCCGTGTCGCTCAACGGCAAGGCGATGGCGGCGGTGGCGCTGCTCGAAGAGCTGAACCGCATCGGCGGCGAACACGGCATCGGCCGCATTGATTTGGTCGAGAACCGCTTCGTGGGAATGAAATCGCGCGGCTGTTACGAGACGCCCGGCGGCACGTTGATCACGGCCGCGCACCGCGAGCTGGAAGCGCTGACGCTGGATCGCGCTTCGCTGCACTATAAGCAGCACCTGGCGCTCGATTACGCTGAGCTGGTTTACAACGGCCTGTGGTTTACGCCGCTGCGCGAGGCGCTGGACGCGTTCTTCGAATCCTCGAGCCGCACGACGACCGGCGAAATCACGCTGCGGATGTACAAGGGCAACCTCGATCCGGTCAGCCGTAAATCGCCGCACTCGCTCTATTCGCTCGATATAGCGAGCTTCACCATGGGCGCCGGCTACGACCAGAAGGACGCCCAAGGATTTATCAACCTGATCGGCCTGCCGATTCGCGTCCGCGCCGCTGTGGAGGGCAAGTCATGAGCACACGCATGGGCTTCGCGCGACGCACAAGCCAGCGTCCACAAACGGTCTTATGAAACTCTGGGGCGGCCGCTTTGAGAAAGGATCATCGGAGGTGTTCGAGCGATTTTCCGGCTCGCTCGTTTTCGACCGCCGTTTGATTCACGCGGACATTCGCGCCTCGCAGGCCTGGGCGCGCGCACTCGAGCGCGTGGGCATCCTGACTGCCTCCGAATGCGCCGCGCTTACCGAAGCGTTGGGCAAAATCGAAGCCGCTTCTCACCGGCCGGAATTTTACGAGGGTGCTTCCGATGAAGACGTTCATACGCTTGTGATCCGCAAATTGCAGGAAATCGCCGGCGGCCTCGCCGAAAAGATCCACACCGGGCGCAGCCGCAACGAACAAGTGTCTGTGGATACGCGCCTGTGGCTGAGAGATGAGATCGACGCGGTGAAATCGTCACTGGTGGATCTCATGGGCGCGCTGCTCGATCTGGCCGGGCGCTATCCGGACGCGGTCATTCCGGGTTACACGCACCTGCGGCGCGCGCAAGTTGTGCTCTGGCCGCATTATCTGCTCGCTTATTTTGAGATGCTGGCGCGCGATTGCGAGCGGTTTGGTGAAGCGCGCCGGCGCGTCAACATACTACCGCTGGGCTCGGGCGCGCTCGCAGGCAGCGGCTTTCCGTTCGGCCGTGAAGCGCTGGCGCGGGAGCTGGGCTTCGAAGGCATCACGCGCAACAGCATGGATGCCTCGGCCGACCGCGACTTCGTGCTCGATTTTCTATACGCCGCGTCTACGACGATGCTGCATCTGAGCCGGCTGGCCGAGGACTGGATTCTGTATTCGAGCGAAGAGTTTGGCTGGCTGGAACTAGGCGACGAGGTGACCAGCGGCTCGAGCCTGATGCCGCAGAAAAAAAACCCCGATTCGCTCGAACTGATTCGCGGCAAGACAGGCCGGGTATTCGGCGCGCTGGCCTCGCTGTTCGTGACCGCCAAGGGCCTGCCGATGACTTACAACCGTGACCTCCAGGAGGACAAAGAGCCGCTGTTCGATGCCGCGGGCCAGTTGAAGAGTTCGCTCGAGATGGCGCGCGCAGTGGCCGAATCCGTGCGGCTGAAACCGGAGGCCGCGGCCGCCGCCATCCAGCAAAGCTGGCTGGTTGCGACCGACCTCGCCGAGGCGCTCGCCCGCGCGCGCACTCCGTTCCATCAAGCGCACCAGATCGTTGGGCGGCTCGTGCTCGACAGCATTCGCCGCGGCAAGAGGCCCCAGGATTGGACTTCCGAAGAGCTGGCGGCCTTTGCGCCGGAATTCACGCCTGAGATGGCGCGGCTGCTTGAAGCGCGCGTGGGCGTGGCGACGCGCGAGATTCCGGGAGGGACCGGCCCGCGTGCGGTCGCGGACGCGCTCGTGGAAGCTCGCCAGCGTCTCGATAGAATGAAAACTTCGGTATGAACAAGAGCTACCGGCAAGGTCAAATTCTCAAGTTGATCGGCGCCCGCGCCATTCACACGCAGGAAGAGCTGGCCAAGGCGCTTCAAGCGGTTGGCATTCCCGCCACGCAGGTCACACTGTCGCGCGATATCCACGAATTGCGTCTGGCGAAGACTTCCGATGGGTACAGACAGCTCGCGCCGGAGCCGGCCGGCCCGAGTCTCGCTACGCTCGCAGCCGAATTCTTGCACGACATCCGGGTCGCGCAGAACCTGCTCGTCCTGAAGACTTCGCCGGGCCACGCCAACTCGGTAGCCGTGGCGCTGGACCATGAGCAATGGCCGGAAATCGTCGGCACGGTGGCCGGCGACGACACGATCCTGGTCGTGCTGCCGGATACGTCCACCGCAGACGCCGTGCGCCAGCGGCTGTTCGAGCTGATCGAAGCCGGTTCGTAACCTCGGCGTCCGATCGCACGCTGGCTGAGCGGCCAAGCGTGGCAGTCGCCCACAACACCTCGCCGCTAAACTGGCGGCGCCGGAAAAGGTCCGCGCACTCGTTCCATCTGAGCGCCGAGCCCCAACAGCAGCTCTTCATCGTAGGGACGCCCGATGAGCTGGACGCCAACCGGGATGCCGTCTTCGGTAACGTCAAATGGTATGACCAGTGCGGGCAGGCCGAGCAGGTTCACAGGCGTCAGTGGCATCATCGCTTCGAACAGGCCGATGGTCTTGCCGTCCGTCGGCCAGCGGCGCTCGCGATGAGGAAACGCAACGACTCCGCAGGCGGGCGTCAGCACGACCGGGACCTCGCGCATCTGGCGCAGCAGCGCGGCGCGCATCGCATCGCGCGCGGCCAGGTTCTCGACCACTTCCTCGACCGTAGGCGCCGGCTCCTCGAGCGCTCTGTGGACCAGCTCGGTGCCCGTCCAGTGGGCATCCTCCTCGTGCCCGGCATAGAGCCGCTCGAGGAAATGCGAGATCAGCCGGCCGAAGAAGAACCACCACAGGTTCGGGGCGTGCTCCAACCCGCGCGGCTCGAAGCGATCGATTGGGAACTTGAGCTGCTCGATCGCCGCCGCAGCTTTGTGGAGCGCTTTGCGGATGGGCGGCTGCACGGGAACGCTGTAGAACTGTTCCATCACGCCGACTCGTAGCGCCGCCAGATCCGGCTTGCGCAGCGGCACCGGCGCCGAAAACGGGTCTTCCGTGTCATAACCCGCGACCACTTCGAACAGGAGCCGCACATCCTCGGCCGTTCGCGCCATCGGACCGCCGACGCCGAGTAAGCCGCCCGGGTGGCTGATGACGGGAAAATGGCCGGCCGCAGAGACGCGGCCTGGCGTGGGCTTCAGCCCGGCGATGCCACAAAAGTGGGCGGGCACGCGGATTGACCCGCCGCCGTCGCTGCCGAGACCTCCCGCCGAGCAGAAGGACGCGATCGCCGCCGCCTCACCGCCGCTCGATCCGCCCGGCGTCCTTTCGGGATTCCAGGGATTGTTCGTGCGGCCGACGATGTAGTTGTCGGTCTCGTAGTTGTAGAGGAATTCGGGGCAGTTCGTTTTACCGAGCAGGATCGCTCCGGCCTCGCGCAGGCGCGCGACAGCGGTCGCATCCGCAGCGGCGCGGTGGCCGAGGCGGAATTTGCTGCCGCACAAGGTCGCCTCGCCGGCGACATCGAAACTGTCTTTGATCGTCACGGGGACGCCGTGCAGCGGCCCGCGCGGCCCGCCGTTGCGCTCCTTCGCCTGGGCCGCGGCGCGAGCCTCATCGACGAAAATCTTCACGAATGCATTCAGTCGCGGGTTGAGCCGTTCGATCTGTTTCAAGTGCGCATCGATGGCTTCGAGCGGCGACAGGCGTCCCGCACGGATTTGGGAGGCCATTTGGGCGAGCGTAAGTCTGTTCGGCATGTCTTTAGATGGTAGAACAATCGCGTGCTGAACGATACTAAAATTAGCTCGTGGCGACTCTGGATTTTGGCGGCGCGCGGCGGTGCGTGATCGAACAGATCACCGCGGCGCGTGAGCTGCCCGAAACCGAAGAGGTTTCGCTCGATACCGCCGCCGGGCGCGTTCTCGCCGAACCGGTCGCGGCCGACCGGGACTACCCAGCAGTGACCCGCTCGATCCGCGACGGCTTTGCGGTCCGTGTCTCCGACTTGCCTGGCCGGCTCGTCGTGACAGGCGAAGTGCGCGCGGGTGAAACGTTTTCCGGCGAGATTGGGCCCGGCGAAGCAGTCGAGGTCATGACCGGCGCGCCAGTGCCGCGCGGCGCCGACGCGGTCGTCATGGTGGAGCACATCACGCGCGAAGACGGGCACATCGCGGCTCCCGCCGCCGATCCTGGGCAGTTCATCGCCCCGCGTGCATCTGAGGTGCGTGCCGGCGAGCGGTTGCTCGCGCCCGGCCAGCGAATCGGTTTTGCGGAAGTCGCCGCGTTGGCGATGGCGGGCTGTGGACGCGTGCGCGTGTTCCGGAAACCGCGCGTTGCCATCGTCGCCACCGGCGACGAGATCGTCGAAATCGAGGCGCGCCCGCTCCCGCACCAGATCCGCAACTCCAATGCGCACTCGCTGGCCGCGCAGGTGCGCCGCGCCGGAGGCATTCCCGGGCTGCTTCCCGTCGCCAGGGACTCGCACGATGTTACGCGCGCGCTAATCGAACGAGGCCTGGCGAGCGACCTGCTGCTGCTCTCCGGCGGGGTCTCAGCCGGAAGATACGACTTGGTCAAGGATGTCCTGGCGGGGCTGGATGCGGAATTTTTCTTTGATCGCGTGCGGATCCAGCCCGGCCAGCCGCTCGTCTTCGGCCGCGCGCGCGGCAGATTTTTTTTCGGTTTGCCGGGCAACCCGGCTTCGACCATGGTGACTTTCGAGATCTTTGCCCGCGCGGCCGTCGAGTTGCTCGAAGGCCAATCGGAGGTTATGCTGCCGATGACGCTGGCGCGGCTGACGGCCGATTTTCGCCACCGGACGGGCTTGACGCAGTTCCTTCCAGCCCGCCTCGGCGCCGATGGCACGGAGATTACGCCAGTGCCGTGGCACGGATCGAGCGACATCGCCGCGCTCGCGCGCGCCAACGCGTTCCTTGTCGCCGATTCCGATCGCGAGCGCTGGCAGGCAGGCGAGCTTATCCGGGTGCTACTCAAATGAAGAAGCTCTCGCACTTTGACGATGCGGGCGCCGCACGCATGGTGGACATCTCCCTGAAACCGGACACGCTCCGGACCGCGGAGGCGCATGCCTTCGTGAGGATGCGCCCCGCCGTGCTCAAGAAGCTGCCCCAGAACCCGAAGGGCAATCCGCTCGAGATCGCGCGCATCGCGGGGATTGCCGCCGCTAAGCGCACAGCCGAGTTGATCCCGCTTTGCCATCCACTGCTGCTGACGCACGCGGATCTCGATATCCGCATCGAAACAAAAGGCGTCCGCATTGTTTCGACCGTTTCGGCCACGGGGCCGACCGGCGTCGAGATGGAAGCGCTTACCGCCGCTGCGATTGCCGCGCTGACCGTGTACGACATGACGAAAGCGCTCGACAAGTCGATCCAGATCGAACACGTGCGTTTGATCGGGAAGACGGGCGGAAAGAGCGGTGATTTCCGAAGACGCGCCAGTGGCGCGCCCAAGAGCAATGCGCGACGCCGTAAAGGCGCCCGAGCGGGAGCGTAAGGATGCCCCAAACGGCGGTACTGACGATCAGCGATTCGGTTTATTCGGGCAGGCGCGCCGACCTTTCCGGCCCCGCCGTGCGCGAGCGGCTCGAGCAGTTGGGCTGGCCGGTATCCGTTTGCGAAGTGCTGCCGGATGAGCCAAAGCTGATTTCGGCGCGCCTTGCAGCGCTCGCCGACGGCAATCAGGTGTCGGCGATTTTCACGACTGGCGGCACCGGCGTCGCCGCGCGCGATACTACGCCGGAAGCTACGCGCGCCGTGATCGAGCGCGAGATTCCCGGCCTGGCCGAGTTGATGCGCGAGCGCGGCCGGGCCTCGACGCCGCTGGCCGTGCTGTCGCGCGGCATTGCGGGCACGCGCGGCAAAGCGCTGATCGTGAATCTGCCGGGCTCGCCGCGAGGCGCGGTGGAATCGCTGGATGCTATCGTAAATGTAGTGCCGCACATTCTGGAGTTGCTGCGAGGGGTGACCGAACATGCTGCCGTACCGAAACCAGAGACGCCGTAACGCCGTCTCCATTCTGGAGCCGATGATTCGAACTGTGGTTGCCGGCCTGTTGACGGTTGGCCTGGCGGCGCCCCAAGAGTCTGGCGAACAGGTCTTCCGCGCCACCGTCAAGATAGTGGCTGCGCCCGCTGTGGTCACGGATAGGAGCGGCAACTACGTCAACGGCTTGCAGCCCGGAGATTTCCGCCTGCTTGACAACGAGAAGCCGCAGAACATACACGTCGATATCTCATACGTTCCCATCTCGCTGGTCATGGCCGTTCAGGCGAACTCGTCCATGGAACCGGTCTTGCCCGAGATCCGAAGAATCGGGTCTCTTTTCAAAGGTGAGATTACCGGCGACCAGGGCGAAGTGGCAGTGCTGGCATTCGACCACCGCATCCAGGTCTTGCAGGACTTCACCTCGGACACGGACAAGATCGAGCAATCATTGAACAAACTGAAGGCCGGCAGTTCGAGCAGCCGCATGATTGACGCGGTGATCACTGCATCACGCATGCTGAGCAAGCGGCCGCAGAATCATCGCAAGGTCCTGCTCTTGATCAGCGAGACGCGCGACCATGGCAGCGAGGCGAAGATCCCCGAAGCGCTCACCAGGCTTCAGTTCGATAACGTGAGCGTTTACTGCGTCAACGTCAACCGGCTCGTGACCACCGTGCTGGCCAAGCAGCCCCCGCCGCCGCCAGACCAAGTGCCGCCCGCGGCACGGACCATGGCCGCCAACGCTCCGGCCCTCCCATCCTATGCCGAACAGACCTACGGCAACCCCATGAACTCCGCGAGCTTCATCCCACTATTCACCGGGATTTTCAAGGCGGTGAAAAGTGTTTTCGTCGAGAACCCCGTCGAGGTAGTTACGAAATGGACGGGCGGCGAAGATATTTCGTTCTTACGCGAGCGCGATCTCGAGCGCGCCATCGGCAGCATTGGCGAGGAGTTGCACGCAGAATATCTGATCAGCTACGCGCCGAACAACAAGGATGAGGGCGGCTACCACGAAATCAAGGTCGAGGTGGTGAACCACCCGGACGTCAAAGTGCGCACGCGCCCCGGCTACTGGATCGCCAGCGAACCGGCACCTTGAACGGCGCAGCATCAATTCGTCCGGAAAGCCAGTGCCCCGAAACTGACCACGCTCTGCGGGTCGATGTTCCACTGCTGGTAATGCAATAGCTCGCCGCGCACCCCAGGAACGGCCTTCATGAAAGCATAGATCGGCGCCGAGCCGCACCACTTCAGCGGATCGCGGTGCTCCTGGACGGCGGTCCAAAACCCTTCGGAATCCGCTGCCTCGATGCGCTCAATGCGAGCGTGATCGAGCGCGCTGATCTCGACCATGCCGCCATCGCCGGCGCGCGCCGCGAACGGATCGCCGTAGCGGCGCCCCATGTGCGCCATGTCCACGCCGAGCACCCAGAACAAGCGCTTCCCTTCCCTGGCGGCCAATTCGCCCAGCGCGCCCAGAAACCGGCGCACGTTTTCATCCTGCTCGGGCTTGCCGCCGCCGTGTATGCTGCGCGCGTACGCCCCGCACAAGATGGGCAGGACGGTGATGTCCGGCCCGTAGAGGTGCTGCAAGAAAATGATTTGAAACTCGATGGAGTGCTCGATGGCGTGACAGTAGTCTTCCATTTCCGCGGCCCCGCCCGCTTCGGACGCGAGCCACTGGACCATGCTCTGCTCCGTCCGCGCCTCTCCGAGCGGCGTGATGAAAGGCTTGCGTGTCAGCCCAAAGCGCTCCGGCTCCCCATAGTGCGACGTGCCGAGCACCACGAAGATGCGGTCCTTATATCGCGGCGAGAGAGCGGCATAGGCAGCGCGGTATGACTCCCGGCCGCCTTCCGGACTGACGTGCGGCGCCGCGATGCCAATTAGCGTATCGCGCCCGGCCGGGCTCGCCTGGCCGTCCATATAGCCGGCAAGCGTCGAGTGCAGCGCCTCGGCGTCGTCCGGATACGCTGAACCGGCGTGAGCGGGCTCACGCCGCTCGGCTTGCGCGAACAAGCTCTGCCGCCGCTCCTTCATCTCCGCATGGACTTCATCTTCAAAAAAGCCCGCTTGCCGCAGGGATCCGACCAGGTTCTCCGCGAGCTCGGTGACGCGCAGGTCGCCGGTGAGCCGGACGAGCGCCTCGCGCAGATCGAGTCCGGTGCGCTGGCCGTCGAAAAATTGCAGGCATGGGACCAGCGGCGGTGGAACGATCAGCGCCGCGTCCGAGTAATGGTAGGGGTCGCGAATCATCATGCCTGGCCGGTCCGCCGCTGGAGATGGCATGAACTCGAGATCCATTCTCAGGCGCGGTAGAGCGTCGGGCATGGCACTTCCATAATAGCTGGCGGCTGCGCTAGCATGAGCGCATGTCAGAGTTTGAGAATCGAACCATCCTCATCACCGGCGCCAACGGGGGGCTCGGCGGCGCGGTGACCAAAGCATTTCTGGAGACGGGCGCAACCGTGGCCGGCGTGTTCCGATCAGGGCCGTCGCCCGCGCCCGGCCATCCGCACTTCAGAGGGATCGAAGCGGACCTCGCGACGCCCGCCGGGGCCGCGCGAGCAGCCGAGGAGTGCGGACCCATCGACGCGCTGGTGCACCTGGCCGGCGGATTTGCGGGTGGCGCAACGGTCGCTGAAACCAGCGATGCGACATGGAATCTGATGCTGAACACAAACCTCAATGCTGCGTTCTACATCGCGCGCGCCGTGCTGCCTTCGATGCTCCGGGCCGGCCGTGGACGCATCATCGCGATCGGTTCGCGAACCGCCGTCGAGCCGGCCGCCAAACTCAGCGCTTATGGCGCTTCGAAAGCGGCGCTGGTCGCGCTCATCCGCACCATCGCTCTCGAAGTGAAGAAAACCGCCATTACCGCAAATATCGTGCTCCCGAGCGTCATCGACACGCCCGCAAACCGGGCGGCGAATCCCGGGGCTGATTTCTCCAAATGGGTGAAGCCGGCCTCGATCGCGCGCCTGCTGGTGTGGTTGGCGTCAGATGGCGCAGGCGACGTGAACGGCGCCGTGATACCGATCTACGGGAAAGCGTAAACCTGGCCGGCCACGCAGCTCAGCCCAAATGCCGCAGGCCGATGAGGAGATGATCGCGCAGCAGCGCGACGAGCAGGGCGGCGGCGCCCAGGAACATTCCGAACGGCAGCTCGTAGGTTGACGCGTCCTTGCGCGCAAGTAAGATGTATACCAGGCCGAGCAACGAGCCCAGCATCGACCCGACGACGACCGCGAACAGCGCACTCTGCAGCCCTAGGAAGGCGCCGATCATGGCGATCATTTTCACATCGCCGAGCCCCATGCCCTCCCGGTGGCGCAACCGAAAATAGACGCCGCGCACAACCCAGAGCAGTCCGCTGGTCATTAAAGCGCCCAGCGCCGCTTCAGCCACCGACAGCCAGATCCTGCCCCATTGGAGCGGCAGGAAGAGCGTCACCAAGCCGTCGTCGAATGGCACGACGGCGGCAAACAAAATACCGAGCGCGACGCCGCCGAGCGTCAACTCGTCCGGGAGAATACGTTGCTCCAGATCCGCGAAGACAAGCGCGATCAGCAGCGCGGCAAAGGTACAGAGCTTCGCGGAACGAAACGAGCCGCCATAGCGGAGAACGATCCAAAAGAAAAGTGCGGCCATGAGCGCCTCGACGGCCGGATATCGTAAGGGGATGGGCTTCCGGCAATGCCGGCAGTGACCGCGCAGCGCCATGTAGCTGAGCACGGGAACGTTGTCATACCAGGCAATCGGGTGCTCACAAGACGGGCAGAACGACCGTGGCGACACGATTGATAGATCGCGCGGCAGGCGATATATGCAGACGTTGAGAAAGCTTCCGATGAGTAGCCCGAGCAGGGCGGCAATGACCGCTTCTAGCATGTCAACGATGATAGTACACCGTTACACTACCTTCCACGTGGACCTACTGGGGGCCGCAAAACTTCTGCCGCGCGCAAACCCTCCGGTAGAGGTCAACTGTATCCTGCACCATGCGGCCGGCGCTGAAGCGCTGCTCGATGGTTCGCCGCGCGGCAAGGCCAAGTTGGGCGGCGAGCGAAGAGTCTCGCAATAGCTTCAGCACGGCGGCGGCTATGCCGGCCGGTTGTGGCCCCGGAACCAGCAAGCCGTTTCGCCCGTCTTCTATGATCTCCGGAACGGCCCCGCCAGCGAGCGCGACTGGCGGCAGACCATACGCCATCGCCGCGAGCAATGAGCTGCCCAAAGCCTCCGCGAACGACGGGAAGAGAAAAATATCGAGCGCTTGATACACCTGGGCGACGTCGTCTACAAAGCCCGCGAACTCGACCGCATCCCGCACTCCCAAATCGCGGGCCAGCTGTTCCAGGTGGACGCGCGAGTGACCGTCGCCAGCCAGCAAAAGACGGGAGTTCCCATATTGCTCTCTGATGATGGGCAATGCCTTTACCAGCAGTTCCTGCCCCTTGTCCGGCAGCAAATATCCCACGCAGCCCAGCACCGGCGCATCGCCGAGATTCCATCGCCGCCGCGCGGCAAGACGAGCCTCCGGCACGGGCAGCGGCGTAATCTGGATGCCATCGTAGATAATCTCGATCTGTTCTTTCGGCAAGCCGGACCGGATGGTACTCTCACCCACAAAACGGGAGACGGCGACAATCCGATGCGCGCGCCGGTAACGGGCCAGGGCGAGCCGGTTCTTGGAAAGCGGATAAGCAACGCGGCGCGATGCGACCAAAGCAGCGCGCCTGTGGACACCGGCCACCCATGCTGCCGTGAGACCGTGCGCTTCGTGGCAGTGCACGATCTCGCACCGTCCCTGGTCTAGGAGTCTTCTGAGCTGGAGCGCGGCCCGGAGCCGCACCGCCTTCCGCCCGACAGCATACACCCGAACGCCGACAACCTCCGCACGCTTCGCCAGGGGCGACTCCGCTAAAGCAACCAGTTCGGCCACGTGACCACGCTCGCGCAACCCCTGAATCAGCAGCAGGGCCTGGTTCTGGCCCCCACGCCACTCCGGACCGAGATCGACATGCAGCGTGATCAATCGCTTGAAAATACCCTAGGGCGGAGGCTGTGTGCAAGGCAGCCCATCCTGAACTCCCGCGGATGGATGAAAATGGTGAGGCGGACTTACGCAAAATGGCCATCATCGGACTGGATGCCAGCTATATCTTCGATACGTACCCCACCGGGACCGCAACGTACAGCCGGAAATTGATACAAAGCCTGGCGAGCCTCAAGACGCCCCACCATTTCCTAGTCTGCTACCGCATGTCGCGGCTCCGCAAACGGCGAGAGTTCCTCTGCCCTCCCAGTACGGCCGGCGGCCCGACGTTCTCCGTCCGGGTGTTTCAGCAACCTCTCACTTTTTGGCTGCCATGGCAGGCGGAGCTGTTCCACAGTCTGGCGCAGCGGCCTCCGGCATTTCGCTTCCGGCAAGAGGTTGTAACGGTCTTCGACATCTTCCCGATCACCCGCAGTTCTTATTCCACACCCGAGTTTCAACGCAGATTCTCAAGGTTGCTGCGACAGGCGCTCGTTCGTGCGGCCCGCATCATCGTTCTATCGGAATACACAGCGAGCCAGATAACCGAGCATTGCCCGGTGGAGCGGACCAGGATTCGCGTGATTCCGGCCGGCGTGGACCTGCCCGAAATCACCATTGCGCCAGAAGAATGCTTGCGGGAAAGAGAGCGGCTGACCGGCAAAGGAAACCATATATTGTTGGCGGTGGGCGTGCTCGATACGCGGAAGAACACGATCAACGCGCTGCGCGCTTTGAAGCTCCTGCCGGAAAATTACCGGCTGGTTCTGGCAGGCGGCAACGGCTATGGCAGCGAGGCCATTCACGCATTCATCGCCAGCCAGCGCCTGGAATCGCGCGTGCGCGTGCTTGGCTATGTGCCGGCGGAGCAGCTCCCGGTTCTGTACCAGGCGGCCAGCGCTTTCCTGTTTCCCTCACTTGAGGAAGGTTTTGGTCTTCCGCTGCTGGAAGCCATGGCGTACGGGCTGCCCGTGGTAGCGTCGCGCAGTTCCTCCCTCCCAGAGGTGGGAGGGGATGCGGCGCTCTATATCGATCCATGCGACCCGTGCGACATTGCTTCTAAGCTGGTCAGCGCCGTCGAGTCGCCGTCTTTGCGGGAAGAGTTGATTCGGAAAGGCCTGAACCGGGCGCGCCAGTTTCCCTGGAAAAGGGCAGCCGAAGAGACGCTGAAGGTCTACGACGAGTTGCTGGCATAAGTTGCCGCGGCGCGGCCATCTTTCCAGCCGAGGCCACGAAGGAGCGGTGCAGGCGTCCTGTTCTTCAGCACCTGGCTTACGACATATTCCGCGCCTTCGCGTATTTCAGGAAGGTGTAGATTGCCGCCATGTTGGCTATGGTCAGCCCTTCCAGGCCGTCCAGAAAACCCAGCTCGAAAACGTAGGTGTGGAGGAACGTCCAGAAGGGCTCAAGGATCAGGTTCTGCCAGGCGACTTTCTGCCGCCGCGAAGCGATCTCCTGAGCCGCGAGGGTCGTGTAGCGGTCCAAGCTGCGCAAGTGCTCGGAAAGCGAGTCGCACGAGTAGTGCAAAAGGTTCGACTTCAGGTGGCCGACGCTTCCGGTTACCTGCACGCTCTCGTGCACGAACTCGCCCATCCAAGCCGCTTTGCTCCGGTGGTAGAGCCGCACCTTGCGGTCCGGGTACCACCCCGAGTGCAGGATCCAACGCCCGAGGTAGCGCGCCATGCGCGGCATGGTATAGGCGTTGAATTCCGGGCCGTTCTTTTTCACTTGCCAGATCTCGGCTTCCAGCGCCTCGCTGAGCGCCTCATCGGCATCGAGGGAAAAAATCCAGTCGTGAGAGGCCTTCGAGGCGGCAAGGTTCTTTTGCTTCGCATAGCCGGGCCAGGGGCTCTCGATCACGCAGGCTCCCAGCTTAGCCGCAATCTCGACCGTCCGATCGGTCGAGCCGCTGTCGAATACCAGAATTTCATCGCAGCATCGCAGGCTTTCGATCGCTCGGGCGATGTTACGCTCCTCGTTGCAAGTGATGATGGTCGCCGAGATCTTCATGGGATCTGCCATGGTTAAGGAGCGCTGTTCGAGATCGGCGCCACCATGAAGCAGAGCAAAAAGATGGCTAGCGCAAGCCAGCCCAGCCGCTTGCGCCCAGACCCCAGGCGCTTGGAATCGATGACGGAAGGATGCCGCAGACCAAAGATCAGCAGCATCGCGGCCCAGATAAGCCACGGCCAATAGAAGAGGCCCAGGGGAACGAGCGCGACTACCAAAATCTTCGACAGCAGCCTGTGCCGCTCGCCCACAAACGAATATAGGATGTGGCCGCCGTCGAGCTGCCCAATCGGCAGCAGGTTCAGAGCGGTCGCAAAGATGCCGACCCAGGCTGCACGCGCCACCGGATGCAAATAAATATCGGCGGCCGCGATACCGGGAAAGATCGCCTTCTCCATCAGCCAGAGCAGTGGCGGAACGCCGAAAACCAGTTCGCCGCGATTCGCGATGCCTGGCAGCACTTTCGAATAGGCGAGACCAATCGAAAGCGCTGGCAGCAGCACACAAAACCCCGCCAACGGCCCGGCGATGCCGACATCGAACAGCACTTGCTTGAAGTAAATCGGCGAGCGTATACGGATGAAGGCCCCGAAAGTGCCAATAAGGGTCGGCGCGGGAATGAAGTACGGCAGGCTGGCATCCACGCGATAGTAACGGCACGCGAAGTAATGGCCGAACTCGTGTGCGAGCAGGATGCCCAGCAGCGTCAGCGAAAACGGCAGCCCGATAAGCAACGAGGCTGGGTGCGAGCAGATCTGTCCGGATGCCGCAAATAGGCGCTCAGCTTCGAAAGCGGGCCGGTTCTGGCGGAAACTATCGACCATCTGCGCGCCCATCACGGTGGTCGTGACCAGCGTCAGCACGAGAAGCAGCGCGTGAAGCCAGTACCGAGGACGCGCAGGCTGCCGCCCCACGCGTTGCACCTGAATGCCGGTGCCGTCGGCCGGAGCTTGGATGTAAGGGCCGGGAGTGAAACCCTGGGAAGACACAGGATCAAGCTACTGCAGCGATTGCAATTCCTTGCCGGGCTTGAAGCGGACAGCCTTGCCCGGAGGGATCGAAACCTCAGCGCCGGTGCGCGGGTTGCGGCCGATGCCGGTCTTCCGAGGCCGGACGTTGAAAATACCGAACCCCCTCAGTTCAATCCTCTCGCCGTGCCCTAACGCCTTCTTCATGCTTTCGAATACGGTCTCAACCGCCATTTCCGCTTTGGTCTTGGTGATTCCGGTTCGATTGACGACCTCGTTGATAATATCGAGCTTGATCAAACCAGCCTCCTTGGTAGAGAGCAGCAGCGCGGAGATTTTGTCAGGCCGCCCCGCACGGCAAACCACATGATAGGATTAGGCTTAGTCGCTTGTCAAGCTCTTCCGGCGCGGCGCGTATACACAAGTGGCCGGCTTGGCAGCTTGGCAACCCGCACGCAGTGTTTGATTCTACAGCTTAAGCGCCCTGCGCCGCGCCCGCCAGCGCCCGGGCGGTCTTCAGCGCAGACTCGTAGTTCGGATGGTCGCCAACTTCCTTGACGTACTCGACATGGCGGATGACGTTGTCGCGGTCGAGGACGAAAATCGCCCGGCTCTCGATGCGCAGCTTCTTGATCAGCGTGCCGTAATTCGTCCCAAACGAGGTGTCGCGGTGATCTGAGAGCATCTTGACGCGATCGATGCCAAAAGCGCCGCACCAGCGCTTCTGCGCAAACGGCAGGTCCACGCTTACGGTGTAAATGTCTACGCCCGGCAGCCGAGCCGCTTCGTCGTTGAACCGCTTCGTCTGCGCGTCGCAGACCGGCGTATCGAGCGACGGCACCACGCTGAAGATGCGAACCCGGTCTCCAGTTTCTGCCAGGCTGGCTGGCTTCATTGTGCTATCGACGCACTGAAATTCCGGCGCTTTGTCTCCCACCTTCAGCTCCGGGCCGATCACAGTCACAGGTTTGCCCCTCATCGTCACAGCTCCCTCACGTTCCATGTGGATCCCTCCAAGAGAATTCATTAAATCAATGTCATTATCCCAGATGGGTAGTGGGGCGTGGGTTACGGGATGCCAGTCGGCGGCGAGTGTGGCTACGATTCCAGCAATTCCCCAAACTGCTTCAGGTTGCTCGTCGGCAGGCGGCAGGCATAATTCTCACAGACGTAGGCGGTCGTGGCGCCGCCGCTCTGGGTCATGCTCTCGATCGCCGGCAAGTAGCCGGGAAGGAAACGGCGCGCGCGATTGCCATCGACAAGTAGTACGATCTTGTTCGGCAGGAAGCGGCGGTTCACCTCGCGCAGGAAACGGCGCGTGTCCTCCGCATCCTTGCGTCCCACAATCACAATCTGCTTGGGTGTGGCGATGCTGAACGCGTACGCTACGAGCATCTGCGGAACCGCGAGCGCCGCATCGGCCATACGGCCCGCGAACGCGCGCAAAGTCCGTTCGGCGGACTCGCGGTATGCGGCGCGGCCGGTGAATTGGGCCAGACGGAGCAGGTTCAGCGCAGCCACCGAATTGCCCGAGGGTTCTGCGCCGTCATAGTCGTCCTTCATGCGCATGACCAGTTCGCTCGCGCCGGCCGCCGTGCTGAAGAATCCGCCGTTCTCTTGGTCCTCGAACTGGGCGAGTTGCGTGCCGGTGAGTTGGATGGCAGCCTCGATCCAGCGCACGTCGAAATCAGTCTCGTAGAGATCGACGAGGCCCTGAATGAAAAACGCGTAATCGTCGAGAAAGCCGGCGATCGCCGCCTCGCCTTCCCGGTAGCGCCGCAGCAGCGCCGCACGCTCCGGATCGTATGCGCGGGCGAGAAGGAACTCGGCTGCGTGCCGCGCCGCGTCGAGGTAGCGTGGCTCGTAGAGCGCCTGCGCGCCTTTCGCGAACGCCGAAATCATCAGCCCGTTCCAGGCAGTGAGGATTTTGTCGTCCAGGCCCGGCCGCACGCGCCGGGAGCGCACCTCAAGCAGCTTGCCGTGCGAGGCTTCGAGCGCCTCACGCACTTCTTCCACTGGCCGCTCAAAATGCCCGGCCGTCTCCTCGGCCGAGTGCGCTTCGTAGAGAATGTTCTTGCCTGAAAACTCGCCGTGCGGATCGTTGCGCACATTGCCGTGCTCTTCGACGCCGTAGCGATAGCAGAACCAATCGGCGGCCGGCTGCCCGAGCGCGGTTGTAATTTCCGCCTGGGTCCACATGTAATACGCGCCTTCGCCTTTGACTTCCGGCCGCGACGGATCGATGACGCTATCGGCGTCCTCGGCCGAGTAGAAGCCTCCCCCGGCATCGGTCATGTCACGCAGCACATAATCCAGAATCTCGCGCGCCACCTGCGCGTGGTATTCATCGCCGGCGATCTGAAACGCTTCCAGGTACGAGACGGCGATCTGCGCTTGGTCGTACAGCATCTTCTCGAAATGCGGCACGAGCCAGCGCTCATCAACCGCGTAACGGTGAAAGCCGCCGCCCAGATGATCCCGAATGCCGCCCCGAGCCATCTTGTTCAGCGTGGTGAGGACTATTTCGAGCGCTTCCGCGTTTTTGGTTCTGGCATGATACCGAAGCAGGAAGTTGTGCGCGGTGGAGCGCGGGAATTTCGGCGCGCCGCCGAACCCGCCGTGCTGGGTATCGAAGCTGCGCCGGAATGCGTAGAAACCGGAGTCGAGGAGCCTAGGATCGGGCGCGAGAAAAACCGACATCGGCCAGCCGCCCGAGCCCGTTGCCGCCTGAACGAAGGTCATGTAGACGCGGTCGATGTCGGGCCGTTCTTCGCGATCCAATTTGATGGAAATGAAATGGCGATTGAGCAGCTCGGCGATCTGCTCGTTCTCGAACGACTCCCGCTCCATGACGTGGCACCAATGGCAGGTCGAGTAGCCGACGGAAAGGAAGATGGGCATATCCCGCTCGCGCGCTTTCCGGAAAGCCTCTTCGCCCCACGGATACCAGTGGACCGGATTGTGCGCGTGCTGAAGCAGATAGGGGCTTTTTTCGTGGATCAGTTGGTTGGCAGGCATCCCGCCGCAGCCTCCCTCTTATGGCTCGCGACTGATTTCATTGTAGCGGGACACGAAAAGGCTGCGAGGCAGGAACCGTTCTCATATGTCGAGCCAGAAGACGTACATAAGAAGGGCGGCGGCCAGCTCCAAGCCGGCATTCCGCGATCGGGCAGGCCTGCGGGGCCAGCTAGCGTTCGGCTGCCGGATCGGCCGCCAGCCGGGCCGCATAGCTGCGATGCGATGAAGAGGCGCCGGGGAGCCCAAGCCAACGAGCGGCCTGGCCTCGGCGAGGATATCCATCTCCGGCAGACTCCTAAAATCCTGACGGCCGGATCCAGTAGCTCTCCTGCCAGACGCCGCCCGGTGGAATCGATTGGAGCTCGTCATACAGGCCTGCGTGCGTCAGGTTGAACGCATTGGTAATGGCCGACATGGGCTCGAAGCAGATGAAGCCGCGCCCAGCCGGTGCGTAAATCACTGCTACGCTGTACTTCGGCCCGTAAATGACGGAAATCTTTTCTTTCTTGCCCTCGACGAAAAACTCGGAGCGGCCCGAGGAGTCGCGCACCAGGTTTGTGAAGACGTCATCGAGGCTGCGTCCCGCGAGCGGGACCGGATCGGGCGGTTGAACCGGCTCGCGCTGGCCGGTGGGGATGAATTGGCTGGACAGTACGAGGCGCGCTTTGGCGGCGAGGTGCACTCTCCATTCATCGTGCGGGGAATCGTGCAAGCGGAAATAGGGGTGATACCCGACGGCAAGGGGCATCGGCTCTCGGGAATGGTTCTCGATCCGCGTAATCACTTCGAGTGCGCCGTCTTCGAGACGGTACGTCATCTCAATCGCGTGCGCGAACGGAAACTGCGCCATCAGCTCCGGGTATTTCCAGAATTCCAGGCGGCTGGTGACTTCGGCGCGGCGATCGTCCGCGTGCAGGGCGGCAACCTCCCAAGCGGAAGAGAACAACAGCAGGCCGTGGATGGGCTTTCCATGCTCGTCGCGCCGCAAGTTTCCGAGATCCGGGTTCAGCGCGTACTTCCTGCCGTTTGCCCAGAACGCGTCTCCGTCGAGGCGGTTGGCCCACGGCGCGAGAAACAGATTGCCGGCGAACACCGGCTTTTCCTTCAGTTCCGCCGGCGCGTCGTACGGAAACCAAAAGATGTTCTTGCCGCGCACCTTCATCTCATAAGCGATGTTGCCGATGGAGGGTACGATCGCGACTTCGATGCCACGCGCGGCGTCGGCGAGGCGAATCACTTCGACTGGACCGGCCGCGGTCTTTGTGGCCGAGTAAGGTTGTGCGTGGGACATAGAGGTCAAGGCGGACGCCACGAACAGGATGGCCAGGATTTTCCAACCCATCACCTTCATGGTAACGCGCCGCCGCGCAGCACCCCGCGGACCCAAGCTGATAAACTTGCAATCACATGCCTCGCGTTTCGTTATTCGTAACGTGCATCGTCGACCAGTGGTATCCCCAAGCCGGCATGGCAATGGCCGAGGTGCTCGAGCGGCTGGGGTGTGAGGTCGATTTTCCGGAAGGCCAAACCTGCTGCGGTCAACCTGCCTTCAACACCGGGTACCGCGATGAGGCGCGCGGCGTGGCTCGGCATTTCCTGCGCGTGTTTCGCGGCGCCGACTATATTGTGGCGCCATCGGGCTCCTGCGTTTCCATGGTGACAAAGCATTTCGCCGAGCTGTTTCAGCGCCAGCCGGAGTGGCTGGAGGAGACGCGCAGGCTCGCGCCGAGGCTCAAGGAATTCTCCGAATTCGTGACGGACGTGCTGAAGGTGGAGGACGTCGGCGCGCGGTTTGCACATGTGGTCACTTTCCACGATAGCTGCCACGGCCTTCGCGAGCTGGGCATCCGGGAAGGCCCGCGGCGGCTGCTTGCAAACGTGCGCGGGCTCACGCTGCGGGAAATGGATGCTGCCGAGGAGTGCTGCGGATTCGGCGGAACATTCTCGGTGAAATTCCCGGAGGTCTCCGGCGGAATGGCGCACACGAAGATCGACTCAATTCTCAAGACGGGCGCCGAGGTCGTGGTGGGCGGCGATGCGAGTTGCCTGATGCAGATTCAAGGTGTGCTGTCGCGGGCCGGCCTGCCCGTGCGGACGATGCACCTCGCCGAAGTGCTGGCCGAAAGGTGAGGCAAGAGGGAAGGCGAACCGGGAAGAGACGGCCGATTCCGAAGGCGGGAATCTGGTTCCGGCCCCCGGTTTTGAGAGACCAGATGAGGCACAGTCAAGAACAGAAGATCCGCGAGACGTTAGCGAATCCGAAGCTCCAGCTTGCCATCTATTCGGCAACGGCCCGGTCGGTGGAGCACCGGAAGGCGGCCGTCGCGCCGGATGTTCTGCCGGATTATCAGGAGCTCCGGGAGCAGGCTCACCTGATTAAGAAGCACACCATCGAGAACCTTGACTATTACCTCGAGCAGTTCGAGGCGAACGTCACGGCGCACGGCGGGCAGGTCATCTTCGCGCGCAATGCATCCGAGGTGAGCAGCTTTCTGGCCGAGCTTGCAAAAAGGCGGGGCGCGCGGCTGATCGTGAAATCGAAGTCGATGACCACCGAGGAGGTCGAGCTGAACGAGAGGCTCGGCCAGCAGGGCCTCGAGATCGTCGAGACGGACCTGGGCGAGTACATCATGCAACTGGCGCACGAGCGCCCCTATCATATCGTGGCGCCGGCGCTGCACATGACGCGCTATGACGTGGCGGAGCTCTTCAGCCGGAAGCTGGGCGTCGAAAAGGAAACCGTCATCGAGAAGCAGGTGCACATCGCGCGCTGGTGCTGCGGCAGAAGTTCCTGGCTGCCGATATTGGCGTATCTGGCGCGAATTTCCTGGTCGCCGATTCCGGCGCAACGGTGATCCTGGAGAACGAGGGCAACGTACGGCTAACGACCACGGCGCCCAAGGTGCACGTGGCCGTCGCCGGCATCGAGAAGATGATCCCGCGCGCGCAGGACCTGGCGGTCTTTTTGAAGCTGATTGCGCGGAGTGCCACCGGGCAGGCGCTCGGGTCTTACACGTCGTTTCTATCCGGGCCGCGGCGGGCCGGCGAGATCGATGGGCCAGACGAGTTCTACGTCGTGCTGCTCGATAACGGCCGCACGCGGCTGCTGGCCGACCGCGAAAAGCGGGAGTCGCTCTATTGCATCCGATGCGGCGCCTGCCTGAATCACTGCCCGGTGTACCGGAAGGTGGGTGGGCACAATTACCCGTGGGTGTACTCGGGGCCGATTGGCGCTGTTCTCACGCCTCAGTTCTTGGGCGTGACGCACGAACCCTGGCTGCCGTTCGCTTCCAGCCTGTGCGGGGCGTGCGCCGAAGTCTGTCCGGTCAAGATTGATCTCCCCAGATTGCTGCTCGAGCTGCGTGCGGATGTTGTCGAATCAAAAGCCAAGCGGCGTGAGGACTGGCTGGAACGGCTCGCGTTCCGGGCATGGGCGTGGGTCATGCGTCACCCTCGCGTTTATGAAATGCTGGGCGCGATGGCAACGGCGGTGTTTCCCCATGGGAAGGACGGGGGGATTCGCCGGATGTCCTGGTTCATCGAGCGTGGGCCGTTGCGCGCGTGGTTGAGCCAGCGCGATCTTGCGCCGCCGCCGCGGCGCAGCTTTCGCCGAATGTGGCGCGCACGCAGGAAGGCGGACGCAATCTGATGTCACGCGAGCACATCCTGTATAAGTCGCGTGCGGCGCTTGGGCGGAGCGTGGGGCAACCGCCGGCGCCCGCGCCCGCGGTGCGGATTCGGATCCCGGACGCCGCTTACGGCGCCCGCCTCGAAAGGTTCTTTCGCGCGATCGAAGAGCTGGCGGGGAAGACTCATGCCGCCGCTTCGCCCTCCGATGCCTGCGCTTATGTCGAAGGGGTAATTGCGGGTCGGCCGGCGGTGGCATCGAACGCGCCCCTTCTCGGCGAGTGCGGAATCACCAGCCTCGCCTCCGTCCGCTCGGGCTTCACCGGCCGGGACGAGCTGCGAGCCGCGTGCGCGGAGGCGGAATTTGGCATCACCAGCGCCGACTACGCGCTGGCGGATACAGGCAGCCTGGTCATGTTCTCCTCGGCCGAGGAAGCGCGCATGGTTTCGCTGCTTCCTCCCGTGCACATCGCGATTGTCCCGCGCCCGAAAATCCTCACCGGCTTGGATGAGTTGTTGAGCGTTGCCCCCCGGCCTACGGACCGGAGCAGCTCAATGGTGCTGATCACGGGCCCGAGCCGCAGCGCGGACATCGAGCAGATCCTCGTGCGCGGCGTGCATGGGCCGGGCGAGATTCACGTGGTGGTGATCTAACGGCTCGACCAGCGTGCTAAGTCCGCGGGTTGAAGGCAAGTGCAAGGAGGGACGATGAAAGGGCCGCTATTCATGCTGGCGCTGCTGCTCGGCTCGGCGGTGACGGCGTGTGCGCAATTGGGCGAAGTATCGCTGAACATTGGAGATTCCATGCTGAGGAATAATACCCTGGGGCAGACTTCGAACCTGGCGGGGACGGGCCTCGTTGACTTGAAGGACGAAACGAATTTTCACCTGGCGCTCCGGATGACGCTAAACAAAGGGAAGTTCTTCGGGCACGAGTTCGGATACGCTTACAACCATGGCAAGCTGACGGATCTGGGGCAGGACATTAGCCTGCCGATGCACCAGGGGTTCTACGACTTCCTTGTCTACGCAACGCCGGAGGGCTCGCGGATCCGGCCGTTCGCCGCGGGCGGCGTGCACTTCAGCTCGTTTTATCCGCCCGGCTCTTCCCCATTTTCGGGCAACGGCGTGACGAAATTCGGAATCAATTACGGCGGCGGCGTGAAGGTGCGGATGAGCGAGATGTTTATGGTGCGGCTCGACGCCCGCGATTACGTGACGGGTAAACCGAATCTGGGCCAGACGAACATCCACGGCATGCTGCATCAATTGGTGGTCAGCGCGGGCCTAGCGTTCGTGTTCTGAGGCGTAGCGCGCGGCGGGCGCCGGTGAAGACCGCGGCTGCGCCGTCAAAATCACCTCGCCAGTGGGCAACCGGTACGGTTCCAACTTGCCTTGCGACCGTCGTCTTGAACCGCAAACATGCGGGGCGATGAGTCAGTCTGGCCAAAGACCTGTGCAGCTCCGCATCCAGCCCTCGGAATACCCGAAGTCCGCGATACCTTTCAGGAGCGGGGTGCCCAGCCGGCGGGCAAACCCGTCAAGCATGTCAAATCTGCCTACATACCTAAACCCCTCCGCTCCGAAGGGGAGAATGAAAGTCTGGAGCTCCTCCTCTGATGTCTCTCCTTCGCGTCTACGTCGCAGGATGTAGTCACCTAAGGTGAACTGCTCACACGCCTCTAAGCTACTTTCTACGATTTAACGGGCATCCTCAAAACTTGTGCAAAACGACGTTGGGCGGCAAAACGAATTGTGGCTCAGGAATCACGCCTGTGCTTGTTGCGTTCCCACTATCGCCTCCATGGGTGTTCACGTGATCATATACCCCAAGTCCGAAGGGAAGCCCTACGGGGACCGTGAAATTAACGGTTAGGGTTCCCAAGGTAGTTGAAACGCTGCTCTGGGTCGCATCGGTATCGACGATATTTGGCTCGGACAACAGGACTGGGTTATTACCCGAAAGACCGAAGGTAAAAACATTTGAATCCGCCAGAGAACTCTCCGTATAAGTGGGACCCAAAGAAGTGAACACCCGCTCTCCTTGGTTAATTCCAGAATTTACAAGGACGCCATTCAGGCCGAAATTGACCATGAAGGACTCCTGAGCCGTCACTGTGTCATTGACCTGTAATGCTTGCACGCTCAATGTCCCGGACCTGGGGAGCAGGGCCGTTAACGATACCGGAGTTCCCGCCGCTACTGATGTCGAGGTAAGTACATAACTGTTTGACCGTGAACCTACCGCGTCGGCTCGGTTATCGGTGGTCGCCGTCGTTGTCGAAGCCGAGACTGAGAAGACTACGCCGTCGAATTGAACCTCGGAGGTAGCGCCGTTCGTAGCGACATTCAAATCTAAAGCAGTACCGCAGCAATCCGACTGTAGGGCGGACAAGCAGGGTGGGCTGGCTGGGGTCCAGGGCGGAGGGTAATCGCAGTCCGTTGTACCCGGACTCGCGAAGACTTCAGCGTTAAAGAAGGTATAGCCAGATGTGAGGACGGTCACGCTGGCAGAGGCGCTGGCTCTTGGGTAGGCCTGGCTCGCGGCCGTGACGGCTACTGCCGATGGGTTCGGCACGGTGACGGGCGCGGTGTACAAGCCTTGCTCAGTAATGGTTCCGAGCGTGGAGTTCCCCCCGATGACACCGTTTACACTCCAAGTGACCGCAGTGTTGGAGGTGCCCTGGACGGTAGCTGTAAATAGCTGGCTTATGCCAACCGGGATACTGGCCGAGGCTGTTGAAAGGGACACGGTCACATTCACATCGCTGACCGTAAAAGTGACGGGGGCCGACGTTCCGCCGGGGTTATCAGGGCTACTCACAGTGACCGGGAAAGTTCCGGCCACTGCAAGATCGATGGCGGGAACGACCGCCGTCAAATCGCTCGGGTCCAAGAAAGTGGTTGCCAATGGCTGGCCATTAAAGTTGGCCGTCGAGTCTGGAACAAAGTTGGAGCCGGTGAGCGCGAGCGTTAGGTCCGGGCTCATGACCGGAGCGGTATTCGGCGCGATACTGGTGAGCACCGGCGCAAAGCAAGTGTTCGTGGCCTGCAACACAGGAACAGAGAACAGGTTCAGGCTCGGGCTCGAATAGTTGGTCAAAGTCTCGCCCAGAATTGTGACTTTCACTCCGACGTTGGCCTCCAGCCCAGCATTTAATGTCCAACAGGGATTGCCAGTAAGGCTGGAGTTGAACTGTAAGTAGCCATCGCTGCTCAGATAGGGAACCACGATGCCATTCAGGAGAACCCCAGCTTGTATGCCAGCGAAAGCCTTGGCACTGACTTGGCCATCCACCGATGTGGCAGTTGACACGGCTGTTGGTGAGGCGCTGGTGGCTATGGGACTCCAAGTCCCGTTTGCGTACCACACTCCTACGGTTGTGATCGAATCCGTTGCAATGCCAGTATATGCATTTGCTGCCGCGTTCCCGCTCACGCCCACGAACGGCGTCAGAGTCGGTTGAACGAGAATCGGCACGTTGCCGATTAAGACCAGGGTGGAGTTTGCATTGAGAGGCGGAAAATCATGTGTAAGGTTGAAACTCTCCTCCACGCTGTCAAGGAGACCGATGGACGTGTGAATACCCACAGTAACCGTAGCGTTCATAGAGACTAGCTGAAACCCGCTGATTTTAAGAGCAAAGGTAAAAGAGGGGCAGAAATCCTCCTCTCCCGTTAGTGTCAGGCTCGCGCCACCTCCTCCTGCCAGTGGCACATCGAATGGCAACTGAAACGTGTTGGTGTTCCCTGCGCAAGCTCCCGCTCCTGAAGTATAGTCTTCGCGCTGGAGGCGGCCAAGTGTACGGCTGGACAAAATCTTTTTTTTACTCGCGGGGATGTATGCCAGCGTGTTTCCCGGCCCGAGGGTTTCGGTGAACTGGAACGTAGCTTGTTGGATGGCGTCTTGCAAGGTTGCCTGTTGCACGCTCGCGGTGACGGTCTGGCCGCTGGTACTGACACTAAGAATCTTCACCAATAGACCATTTTCTGCTGCGGGGGCAGGCGCGCTCGCCAATACGTCACCTGCAGCCAGCGAAGCCGCCACGGCACTGGAGGTTGACACCGTTATCGTGGAACCGTCGGGCGAGACTGTAAGGCTGATCATCCCGGCTGAATCGAGCACCTTGGTGCTAGTAGGAATGATGGTGGAATAGTCGACGGTTACCGAAGCCGGGGTCGAGATTGAAACCGTTGCCGTTTGGGATGCCACGGTAGGATAGTAGTTGCTACCTCCGACGCTGACCGGGTTTGCAATAACCGAGTAGGTGCCAGGTGCGAGCTGCAATGTCTGGCTGGAAGTCAACTGGGTGCTGTAGCCGCTTGGCCCGCTAACGGTAACGCTTGCTGAAGTTGCGGTGGGTAGACTCGTGATCGTCACCACGAGCGAACCTTGGGTGGGGGGCAGAGGAGATAGGCCATTTCCGCCTCCGCTTACGCAGCCGCTGCAACAGCACGGTGCCATCACCGGGATGGTGGTGAACGCGTTCGCGTTCGAGGGGGGGAAGCGCAGGCCGAGCACGCTGATCTGGCCGCCGGCGGGCGTCTCGAACTCGATCGTGCCGCGCTTGCCCGCCGTGACCGGGAATCCAGTCGTGGCATCCGTTAACACGAAGGACTTGTGGCCTTCGGCTGCCAGCGCAATCGACCCGGTCCCGATCTCCGTGCCGGTGTCGTCGCGAATGACGACCGGAACGTTCCCCGCCTGCGAGGCCACGTTGGCAATGGCCACGCCAGTCACTATGCCGCCGGTGTTGTCGAAAGCGAGCATGAAAGAGGCGGGATTACGCGTCTCCAAAGGCACCACCGCCTCCTGTCCGGTATCAGTGGCCTTGAAAACCGCGAAGCCGCTGACAGCGCCATCAGTGGTCAGTTGCGCCGAGCCCACCTGGGCGACCGGGCCGGTGCTTTCGATGATAAGCATGGCGCCGGCGGCGAGGGTGCGGTCGAGCGTCGAGGCCGTGGTCGGGCTGCCAGACTGCGGGAAGCTCAGCGGCAGCGACAGCGGACTGCCGCTGTCGCCGAAGAAGTGCAGATGCGCATTCGCCGAAGCCGTGCCGGTATTCACCAGCGTGATCGTCGTCTTCCAACTGCCGGCGGAGGCCAAGTGCGCCATCGTGCCGCCGCTGGAGGTGACGTTGGCCAGCACCGGAACGCTCGTGAACGCGTTCACACTGGATGGGGGGAAGCGCAGGCCGAGCACGCTGATCTGGCCGCCGGCCGGCGTGTCAAACTCGACCGTGCCGCGCTTGCCCGCCGTGACCGGGAATCCCTTCGTGGCATCCGTTAACACGAAGGACGTGTGGCCTTCGGCTGCCAGCGGGATCGACCCGGTTCCGATCTGGGCGCCGGTGTCGTCGCGAATGACGACCGGAACGTTCCCCGCCGCCGAGGCCACGTTGGCAATGGCCACGCCAGTCACTATGCCGCCCGTGTTATCGAACGCGAGAATGTAGGAACTGGCGTTGCCCGTTTCGAGCGGCGCCACGGCCTCCTGTCCGGTATCAGTGGCCTTGAAAACCGCAAAGCCGCTGACGGCGCCGTTGGTGAGCAACTGCGCCGAGCCGACCTGGTCGACCGGCCCGGTCGTATCGAGAAGCAGCATGGCGTTGGCATGGAATGTGCCGCCGAAGACCGTGCTGTCGAAAGTCGTCCCGAGAATGGTGCCCAGCGCGGGCTGCTGCGGGAAGGCAAACGGCAGCAGGAGCGGGCTGCCAGCGGGATCGCTGAAGAAGTTCAAACGCGCCTCGGCCGCCGCCTCGCCGGCGTTGATGAGCGTGATCAAGGTATCCCAGCTCCCGGCTGAGGCAATCTGCGCCATCGAACCGGCAAAATTCAGGCCAGCCGCCGAAGCGCTCTCCTGCTCAACCGTGTAGGTTAGCCCAGCGATCGTCATGGTGCCTGAGCGCGCCGCCGGGTCAGTGTTGGCTGCCACCGTGTAGCTCACCGTGCCGTCGCCCGAGCCTGAGGCTCCGCCCGTGACCGTCACCCAGCCGAGCGCAGACGACGCCGTCCAGGTGCAGGCCGGGCCGGTCGTGATCGTGATCGTACCCGTGCCGCTGCCGGCCGGAAAACTCGCGCCCTCCGCGTTGAGCAAAAGCCCGCAACTTTGATTGACCGTGAACGAAACGCCAGCGATGGTGAGAGTGGCCGACCGCGGATTGCCCGTGTTCGCGGATGCCTGGTAGTTCACCGCTCCGTTGCCGGTGCCGGCGGAGCCGCTGGTAACCGTCAGCCAATCGGCGCCGGAGGTCCAGTTCTGCACGATCCAGTTGCAGCCGTCTCCGGCCGTGACACTGATCGATCCTGCACCGCCGTTCCCCGCGAGACTCGCGCTGGTTGGGTTAAGCGAATACGTGCAGTTATGAGGCACAACCGCCGGCATCTGGTGCAACAACGGCCCGATGGTGTTGGAGAACTGGTAATTCATATACCGGTCGATCGTATCTGACCAGGCCATCATGCCCAACATGTTCGGGTATCCCGCTGGGTTCTGGAGTACGTATTGGCCACCGTATGGCACGCCTTTGATGAGGTAATTCAAAGTGTTGGAAAGCCCGCTCATCGAGACAAAGTGGCGGACCTGGGGGCCAGCAATTGCGCCGATCGCGACCTTCTCCGGCGGCAGTGGCGGGAAGAAATTGTTGGGGTTGTGGGCCACGGGGAAGCCTGCCAGAAGCATCTCCGTCATGGCAACGTGGTAATCGGCCGTGCCGGGAATATAAAAGTTCCTATCGAGGCCGGGGAGCGGTGGTGTGTCGTAATCTTGGGCATCGACAAACGACAGGATGTCCTTGAGACCGTAAATAACCGGTAGAAACGATCCGGATGTTCCGCTGTAGGATTCGAATCCGGCCTGCACCTGGACCACCTCCGGAACCATAGTGAGCATGAAGTTGGAACCGAACTGGTTGCGCAACTGCCGGCAGGCCGCGATCAAATTCACGATGGAAGGCGTGGTTGGATTCCGGAAGTCGGTATCGCCCGGATCAAGAATGAGCGAAGGGTTCTCGATGTCGAGATCGATGCCGTCGAACCCGTATTGTTGGACGATAGCGGCAACGGAGCTGACGAAGTTTTGAACGTCCGCCGCTGTGTTGAGTGTAACGATCTGACTACCGCCTCCCAGTGAGAGCAGCACCTTCTTCCCAAGACTCTGCAAATACTGGACATCCGCTTTGAATTGGGCGGTGGTCTGCTCGGAAGGCGGGCTGAACTCTAGTAGGGAGGTAGAACCTTGCGCGGGCACCGCAAAACTGACCATGACAACGTCATACTGAGGAGCTACTTCGCGTAAAGGGAAGAAGGGGTAAAACGTGCTTGATGAAAGATAGGATTCCCAATATCCGATGAGCGCATGGCCATTTGAAGCGCTTTGGGGCAGCGGTTGGGCGGTAGGTGATGGGAGAGGTACCATGCACGACAGTGCCGGTCCGGTAAGCACGCTTGTATCGGGATAGCTGTAGGCTCCATTGAATGTGGTGGCAGAGGAGAGGCTCTTCGTACCACGGTAGTAACGCGGCGTTCTGGAGGTGATAAGTCGAGCCGCCAGCCGACACAGTGGCCGCCGACTGCGATGGCAGCAGGTAGTGTGTTGGGGCGGCAGAAAAGAACGTGTCCTCCACTTCACCGAAGTAGTTCGGGCCTCCAAAGCTCGCGCAACCGAATACGCCCTGAGGTGCCTGCCAGGGCGGAAAAACATTCGCAGAGGTAGTCCCGGAGAAGGGATCGTTCAGCCACTCTGTGACCTGCTCGCTGAGGGCTTGCACGTCCGAAGCGGTCACAATGGCAGCGCCTTCTTGAAGCGCCATGCCATCGGCAGCTTGAGGAAGCAGGCCGGGATCGATATAAGACGCGAACACATAAGGCTGGACGATGGTCTTGTTAGTGTTGGCTACGACGCCGTGTTGGCCAAAACTGCAACAGACGGTGGGATCTTCGGCTGAGATAGCGTACGCCGGTATAGTAGTTCCATAGAGCGCGGCGTTCCGGAACAGGACAATAGCCAACTGGCCCGGTGTGACCGCCGTTCCCATCAAGCTCTCCAAGGCCTGAAATAAAGCGCTCTGCACGAAAACCACGTCGATGTCTGCGAAGTTTCCCCCGGTGTTCTTCGACTGCATGACATAGGCATGACCGGGCGTGATTTCGATCTGGACGGCGGGCAGCACAGTGGGCTGGCCGAGCAGCGTGTGCCAGTTGTTTCCCATAACGTTCCAGAATTCGGCCCGCTGTACGGCGTCGCCGTATTGCGTATTTCCGGTGCTAAAAGCATAGTCCTGGAAAATGGGCGATTGCACGATCGCAGAAACCACGGGAGTTGCATCGAGCACGATTTTGTTGCCACTGGCATCCAGATACTCGTCGAACACGAAGGAGACGGGAATGATCACCGTCGGAATCATGGTCGTTCCGCCGGCTTGAGGCTGGCCGCCCACCATCGTGTATTGAAACGTGGCTCCTCCCGACCTAAAGGAGCCCGTGAATGTTGGGAGGGCGTTCCCCGCGGTGGCCTTGGCTGTTGCTGCCACGCCGGCCCGAGGCTTCGCCGCTTGGGCCGCAGCGTACGCAGGATGGTCAAAGGCACAGCCGCAATTCAATGAAAGCAGGAAAAACAAGCAGCTTGGCGCGATTCGCATAAGATACACGATACACCCATCCCCCCATCCTCCTGCGCGCTGTGGAGTCCGGAGGCGAATGCGTCAGTGCAACACGCTGGAATGGCGCTGGAAGGATCGAAGCGCACAAAGAAAACAGCTAGGCGCCTAAAGCGTTGCCGCCCCCGCGCCGATGTATCCATTTGGAGTCTCGCCGGCCGGGCCTCCAGGTCCGCCGGCCTCCTGGTCCATGGCGAACAGGCAACTCCCACCACTCATCCTGCATCCGTTCTCCGATGCCTCCGGCCCCGGAAAACTCGTCGACGCCTCGCGTGCGAGCCTCATCCTGCACGGCCTGCTGCCCGGCCAGGATTTCAGTACACAGCAACTTGAGGAGAGGCTGCTGGAGGGCCGCTATTGCGAGCTGACGATGCTGTTCTATCTCGGCAAGGACCTGTTACGCTGGGTCTCGCAATCGATGGAGATCGTAGAGCAGACCGAGGAATTGAAGGATTCCGGCATCCGGCCGGAGAGCTTCAGCGCGTTGCTGGTCGAAGATCCTCCTGCGGATGTCGTGCACAAGTTACGAACGTGGGGCGTGCATGAACACCGCACTATCTTCTCTCGCGCGCTCGGCCTGCACGCGGTTTTCGAGGCGCTCCCCGGGCGCGACGGCCTCGCGCCCGATTTCATGCGCTATTACCACCGCTTCGCCGATCACATGTTCACGTGCCGCCAGCAGCTCTTCTCTTTCACGCCGGTTTCCTCCGCCGAGTTCGAATTCCAGCTATACGCTTCCGGCGAGTACTCGAAAATGCTCGAGCGCGAGTGGGGCGCAATGTAGCCAGCGTGAGCAGCAGCATCCAGGGACGGCCAACTTTTTCGATCCGGACCTTTCGATCCGCAGGCCCCCTTCTACAAGCAGAGCGTTAAACGGCTGGTTGACATGGAGGGAACTTCGCGGGAGGAATCCCTTTGAGCCCCGTGTAGACCTCCGCTCGCAGGAGCGGCGTAGGTGCGCGGAAAATCCGGTGCTAAAATCGGGGTCATGAAATTCCCGCGCATGCTGCTGGTCCGCCAGCATTTTCCGGACCGCAGCATGAGGGACATTCCGGGCGAAATCGAGCGGCAGATGCTGCGCACCGGCTTCGCGGCACGCCTGGCGCCCGGCGCACGCGTCGCCATCGGCGTGGGCAGCCGTGGGATCGCGAACATCGCCACGATCGTCCAATCCGTAATCGACTTCTGGAAGGGCCGCAACATGCGCCCATTCCTGTTTCCCGCCATGGGCAGCCACGGCGCCGCCACCGCCGGGGGCCAGGCCGATGTGCTAGCGCGTTACGGAATCTCAGAGGCCACGATGGGCTGCCCCGTCACGAGCTCGCTCGAAGTGGTTTCGCTTGGGTGCACATCCGAAGGCATCGAGACATTCATGGATCGCACCGCCTTCGAGAGTGACGGCGTGATGCTCGTAAACCGCGTCAAGTGGCACACCGATTTCTCCGGCGGAATCGAAAGCGGGCTTTTCAAAATGATGACGCTTGGCTTGGGGAAACTTGCCGGCGCCGAGCGCTATCACGCGCACGGATACCGCCTGGGGCTCGAGCGCGTCATCCGCACGGTGGGCCGCCAGGTGCTTGCTTCAGGAAAGATGCTGGGCGGCCTCGCGATCCTGGAGGACGCGAACCACAACACGGCGCAGCTCGAAGCCGTGCCCGCCCCAGATATGGAGCGGCTCGAGCCAGAGCTGCTCGCGCTGGTCAAATCATGGATGGGCCGTCTCCCCGTGCGCGAACTCGACATCCTCATCGTTGACGAGATCGGAAAAGACATCAGCGGCGCAGGCATGGATACAAGGATCATTAACCGCTCCATTCATTGTGAGTACAACCCCTGGCCGGATCTGCCGCGCATCGGCCGGATCTTCGTGCGCGGTCTGAGCGGGTTGACGCACGGAAACGCAGTGGGCATCGGGATGGCCGATGTGGTTACCGATCGCTTGGTCAACGCGATCGACTGGACCGCGACGCACGTCAACTCGCTAACGGCATCCACGCCAGAAGCGATCCGCACGCCGGTTCACTTTCCAGCGGACCGCGAGTGCCTGGAGCGTATCCGAACGACGGTGGGCAGACTGGACGCACAAGATGTGACGGTCGGATGGATCCGGAACACGCTGGAGCTGGGGATCGTCGGCCTGAGCGAGAACTTGCTTCCAGAGATTCAACAGAAGCCGTCCCTAAAGGTCGCCGGGCCGCCGCGCGAGCTGGAATTCGACCGCCAAGCGAACCTGGTAAGCCCCTTTGCACCCAGAAGCGAACCACTGCCAGCACGCTGATCGCCCGGCAAGGCGTTTCCGGCACAAAGATGCGCAAGCTGAAAGGCCAGACCAAGCAGATCGCGCGCCCGCCGTGCAAAACAGTTTGATCTGGTTGAGCCTGCGATCACCGGCAGGAGCGCCTGCTCCATCCGGGGCGGGAGTTAGGAGCCGGCAGCAGTGGACAATAGCGATTGTATTTGGCTGAAGATGGTGCTGATGCTATTGGACACATTCGGCAGCATTGCGCCGGCTGCCACGGCTACAAACCCCGCCATCAACGCATATTCGACTAGGTCCTGACCCCGGTCGTCCTTCCAGATCTTCCAAGTCCATATCCTGGAGATCACAGGCTTCATTCGGTCTCCTCCTGGCATCAGGGTGGCAAGATGACAGTAACAGAAATCCGGAAAAGGGCAAATCGGCGGAAGGGCTTAGCAACGGCCTAGAAACGCCTGGATTACGAGACGCAAGAACGCCATTGCACTCAGATAGACCTTATTCCCTGCCCTGCTCGCCGATAGACCAGGATCCCGGTCCGGCAATCAGCAGGAAGATCAACCCGAGCAGCATCGCGAAATCCGTGCGCGCTTCGTGAGCCATCGCCCAGAAACCCCGGTGCAAGAGGAGGGGGACCTTTGTAGTTGCAATCGCCACGCTGATGTCGATGACCAGCGGAACCGCGGCCAGACGCGTGACCAAGCCGGCAATGACGAGCGCGCCACAGACGATCTCGACCACACCTACGAAGGGCGCAAAAAACTGCGGCGCCGGAATACCGATCTTGGTGAAGCGCCCGACGCCGAGCGCGGCGGGAAACAGGAATTTCTGGATGCCTTCGGAGAGGAACACCGCGCCCACCGCCACGCGAATCAGAACGATCGCGGCCTGCGTCCGGCTCGCTGGATCGGCAACCGCGGCGAGCTTTTCTTGAACCGGCATGATCGCTTCTGAAGCCTCTTGGTTTCAGTGTACATAACGATCCGTCTCTTCGCTAAGGTTTTTTCCTTCCACGCGCCGCCCACAGAGCGCACCGGCCCAGGCGGGTCGTGGCTTAGTTGCCTTTGCGCAGGCGATCCTTGAACAAGCGGTGATCGGGAATGGCGGGGATCTTCACAACCTCGCACATTTCGAAGAGCCGGGAGCGCGCCCGCTCGCCGATCTTCTCGGCCAGCGTTATCCTGTACTCGACTTGTGACGCACCGGGCGCGCGCTGTACGACGGCGTCGCCGGCCGCTGGATCGGCAAGGTTTGTCGTGGCAATGAGCGCCTTCTGGTGGTTGCAGCGATAGGTGACGATCGAGGTCACGGTATCCTCGATCCATCCGAGCGCGCGGTGCGATCCCAGATCGTCCAGCAGCAACAGCGGAACGTCCAGGCAGGACTGATATGCATTGCGATCCGCCGCACCCGCATCGGCATCGTAGCCCGCGCGAATGCGCTCGAGCAGGTTGATGTAATCGAAGAAGAGTCCCTGAAATCCCCGCGCCATCAGCTCGCGCATTGCGGCGACCGCAAGGTGCGTTTTGCCCGTTCCGGTCGGCCCAATCAATAGCAGGCCAGGCTTGGGGCCGCTCGGGAATTCGCGCACGTAAGACTTCACCAGGCGCATCACCTCAGCCAGGTCGCGAAAGGCAATCGGGTTCTCCTGCGGAAGCAGGAAGTTGTCGAACGATTTATTGCGGTAGAGGGGCGGGAGATTCGCGCGTGCTTCGAGGTCCTCGAGGGGTTCGGCCGGACCGCAGTCGCACCGCTCGGCGCCTGAGACACCCTCGCGCTCTACGATGATCCATCCTGAGCCGCCGCACTTTTCGCACGCCATGGTGTTCATCAAACCATGGCGTTCGCCGCGATGCAAGCGCGCGGGACCGTGAGATGCCCCTAAAAAAGGAGCTCTGCCAGGGTCAAAATTTTTTTACGAAAGTCTTGCACTGGACCCGCGGATTGAGGCACAATAGCGTTTCCTCCCCCCGAAATCCTAATGGAGCTTCAGTGAGCGCAAGGCCATCCCTAAAGTCATGTGAAGATTACGAGACCGCTACGGGATCTGAGCAATGCCCGGCAGAGGTATCGGAGATTGCGGATCTCTATTGCCTGAACCGGCTGGAGCCGGAACGGGCCGGTGCTTTCGAAAATCACTTTCTGACGTGTTCCGCCTGCGCGGCAGTGGTATGGAACACGGACGAGTTCATCCGCGCGATGAAGGAGGTTGCGAGCGCCAATCAACCGATGGCTGCCCGCGAAGTTTGACAGGCCACACCTGGCTTCGGTAACCTAAGTATCTGCAAGCAAGAAGGAAGGTGTATGTCTGCCCATGAAGACTGAATTCCCATCTCCGAAGGAGAGCGTCCGCGCCTGGCACGTTCTGGACGCTGAGAGCGTCTCTCTGGGCAGGCTCGCCGGCCAGGCGGCGACGTTGCTGATGGGAAAGCACAAACCGACGTACTCGCCGTTCCTGGACGTGGGCGATCATGTGATCGTGGTGAACGCCGCGAAGGTGCGGCTCACGGGCCGGAAAGAAGATCAGAAACTCTACCGCAGGCACAGCGGATATCCGGGCGGGCTGGTTGAGGTGACCGCGCGGAAAATGCGTGCGGCGCGGCCGGCCCAACTGCTTCGCGAGGCGATTGCGGGGATGCTGCCGAAGACCAAACTCGGCAAGCACATGATTCGCAAGCTGCGGGTTTACCCCGGCGACAAGCATCCGCACCAGGCGCAAAAACCGGTGGCGCTTGCGCCAGCAAAGTAGCTCTAGAGAGGAAAACGAGTGGCAGCCCAGGTACAGTATTTAGGAACGGGCCGGAGGAAGCGCGCGGTGGCGCGGGTATTCTTGCGGCCTGGCAAAGGCCAGATTTCGATAAACAGCCGGGCATTTGAAGATTATTTCTTGACCGAGGCGTGCCGCACGGCGGTACGCCAGCCCTTACTGGCGACGGAAACGGCGGACCGGTTCGACGTTTTGATCCTCACCCATGGCGGCGGCTCGACGGGCCAGGCCGGCGCGGCGCGGCTGGGTATCGCCCGCGCGTTGATCGAGTTCAATGTGGAGCTGCGCCCGAAGCTGAAGCAGCTCGGCCTTTTGACGCGCGATCCCCGGCAACACGAGCGGAAGAAGTGTGGACAAAAGGGCGCGCGCAAACGGTTCCAGTTCTCCAAGCGGTAGTAATGCGAAGCGCGGAGTGTTTGCGGTGCTGCGCCGTGAGTTCTGTCCCGGCGTCGGACCGGCATTACGCGAGTGGCAGTCTTTCCCTTCCCTCGGGCACGCAAATCTCGCTTTGGGCCGCGTGCGCGAGAGGAATAGCGGCCTGCACGGGCGTGCGGCCGTAATGTCGTTCTGAAAGAGGAGGCAGTTTGCCGTCGATTTCCATGAAGGAATTGCTCGAAGCAGGCGTTCACTTCGGGCACCAGACCAAGCGCTGGAATCCGAAGATGAAAGAGTATATCTTCGGCGAACGCAACGGAATTTACATCATTGACCTGCAGAAAACCTTGAAGCTATTCAAGGAAGCCATGCGGTTCGTCGGCGAGAGGGCCGCCGAAGGCAAGAACGTTCTATTCGTCGGAACCAAGCGGCAGGCGCAGGAGGCGGTGGCGGAAGAGGCGACCCGCTGCCAGATGTTCTACGTGAACCAGCGCTGGCTGGGCGGGTTGCTGACGAATCACATCACTATCCAGAAGTCGATCAAGCGGCTCAAAGACCTCGACACGCTGGCAACCGACCACGCCTATCAGGGCCGGTCGAAGAAAGAGATCACGCGCCTGGAGCGGGAGCGCAAGCACCTGCAACAGAACCTCTCGGGCATCAAAGACATGCCCGGCCTGCCGGACTTCCTATTCGTGATCGACTCGAACAAGGAAGAGATCGCGGTGCACGAGGCGCGAAAGCTGGGTATTCCCGTGGTGGCGGTGGTAGATACGAACTGCGACCCGGACCAGGCGGATTACCCGATCCCAGGCAACGACGACGCGCTTCGCGCCATCCGGCTGTTCTCGAGCAAAGTTGCGGACGCGGTGCTGGAAGGCCGTGCGCTGACAACCGAACAGGAGTTCACAGCGGAGAAGATCGTCACCGACGAGACGCCCATCGAAGAGATTCCGGAATACACCCAATACGTCGATCCGCGATACGCCGAGCAACTCATGTCGGAGAGCCTGCCGGACGAAGATTTGTCGTCCATGTCGGTGCCGCGCAAGGGTCCGGGTTCGGAAATGGAAGACGCCGGGCGAGCGGCGGCCGAGACTACGGCGCAGGAACGCGAAAGCTGACAGCCCAGGTTGTGGTGTGTCGGTGGTAGGCTGCGGGACGCGAGCGCAGCCCTAGGGCAGTCACCGCGGGACACATTTCGCGAAAGGCAATTCTTATATACAGGTGGCATCATGGCGGAGATTACTGCACAACGAGTGAAAGAATTACGGGAGCGCACCGGCGCGGGGATGATGGAGTGCAAGAGCGCACTGCAAGAGGCTAAAGGAGACCTGGCGGAAGCTGAAATCGTGCTGCGCAAGCGCGGCATCGCTTCGGCCGCGAAGCGGGCGGCGCGGGTGACCAAGCAGGGCTTGATCGGAAGCTACATTCATCCTGGCGCGCAACTCGGGGTGCTGGTTGAGGTCAACTGCGAGTCGGATTTCGTCGCGCGGACGGACGAATTCAAGCAACTGGTCCACGACATCGCGATGCAGATCGCGGCGGCGGACCCGCAGTTCGTTCGCAGGGAGGACGTCACGGCAGCAGTGCTCCAGAAGGAGCGCGACATCCAGCGCGCGCGGGCGCTCGCCGAGGGCAAGCCCGAAAAAGTCGCCGAGAAGATGATCGAGGGCCGGCTGGGCAAGTTTTATGAGGAGATCTGCCTCTACGACCAGCCGTTCATAAAAGACAACACCCTCACGGTAGGCCAGTTGATCGCCACCAAGATCGCCAAGACCGGCGAGAATATCACTGTGTCGCGCTTCGTACGGTTCAAGCTGGGCGACCAGAGCTATGGGAGCGCGCCGGCGGCTAAGACGGCGCCGGCTCCGGTAGCCTGAGTGGGCAGGGATTCCGTGCCGAAGTACGATCGCATCCTGTTGAAGCTGAGCGGCCAGGCGCTGGCCGCAAGCGCTAGTTTCGGCATTGATCCGGGGCGCGTGCGGGAGCTGGCCCGCGAGGTGGCCGAAGTCGCCCGCGCTGGCATCGAGATCGGCGTGGTGATCGGAGGCGGCAACTTCTTCCGGGGCGTGGCGGCCGCGGCCCAAACTATGGACCGTGTGACGGCCGATCAAATGGGAATGCTGGCCACGGTAATCAACGCGTTGGCACTCGAGGACGCACTCGAGCGGCAGGGCGTCGAGACACGCGTAATGACCGCGATCGAGATGCGGCAGGTGGCCGAGCCGTACATCCGCCGCCGCGCGATCCACCATCTGGAGAAAGGGCGCATCGTGATTTTCGCCGGCGGCACTTCCAACCCTTACTTTTCCACCGATACCGCCGCGACGCTGCGGGCGCTTGAAATCCACGCGCAAGTGATCGCCAAAGGCACGCGAGTGGACGGCGTTTACGACAAGGACCCGCTCACGAATCCTGACGCCGTGCTCTACCCCCGCATTTCCTACGTCGACGTGCTCAGCCGATCGCTAGCGGTGCTGGACGCTACGGCAGTCGCAATGTGCCGCGACAACCAGCTCCCGCTGATTGTCTTCAACCTGAACGTGCCCGGCAACATCATGCGCGTGGCGATGGGCGAGCCGGCGGGCACACTGATCGGATAGAGCCGGCGCTCGAAGCCGGCGCGTGACTCATCCCCCGCCCGCTTTGAGTAATCACATTGTCGATGCAATCGCCATCGAGAATCCGCTCCGGCTCGATGACCAGGACCAATTCGTCGTCCTTTGCTCTCTTGCCGAGCCGCCGAACCAGGGCTGCCGCGAGCGTTTCAGCGTCGGCCCAATAACCGGCCAACGCCGGGTTTTCGGTCTTCGATGCATTCGGGAAGCGCCAGGAAACTCCACATGGGTATAATGCAAGATATTGTTGCTGTACTACGCTTTACAAGGACGACAACATGAAGCCGGGACATACGGAAACTACAGCGCAGACATTTCATTCGGTAAAGGACGTTGAAGCGAGCGCCAAGACGCGCATGGAAAAGATCCTGACGGACCTGCAACACGCGCTGGCGGTCATTCGGACTGGGCGCGCATCGGTCAGCCTGTTAGACCCGATCAAAGTGGACTATTATGGCACTCCCACACCGTTAAACCAGTTGGCCACGCTCCATGTCCCCGAGCCCTCCTTGATTACAGTCCAACCCTGGGATTTGTCGCAGATCGGCCTGATTGAGAAGACGATTCGGGCCTCCGACCTGGGATTGAACCCGTCCAACGATGGGAAGATCATCCGGGTCCCAATACCCGCGCTGACCGAAGAAAGGCGCAAGGAGCTCGTGAAGCACCTGCACGGCGTGGCAGAAGAGCACCGGGTGGGGCTGCGCAACATCCGCCGGGATGCGAACGAGGCGTTGAAGAAGCTGCTGAAAGACAAGTTGGTCAGCGAGGATGACGACCGGCGCGCGCACGACGACGTCCAGAAGTTGACCGACACGTACATGCAGAAGGTGGACCAAGCGGCAAAAGCCAAAGAGAAAGAAGTTCTCGAGCTGAAGTAGGCGATCGTGGAACGGGGGTGCGCAAGCTGCCGCTTGGAGCCCGCGGGCCGGTAAAAACTACCCCCGGCGGCGCAGGAAGGCCATTCTCGATGCCGCGCGCTGTGGAGCAATGCCCCTGTAGCTGTGTCGCAACCGCCTAGCGGCCCAGCCTCCTCGGCGGCGAAACGAATGACAATAACAGGCTGAAGGCGACCAATATCGCAAGAATCCCGGCAACCAACATCTTCCACCCCCCAGTGTTCAACCAAGAGAGATGCAAACGGAGGGCCAAAGGATGCAGGATCGTGGGGTGTGGATCGCAGAGGGGTGGCTGTAGCTTATGGGCGCCGGGGACCCGCGTTCGACGATCTGCGATCCACGACTCTACGCCACACCATCACAGCGCTACTGCGCCCCGCGGAAGCGGAGTATCGTTTTCAGGGTATGGAAAATGATGTAGGCGTCGAGCGACACGGAGAGGTGCTTGATGTAGTAGAGGTCGTATTCGAGCTTGGTGATGGTGTCCTCGATGGTGTCGCCGTACCTGTGGTTGATCTGCGCCCAGCCGGTAATGCCCGGCTTGACGCAGTGCCGCTGGCGGTAATACGGGATCTTCTCCGCGAGCACCTTGACGAACTCGGGGCGCTCGGGACGCGGTCCGACGATCGACATCTCTCCGCGCAGCACATTCCATAGTTGGGGAACCTCATCAATGCGCAGCCTGCGCAGCCAACGCCCTATCGGGGTCACCCGGGGGTCATCTTTACTTGCCCAAACAGCGCCTGTTTTCTTCTCAGCATCCACGTACATGGAGCGCAGCTTATATAGAGTAAAGGGTGCGCCGTTCAGGCCTACCCTCGTTTGGCGGAACAACACCGGGCCGCGAGAGGTCAGCTTGATTGCGGCCGCCGCGATCAGCATCACGGGGAGCGTAACAATGGTGCCGGCCAAGGCGATTATCCATGAGCAGATGGCTTGCGGCGACACGGCGCCACGTTGGTGATCGAGTTCGCCGGAAAAGATCAGTTGCGCGGGTCGCAGCTCCTTGGTGCAGATCCGGCCGCAGGCAGCCTCGTACGCCGAACCAGCCTCCTCAATCGGAATGCCGGAGAAGCGCAGTTCGAGCATATCCTCGACGGGCATGTGGGCGCGGCGCTCCCTCATACCGACGACGATGCGATCGGGCTGGGCCGCCTTAACGATCTCGCGAATGCAGTGAACGGGCCCGAGCACCTTCGCGCCGTTTAGCAGGCATCCAGGCGCGAAGCCGTCGTCGATATAGCCGAGATTGATCCAGCCCAGTTCCGGGTGGCCGGCGAGGTATTCTGCAATCTCCAACACGACAGCATTGCAGCCGAGGAAAAGAACGCGCTCAATGGCAAAAGCACGCAGGAATACCACGCCGTAAAGGATACGCCACGCAGAGAGGCCAACCAGCGCGAAGGCGCTGCCCAGAATCATAGGCCGTCGCGGCACGATCCACTCGTTATTGATATAGCTGACCCCAAACTCGACCAGGAAAGCGAATCCAATCGCCTGCCCGATCTCGAGGACCAGAGCGATTTTCGAGGTCGTGCGGATCGCCGCGTACAGATCCAGAAAGTGCAGACCGAGGAGGATGCTCACCACAACAATGAGAATGCGGCCGAAGCCGCCATCGTACAGCAGGAAGACGGATGGATCGACCTCCAGGACGAGGTAGACACCAAGCATGTAGCAGAAACCGAGCAGTACAAACTCCGAAAGGAGAAGAACGAAGATACTGGTCGGGACAGATACCCGGAAGAGCTTAGTCATAGCCGCACGAGCACACTACCTGACCGCCATCAAGCCTGCAACGCACTAGAAGGGGGCGCGGTCTTTCTTCGTCAAAGGAAACGACGAAAAAAACGAGGCTCGATCGTCTACCCACAATACCGCGTTGTGCGGCGGCGGCGCAGCAGGCGGAGGTCTCATTATCGTGCGCGTGGGCTCGACGACATCGCGCGACTCCGTATCGGTCTTGACCGAAGTGACGTGCGCCTGTGAATCCATGAGGAGGTCTCACTAAACAACTTACTCAGAATTTTCGGCTTCGCTTGGTTGCTGCCGTCCATTTTGCGCCCAACCGCATCCGTTGGCGCTAACTGTTTTCAAGCGGTTCCAGCATGCAGACGTTACGCAGGTTGCGGTAATCCTGGGCGTAGTCCAGGCCGTAACCCACGACGAACTCGTTGGGAATTTCGAAACCCACGTAGGCGAGATCGACTGGGCGCAGCCGCCGGCCCGGCTTGTCGAGCAGAGCGGCAACGCGCAGCGTGCGCGGCCGTCTCTGCCGAAGCACTTCGATAAGGTAGTTCAGCGTGACGCCGGTGTCAACGATGTCCTCGACCACCAGCACGTCGGCGCCTTCGATCGAGGCGTCCAGGTCTTTGGTGAGCTTGACCTCGCCCGACGACGTGGTGCGCTGGCCGTAACTGGAGATCCCGATGAAGTCGATGCGCGCCGGGCGCTCCATCGCCCGCGCGAGATCGACGAGAAAGAAACATGCCCCCTTGAGAATCGCAACCAGGTAGACCGGACCTTCCGGATAGTCCCGGTCGATCTGCGCGGCGAGCTCGCGGATCCGCGTCTGGATCTTCTCAGCCGGCAGCAGCACCCTCAAACCGGCATTCGTTGGGGTCGCCTTAACGGCCATGGCTCATCCCCGCCAGCGGCCGCGCTGGCGCGCTCAGAACCGCGTTGCGCACGCCCGCGCGAAACGCGATTTTTCCGAGCCGCATGCCTCCGATTGTAGTACGATGAGGCGAGGAGCTGATTGCCGGAGAACGACCTGCCCGAAGCGCCGCTCATTGCCGCACGCGCCACCGAAGTAAAAAAGGCCCTCGACGTACGCATTCTCGATCTGAGAGACATCAGTTCGTTTACGGATTACTTTGTCATCTGCTCGGGGGCGAACGCGCGCCAGATCCAAGCCATAACCGATGAGGTTCAGTTGCAACTGAAGCAGCACGGGGAGACGCCGCTGGGCGTCGAGGGCTACGAAAAAGCCGATTGGGTCCTCGCCGACTACGGCAATTTCATCGTGCACATCTTCTCTCCCGCTGCCCGCGCCTTCTACGACCTGGAGCGCCTCTGGCGCTTGGGCAAGGAAGTCAAAGTCCCCGAAGCGGTCCGCTGACGTGCACGGAGGCCGGCGGCAGGTTCGATGATGCCATAACGGCCCTCTGAAGTGAAACTCAGTTGCCGCTCCACCTTACAACAAGCCGGCCGCAGCCTCGGCGGCATCAGCCGCGTGGTAGGAGCTGCGAACGAGCGGCCCCGCTTCGACGTGCCGGAACCCCATGGCGTGGCCGCGCCGGCGGAATTCCGCGAACTCGTCCGGGGGGACGTAGCGGATTACCGGCACGTGCTCGGGCGACGGCCGCAGGTATTGGCCGAGCGTCAGAATATCGACCCCCTGCGCACGCAGGTCGCCCATGACTTCGAGCACTTCCGCGGGGGTTTCGCCGAGTCCCAGCATCAGCCCAGACTTGGCCGGGATGTCCGGCCGGACTCTCTTCGAATAGGCGAGGATGTCAAGCGACCGCTCGTATCGGGCGCCGGGCCGGACCTGACGGTAGAGGCGAGGCACCGTCTCGGTGTTATGGTTCAGGACTTCAGGCGCGGCCGCGAGCACGATGTCCATGGCGTCGTGCGAGCCCTGAAAATCCGGGATCAAAACCTCGACCTTCGAGCCCGGCGCCCGCGCGCGGATGGCTTCAATCGTCAGCGCGAATAGGCTTGCGCCCCCGTCCTTTCGGTCGTCGCGGTTCACGCTCGTGATGACCGCGTATTTCAGTCCGAGTGCGGCCACCGCTTCGGCGACCCGCCTCGGCTCGTCGTAATCCACCGGCAGCGGCCCGCCCTTCCGTACCGCACAGAAGCCACATCGCCGCGTGCACACGTTGCCGAGGATCATAAACGTGGCCGTGCGGTGGTTCCAGCACTCGCCGGCGTTTGGGCACGCCGCACTCTCGCAAACCGTATGCAACTGGAGCCGCCCAACGAGCGACTTCAGCTCGCGGTAATTCTCGCCCGCCGGCGCAGGCGCCCGAAGCCATGCGGGACGCGGCGGCGTTGCTGCGATCGTAACCAGCACTCTGATTTGATTGTAGTGCGCGGCCGGAGGTGCGCGTCAGCCCGTTGCGCGCTGCCATCAACGTCAATCGCCGCCCGCGTTACGGGTGCGCGGGGTCTGCCGCCGGCCGCTGGCGCGCTGTGCCCCCTGGCTGCGTTGCAGCCACTCGTCCTTCCACTGCCGCCACGCCAGACTCACCACCCGGACGATCTCGCCTGCCTCGAACGGCACTCTCACCAGGTCGTAGCCCCCATGGTCGAGGACTTCCGCCCAGAGGCGGTCATTGGCTGCATCCGAGTACACAATCAACCGCGGCGCCTGCGGTTGGCGCACCAATTCGCTGAGGACCGTTTTCCAGTTGCCATCGGGCAGTTCGCACGGGGAGATGACCACTGCGGCATCGTTTTCGCGCAGGTACGCTACGGCCTCGGCGAGCGTGTGTACGCGGTCGAATCTCCACTTCGAGTGACTGAAGACGTGCTGGAGCGAAACGAAATCTTCTTCCGCGGCACTGATGGCCAGAACCCGAACTTCTTCCGCCGCGCCCATCGGCATGACCTCCTCCGGAAGCCGGCAGGATACCCCCATCCACTATGGCACAACTGAACTATCCCCACTTTGCCCAAACTGTGTTGCAATAGAATCAGGTCAATCTGGGACCGACTTTCAGAGGAGGCAAACGACAATGTGCGACTATTCATTGCATGCCATTCCCAACCGCCTGGCAGTTGAAGGAGAGGAGCTTGTCACCCATAGGTTCCCCACCAGTTCGATCGGCCTGGCGTCAGCGGCGGATTTGGCGAAGACGAATCGCGTGCGGCTGGACTGGGGCCATGGCCGTGGATCGTGGTGGTCGGCGGTGAAGAGTTGGCTGAAGCCCCCATCCCTACGGATAGAGCGGGTTCCAGCCGTGTGCATCCCACCTGGGGCGCGTCTGAGGATGCGGGACATTCCGAAGAACTTGCAACGGGAACTCGGCGTCGGAGCGGTGGAGGAAGTGAAGTTCGTCGAGCTGAGCGCGTCGGCCTACCGGTACCGCGACGGCGTTCGCTTCACCAACGGCCGGGAGATCCTGTTGCAATACCTGGACGAGGGCTTGCACATGAATGTGCTCTGGCTGGGTTCCACGGAAGAATCCTACGACGGGACGGCCGGAGAAGAGGTGGCCGCGCACGCTGTAATAGAGCGGCGCGAAGAGCTGCGCGAACACCGGCGCCGATCAGCGCAGGAGATCATATGAGACGTTGGGTTCTGATGGGGCTGATGGTGGCAACCCTCGCCATGGGAGGTTGCGGTGGTGGGTACGTGGGAGTGTATGCGACCACGCCGCCACCGCCACTCCCCGTAGAAACTTACGGGCCGGTGCCCGGACCAGGGTTCATCTGGATCAACGGCTACTGGGGCTGGAGCGGCGGCGCCTACACCTGGATTCCTGGACGATGGGAGCGCCCACCGCATGGGCGCCACCACTGGGAAGCCGGCCGTTGGGAGCACCGGGGCAACCACTACCGCTGGCGAGAAGGCCGCTGGCGTTAAACGAAAACTCTCCGAGGGGCAGGGACCCGAAGTCTTCGGGTCCCTGCGTCCGCCCGGTGGAGAGCCGCAAGGCGGTAGCGCTGGCCAGGAAGCCGTGAAACGCCGTTTTGTGCGGGGACCAGAGAAATGCCCGGGCTGGAGGTGCGGCACGTGGCGGTTGCGGTATTATTCCCACGTTCCATTTCGGACCGCACCGCCCGGGATCGCTTGTTACAATTAGTAGCAAGCCGGAGCGCGAGCAGGAAATTCATTATTTCTATCCCGCCCATCGATTTTTTCGTTCGGGCCGGCGCCGCCCAACCCGTCTATGGACCTCGATCAACTGCACACTTTTATCGAGATTGTCCGTTTGAAGAGTTTCTCGAAAGCGGCACAGACCTGTTATCGAACCCAGCCGGCCATCAGCGCGCAAATCCGGCAACTCGAGCAGGAGCTCAACACGCGGCTCTTTGACCGGTTTGGCAGCCGCATCTCCCTCACCACCGCCGGCAAAATCTTCAGCCGCTTCGCTGAGCAGATCCTCGCTCTGCGCCGGCAGGCCCAGGACGCCGTCAACGAGGCTCGAACACACGCCGCGCGGCGAGTTGGTAATCGCGGCGAACGAGGCCACATGCATTTACGTCCTGCCGCAGGTCTTCTCCGAGTACAACCGCCGCTTCCCGAACGTGCAGGTGCTGGTTGAGCGCTCCTACGGTTCCAAGATTGTGGAAGCCATTCTGGAGAACGTGGCGGATTTCGGTATCGCCCAGCTCCCGGTGCAAGACAGGAAGATTCAGGTGGTGAAGATCCATTCCGACGAGGTCAAGCTCATCGTGCCGGCCGGCCATCCGCTCGCCGCCAACCAGGCCGTGACCGCCGGGGACGTGCTGCCCTATCCCCTCGTGCTGCCGAAGTATGGGACAACGCGCGCTCGTCTGGACCAGTGGCTGGAGTGTGTCGAAGACTCCTTGCGTGTCTCGATCGAGTCTCGATTCCACCGAGATGACCAAGCGGTTCGTGATTGCCGGGCTCGGCATCTCGTTTCTCGCCGCCTCGCACTGCCGGGACGAGATTGCTTCCGGCCGGCTGTGTGCGATCTCACTGGCGCCGGAGCCGATGCTGCGCCAGCTCGGCCTGGTGTATCGCAAGGACAAACCGCTGTCCAAAGCGGCGCTCGGCTTTATCGAAGTGGTTCTGGAACACGCCGGAGTGCCCGGCGCCGCCAAGGCCGAAGCGGCGCGCCGGAGGGCGCAGAGCTTGTCGTGACCGCGGAGACTTGAAACTTCCCGCCACATTCATCTGATTCTTTTCCCGCCGGATGCCGATTCACATTGCATGGAGAGACGAAGCCAGTCCCGCGCCGCCATAGACCAGCCGGTTCGATTGACGCTGCTGGGTGACGCTGAGAACGTAATCGAGGGCCGCATCGTGAATGTCTCCGTCAACGGTGTGCGGCTGGTTACGGATCGGGCATTGCGTCCCGGTCTTCCGGTGAAGCTGGAATGGGGCCAGACGCTGCTGCTCGGAGAGGTCTGTTATTGCCAGTGGCAGAACGGGCATTTCGCCATCGGGCTCGAACTCGAGCACGCGTTATATGACACCGCTGAACTGGCCAGGCTTGCGAACAGGCTGCTCGGCCGCCCGGCGGAAGAAACCATCCCCGCCCCGGTCAGGACACGGGAAAAGTCGTGATGCCGTGATAGACGGATAAGATCAGCGTGACCAGCAAAGCGATATAGAGCAGCGTCCTCAGGTTGCCCGCCGTCATCGTCGTTTCAGCCCTCCCGTTTCAGCCAGTTAGATGCATCCGAATCTCGCGCGGATTCCAACTCTCCATCCCGCCGATCTGATATCGTAGCGGATGATGTCCAAAAGGGCCGTCGTCTTCGGGAATTTGGGTCAGCTCGGCGTGGAGCTGATGCAGGTGCTGAAGCGGAGGGGCTACGAAATATCCGGCTCCGACCGGGCGCAACTCGATATCACCGACCGTGCGCGTGTCGAGCGGCACTTGGCGGAGGTGGACCCGCAGGTTGTCTTCAACGCCGCCGCGCACAACCAGGTGGATGTGGCCGAGCAGGATCCCCAGGCCGCCTTCCTCGTGAACGCTCTGGCGGTTCGCAATATCGCGCTCGGCTGCCGCCAGGTGAACGCCCAACTCGTGCACTATTCCACCGACTATGTGTTTGACGGAGCGGCTGGCCGGCCTTATACCGAAGAAGACCGTCCGCACCCTCTCGGCGCCTATGCCGTGTCGAAACTCGCCGGCGAGCTGTACGCGCAGGCCTATCTCGACCAGCCGGTGATCATACGCACTTCGGGCGTCTTCGGGCCCGGCGGTCTGAACACCGCGCGCGGAAACTTCATCGAGCTGATGCTGCGGATGGCGTCTTCGGGCAAGCCGATCCGGGTGGTGGAAGACCACTTCGCCTCGCCGACTTACGCGCCGTTGCTGGCGGAGCGTTCGGTGGATCTGGCCGAGCGGACCCAAGGCGGTGTGTTTCACGTCGGAGGCGGCGCTGCAATTTCTTGGTTCAACTATGCGCGCCTGATCTTTCAGATCGCCGGCCTGAACCCCGAGCTGCGGCCCACCAACGAACGGGAATACCGCACCGCCGCGCACCGGCCCAGGTACTCGGCGCTATCGAACGCGAAAATCGAGAGCCTCGGACTCGAGCCTATGCCCCCGCTCGAAGTCGCGATCCGGGATTATTTCGAGCGTAGGAAGAAGTATCTGACGGGAGCGTAGGACACGGACGCACGGAGTCGCGGTCCTTCGGCGATCCGCGCGTGGCATCTGAAAGAATACACTCATGAACGCCGCCACAGAGCGTCAAGCGTACCGAATACTTGTGTACGGGCACGATCTCAGGGGCTTCCTATCCCGCGGGATGTCTCGTCAGCGAAATACAAACTGGAATTCGGGAAGTGGAAAGAGGCACCGCGGTTTTCAGGATTTCGACGGGGTCATCGTCTTCCAGGGAAGCTTTGAGCAGCTCGAACCCGTCCCCGGGCGCTATGGAGGCGCCCGCACGCGCCGCTGGGATCGGGACGAGCTGGACAAGCGCACAAAGGAGGTACTCGCGGTGCTCGAAGGACGAGGTCTCGTCTGCCTGCTGTTAGCCGATCCCATCAGCGACCTTGATGACACAGACCTGTCCAAGCGCTTGCTCTTAAGATTCCAGATCATGCCAGGTGCGTTTATCAACCGGGTGCCGCTGGTCAAAAGTAAGGTTGACGAGCTAGCGAACTTCTTTCAGCGCTATGGTGCAGCGTGGTCGTTTCTATCTCCGCCGTATGGAGATAAGGCCGCAAAGACGGTAGCGTCAGTCGGCGGGAGGCCGGTTTCGGTCGTTGTCGATGGCAGCCTGTTTCTCATGCCGACGTTGCTCCCCGACCCAACCGACGAAGCAACGGAGGAGTATTACCGCATCCTGGCGGACGGCGTTGTATCTCTCTGGGAGCGTCTGGCGCAGGATTTGCCCGAATGGGCCGCCGAGTATCGGTTCCCGGATGAAGCCGGGCTGCTCGAAGCTAAGCTGCGGCTGTCCAACGAGATCTCTGGTATTGAACAGAGGCTGAAAGACCTCGAGCGTCTGAAACGGGTATTGGTCTTGCAAGGCGAGCCCTTGGTTGACGCGGTAATCGAGGTCTTCGAAAAGATGCTGCCGCTGAAGCCCAAGCGCGAGGAGGCCTTTCGGGAGGACCTGACGCTATTGGATTCTGGGGGAAACGTTGTAGCGCTCGTCGAAGTGAAAGGCGTCAACAGGGGAGTCGGACGTGAACAGGTGAACCAGGCCGACAGCCACCGAGAGCGCAAAAGGCTACCGTCAGACTTCCCCTCATTGCTGATAGTCAACACGCATATGAAGGCTTCCTCGTCCGTCACTGACAAGGACCAGCGGATAGCACCTGAGCAGACTCAGCATGCCGCGCGAAACAATATCCTGGTGCTGAGAACGCTGGACCTGCTGAACCTTGCTTCACTCCACGCGAGCGGGCGCTTGAGCGCCCAGGAGGTCGTCAAGCTACTGACAAAATCGCGCGGCTGGTTGAGAGTGGCCGATACCGCAGAGGTTCTGGTGGAGTGAAAGCTGCCTGCGGCGTTCGAGGCTAAATGCCGCTGTGCCGATCACCGCGCCTTGGAGCTGCTGACCGAGCGCAGCGCGCTCTACGATCCGCTTTCCGCGTTCACCGGTTCGGCGAAGTATCCCTTGCGCGCTTGCACTTTGAGATCCTTCTGCGTGGTCTTGAGATCGATCCGGCGGAAGGCGTCGCGCACGCTGGCGCTCTGCTTGGCTCCCTCTTCCTGCAATTCCGCCCGGAGCCCCTTGGTTTCCTCCTGCAACGCTCCCGAAACCCGCTCCTGGGCCGCCTGAATCGCGGATTCCAGGGTAGCCTGCCAGCGGGTCTGGGCGGACTCAAGTTCGCGGGCAAGCTGTTCGCGCAGGGAATTCTGCGCCTCCGTCAGTGTGCCGGACACGCGTTCGTGCAGCTCGTTCACCGTCGTCGTCAACGCTTCCCGCTCCGCCCCTGTGGACTCCTCGCGCCGCCTCGCCTCTTCTTCGGCTTGCTGCGCCGCCGCGTCCAGCCGCGAAGTCACCTGGGATTCCACCGCTTCGGCTTGAGTGCGCAGTTTTGCCGCGGCTTCCTCGGCCTGCCCGCAGAGTGTCTGCAGGGTTTCGTGCGCGGCGGAGAGTTGCTTTTCGTGCTGCTCGCGCTGCAAAGCGCCTTCGCGCGCGAGCTGCGCCGTCAATTCGTGCGTGAGTTGCTCCAATTGCGGCGCCAGCCAGCGGGGCAATTCCGCTTTCAATGATTCCGCGGCGGCAGCCTGCGCGGAGCGTGCCTGCGTTTCCGTTTCCTGCTGGATCGTACCGATGGCCTGGGCCGTTTCACGCGCTACTTCTTCGCGAAACGCCACGTACTTCTGCTCCCACTGCTCAAAGGCCAGCCGGTGCTCGGCGCTTACCGCTTGCACGGCCGCCTCGCGCGCCGCCGCGTGAATCTGCTGCTTCGCTTCCGCCAGCAGGCGCGCGACCTGCCGCGCCAGTTGCAACGACGCGTCCGTGGCGCTCGCCGGGGCCGGGAAGACCCGCAAGTTGTCCGGCAATGGTCCGCCCGATTCCGCTTCGACCGGAGGCAGCGTCACTTCTCCCGCGAGCGGAATCGCAGAACTGGTCGGTAATTCGGCGGAAACTCCGCCGCTGGCGGAAACGCATGGCTCTTCCGGAAAGGCAAACCAATCGTCGGGAGGGAACGCTATTCCCCAGGCATTGCCGGCCTGTTCCAATTCCAAGGCAACTTGGAAAAGTTGGCGCACCGTCCGCGGCCGCTGGATCCACGCCACCTTGCCGCGCACACGCCTCGGCGAATGGCCGGAATCCGGGTGGGGTACTTCCAGGTTCACCCACATGTTTTTCAGGACGTAGTGCTTGGACTGGTAGCGGCAGCCGTGGCAGTTGATAATGAGTGTCGAAGTGCGCTCGGCGAAGGGACGCCCGAGCGCGTCCACACCGGTCACCATTAGCGGCACCGCCTGCACGATCCGTGTGCTGCGCCGCTTCCTCAACTCAGAACCTGCGTCCACTGCGCTTTCGGTCACCGTATCGCTCGCCTCTTCGTGAAGATGAGGCGTCTCATCCGGTGCCAGTTCGGGCCCGTTTTCTTCATTTTGCATGGTCGCCGTATCCTGGGTAAAACCCACCTTTACAATGACTTAGGACTGCTTGGGGGCAGGACATCCTGCTCCTGTCCTCGCTGTGCCCCGCTCAGAAACGTCCATATTTCCTTGGCGACCCAGATTGGCCCCACCAGCAAATAGATGGGTCCCTGGAAAAACGCCGGGTTATTGCCCTCGACCCGATGGCCTACGAACAGGAGAACCCAACCGCCCACGAAGCACGATACTCCCCAGCGCCACCTCAATAGCACCAGGAGAATAATCCCCGCAAAAATCAGCGGGATCCCAATGCCATGGAGCAACTTATTCCATGGGGAACCATGTTCGTGATCGTACTGAGCCATGTAGTGCGCCAATCTGGGCATTGCGCACCTCCTGCACCGGTTCGTGTCAAACCAGTCGCGATTTGGTGGGGACTTCCACCGCGGGAATCAAACTCTATCCTGAATTGCTCTGCTTGCCTAGAGGGAGAAACATCCTAGACGTACTAGCGCTGCCGGTTCACGAGTTTTCTGCTTTTTCTTCTTGCATTTACAATCAACTCACGGCAATTCCCGCCTGCTGCCGCACGGCCTCGGAAATATTGCGCCCGGTGACGAGCAAAGCTGTTTGCCCCGCGCGAGGTCCGCTGCTTAGATACGCTGCCACAGCGGCGGCGCCGCGGGCTCCGCCAAAAGTCCCTCGTCCCGGCGCAGTCGCCGGATGGCTCGAGCATTTCTTCCTCTTTGACCAGCAGCACCTCGTCCACAACCTCGCGGATGCTCGCCACATTGGCCTCATCCGGCGTGCGTGTCGCCAATCCATCGGCGCACGTATCGCACGTGTCGGTCTGCACCGCCTTGCCCTGTTGCCAGGACAAATAATAAGAAGGCGCGCGTTCGGCTTGCACGCCACGACTCTCACGGAAGGGCGCGCGCTCAATGCCGCGCCGATCCACGGATCAGCGCCGTGTCTCCATCGGCACAATCACGGTAGTCATCGCCGGGAACTGCTCCAGGAGCTCCATGGCAATGGTCGCCGTGCCCGCGGGAAGATCGGGATCGGTGGCATCATTCAAGAAATAGACGCCGGGGCGCTGCGCGACTCGTTCGCATGTTGTAATGCGCCGGCAAGGTCGGGGCTGCCCGTATCCACGATCCGCGCACCGAGTTGCTCGATGTTTTTGCGTTTCAACGGAACTGGATGCTCCGGCAGGAAAACAATGGCAGGCACACCCAGAGCTTTCGCGGCAAACGCGACCCCGGCGCCATGATTGCCGGTGCTGCAAGCGATCACTTCTTCGATGCGGCGGCGTTTCAAGTTGCTGGCGAGGGCGAACAGCGCGCCACGCGGCTTGAAGGAGCCCGTTGGAAGTACGGTTTCGTTCTTTAGGTAAACCTGAGCGCCCGCGCTACCCAAGGTTTTCGCCTTAATCAGCGGCGTTGGCCCGAAATGCTCCAACAGCAACTCTTGCGCTTTGCGGATCGCCGAGAATGCGGAGAAATGGGCATGGGTCGAAGCTTTCTCGCCGGCCGGGGTCTCACCTTCACAACACAAGCTAGTACTCGCTCCTCGCTGCTTTTCTCTATTCCAG